>NZ_JBSFVT010000012.1:0-266901 GCF_053592455.1 Streptomyces sp. NPDC002676 | reverse complement strand
ACGGCACTCCGGCCTGGTTGGACACCCGGTAGGCGAAGGTCAGGTTGGCCGGGGTGGCCGGGTCCTGGGCTCGTCCGGGCAGCCACACGGCCGTGAGGCGGCCGAGGGCGTCATAGGTCTGGGAGGTCGTCTTGAGGTTGGCGTCGGTGGTCCGCAGCGGCAGGCCGCGCCGCGGGTCGGTGACGGTGACGGTGTCCCAGTGCTCGGTGGCGGGCGCACCGGGCACGGGAGCCGACACCGTGACCGTGTCGGGCAGTTCGCCCGTCGCAGCGGCGGAGTAGGCGGTCGTGACGGTCGCGCCATCGGGGTGCTGGTCGTCCTTGGAGCCCGGGTCGGTGACCGACACCGTACGGCCGTAGGCGTCGTAGCCGGTGGCACGGGTCGTGACGAACTTCGGCGTGCCGTCGGCCGCGTAGCTGTCGATCACCTCGGTCCGGGTGGGGTCGCCGGGCACGCCGGCCTGCCCGTACGGCTTGCCGTCGTAGTACGTGCGGACCCGCTCCACGGTGTTGTTGGAGCCGGCGGCCGCCGTGCAGGCGTCGGTGCCGGAGACCACCAGGCGCTCGGACTCCAGTTGCGTGCGCTGGGGCTCGCCTCCGGTGGCGTACTCGGTGCGGGTGCAGATGTCGGGCAGCCCGTCGGCCCGGTCCAGGGAGGTGACGATCCGGTTGCCCCGGGCCGGGTCGGTGGTCGTCGTGGTGGAGCTGGTCTGCCAGGTGTCGTCGGCCTTCTTCTCCTGACGGGTGACGGTCGCCGTGGTGGACGTGTAGCGGGCGACCAGGTCGGGCAGGCCGCCGCCGCGCGGGTGGGTGGCGGTGTCCACCTCGCCGCTGGAGGAGTTGACGGTCCGGGCGACGACGGTGCCGCCGGCCTCGTCGTACGTCTCCTGCTGCAGGACCTGTCCGGCGAGCCAGTCCGCGTCGTCGCTCTTGCGGCCGAGGGCGTCCGTCAGCTGCGGCACGTCACGGATGGCGCCGCTCTTGCGGATGTCGCCCTGCATGCCCTGCCGGTAGGTGGTGCGCACCTGCGACCGGGGTCCGTCGTTGCCGCTGCCGGTGGTGGTGGTCACCGTGGCGAAGCCGCGGAACTCGCCCCAGGTACGGGCCTTGGCGTCGGTGAACTCGCTGTCGTCGCGGTGCCAGGCCGCGGGGCCGTAGGCATAGCGGGTGATCTTCGCCGGGGCGCCGGTGACCGGGTCGTTCTCCGTCAGGGACGCGACCCGGTAGTGGTTGAACCAGTCCAGGACCGGATCGGAACCGGCCACCGAGCCGGGCACGGTCCAGCGCACCGGGTAGCAGGACATGGTGTTGTCGTCCTCGGCCGGCGGCATCACATGGTTCAGCCGCGAGCAGCCGGGGAGTTCGTAGTCGACGTTGACGACCGCGCCGGTCTCGTTGCGGATCTGCTGGATGCGCGGGCGGTTGATCCGCGGCGGCGCCGGGACCAGGTCGGTGCCGTCGACCCGGTTGGGCAGCATGACCGGGGTGAAGGTGACGGCCGGGGTGCTCAGGGACCCGCCGGCCTTGCCGGTGCGCAGCACCGAGTCGAGCCACAGCGCCTTCTGGCTGGTGCTGTCGGCGGGGTTGGGGAAGGAGTGGGACAGCGTGTACGTGTCGACGTCCTGCCAGGCGTTGCCGACGCGGACCTGTGTCGCGATCGAGGCGAGTCGCTTGGTGGTGAAGTAGGTCGGCGCGTAGTTGGTGCACGTTCCGGAGGCGGTGCACTCCTGGTCGACCGGTATGTCGGGCCAGTTGGACTTGTTGGCCACCGTGCGGGTGGCCGGGTCGCAGCCGGTGGCGGGCGTCTCGCAGCGCTCGGCCGTCGTGAAGGTCACACGGGCGGCGGGCGCGAGGGCGCCCTTGGCGGCCACCTGTGCGTCCAGCCGCTGCCCGTAGGCGATCTGTGTCGGGGTGGTGGCCCGGGTGTAGGCGGTACGGGTGCCCGTGCCGCCGCTCTGGACCATGCCACGCTGGTAGTAGTTGGTCTCGGGCGCCCAGCGGAACGTCGTCAGGTTGCCGTGCGCGTCGACGACGTAGTCCAGCGAGAGACGCTGCCACATCTGGCACCAGGACGCGTTGCCCTTGGCCGGGTCGTAGCAGGGGTCGCCGCTGTTCGGCGTGTACACGGGCACCGTGGAGACCGAGTTGGCCGCCGGGTCGGAGCCGTCGCCGCCGGGCAGATGGTTGATGCCGAAGTAGTACGTGGTGCCGCCGCTGTCGGTGAGCTTGGCGTACGCGCCGTCGCGGGCGCCGTTCTGGGCGCCGGAGCCGAACTCGACCTTCGTGCCGTCGTCGTTCTTCAGCCGCCACACGCCGGTGGCCGCGTCGGTCGTGGCCGAGGCCGAGCCCGCCCCCTTGTCGCGGACCAGGACGCCGCTGTGCGATCCGAGGGAGAGGACGGCGTTGAAACCGGCCCAGCACTGGTCGCCCGAGCCCTTGATGCCCGCCTTGTCACAGGGCTTGTACACGCGTTCGATGAAGCCGGGGTTGTAGTCCCAGCCGTCGCCGATCCAGGAGGCCTGCGTGTTGGTCGCGGAGGTCTTGCCGTCCACGGACGAGGAGTCGTAGCCCAGGGCCACCTGCGGGGCCGGGCCGCCGAGCGAGGGCGGGACCTGAACGGGATAGCTATAGGTGAAGGCGCCCGACGCGCCGCCGGCCGACCAGCCGGAGGAGGGCGTGAGGGCGGTCGCGGTGTACGAGCCGCCGCCGCCGGAGGGGCCGTCCTCGGCCGCGAGCAGCAGCGCTCGCGCGGCCACCGTACCGCCGGCCGGCCGGGCCTGGGCGGGGGACGCGGGGGCGGGGGCGAGGGAGACCGCGGCCGTGAGCCGCTTCGTGTGCTTGTCGTACCGCAGCGGTACGGGGGTACGGACCTGGCAGGAGGCCAGCTTCGGGGTGGTGAGGGCGCACGCGGGCAGCCGGACCAGCCGGCCGCGGCCCGCGAACTCCCCGCCGGTCGCCGCGTCGAGGGCGGCCGGGTCGAACGAGACGCGGAGCTTCGCCGCGGTGCCGTGCGGAGCCGGGGCGGCCGACTGGGAGGCGGTGGAGCGGAGGGTGAACAGCGCCCCGTCGACACCGGCGGCCCGGGCGGCCTTCTCGCCGGCCCTGGTGATCGTCACCGGTCCGATGCCGGACCGTTCTGCGCCCTTTGAAGGCGCCAGCCACACGGGCAGCGCACCCGCCTTGAGGCCGGCCGCGGAAGTGGCGGCGGAGAGCCTGACGGTGGCCGCGGCCTCCTTCGCCCGGGGCCGGGGCGGCCTCGGGGTCCGAGAGGGAACCGGATAGTGCGGGCGGGGCGCGCCGGGCTTCTTGGCGGCCCGTGCCGCAATCGACGCGGTCTTGGGCAGCTTGGTCCCGGGTGGTGACCACACCCGGTCGAAGTCCGGCCCGGACGCGGCCTCCGCCTGCACCAGGGACGGGGCAAGCAGGGACGCGGTCAGCGCCAGGGTGAGCGACACGGCCAGTCTTCGCGCGGCAGAGCGCGCGAAACCGGCCCCAGATCTGACAGACACAAAACCCCCCGTTGGGTTCGAGGCTGTACGCACGGCCCACTTCCGTGCGTTGCAGGGCATTCAGCAGGAAGCAGTGGAGCAGCACCGCGCAGGAAACCTCACGTCCATCCGACAGCCAAGTCCCCGATGCGCTGCGACCTGATGGCGACGACCCCGGTGCCGGGGCGAGGTGAACATGCCTTGCGTGGTGACGTTGACCGATCGGGAAAACGGCTGGAAGAGTGCCCCCGTTCGAATCGATCATAACTTCAACACGCTTTCTTCACGGGGGTATTCGTTGTTCTCAGGCGCACCGGGACCCTGGTCCCGTCACAGATCGGGTGCCGCCCCACGGCCCCGTGGCCGGCACAGAGCCCGCTCGCTCACGCCGCTGCTCGTCGTCGCGCTCGGCCTGTCCCTGACGCCCGCCATCGCGGCGGCGGCACCGCCGACGAGCGGCAAGCCGGTCGACGTGGCCGCCGCGATCCGGGCGGGCGACGCCAAAAACACCCGGGCCGCGGGGAAGGACGCCGGCGATCCGCGCAAGCGCCCCGCGAGCGCGCTCACGCGCGCCGCCGACAAGGCCGAACGCACCGGTAAGGACGTCCCGGTCCCCACGCTGACCGACGAGTTCAGCACCACCGTCGTCACGCCGGCCGGCAAGCTGCGCACCGTGCAGCACACCGAGGTCCAGCGGGTGCGCAAAAACGGCGCCTGGCGCGCCCCCGACGACCGGCTGACCCGCCGGAAGGACGGCACGTACGCCCCGGCCGCCGCCCTCGACAGCATGGTCGTCTCCGGCGGCGGCAGCGGGCCACTGGCGACGATGACGACGAAGGACGGCAAGCAGCTGTCCGTCGGCTCACCCTTCCCCGGAGCCCTGCCCGCGCCGGTCATCGAAGGCAACAGCGCCGTCTTCCACTCGGTGGCCAAGGACACCGACCTGCGCGTGACCGCCACCAAGACCGGCGGCTTCACCACCGTCGTCGTCCTCAAGTCCCGCACCGCCGCCGCCAATCCGGCCGTCCGCACGCTCACCTTCCCGACCAGCACCAAGGGCGTCGCGCTGACCGCGGACAAGACCGGCGCTCTGCGGGCCCGCGCGGGCAGGCAGACCGTGTTCTCCGCGCCCACGCCGAGGATGTGGTCCGCCTCGGCCCCTGCCGGCTCGCGCCACGCGTACACCGGCGAGCGCCGCCCCACCAAGGGAGTCGCCGCCGCAGGACCCAAGTCCCCGGGCCGGACCCCGGCGTGGCTCAGCACGGCCGAGGGCCCGGCGGGCGACGCGAGCAGCGCGGACATGGCGGTACGCGCCAAGGGCGCGGTCACCAGGGCGGGCGCTCCGGGACAGCGCCGCTCCGGCACCGTCACGCTCACCCCGGACACCGCGCTCCTCGACGCGAAGAACACGGTCTATCCCGTGTACGTCGACCCCACCTGGTCCAACGACTCGCGCGGCAAGAGCCACCACGCCTGGGTGATGTCGGCGCACCCGACCACGGGCAACTACGACCGGACCGGCAGCACCGACCGGGACCGCCCCGGCGTCGGCTTCCAGGGCTGGGAGGCCCAGACGGGCATCGAGCGCGGCCTCTACGAGTTCAACCTCAACGGGTACGCGGGCGCGCACGTCGAGTACGCCAACCTGCGGGTGGCGCAGTACATCTCCTCCGACTGGTCCTGCACCACGAAGTACCCCGTGCAGCTCTACCGTGCGGGAGCCTTCGACGGCGGCATCAACTGGGACAACCACCGCACGTACGAATGGGTCGACGGCAAGGACATCCCCGGCAACGGCACCCAGCAGGCGTGCTACGCGGACATCCCCGTCGACTTCAACATCACGGCGCCCATGCGCAACGCCCTCGGCGACACCGGCACCCCGCTGGCCTTCGCCCTGGTCGGCCGCGAGGGCAGCGGTGACAAGATGGCCTTCAAGCGCTTCTCGTACGACGCCACGCTCTCCACGCAGTACGACTTCCCGCCCAACAGGCCCGACAACACGCGCGCCACACCGACCCCGCGCCGGGTCACCGCCGCCGGCGGCGACTCCTGCTGGGACGCCCCGATCGGCTCCTACGGCTGGATCACCGACACCCGGGCCACCCTCACCTCCCGGGTCAGCAGCCCCAACCAGGGCCAGCTCACCGAGTACATCAGGCTGTGGGACAACTCCACCGGCGGCAACGTGGTCCACGAGAACTGGTCCGGCTTCGTCGGCAATGGCCAGGACGCCTCGTACACCCTCCCCTACGGCACGCTCCAGGACGGCCACTACTACGGCTGGTGGGCGCAAGGGGACGACGGACTGCTGCGCGGACCCGGCAGCGAGCCCTGCCACTTCGCGGTCGACCTCACCCCGCCTGTGTTCGCGTTCGGGGACTTCACGGACCCCAACACCCAGTTCCCGCCCTCGGGCAACGGCCAGGTGACCAACCTCAGGGTCGGCCAGCAGGGCAGCATCCCCATCAAGGCCCAGGACCCGAACCCCTCGGGCAAGCTGGCCTCCGGACTGGCTTGCGTCCGCTGGAGCTTCGACGCGCAGTTCGCGACGTACGAGCAGACCTGCGGCTCCCCGCTGAACCTCTCGGCCATCAACGTGAAGCCCACTCACTGGGGCACCAACACCGTCTATGCGAAGGCCTTCGACGAGGCCGGAAACCAGTCGCAGACCGCCTCGTACTCCTTCTACGTACCGTGGACGGACGGCGAGGTCGCCTTCGGCGACACCACCGGTGATGCCCGCCCCGACCTGCTGATCCCGGACGCCGCCGGCAACCTGGTGACGCACGGCCGCGCCACCGAGCCGGGCAACCCCAGCGTCCCCGCCACCGGCATCGCCGCCCCCGCCGGGCAGGCCCCGGAGACGGGCAAAACCTGGAAGGACTACCGGGTGAGCCACCGCGGCTCGCGCGACCCCGGCCTGAACACCGACGACCTGTTCGTGCACCGCGACGGCCCCGACGGCACCGGCGGCAAGACCCTGCACTACTACGCCAACCGCCTCTCGGACCCGGGCCGCTTCGACCTCGGTCTGAAGACCAAGCTGAGCCGGACCAACTGCGTGGGCGGCACGGCGTCCTGCCCCGGCTTCCACCTCGGGACCGGCGACGCCTGGCAGTACACCAGCCAGATCACCCCGATCGGCTCGGTCACGGACACCCGCACACCGAACCGTGACGTCACGGGTGCCACGGGCATCCTCGCCGTCGAGTCGGACAATCTCTGGTACTACCCCACCAACACGAACGGCACCCTGGCCGCGCCGAACCTGGTCGCCCAGGGCGGCTGGAACGGGGTGGACCTGATGGTTCCCGGCAACACCCTCGCCGTCGACGCCACCACCCCCACCGCACCCGCGCTGTGGGTCCGGGTGCGCACCGCCGGCAACGGCCGCGAGGCCGGCGACATCTACCAGTACCGCCTCACCACAGACGTACGCGACGGCTTGCCGACCGTCACCGGCGTCACCGCCAGCCCCGCCACGCGCATCGGCTGGGGCATCACCACCACCCAGCCCATCGGCTCGGACGGCGACCTGACCGGGGACGGCGTCCCCGACTTCTGGGCGGTCGCTGACGACGGCAGTATCCACGTCTGGCCGGCGAGCACCACGAACGGCATGGTCACCGGCTTCGGCGGCGACCACTACCGGGGCAGCACGCAGGCCCCCGCCGCCCACTGGCGCCTGTACGACGACGCCACCGCCAACCCGGCCGAGCAGAACGGCACGGCCGACGCGACGGGTGTCTCCTTCGTCAAGGACACGGTCGACGGCCGCGCCACCCAGGTCGCCGCGTTCGACGGCACCGGGACCATCACCACCGGCAAGCCGGCGGCCGATCCACACGGCAGCTTCACCGTCAGCGTCTGGGCCAAGGTGGACAACAGCGGTGCCGTCGTGGCCAGCCAGGACAACACGCGGGCCAGCTCCTGGTCGCTGTACGGCGAGACGGGCGGCTGGCGGTTCGCCATCGGCCGGGCCGACGACGACACCTGGTCGTACGACTACACGTACGCGGACAGTCCGGCCAACACGTTCCAGCCGGGCGTCTGGACCCAGCTGACCGCCAGCTACTCGGCCGGGACCGGGCAGATGAACCTGTACGTGAACGGGCGTCTGGCCTCCACCGGTTACCACTCCGCCGCCAACACCCCGGCCGTCACGGGCGGAGTCGTCATCGGCCGCTACCGGTACCAGGGCCGCACCACGGGTACCGATGTGGGCCTGCTCAAGGGCAGCGTCAGCAACCTGGCCGTGTACACGGGCGCCGTGGCCGCAACCGCGACCGGCGAGATCCAGTACGCGGCCCAGGACCGCTGCCTCGACCTGCCGGGCGGCGACGCGAGCCAGGGCGTTCAACTGTGGCCCTGCAACAAGACGGACGCCCAGAAGTTCTCGGTGAACGCGGACGGCACGATCACGGCGGGCGGCCGTTGCCTCGACGCCTCCGGCGCCGGGACCGCCAACGGGACCTCGGTCGGCATGTGGTACTGCAACCAGGGCGCCAACCAGCAGTGGTTGCCGCGTGCCGACGGCAGCATCATCAACCCGGTCTCCGGTCGGTGCCTCGACATCCCCTGGGCCGACGCCGCGGTCCAGGCCCGCCCGCAGCTGTGGGACTGCAACGGCACCGTCGCCCAACGCTGGTCCATGGCCGGATTGCAGAGCCCGGTCCTGCCGATCGTCAATCCCTGACGCGACGGCCCAGGCGGACCACCGCTGAACGGGCCCCCGGCGCTTGCCGCCGGGGGCCCGTTGACGTGTGTGTGGGCTCCCCCGGGTTGTGCTGCGTGATCAAGTGTGCATAGTTTTCCGCCTCATGACCACGACTCGGAGAACGATCCTCAAGGGGCTGACCGCCGCCCCGTTCGTCGCAGCCACCAGCAGCCTGCTGGCCCCCGCTGTCGCGGAGGCTGCCACCATCGAGGCGGGACAGTTCAGCCTCACCAGCCGAACCTCCAACGGTTACGGCGAGTTCGCCGATCTGGCCGCCGGTCTGGCGACCAGGCTGACCAAGGTGGACGCGACGACCGTCATCGCCGACACCAACCGCAGCGCCACCCACCTCACGAGCGCCCCCAGCACCGTCGAGGCGTTCGCGACCGGATTCGCCTGGGACAGTGGCGACCAGGCGGTCGACTACTGGATCCCGCAAGGCGTCACGACCAGTGCCGACGCCTACGGCAACGGGGTATACCCGGCAGGCGGCAACAACAGGGTCGTCCTCGTCTCCTGGTACTTCGAGACGGACCCCGACGGCGACGGCGTCGACAACTACGCGCTCGACAAGGGCCTGCGGCTGACGCTCGTCGACTACACCACCTCCACCTCACCGACGTACCGGCACGCCCTTCTGGTCGAGCCGGTCAAGACCGGCACCGGGGAGTACTCCTTCAACCCCATCCGCAAGCACGCCGGCGGCATCATGTGGTACGGCAACCTGCTCTATGTCGTCGACACCTACAAGGGGTTGAGGGTGTTCGACCTGAACACCCTCTTCAAGGTCGCCACCACGGAGACGGAGGTGTGCGGTCTGCACACCGACGGGTCCTACTACGGCTACGGGTACCAGTACGTCCTGCCGCAGAGCCACGCCTACGACAACGCGGGGACGTACCTGCGCTACACCACGATCGGGCTCGACCGGGCCAGCACCCCCGACAGCCTGGTGGTGAGCGAGTACTCCCTGTCCGGGACCGTCGACTACACGGACGGCACCTTCAACGGCACGGGCCCCGGTACGACCACACCCAAGGTGGTCCGCTGGAACCTCGACTACACCGACCGGCAGGTCGCCTCTCTCACCGCGTCCGAAGCCGTCACCGTCGCCCAGCAGAAGATCCAAGGAGTGGTGTCGCGCAACAGCAAGCACTACCTCGCGACGAGCGCCGGTCCGTCCACGAAGGGTTCGCTGCGCACCTTCAATTCGGGCGACTCGACCGCGACCAACGTCTGTGACCTGGCCATCGGCTGCGAGGATCTCAGCTACCACAGCAGCGGCGCGTCCGGCTGGGCCTACACCGAGTCCGTCATCTGGAACCTCAGCGAGTACGCCGGCAAGCGGTACGTCTACGCGGTCCACGCGGACGGGTCGTAGCCGCGCCAGGGCGCTCCGGCATGGTGGCGGTGGGAGCAGGGCACACCTTCCCGGAATTGTGGCTTCCACCATGGCGAACATGGCTGTGACCTGGTGAGATCGCCGGATGCTCGGTTTCCTCCTCCGTCTCCTGCCCTTCTGGGTCCGCGAGCCCCTGCTCATCGTGCTGGGGTCCGTTCTCGGCCTGCGCATCATGTATCTCGCCGTCCACGATCACGACCTGGTCGCGGCCGGTCTCGGTGTGGTGTTCCTCGTGTTCACCGCGATACGCGTCCACGCGGTGGTTCGGGCGCTGCGCGCACGCCGGAACCCTGGTCCGGCGGCTTCCGCAGACGGGGTGGTGGTCGATGCTGCCGCTCAGGCCCAAGTCCAGGCTCAGGCCCAGGCCGGAACTGGGCTGCGTCCCGGCCCGGGCACTCCGGAGAAGGAGCCCAACGCGTGGGGCCAGGCCGTCGCGGCCGTGGCCGTGTTCGGGGCAATCGGGGCCGCGCTGTGGGTGGCCCCACACGTGCTCCCGTCCGACGACAGCACATCGCAGCCCGCGGCATGTTCGGTCGAGGAACACGATGAGCTGCCGAAGGCCTACAAGAAGACGCCACGGCCTGTGACCGGTGACGAGCTGTGCAAGGCGCTCAACAGACCCGACCTGGCCCGGCTCCTTGGAACGCCCGGAGAGACCGCGACCACGGCTTCCGGCACCAGCGGCACCGCTGCCCTGACTGATGGGAAGGTCGCCGAGCCGGAGGCCGAGGTCGCGTTCGACACCTACACCGTGAACCTCTCGGCCACATACAACGAGCTGTCGACTGCCCAGTACGTGAAGCTGATGAAGATCGCGGGTGACGAGGGCGAGAAGGACGTCAAGACGCTGACGGTCCTCGGCCGGCCCGCGGTCTTCTCCTCGGACCACACCATGAAGTTCGAGATCAATCTAGGGAGTGGCGGATCCGGCGGACCGGTCGAACAAGGTCCCCTGGCCAGGACGCTGTCCGTGGCCCTCGACCGGAAGGACCGGGGCGGCTACTACGACATCACCGTGTGGAGCAAGTCCGGAGCCCTCCCGGGCGACAGCGTTCTCCTCGACATCGCCGAGAAGGTTCTTCCGACGATCCCCGAACGGCCAAGATCGATTGTCAGTGGTGGGTGAGACGGTAGGAGCATCAGGTCGGAACGAGGGGGAGCTGTCATGTCCGGAAGCCAGAACTACATCAATCACGTTGCTCTTGTGCTGGATGCCAGTTCGTCCATGTCGCATCTGAGCCGCAAGGTCGTCGATGTCGCCGACCAGCAGATTGCCTATCTTGCCCGCCGATCGCGGGAACTGGACCAGGAAACCCGCGTCACGGTGTACGTCTTCGCAGACAAGGTGGAGTGCGTCATTTACGACAAGGACGTGCTGCGGATGCCTTCGCTGAAGCAGCTGTACCGGGTCGGTGGAATGACGGCTCTGCTGGCGGCCTCACTGAAGTCACAGCGGGAGCTGGCCCAGACGGCTCAACTGTACGGCGACCACAGCTTCCTGACGTTCGTACTCACCGACGGGCAGGAGAACGCAAGTCATCGCTGCCCGGATGCCCCTGCCAGGGATCCGCGTGAACTGGTCGAGGCTGTGGCCGAGATGATCGAGACGCAGCAGGACAACTGGACGCTGGCCGTCCTGGTGCCTGACCAGATGGGCAAGCGGGAGGCCATGCAGTGCGGCTTCCCGAAGGACAACATAGCCATCTGGGACGCCACGAGTACACAGGGGCTGGAGGAGGCCGGGCAGGTTATCCAGCAGGCCACCGAGAAATTCATGGTGGGTCGAACCCAGGGCATCCGGGGATCGCGTGCGGTGTTCTCCGTGGGCGCTGAGGCGGTCAACAAGGACACCATCAAGGCGGCCGGCCTCACCCCGGTGAATCCGTCACAGTACGAGCTGATACCGGTGGCTCGTGACGCGGCGATCCGGGACTGGGTCATCGAAAGCGGGCACACCTACCGCACCGGTGGTGCGTTCTACCAGCTGAGCAAGTCGGAGAAGATCCAGGCGCGGAAGCAGATTGCGGTGCTGGAGAAGAAGACGGACCGGGTGTACACGGGGCCCGAGGCCCGGGCCCTACTCGGCCTGCCGGACGTGGAAGTTCGCGTCAAGCCGGACCACAACGACGACTTCACGATCTTCGTGCAGAGCACCAGCGTGAACCGCAAGCTCGTCCCGAACACGCGGCTACTGCTTATGCTCTGACGCCTTGAAACCCCCGGTGGCGTCCAGGGCCCATCGCTCGCCCCGTCGGCGGCATGGGCCCCTGGGGCATGCTGGGACCCGTTGGTTGCGCACCCGTGGCGTCGGAGTCCAGAGGGGCTCGCCAGGAAGGCAGTCGAGGCTGCTGAACGCCGGTACACCACCGTTCCGGGTGAGGCTCTGATCGCCCAGCTGGTTCTGACGCTCGCCCAGGAGGTCCCGGCCAGCATGCCCGGAACCGACGTTCGGGGGGCTCCGCCGGCTGTGGCCGTGGCGCGGGCGCGGACGCGACGAGTCGGCGCTCGCCGAAATCGAGGCCGAGATCACCGCTTTCGGTGAGGCTCTGGACGCCCATTCCTTCAGCCCCGGCCAGCCCGGCGCCACCGATGAGATGCGGGCCGAGCTGGAGCGTGCCCTCGACGCATACGAGCAGGCTAAACGGGACTTCGCCAACGACCGGACCCGAGCGGACGCACTCGGTGTCCTGCGCACGCTGGACCAGGGCAGGCACGCGCTGGCCTGCCTGGATGCACTGCTCGCCGGCCGACCGCTGCCGGAGCGCATGCAGCTGTGCTTTTTCGACGCCCGGCACGGGCGGGCCGTACGGGAAGTCAGCTGGGCGCCTCGCGGGGGTGTCGCCCGCAACGTCGCTGTGTGTGCCGCGGACGCGGTCCGCCTGGCGGATAGGCCGGGCCCCATCACTCCGCAGCCAGGCCCGGGTCGCAGCCTCCGCGCACAGCCACGCGCGGCCAAGCCTCGCACGACGACGCCGATGCGTGCCGCCCAACCGCAGGTCAGCGGGGCGGAAGGCAGCGGCGAGCAGATGCATCAGCTGGCAACGTCTTCCGAGTGTTTGCCGCCGGTGACCGGGAGGCGTGGACGGCGACTGCGGCACCGCTGCGAGAAGTCCCGCGCTTCCACGAGGAGATCAACGGCACCGGGTCCGATGTCGTGCACACCGAGGGGAACCGGGCCCAAGCCTGGTCCAGTTGGAGGCTCTGGACGACCGCCTCGCCTACTGGGTGACGGTGGCCGAGGGCCGCGCCGGGGAGCATACGTTCCAGTGGCCGGGGCGCGGCTACTACCAGGTGCGCTCGGCCGGGGCGTGGAGTCTGTCCGCCGCGTGACGGAAGGCGGGCCGGAGGATCAGCTCCTGAGGAACTCCACCAGGTCCTCGTTGAACCTCTCCTTGTCGCCCGGCACCATCGCGATGCCGTGCGAGCCTCCCTCGTAGACCTTCAGGGTGGCGCCGGGGATGAGCGTGGCGGCCCTGCGTCCGGTGGCGTCGATCGGCACGACCTGGTCGTCGTCGCCGTGCACGATCAGGGTCGGGACGTCGAACTTCTTCAGGTCCTCGTGGAAGTCCGTGTATCCAAAGGCGTCGACGCAGTCGACACCGCCCTCGATCGTCTGGGCCATGGCCATGTACCAGAACGCGTCCTTGTTGCCCTGGGTCGCCTTGCTGCCGGCCCGGTTGGCGCCGAAGAACCCTTCCGCGGTGTCCTTCCAGAACTGCGAACGCTCCCTGAGGATGCCGGCCTTCATGTCGTCGAACACGCTGCCCGGGACGCCCCCGGGATTGTCCGGTTCCTGGATCATCAGCGGCACGATGGCCGAGAGGAGGACTGCGGAGCGGATTCGCGAGGTGCCGTGGCGACCGATGTAACGGGCCAGCTCGCCACCGCCCATGGAATGGCCGACCAGGGTCACATCACGCAAGTCCAGGCTGGTGATGACGTCGTTCAGGTCGTCGGCGAAGGTGTCGAAGTCGTAGCCGTCATAGACCGGCGTCGACCGTCCGTGCCCGCGCCGGTCGTGCGCGATGCCCCTGAAGCCGCTGTCGGCCACGGCCTTGAGCTGGTCCTGCCAGGCGTCGCCATTGAGCGGCCAGCCATGGATGAAGACGACCGGACGGCCGTTACCCCAGTCCCTGTAGAAGATCTCGACGCCATCGCGGGTCGTGCAGTACGGCATGATCCAGGACTCCTTCGGCTTGCAGGGACACGCGGCGGCGGCCCGTGTCCGGCACGCGAAACAGGCGGAGAAATGCGGGACACCCGCACCGATGGCAATCAAACGGCGCAGGCCACCGGCCCTGCACGCGGACGCGCCACAGCGCGGCCGAAAGAGGGAACGCCGCCACGGTTGCCGCACCGCGTGCGCGGCTGCGGCGCCAGTGCCGGCCCGAGTTGGTCGTGCAACGGTGACGGCCATTCCTCCACCGGTCAGTGCTCAGCAGCGGGAAGAGGGGCCGTTGGACCCCAGCTGCGGCCGTGGCCGGGGCCGTTCGACCCTATCGGGACCAGGGGCCCGTCCGACGATCATGTGGCGGCGGCCGGGAAGAGCCAAGTCCATGTCCCCCGTTGACGGCGCTTCCCGGCCCGTCAGCAACATGAGCAGATGGGAAGGACACCGTCCGGTGGACGAGGCACAGATACAGCAGGTCGGGACCGAGAGGCCGAAGGCCGTGGTCCCCGGGGCCGGGGAAGCGGCCGGACCGGCGGAGCGAACGACGGGCAGACCGTCGTGGGCAGAGTGGCTGACGACCACCGACCACAAGAAGATCGGGACGATGTACCTGGTCACCGCGTTCGCGTTCTTCATCATCGGTGGCGTCATGGCACTGCTCATGCGTGCCGAACTCGCCCGTCCCGGACTGCAGATCATGTCGAACGAGCAGTTCAACCAGGCGTTCACCATGCACGGCTCGATCATGCTGCTGATGTTCGCCATGCCCCTGTTCACCGGCTTCGCCAACTGGATCACGCCGCTGCAGATCGGCGCCCCGGATGTGGCCTTCCCCCGGTTGAACATGCTCGCCTATTGGCTGTTCCTCTTCGGGTCTTCGATCGCGGCGTTCGGCTTCCTGACACCCGGCGGGGCGGCCGACTTCGGATGGTTCCTGTACGCACCGCTGTCCGACGCCGTCCACTCGCCGGGCCTCGGCGCCGACCTGTGGATCATGGGCGTGGCCCTGTCCGGCTTCGGTTCGATCGCCGGCGCGGTCAACTTCATCGCCACCATCATCTGCATGCGCGCCCCGGGCATGACCATGTTCCGGATGCCCATCTTCACCTGGAACGTACTGCTGACCGCGGTACTGGTCCTGATCGTCTTCCCGGTGCTCGCCGCCGCCCTGTTCGCGCTGGAGTGCGACCGCAAGTTCGGCAGCCACGTCTTCGACGCGGCCAGCGGCGGGGCGCTGCTGTGGCAGCACCTGTTCTGGTTCTTCGGCCATCCGGAGGTGTACATCCTGGCGCTGCCGTTCTTCGGGATCGTCTCCGAGGTCATCCCGGTCTTCTCCCGGAAGCCGATGTTCGGCTACAAGGGCCTGATCGGCGCGACCATCGCCATCGCGGGCCTGTCCGTGACCGTGTGGGCCCATCACATGTACGTCACCGGTGGGGTGTTGCTCCCCTTCTTCTCCTTCATGACGTTCCTGATCGCGGTGCCGACGGGCGTGAAGTTCTTCAACTGGATCGGCACGATGTGGAAGGGCAGCCTGTCCTTCGAGACGCCGATGCTGTGGACGACCGGCTTCCTGATCACCTTCCTCTTCGGCGGACTCACCGGCGTGATCCTTGCCTCGCCACCGATGGACTTCCACCTGTCCGACTCGTACTTCGTCGTCGCGCACTTCCACTACACGGTCTTCGGTACGGTCGTGTATGCGATGTTCGCCGGATTCCACTTCTGGTGGCCGAAGTTCACCGGCAAGATGCTCGACGAACGCCTCGGCAAGATCACCTTCTGGACGCTGACGGCGGGCTTCCACCTCACCTTCCTCGTCCAGCACTGGCTGGGCGCCGAGGGCATGCCCCGCCGCTACGCCGACTACCTGGCCGCCGACGGTTTCACCGCCCTCAACACCCTTTCCACGATCGGGTCGTTCCTGCTCGGCCTGTCGATCCTGCCGTTCTTCTACAACGTCTGGAAGACCGCCAAGTACGGCACGCCGGTCAAGGCCGACGACCCCTGGGGCTACGGCCGCTCCCTGGAATGGGCCACCTCCTGCCCGCCCCCGCGCCACAACTTCGTCTCGATCCCCCGCATCCGCTCCGAGTCGCCGGCGCTCGACCTGCACCACCCGGAGATCGCCGCCCTTGAAAAGGCAGCGAGGTAGACCGTGGCGCAAGCAGTTCTCGCCCTCGGCGCCGCGATGGTGACCGCTTCCGGCTGCGTCTGGTACGTGCCGGCCCTCTGCGACCTGCGCGCGGGAGCGGACCGCCTGCTCTCCCGCCGCAGCGCGGCGGCGGCCTGCGTCAGCGGCTGGAGCACGACCGGGATCGTCGCCGTACTGCTGCTCCTGGCCGAGGCGTGGTGGATACCGTGCGCCGCGGCCGTCGCGGGCGTACTCGTCACGACCGGCCTGTGGATGCGTGCGGCCGTGCAACGGCGGCACGAGGTGCTGGAAGTCGCCTGCCAGTGGGGCGAGTTGGGCCACGCCCAGCCCCCGCCCGTCACCGACCGCACCCGGTACGTCGTGGCCGTCCTCGTCGGTACCGGGCTGACGGCCGCCACGGTCACCGCGGCCTTCAGACTGGCCACAGGGCCCAAGGACACCGCGGGCTGGCTCGCGGCCGTCACCGCTTCCGCCGCCGTCCTCGGGTTGTTTCTCACCATTGCGGTGACGCATAGGCACATGACCCGCCGTCGCGCCCGGACGGGCCATGGGCGGCCCCCTCAGGACTCTGCACCGTAGTCAATGCCGACGGCTCGACGCGAAACGGGTCCGCCTTCGCCACCGTCCGGCTCCGCACCAAGGTCACCCGGGGGGCGCCGGCTCACGCGCTGCTTCAAACTCGTCGAGTCGGCCCTGGCTCCTGGTCGGCCTCTCACAGTGAGCGAAATGAACTGATCTACGACTCTTGACGATTACATTTACCCACGCGTCGCGTGCATCTCCTGGAACAACTCGAACTCGCCGTCGGGGGCTGCGCTGAACCCCTGCCAGCGGAAAGAGGTCGGCGTGACGTCGGTGAACGTCCACCGCGAGCGCCTGCCCTCCGAGTCGGTACCCTCCTGGATCATCCCACCGGCACCGTCAGGCCGGCCGATCTGAGAGAAGTACGACGGAAGCTTCGGTGAGATCCACGTAATCTGCCACAGCCCGGTCGTGATGTCGTACATGCGGATGGTGGTGCCGGGGTACCGATCATGGAACTCCGGGCAAAAGAGCACGTCCTGCACCACCCGGCCGCCCAAGGCCCAGCCGAAACGCCATTCGCCCGCTGCGGTACGCCACTGTCCATCGGGGAACTGGTATCGGTTGCTGATGGCCCACGTTCCGACCAGCCTGCCGTAAAGCATCATGGCCTCGGCATGGTCCGGATCCGGGCCGTCGGCCGAGAGTAGTTCCAGCATCGAGTCACGAGACGACACAGTCATCAGGGCCTCAAACCTCCTGCCGATGGAACGCGGTTGACCCGCCAGAGGATAGCCCTCCCCTCTGACACGGCGACGGCCTTGGCACCGGCTGTGTCAGACGTGCGCGAGGAGGCGCTCCAACGGCCGGGGAACGCGCTCGAGGTGCAGGTGCGCGACCAGCGCCTGCGCGTAGAGCGCCTTGCGGCCGCTGTGCGTGCCCATGAAGCGTCGCAGCTGGTGTTCCACGGGCCGTTCCCGCTGTGCCGGCTGGCCCTGGAAGGTGCGGAAGGGGCGCATCTCGCCCTGGGCCTCGATCACCTGCTGCACGCCCTCGGCCCCGACAGCGCGGATCAGCTCGTCCTCCAGGTCGGCGACGCACACATGGAACCCGAGTGTCTCCAGCTTGGCCTGGGTGAGACCGGACCCGAGCCCGACCCGCTCAAGATGACGCCGGAAATGCCGCTCCTCGCCGATGTCGTAGAGACCGGCCAGCGGGAGGCCGAGCCCCGGAGGGCCGCACACGTCCAGGAAACGCCCGATGTTCGTCGCGCCTCCGAGCGGTACGACCGCGACGGCCTCTGCACCGAGGTCGCGGCCGTAGCGCATGGCGAGCACTTCGAGCGCGACCTGATCACTGCTCCCCTCGACGAGCACGACCGTGCGCACACCCCCGCCGGCCAGCTCCCGCGCCACCGCGGCGGCCTCACCCGCCTCCGCTCCGCCGGCCGCCCACGCGACCAGCGCCAGGCGGAATCGCCTCAACTCGTCCACGAGACCTCGCTTCCCGACGCCATCCTGGCACGGCCGAGATCCCGTACGCATGCACGTTTTCCGGGGGCGATGACTCAAGAAATCGCAGGAGGTGCGGCTTCGGGAGCTTCGACCTCTCCTGCGCGGGCAAGAACCTCTGACGCCAGGACCCCGTTGCTGCCTCAACGCACCAGCCGGTATCCGGTGACCAGCTCGGCCTTGATGCGCACCACGTACTCCATGTCCCTGCTGACCCAGGGCGTGAGTTCCGCGTGGTAGCGGGAGAGCGTCGGCGGGTCGGTCACGCGGCTCGCCGTACCGGTGACCATCACGCTCCAGCCGGTATGACTGCCCTCGTCGATCCGGTCCGCCTCGTACACCACCACCTCCGACGCCGACGCGCTGGTCAGCAGGGCGGCCCCGGCATGCGTACGGATGACGACGTCGCCGTCGCCGGTGACGAGGTGGTTGACCGGCCGGATCACCGGCAGTGCCTGGTGGGTGAAGCCGACACGACCCATGGACTCACTCGCCAGCAGCCTGAGCGACTCCTCCCGGCCCAGCTCGACCATGCGGGCGACAGGAGGGGAAGAAGGAGGCCGGCTGGTCATGACGGCTCTCCGCGAAGGGCCTCGTGTTCGGCCCCCTGCGGCCAGAGCACCTCGACCTCGACGCCATGACTGCGGGCGTAGGCCACCAGATGAGCCGTCGCGTCCCTGCCGTTGGACGGCGACCCGTCCCACACGGCCAGCACCCGTGCGCACGAGCGCAGCAGCCCCTCCTGGGTCGATATGCACGAGGTGCGGTCATCTGGGTCGTACTCCACCAGCCGTACCTGCTGTGACAGCAACAGCAGCTCCCCGGCCGCCTTGCGGTCCGGCTCGGCGACGTACGCGGGTACGCCGTTGCAGGACGGCAGCACCGTCACCAGGGCCAGCCCGGCCTTGCGCGCGGCCCGCCCGAACGCGAGCGGCAGCCCCTTCCCGGCGCGGACCAGTCCGACTCGTCCCGCCCGGGCGAAGTCGGCCAGCCGGGAGCGCAGTTCCTCCTCCAGCAGCGCGAGCGTCGACGCGGCCAGATCGGGGTGCCCCACAACAGCAATCACTCCCGGCTCTCCTTTCTCCCCATGCTCTTGATCATCGTCGCGCGCGGTCGGTGTGTACAGGGGCTTGTCAGCCCCGAAAGCAGAGCCGTTCGGCCCTTGGGACTTCGGGCTGGTCCACTGCACGGGTACGGCCGGCCCGCCCCTGCCAGGCCCCGCCTCAGCGCTCCCCGGGCAGCCGACGAGTCCCTAGGGAATGGGAATGCCGCGCTCCCGCTCCCTTCGACGAGGTGGCAGCCCGGGCAGCGGTGCACATCGGAGCGGTGCCCCCTGCGCCGACCCGGTGTGCCGGTGCAGGCCGGCCGCGGCGGCCACGTAGTGCTGCGCCGTGAGCAGGCCGGTCAGTCGACCGTGCGGGTCGGTGACCGGCAGCGCGTCCACTTCCTCCTCGGTCATCACGGCCGCCGCGCGGAGCGTCGACTCCTCGGGATGGACCGTGACCGTGCGGCGCCCGCGCACGAGGTCGCGCACCCTCCGGCGGGACAGCGTCACCGCGGGGTCCGCGCAGGCGACGGCCAGCTCTGTGCGGTCCAGCAGGCCGGCGCAGCAGCCGTCCTCGCGGACCACCGGCAGATGACGCTGCCCGGACCGCTCGACCACCTCCCAGGCCATCAGCAAGGTCTCGTCCTCGCTGATCGAGTACGGCGACCCGTTCATCATGGCGCCCACGGAAAGCCTCTCGTCCACGGCTGCCTCCTCCCGATCAGCGCCGACCGGGCCGCGGGACGTCACCGGTGGCTTGGCCCAGGACGGTCAGGCGGCGGTGGTACTCATCCTCGTCGATCTCGCCTCGGGCGAAGCGTTCGGCGAGGAGCTGCTGGGGGGACGGCCCGGGCGGCCGGGTGTCGGCAAGGTCCCTGCCCCCTGCCGGCCGCGCCAGGGCGCGGTACAGGAGGACGCCGAGGGTGATGATCAGGGCCCAGAAGAGGATCATGCCGGCTGACATGGCGAACCAGCCCCATCCGCCGACGTCGTGGTCGTACCAGAACATCACGGTGGCTCATCTCCTCCAGGCGCCGGGAGCCAGGGCCCGGTGCCTGCGACTTCCGAAGTGTCTGCCTCTCACACTCGCCCGGTCCGTGGAGCGCGTCATGGGCCGGTGAGGCCAACGCGCGGGGCCGATCAGCCCTCGTCTTCACCACACGGCTGCGCGACGGCGACGGTCACAGGTGCAGCGGCCCTCCCTGAGCACAGTGTGGCGGCGTGTTGTTGCCGCTCAGGTTGAAGTCCGCGCAGGTCAGAAACAGGTAGTTGAACTTGCCGAGCAGGAAGGCCAGGACTCCGACGGCGATGGTGACGCCCACTGCTCCCAGACGGTGAAACCGAGGAAGCTCCGCGTAGTCGGGGAGCAGAATCTTCGACAACAGCCAGGCCAGCATCGGAGCACCCACCACGGTGAGGCCCACCTCGAGGTAGTGGAGGTACAAGGGGACGTGGGGTCCGGGTGTCAGGATGGCCAGGACGACCCACAGGGAGGGCAGCGCCAGAGCCAGCCAGCCTCCCGAGGGTACCGAGCTCTTCGTGTGCACAACCGCCCCGGAGAGGAGGACGGCGGTGGTCACGGCCCAGAGAGTGAGCAGGGCGTCGAAGAAGACGGCGTGGTACGCGCCCAGGGTGAAGGCGGGCCACCAGATGACGAGGGTTCCGCCCGTTGACGCGGCCGCCACAGCGCGCAGGGTCGGGTGCACACTGCGCTGGTTGCCCTTCGGCTTCGCGCCGGAATCTTGTCGTGGTTCATCGGCCATGTTCGGCTTACCGTCCGAGTCGAGTGAGTGACGAAACCGCTGCTGCGTAATTCAAACCTCCCGTCAGCGCTCGATCCGTCTGTCGACCACTCTCAGCCTGCCGGTTCCACGTGCTGTGGGCGCGTTCTGTCGCCTGGACGGGTGAACGGAGAAATCCCCCGGACGGTGTTCCCGACCAGGGTGTTCCGGGCGCTTCTCCGATGGCCAGTGCACTCCTCGCTGGCTGGCACGGGGAAGGGGTGGTAACGCACCATCCCAGCCACCGGCTGAGAAGGAACTCAGAGTTTGCTGTGCCAGGCTGACGCGCCCCTTCCCCTCTGGAGAGCATCTCGATGAATCTGATCAGCGGTCTGCCCGCCCATGTCCTGATGGTCCACGTGGTCGTCGTCCTGATACCCCTGACCGCGCTGGCCCTGGCCTCGGCAGCGCTGTGGCCGCGCGCCGCCCGGCTGCTGGGGCCGCTGCTGCCGCTGGTGGCCCTCGTCGCCCTGGCCAGTGTGCCGCTGACCACGCATGCCGGCGAGTGGCTCGAACGGCACGTGGACGACGACGCCCTGGTACGCCGGCACACCGAGCTGGGCGACGGGCTGCTGCCGTGGGCCGTGGCTCTGTTCGTTCTGGCGGCGGTCGTGTGGTGGGCGGGCCGACGGGCGCCGGCGGAGGCTGGACGGAACAGCGGCATGCGCTGGTCCGCCCTGCCGGTACGCATCGTCGTGGGTGTGCTCTCGCTGGCCGTTGCGGTCGGGGCTGTGGTGGATGTCTACCGGATCGGCGAATCCGGAGCGAAGGCCGCCTGGCACGACGCCTACTCGAAGACGGCGACGGGATCCCAGGACGGTTCCTGATCCGGCCCGTCGGTCGGGGTCGGTTGCGTTGCCTCATGGTCGCGCCGCCGTCGTGCCTGGACGAGGTTCGAGTACAGGCGGAATCCAAGGTCGGCTCACCGCCGGAGGACGGCGTGCGGCGGCAGCCATGGAGCGCACCTGCGGGGTCTTCAGCCGTCCCAGCTCCACTCGGCAACCTCGGGCAGGTCGGTGCCGTGGGCGCGGATCCAGGCGTGGTGGCGGGTGCGGACGTCGACCATCGCCTGGCGTACGGCGGCGGCGCGTACGGCGAGGCCCGGGACGCGGTCGATGACTTCCATGACGAGCCGGTAGCGGTCGAGGTCGTTGCGCACCACCATGTCGAACGGGGTGGTCGTGGTGCCCGATTCCCTGTAACCGCGCACATGGACGTTCTTGTGGCCGGTGCGGCGGTAGGCGAGGCGGTGGATCAGCCACGGGTAGCCGTGGTAGGCGAAGATCACCGGCTTGTCCGTGGTGAACAGGGCGTCGTACTCGAAGTCCGTCATCCCGTGCGGGTGCGCCTCGTGCGGCAGCAGCCGCGTCAGGTCGACCACGTTGACCACCCGCACCGCCAGTTGGGGCAGGTGCCGGCGCAGCAACTGCGCTGCCGCCAGCACCTCCTGGGTGGGCACATCACCGGCACAGGCGAGTACGACGTCCGGCTCGCCGCCGTTCTCGGTGCCCGCCCACTCCCAGATCCCGGCGCCGCGCGCGCAGTGAACCCGGGCCTGGTCGATGCTCAGCCAGTCGAAGCAGGGCTGCTTGCCCGCCACGATCACGTTGACGTAGTCGCGGCTGCGCAGGACGTGGTCGGCCATGGACAGCAGGGTGTTGGCGTCCGGCGGCAGATACACCCGCACGACCTCGGGGCTCTTGTTGAGGACGTGGTCCACGAACCCGGGGTCCTGGTGCGAGAAGCCGTTGTGGTCCTGGCGCCACACGTGCGAGGTCAGCAGGTAGTTGAGAGAGGGGATCGGAGCCCGCCAGGACAGCTCTCGGGAGGTCTTGAGCCACTTGATGTGCTGGTTGACCATCGAGTCCACGATGTGCACGAACGCCTCGTAGCAGGAGAACAGTCCGTGCCGGCCGGTCAGCAGGTAGCCCTCCAGCCAGCCCTGGCAGAGGTGTTCGGAGAGGACCTCCATCACCCGGCCGTGCCGGTCCAGGTGTTCGTCGACCGGCAGCGTCCCGGCCTGCCAAGCCTTCGCGCTGGCATCGAAGACGGCCTGGAGCCGGTTGGAGGCCGTCTCGTCCGGGCCGACGAGACGGAAGTTGCGGCTGTGCCGCGTGTCCTTCATGACCTGCGCGAGGAGACTGCCGAGGACCCGGGTGGGCTCGTGCAGCGTGCTGCCCGGCTTGTCGACGGGTACGGCGAAGGCGTCGAGGGACGGCAGCGGGAGGTCACGGACGAGGAGGCCGCCGTTGGCGTGCGGGGTGGCTCCGAGCCGCCTAAGCCCCTCGGGGACGCAGGCAAGGACCTGCGCGACGGGACGGCCGTCCGGGTCGAAGAGCTCCTCGGGCCGGTACGAGCGCAGCCACTCCTCCAACTGCCGTAGATGAGCCGGATTTTCGCGTACCTTTGAGAGCGGGACCTGGTGGGCGCGCCAGGTGCCCTCGACCGGTTCGCCGTCCACTTCGGCCGGGCCGGTCCAGCCCTTCGGCGTGCGCAGCACGATCACCGGCCAGTGCACGCGCTCGGTGACGCCTTCCTCGCGGGCGGTGCGCTGCATCAGCGCAATGCGGTCCAGCGCCTTGTCGAAGGCGCCGGCCAGGGCGCGGTGGACCGTGGCAGGGTCGTCACCGGTGACGTGCAGGGGTTCGTGCCCGTATCCCCGCAGCAGCGCGTCGAGTTCGTCCTCGGGAAGCCGGGACAGCACGGTCGGGTTGGCGATCTTGTAGCCGTTGAGGTGCAGGATCGGCAGGACAGCTCCGTCGTGCACCGGGTCCAGGAACTTGTTCGAGTGCCAGGACGCGGCCAGCGGGCCTGTCTCCGCCTCGCCGTCACCGATCACACAGGCGACCAGCAGGTTCGGGTTGTCGAGGGCCGCGCCGTAGGCGTGCGCCAGGCAGTAGCCGAGTTCGCCGCCCTCGTGGATCGAGCCGGGGGTCTCGGGTGCCACGTGGCTGGGCACGCCGCCGGGGAAGGAGAACTGCCGGAACAGCCAGGCCATGCCCGCCGCGTCACGTGACACGTCGGGGTAGGTCTCGCTGTAGCTGCCGTCCAGCCAGGAGCCCGCGAGGACGGCCGGCCCCCCGTGTCCCGGTCCCCACACGCACAGCGCGTCCAGTCCGCGCGCCTTGATCACGCGGTTGAGGTGGGTGTACACGAGGTTCAGACCGGGCGAGGTGCCCCAGTGACCGAGCAGCCGCGGCTTGATGTGCTCGGGCCTGAGCGGCTCGGTCAGCAGCGGGTTGGCCATGAGGTAGATCTGGCCGACCGCCAGGTAGTTGGCGGCACGCCAGTGCGCGTCCAGGGCGCGCAGTGCCTCGTCGGTGAGCGTGGTGGCGTCCGGGTGGGCGGCCTTCGGCATGGGAACTCCTGTTTCGTCGTCCATGGGCGGAAAGTGTGCCGGGAATATCAGGAGACTTCGGGAACGACAGCCACTGGGCACGCCGCGTCGTGCAGCATTCCGTGGGCCTGCCGCCGGGCTGCGGGAACCTCAGCCGTCCGGTCCTGTTCTCACGTTCGCACGGTCGATTCGGTGACCTCGATGGGCGAATCGGCCCTCGCGACCGGCAACGGACCCTCCCGAGCGGGACATTCGGCCCCGGGGCCAGGTCCGGACGGCCCCTGCCCCGGGGAACAGGTGTCGCACAGTCTGGAGGCAGGACCAGGCATGCCGACCGGGTTCCTGTCGGCTGCCGAGCCGGGCACCCCAGGGAGGCCATCATGAGCACGCCACCCTTCGACAGCTACGACGTCACCGCGCTGGTGGCAGCCGCCGTGGAAGCACCTTCGCTGCACAACGCACAGCCATGGAGGTTCCGTTACCTGCGCGACAGTGGTGTCCTGTGCCTCTACGCCGACCTGGCGCGTGCCCTGCCCCGCAGCGACCCGGACCACCGGAACCTGCACCTGGGCTGCGGCGCGGCACTGTTGAACCTCCGCGTGGCCGCTGCGGCGGACGGCCGGGGTCCGGTCGTCCGGCTCCTGCCGGAACCAGCCGATCCGGCGTTGCTGGCCGAGGTGGACCTCGGCGGCACGGCGCCGCCGGACGCGGCCCTCGCCGTGCTGCATCCGGCGATCCGCCGCCGGCACTCCAGCCGTCAGCCCTTCCGCGAGGAGGAGATACCGAGCGCGTTGAAGGACCGGCTGTGCGAGGCGGCCGGCGCAGAGGGTGCCCAGCTGCTCTTCCCCGGACCCTGGCATGTGGCGTCGCTTCTGGAGCTGGTAGAGGACGCCGAGGGCCGGGAGGCCCTGGATCCCGGCGTCCGGGGCGAGATGGCACGCTGGGCCCGGACGGAACCCGCAGCCGGCGCCGGGACGTCGGACGGCATCCCTCCCGAAGCGTTCGGGCCGCGCAGCCGCGTCGCCGGGACACCGGTGAGAGACTTCGCCGCCGGTCGCCGGGTACCAGGACGGGGCTGGGCAGCCTTCGAGAGAGACCCCCAGATCGCCCTGCTGGGAACGGCTCACGACCGACCGTCGGACTGGCTGCGCGCGGGCCAGGCGCTGGAGCGGGTGCTCCTGCGGGCCACGACGGACGGGCTGGTCGCCTCGGTGACGTCCCAGCCGCTGGAACGGGCCGAGCTGCGGTGGGCGGTCCGCGACCCGGTCTCGGCCATGGGCCACGTGCAGATGGTGATCAGGCTCGGCTATGGGCCCGAAGGCCGTCCGAGTCCCCGTCGGCCGGTGACCGACGTGCTGGACGTCGTATGAGGCGGGACGCACCGGGTCGGCCCCCCGCCTCTGGGCATCGGACCGGAACGAGAGGCCGCATGAAGGTGTCCGCGGTGATGACCGCTCCTGCCGTGGCCGTCCCGTGACGGTCGAGGACGTCAGGTCCGAGGACGTGGTCACGGTCGACGCCGGAGACGACGTCCAGGCGGCCTGGCGGCCTGACGGCCTGAGTGCCTGCGGGACCTTCCGGGGGCCCGGACCTCATCGGGAAGGGCCCGGGTCGGCGCGCAGCTGGACGCGCTGGACGTCGGTCACTGCATCTCGGAACGCACGATCACGACCGGACAACTCGCGTGCTGCGCCACACGCTGGCTGACCGAGCCGAGCAGGGCGCGCGCGAACCCGCCCCTGCCCCGGCTGCCGACGACCAGGATCTCGGCGCCTTCGGCGGCCCGCAGCAGAACGTCGGCGGGGTTGCCGTGCACCACATGGCTCCGGACCGAGCCGGCCACGTCCGCGCCGAGCACGTCGGTCAGCTCCTTCCGCACCCGCTGCCGGGCCTCCTCCTCGTCGACGTCCATGTCCACGGCGGGGGCCGACCAGCCGTACAGGCCCGGCAGCTCCCACACCGCGACCGCCTCCACGGTGCCGCCGACGAGGCCCGCGTAGCGCACGGCCCAGCGCAGGGCCTCGTACGAGGCCGTCGATCCGTCGACACCGACCACCACACGGCGCTCGGCGGCATCCCTGTCCATGTGTCCCGCCTCTCCTGCGGCTCTCCCGCCCTGTCGATCGGCCCCCATCGCTTCCACGCTGCACGCGATATCGCCATCTCGCCAGGCCAACGCGTCCGAGGCGCTGCGGGCTGCGCTTCGGAGGGTGATCCTCGGAGAAGGGGTTGGCAACGGACGAGGAGTGAGTGCTCATGCGGGCGAACGCGGGTGACGTACTGCACCTCATGTCGCGGGAGGAGCTGTGACCAAGCGGACCCTTGCCCGGTCGCCGGCCGAGTGGGGCGCCTGTAGCGCCCGGCTGCCGTCGCGCAGGGCGGCGCCCACCACCGCCGCGCGGGCGAAGGCCGCTACGGCGGAGGGCGACCGTGTACTGCTGCCCGGCGGCTCGTGGCGGCGCGTCGAGACGATCCGGGTACCCCGTCTGTTCGGCTGACCACGCCGCGGCACGTGTGACGAGGACCAGGCGCATGATCACGATCACCGGCGCGTCCTTGGCACTCAGCTCCAGTGAGGCGCAGGGCCTCGAGGAGGTACGCCCAGAAGACTCATGATCGTCAGGTGGCGAACCATGTTCCCGCCTTCGCCATCAAGCGTGTCCCGGCACTGCCACGCGCTGCAAGGGCCAGGGGTCCCTACTGCCCGTGTCGCACATGAAGTCCGTGCAGCAGTTGGTCGATGTGGTCAGGGACCTGTGCGCAGTCGAGAGGTTGGTGGCCGACCAGGAGGCGGTACCAGAACAGTCCGAAGATCTGGTCCGTGATGGCGTCCAGGTCGGCGGTGGCGGGGAGTTCGCCGCGATCGACGCCCCTGGTGAGCAGGGTGAGCATGACGGCCCGCCGGCTCTCCACCCACTCGCGGAAGGGCTCGGCGAAGGCGGGGTCGAGCTGGGCTTCCGCCATGAGGCCGCGCAGGGTCTTGACGCGGATGGGGTACGCGGTGACGCCGTACAGGGCAGTGACGAAGGCGGTCAGGTCGCCGGAGAGTGAGCCGGTGTCGGGTTCGGGCATCCGCTGCTCGACGGCCGTGCGGTAGGCGTCCATGACGAGAGGTGCCTTCGACTTCCACCAGCGGTAGATGGTGCTCTTGGCGACGTCGGCGCGGGCGGCGATGCGTTCGATGGTGACGGCCTGGTAGCCGAGTTCCTCGACGAGCTCGATCGCGGTGGCGAGGACAGCGTCGTGGGCGTCCTGGCTGCGGATCCGTCCGCCGGTCCGGCGGCTTGGGGTTTCTCCAGTTGGCACGCCGACACCGTAGCAGCGTGCTATTTTCAATCGAAACGCGACGGATCGTTTTGATTAGGGGAGTGGATCGATCATGAGCGAGATCGTGGTGTCGCACGGTTACGGCTCGAGCGACGACAGCGTCTGGTTCCCGTACCTGACCGAGCGGCTGGCGGCGGCCGGACACCGGGTCACCGTGCCGCGCCTGCCGGGGACCGCCGCCCCACGGCTGGAGCCCTGGCGACAGACCTACGGCCAGGCTGTCCTGGCCGCCGGCCCCGCCGAATCCACCGTGCTGGTCGGGCACAGCATCGGTGGAGTCAATGTGCTGCGCTTCCTGGAGCAGCACGACCCCGAGGCCCACGGAGTGTTCGCGGGCGCGCTGCTGGTGGCGACCTCGGCGCACGAGGTCGGCTACGACGAACTCGCCGAGTTCTTCGAGGGCGGCTTCGACTGGGACCGGATCCGCCGCTCGGCCCGGCACTTCCGGGTCCTCCAGGCCATGGACGACCCGGTCAACCAGCCCGACCCGACCGAACACGTCCGGCTGCTCGTCGACGGCCTCGGCGCGACCGCCGTTGTGACGCCCACCGGCGCGCACTTCGGGGCCACCCCGGACGACCACGTCGAGGTGCCGGAGGCCGTCCGCCTGGTCACCGAGCTGCTCGCGGCCTGACCGACCCAGGGGCCTGCCCCAGGCAGATGGCGATCTTCGTCGCCCACGTCCCGCACAGCGGCCCTCGCGGGTCCGAGGTGCGGGACGCGCTCAACCCGGTGGCACGCTCCTGCGCTCAACCGCCGGGCGTCGTCGGCGTGGAGCGTCCCTGGGTCATCGCCGCCCGCCGAACTCCCAGTCGTGGACCTCGATCTCGGCATACCGGTCCGCAGTCAGGACGGCGCGTGCCGTGTCCGGGTCCACGGCCCGGACCAGCGCCGCCGTACCCAGCCAGGTGGCGCCGTCGTCGGACAACAGTGGCCCGTACGCGATCAATTCGTCCCGGTGGGCCGGCACGTCAGCGTCGGAGGACTGCCCTGAGCCGAGTCCGAGCACCAGGTACCGATTGCCGCCGGTACGGCCACCAGGGAAGTCCCACATGGTGCGCCCCAGCAGGTTGCGCCACCGACGCAGCAGCACGTCCCGGTAGACGCCCGCCTGGTAGTTGGGCTCGTCGAAGGCGAACGCGCGGGCGGCAGCGGGATCCGGCAAGTCGACGATATGGACGCTGCCGGTGGGCGTTTCGCCATCACTGGCGAAGGTCGGGCCGCGAGCGATGATCTCCTTCTCGTACCGGTCCATGTAGGACCAGTGCTCTTCCGACAGCTCATAGCGCAACGCGAGGGATCCGGGCCGGTCGCGGTGGTAGCAGAAGTACTCCATGCCCCAGACCTTCCCCAACACGGGGCAGTATCTCAACCGGCTTTCACAACGAAAGCCACACGCTCCGGGTGACGCGTGGGCGTAAGAATCAAGCTCGGAAATTCAGGTACCGCTCCAGCCGACAGGTTGCGCACCCGGCTGGGGCTCGCCCCCAGTCGGGGTCTGCGGGGACGAGGGCCCGAGCCTTATCCCTGATGCCCCCGCCTCGAAGGCATCGCCGCGCTCGACGCGGCTGTATCGGCCAGGGGCCAAGCTCTGTCGCCCTCAGCCGGCGTGAAGGATCCGGAAGCGATCGGGTTCCGCCGGATCTCGATCAACGACTTGGACTGGCGTCCAAGCCCATTGCCAAACGCTGATGCCTGGCGTGCGGGAGAACTCGATCTGCCCGCGGGTGCCTTCGACTGCAACGCGCGGCCAGGATTCTGCAGTGCGCGCCCGGTCCGCGCCGTGAGAACGCAGCACCTCGGCGAGGACGGCGACCGTGTCGTAACCCTCGAAGGCGACGAAGGAGGGCGCTTCGGCCAGCCGCTCGCGGAGGGCCGTCCCGACTCGTGCACCGAGCGGGCTGAGACGCTCGGGCAGGTAGCGCAAGAACGGGATCGCGGCGCCGTCGTCGCCCAGCAACGTCGCCCATTCGGGGAACTCCGGTTGCCCGGCCGGAGCACCGATCATGATCTCAGCGAGGCGCTGGTCGCGGCGGACGGACTTGACGATCGACACGGCCGGCTCCGGGTGGCCGACCAGAAGGAGGAGGGCTGTCGCGCGATTGTCGACGAGTTCGTCGCACACGGCCGTGGGGGCGAGCGCGCGCATGTCGAGTTCGATGACGGTGCCGCCGCGTGGAGCGAGGTAGTCCCGCAGAATGCGGGCCCCAGATGCCCAGTAGACACTCGGCTCGGCTGCTACGGCGATTCGACTGTGGCCCGCGCCGAGGAGGAAGTCTGCGTAGATCCGCCAGCCGTGGGACTGCGCCGGGGCGAGGCGCGCGACCCAATCCGTCGGCTGTTCGGTGAGCGCATCGAGAACCGCTGACGAGCAGAGGAACGGCAGGCCGAGGGCGTCGGCCCTGGCGGCAGCGGCGCGAGCGACGACGCTGTGATACTCCCCCGCCAGGGCAGCCACGCCCAGGCGAGCCAACTCATCCACGGCCGCCGCGGCCCTGTGTGGATCGGCCGCGGTGTCTCGGACCACCAGCTCGAGTGGCCTTCCGACGATCCCGCCGGCGTCATTGACTTCGCGAACGGCCAGCTCGAGTCCAGCGAGCAAGTGTTGGCCTGCCTGGACCCAGCCCGGCCGAGTGAGCGGAAGGAGAGCGCCGATCTGGACGGATGATCCGTCAGTCCGCTCCGCTCCACGTGGCGATGGTGGCGTATTCATGCGTGGGCGTCTCCCGTGTGGCGATTCGGTCGCAGCTTGCCCGGATCACAAAGTGGCAAGGCCCGGTGGTGCGGGTTCATCTCATCTCGCCGTGACGCACCTGGATGACCATGCCGGACATTGCATCCACCACCATCGCCAACAGGCAACCGATTATTCGCTCGCCGAGCTGCCAGGCCTCACGGCGCGGCCGTCCTGACGGGCAAGGGCTGCGGTCCAGTCGCGCTCAGGAGCAGAGGTTCACGTGCCGGACGGCCAGGACGTGCCCCGCCGCGTCGATGAGGCGGCTGCGGGCGAGGTGTCCACCGGCCACCGCATTGGTGATCGCCGAGGCGATCGAGGACGTTTGGGAACTGACACTGCCCTTCAGGTCGAACATGACCATGTCGGCACCGGAGCGCAGGGCCTGGACCGCGGCGGCGGGGACGCTGAAGCCGGCGGCGGAGATCGCCTTGGCGCTGAGCGAGTCGGTGACCACAAGCCCCTTGAAGCCCAGCTTGCCGCGCAGCTCGGAGCTGATGGCGGTGGGTGACAGGCTTGCCGGATTGGTGCCCAGACCCGGCACGATGTTGTTGGAGACCATGATGGCCGGGGCCCCGGCCTTGATGGCCGCCGTGAACGGCGGGATGCCCACCTTCTGCAGGGTGGACCAGGGCAGGGTGCGGGCAGGGCCGAAGTCGGAGTTGTAGCTGGAGCCGCCAAGGCCCGGGAAGTGCTTGACGACGGGTATCACATGTCCGGCGCGCAACCCGTTCATGTACGCGACACCGTCCTTGGAGACCACCGAGGTGCTGCCGCTGAAGGACCGCCAGCCGTCGGGGTTGGTCCTACTGGGGGCCTCGTTCCTGCCGTCGACGTCGACCACCGGCGCAAGGTCCATGTTCACCTGGGCGGCGGCCATCTTCGTGGCGACCTTCGTGACGTTCTGCTGGATCTGGGCCGGGCTCCAGTGCGTACCCATGTACGCGGGCCAGGGCAGGGAGCCGACGAGATTCGCCATGCGCTGTATGCCGCCGCCCTCCTCGTCGGTCATCACCAGCAGGCCCAGTTTGCCGGGCACATGGGACTTCAGGGCGGTCAGCCGGGAGCCGAGGTCGGACGGCGCCGTGCTGCCGAACAGCAGCACACCGCCCGCACCGGCGCTCACCTCGGAGGTGACGTCGGACACCGAGGTCTCCGACACCGGCACGGCGATCGTCAGCATGGCCAGCCGGTGGTTGGACCACCCGGCCAGCTTCGTGCTGTTGGTGCAGGCAGTGGCAGCGGCGGTGCGGCCTGGAGCGAGGGACGAGTGGGAGGCCGCCTTGGGGGCGCCCGTGCCACCGCACGCCAGGAGCACCGTCGCCACAGTGGCAGCGGTGCTCAGTCTGCGTGCGGTCATGGCCCGGCCGGGGAGCTGCGGCCGTGCTGTCTCGCTTGTGCGGTCACGGTACGGCGGGACGTTCATCGCCCGCCCTCCTTTCGCAGGACGCGACAGTGCCCGTCGCGCCGAGGGCCGTATGAGCATGGGGTGGGCTGCACAAAGCGTGAGATGCGCTCCAGCCCGCATTTGTTCGCTGGTCCGCGGTCGGCCTTACTACCAGAATCTCGCGTCTCGAAGCAGGCCGAAAGTCCAGCCGAGTGAGTGGCGGCCACGCGGGACCGGCCTTCTCCCAGGCTCCGGGATGACCTGCCGCAGAGGGGGCCTGCCCGGCGTCTCGGTTGCCGCGCACATCAGGCATCCGGCCAGGACGCGGCAGGTACGCCCAGTGGTACCGCCGTCCGCGTTCCGTTCCACACAGCAGTGCCATCGGTCTCTTGGGCGGTCCACCCAGCCCGCCCGTGACGTGGTGCGCCGACGCGATGCCTCAACAGACCACGAGCCATCAGTTTTCCCATGGCAGTACGGTGAGCTCCGGCCACTCGTCCTTCCATCGTGCGGCCTTGGTCTCATAGACCTCCCGCGGGGCGAGGACCGAGTTGGGTCGCACGACCGGGTTGAACACGTCGGAGAGTCTGTGAGGTGCGTAGACGCGCCATCCTCCATCGGATCCCTGCCGGACGCCCAGACAGTCCTTGATGCCGTTGGTCGGGGGCCTGCCGGTGACCACGTTCCACACCGTCTGGAACAGACAGCCCGCCGTCACGTACCAGCCGGGCAACTCCAGTGTTGCCGCCCTGGCCATCACGTCCGTCAAGATTTCGTTCTGGGAGAGCACGGATCGCAAGCCGTCGAGTTGCTCATCAGGGGCAGGCTTGTTGAGACCCTCGTCGCCTCACGGGCAGCGACGGAATCCAGACCCTGCCGACCGCATGCAGGGACCAACTCGAAACCGGCGACCTGGCCTTGGACTACGAGCCTGCGGCCCGCGCCCGGCTGCACGGACACACCGTCATCTACGTGTGTACCGTGAGACTTGGGCCATGAGGAAGAGTACGAGTCCGCAGGCGGCGACCAGGATCCAGCCCGGACGGGACGCATGGGCCAAACCGGCCGGGGTGCTGTGGGCCACCAGGCTGCCGGCGAGGGCGATGCCGAGTGCGGAGCCGAGCTGTCGTGCGGTGGACGTGATCGCTCCTGCCACCGCGGCCCGTGCGGGAGGCAGCCCGCTGACCGCGGTGTTGGTGATCGGCGCGTTGGCGAAGCCGAACCCGATGCCGATCAACAGGTAGGCAAGGAGAAGCAGGGGCAGGCCCGAGTGCCGGTCGAGTCCCACCAGGCTCAGGCCGCCCGCCGTGATGAAGCCGCCCGCAAGGCTCAGAGGGAGCCGCGTTCCGGTACGACCGACCAGACGGCCGGACCACGGTGCGCAAAGCGTCGCTCCGACGGCCATGGGCAGGGTCGCCGCGCCGGCGGCCAGGGGGGTGAAGCCCCGGGTGTGCTGGAGATAGAGAGTGTTGAGCAGCAGCGTGACGTTCAGGGCGACGAAGACCGCCACCGCGCCCAAGACCGCACCGCTGAACACGGGACTGCGGAAAAGCCGCAGGTCCATCAGCGGCTCACGCCGACGGCACTCCACCCACACGAAGCCGACCCCCGTCACAGCGCCGAATCCATAGGCAGCCAGTGCCGCCGACGACGTCCAGCCGATACGCGGCCCTTCGATGAGGACGCCGACCCAGACAGCGATGAGTACGGTGAGGAGAACCTGTCCCGGAGCGTCGAGCCGCCGCCCCCGCGGCCCCCGGGACTCGGGCACGAACACCGCGCTGAGGACCAGGGCGGCTGCGACGACCGGAGCGTTGATCCAGAACAGGGCCCGCCAGCCGAGCCCCGCGACGAGAGCACCTCCCGTGACCGGGCCGACGGCCATGCTGAGTCCGAAAACGGACGCCCAGACGCCGATCGCCTGCGCTCGCTCCCGCGGATCGGGCATCGCGTTCACCACGATCGCCAGAGCCACCGGGCTGAGCATCGAAGCGCCGATCCCCTGCACCGCGCGGGCCGCGACCAGCGCGCCCACCGAGCCAGCCGTGGCACAGGCCAGCGAGGCCGCGCCGAACACGGCCAGCCCCGACTGGAACACCCGTCGGCGCCCGAACCGGTCCGCCAGCGCGCCGGAGGAGATCAGCAGTCCGGCCAGGACGATGGTGTAGGCGTCCACGGTCCACTCAAGACTTCGCGTCCCGACACTCAGACCACGCCCGATGGCGGGCAGGCCCACATTGACGATGGTGGTGTCCAGACCCACCACGAACATGCCCAGGCAGCAGACGGCCAGCACCGTCCAGCGCCTGCGCGTACTCAGAACGGCCTGAACAGGACGAGTCGTTGTGACGGTCATGGTCTGCCTCTCACCTCGGGGAGCACTACCCGGCCAGGCTCGGGCAGGACCACAACCACAGCCGAGCCCGTTTGCGAAGACCGCAAAAGATCTGACGCTGCGCCGGGACCGCGGACTGACACTGGAGGCGCTTGCAGCTGCCACCGGGCTCTCGGTGAGCACGCTGTCCCGTCTCGAATCAGGCAAGCGCCGCCCGATCCTGGGCCTGCTCATCCCCCTCGCGCGTGCGCACCGCGTCGCACTCGACCAACTTGTGGACAGACCGCGAATGCACTCTCCGCCCAGGCGAAATCGCGGAGTTCGACACAGGTCGTCCTCTACGGCGCCGGGCTCATCGAAGAAGGCTGCGCAGGGCGGTGCCGATGAGGGCGATGCCTTCCTCGATCTCGTGGGCGGGGCCCGCCGCGTAGCCGAGGACCAGGCCCGGAGGGCCAGGGGCGATCCGGTGCCAGGACAGTGGGTGGAGCTTGACACCCTGAGCGAGCGCGGCCTCGGCGAGGTCGGTGTCGCGGAAGCCGCTGCCACGAGCACCGTCCCGCGGGTCGCCGAAGGTGACCATCAGGTGCAGGCCGGCGGCTGCCCCGTGGACGCGGGCGGCGGGCAGATGCCTGTCGATCGCTCGCAGCATCACGTCCCGGCGCCGACGGTGACGCAGCCGGACATGGCGCAGGTGCCGTTCCAGCTCCCCCGAGTCCATCAGGCGAGCGAGGACGAGCTGGGTGAGGACGCCGTTGCCGAGATCGGCGTACCGCTTGGCCGCCACCAGGGCGTCCAGTCGGTCCGCCGGTACGAGGAGCCATCCCACCCGGAGCGCGGGCGCGAGCAGCTTGGAAACGCTGCCCGCATAGCAGACGCCGTCGGGCAACAGGGAACGCAACGCGGGCACCGGCGGCCGGTCGTAGCGGTGCTCGGCGTCGTAGTCGTCCTCGATGACCACCCCGCCTTCGGCCGCCCAGCTCAGCAGTTCACGGCGGCGCTCCCCGTCGAGGACGACACCGGTGGGGAACTGGTGGGCCGGGGTCAGCAGCACCGCCCGGGCGTCGCCGGCACGCAGCGCTCGCACGTCGAGGCCACCTTCGTCCACGGGAACGGGCACCAGCTCGTGGCCGCCGTACTCCAACTGCTGGCGCGCACCGAGCGAACCGGGGTCCTCGACGGCGATGCGGCGGATTCCGTCGGCCCGCAGGATCTGCCCCAGCAGGCCGAGAGCCTGTGCCACACCCGCGACCACCACCACCTCGTCCGGGTCGGCCCGGATGCCTCGGTTGCGGGCCAGCCAGCCGACCACGGCCCGGCGGAGAGCGGGGGCACCCCGGGGGTCGCCGTAGCCGAAGTCGGCCGGGGTGACGCTCGCGAGGACGGCGCGTTCGGCGCGCAGCCAGCTGGTGCGGGGGAAGGCGGCGAGGTCGGGGACGCCCGGTGAGAGGTCGATGCGGCAGGGCAGGGAGCGCAGAGCGTCGACCACGCCCTCGCGGTCGCCCGCGCCGAAGAGCACGGGCCCGGACCCATGCCCGGGACCCGCTACGTCGCGGGCGCGGGGCACGGCGGGCGCCGCCACGACCACCGTGCCGAGCCGGCCGCGACCGGCGATCTGGCCGGACTCGGCGAGCCGTCGGTACGCCTCGGTGACCACACCCCGTGTGACGCGCAGTTCCGCGGCGAGCACCCGGCTGGCGGGCAGCCGCGCTCCGACGGGCAGCCGGCCGTCGGCGATGGCTGACCGCAGCCGGTCGGCGAGCCAGGCGGTGCGCCCACCGGGCGGGGCCGTGCCGATGTCCAGCTGCAGGAAGTCCGAGCCGACAGGCGCAGTGAACGCCGGCGTGTTGTCCGCCGACGCGTCCGCTGCCGTCGCCGAGCCCTGCGGTCCGGCGGCCGGGCCGGTCCCCGGGTGTGACTTTTTGGACCCCTGTGCCGGTGGTGTTGTGGACCTGCCCATGCCGTCCATTGTGAAGGCACCGTGGACGGCATGGACTCACCTTCCGCTCCGTTCGCCCAGCTCGTCCCAGGCATGGTCGGGATGACGCTGGTCGGCAGCAGCGTCACCGTCTCGCACACGCTCGTCGGCGCCCCACTCTTCACCGCCCAGGCGGTCCGGTACGCGGCCGCCACCGCGATCCTCCTGGTCATGGCCCGGATCACCGGTGCTCGCCTGGTGTGGCCGCGTGGCCGGGAGTGGCTCTGGCTGGCCGGGATCGCGGTCACCGGTCTGGTGCTCTTCAACGTGGCCGTGGTCCGGGGCGTCGCCCACGCGGAGCCGGCGGTGATCGCCGTAGCAGTCGCCTGCGTACCGGTGGTGCTCGGGGTGGTGGGCCCGGTTCTGGAGCGGCGCAGGCCGAGCCGGCAGGTCCTGCTGGCGGCGCCTGTCGTCATGGCGGGCGCGGTGCTGGTGGAGGGAACCGGCCGCACCGATGCCGTCGGAGTGGCCTGGGCGGGGCTGGCCCTGGGCTGCGAGGCCGCGTTCACCCTGCTCGCGGTGCCGGTACTGCGAAGACACTCGCCGTGGGGCGTGTCCGTGCACGCGATGTGGCTGGCCGGCGTGCTGCTGGCCGTCCTCGGCGCTACGTCGGAAGGGCCTTCGGCAGTACGGGAGTTGACCGGGCCCCAGTGGGCGGCTGCCGGCTATCTGGCGCTGATGGTGACGGCGGTCGCCTTCGTACTGTGGTATTCGACGGTCCGCGCCGTCGGGGCCGGACGAGCCGGACTGCTCACCGGTATCGCGCCTCTCGCCGCAGCGGCCGTCGACACGGTCTCAGGCGGCGGCGCACCAGGGCCGTCGGTATGGCTGGGCATCGGCCTACTGATCCTCGGACTGGTCGCCGGCCTGCGCCCACGCAATGTTCTCGGCGCAGAATGCACTCGGTTGCAGGCTCAACCAAGGCGCGGGGCGGCGCTGCTGATCACGACCGGCGGTGACGGCGTCGGTCACCGGGTGCGGCCGTGTCATCAGTGTCGAGGGCGTTAGCCCGGCGGAGCGACAGGACGCTGTGCTGCACGTTCGTCTGGGTACGGTCCATGCGGCGGTCGATTCGGGTCCTTCTTCCCTGACCCCGAGCCGTGTCCGGGCCGCCCCATCTCCGTGCCGAGGCATTCCCGAGGAGTGAGTACCATGGCCCCGCAGTCCGATCCGACGGTGCCCCAGGTGACCATGACGCTGGCCGCACTCGCGGCCACCGGGGCCACCCCGCGTCCGTCCGGGGAAACCCTCGCGCAGCAGTCGGCGCGGATCTTCCAGGGCATCAAGACGCAACTGGAAAATCCGCAGCTCGCCACAGGGGGCACCTGGCAGCCGGTGTGGCTGGCGCTGAGCCCGGACAACGCGAACATGGCGTACATCGCGCGCAACACCGACGGCTCGAACGAGTTCGCCGTGGTCACGCGTGGAACGATCGCCAGCTTGACCGACATCCTCGAGGACCTCGACGTCGGCACAGTCGTCCCGTTCCATGTGAACCCGTCGGCGAATCCCGTCGCCGTGTCCAAGGGGGCCATGGAGGCCTTCACGCAGATCGCCAACGCGCCCTCGCTCATCCCGGTGGAGGACATGCAGGGTGCCGACGCACGTGGGTCGGAGGCCGTCATTCCCCCTCTGGGCGGCACAGTCCGAGACGCGCTCGAAATGCTCCTCCAGTCGGTGCCTCCCTCTCCGCCCCCGACCGTGTACGTGACCGGCCACAGCCTGGGCGGCTGCCTGGCGACCATGATCGCTCCGTACCTGTGGACGGAGATCCCGCAGGCGAAGTTCGCGTTGGTCACCTACGCCGCTCCCACCGCCGGACTGCAGAGTTTCGTCGACTACCTCAACACCTTTCCGTGGCTGATGAACGAGCGTCATGTCAACGCCTACGACCTGGTACCGCTGGCGTGGGACGATCTCGCGGGTGCCAAGAACTGGTACCCGAGCCCGGGGCCGGCGGCAACGGACGAGGTGAAGTTGCTTATGGATGTGGTCGGCGGGAGCACGAAGGGCAATGTCTACGTCCAGCCCGGAGTCACCTCGCTGACGAACGTCGACTACACGGTTCTGGCGAAGAACCTGGTCAACAAGACCACCGCGGACTTCCTCGGCCAGGGCGGCTTCCAGCACGCCAACTCCACGTACCTGAGCCTGCTGGGGGCACCCGAGATCGCCGCCGGCCCCGTGGTGACCGGGGTGAGCCCGACCTTCGGTGACTTGAGAACCACCGTGATCATCAGCGGCAGCGGTTTCACCTCGGACAGTGTGGTTGACTTCGGCCCCATCCCCGTCCCCGTCGGCGACTTCGTCATCGATTCCGACACTCAGATCACAGCCACCGCGCCCCTCGGAACCGGCATCGTCGACGTCCGCGTCACCAACATGTTCGGCACCTCTCCAGCCGTACCTCTGGGGCAGTTCGCCTACAACGGACCCGCACCCGTGGTGGTCAGCGCGGTCAGCCCGACCAGTGGAAAGGCCCGCACCCAGGTCATGATCACCGGCTCGGGCTTCGACTCCGGCGCCACTGTGTACTTCAACAAGACCGCCGCGGCCTCGGTCACGGTCCACTCGCCCAGCCAGATCACGGCTACCGCGCCGGTACTGCTCGACGACAGCCAAACGGTGGACGTCACCGTGAAGGTCGGCCTCGCCACCTCTGTAACCAGCCCCGCCGACGAGTTCACCTACACGGGACTGTGATCCGCACACCGACCGTTCCTCCGCTCCTCCGCAACAAAGGCCCGCGACCAGCCGACAGCCTCCGGACGGCAGCGTGCGATTGCGCCTGTCGTCCAGCCCCCGCGGAGCAACCCCTCGACTGCGAGCGACCAGGTTGACGGCGTGTCAGACGACGGATCGCCGCTCCGCGACGCAAGGGTGACCCACACACCTCACGAGAAAGGGGCAAGAGATGCCTGAAGTCACCACTCCGTACGCGACCGGCACCCCGTGCTGGGTCGATCTCATGGCGAAGGACCAGCAGGCCGCGCTGGACTTCTACCGCGACCTGCTCGGCTGGCAGGGCCAGCCCGGTCCGGCCGAGTTCGGCGGGTACGCGGTCTGCGAGCTGAACGGCAAGGCGGCGGCCGGCATCGGCCCGACGATGGCCCCCGAGGGGATGCCGGAACCGCCGACCGTCTGGACCAGCTACCTGGCCAGTACCGACGCCCAGGCCACCCAGGAGCAGATCGTCAGCGCAGGTGGCACCCTGCTCGTCCCGGTGGTGGACGTCGGTGACCTCGGCCGGATGCTGATCGCCACCGACCCGCAGGGTGCGGTGTTCGGTGTCTGGCAGCCCGGCGAGTTCTCCGGCGCGCAAGTGGTCAACGAGGCCGGAGCACTGACCTGGAACGAGCTGCACACCAATGACGTGTCCGGCGCCACCGCCTTCTACGGCGAGGCGTTCGGCATCGAGATCGAGCCGATGGAGGGCACGGACTCGTACTGGACCCTGCAAGTCGGCGGCCGCGCGGTCGGCGGCGTCACGCTCCTCGCCAACGACCCGCCGGGCACCCCGGCGCACTGGCTGACCTACTTCGCGGTCGACGACGTCGACTCCACCGTGGACGCCCTGGTCAAGCGCAACGGCACGGTCCTTGTCCCGCCGTTCGACATGATGGCCGGCCGGATGACGGTGGTCACCGACCCGCAGGGCGCCCCCTTCGCAATGATCAAGCCGACCCCGATGTAAACCGCATCCGCGCCCCGCCCGCCCGCAAACCGCGAGGCGGGCGACGTCGGCACTCGGCGCACGATCCGATTTGCCCCTGCGGCGGCTACGAGCCCGAGCCGTCACCGCCCAGTAGGTCGATGACCTGCGAGCGGACGACCTCCCAGGCAGCGATCGGAAGGTCACCGAAGGTCGTGTCGCGCAGCGCCAGAAGGGCCCGCTCGGCGCCGGTGTTGCAGACCGTCGCGCCGCTGAACACGTCGTAGCCGTCGCGCACAGCGACACGCAGACGGACACCTGCGCCGTCATCGTTGTGCAGGGCCGATGCGACGACAAGGGGTGGGCGTCCGTCCGGGCCGGAAGGCAGCTTGCGGTACGAGCAGGCGATCGGCTCACGCCAGTGAAGGCTGAGCAGCACGGGGCGCTTGGCCACCACTTCGCCCAGGTCGGTCTCGTGGACACCGTCCGATTCCAGCACTCTGGCCCGGGCCTCCAGGACGAGCGCACCGGGCAGCAGGCAGCGCAGCGTGCTGCCGACGAGATTGCCACCGACCGTCGCGGTACGGCGCACGGCCCCCGTCCCCACCGTGGCAGCCGCCAGGCGCAGTACGTCCGGCACACGGTCGTCGATGCGGTTGAGAACCACGGCGGAGCCGAGCGTCTCACGTCCGATGACGTTGGCATCCGGCAGGTCGCGCAACGACATGGCCAGTTCCGGGAAGCCCTCGCGCTGCCAGGTGGCCCACACGAGTGTCGCGCCACCGATCGGAACGGCCGCCTCGGCGAGACACTCCTGCGCTTCGGACAGGGACATGGGCAGACGCAACAGCACTCCGGTCGACCTGCCTTCCTCATGAGTTGGGTACGGGACAGGCTTTCGGCCACCTGCCCGCAGACAGGACGCAGTCTTCTCACACGGGCAGGGGGCGCGTACAGGGCTCACGTCCGGATGCCGTGCGCCCTCGTGCCGGGCCGGTGAAGCCCTGCCATGACTCAGGGCCTTGTGCCGCACGCTGCGCTCGACGCCGACGCGATCACGGTGTGGCCGGCACGGCCGGTTCGGCCGGTTCGGTGCGGGGACGCCTCGTGCGGTCCTGCCGCCGCGCTGAACCCCGGTTCATCCTGCGGGTGATGTGGGCGGTACGGACGGCTCGTCGGCAAGCAGGCAGGCGGCGAGGGCCGCGGTGTCGTCCGTCAGGCGGTTGTTGCTGAAGGCCAGCAGATCATGGTGGAGCAGTGCCAGCAGCTCCTCGGGCGGGAGGGGGCCCCAGGAACGGAGTCGCTGGAGAAGAGGGTAGAAGGAACCGGCCGCGTCCCGCGTCTCCGTGACGCCATCCGTGTAGAACAGCAGCTGCTCGCCGGGCCGAAAGGGGTAGACGTCGACGTGATGCGGGTCCGTGACCAGCATGCCGAGGTTCAAAGGCGGAGCTGACCGCCCCCGGTCCAGTTCGTGCACATCGCCGGCGCTGAGGAGGAGCGGAGGGGGGTGGCCGCAGTTGACGACTCGGACGTAATGGCAGCCTGTGGGGATCTCGGCGAAGACAGCGGTGACGAACCGCTCGCCCACCTCGCTTCCGCCGAGTTGCGTCGCCCTGCGGTGCATGCTCGTCTCCACGCGGTTCACCAGGGCCGGGAGATCGGGTTCGTCATACGCCGCTTCGCGGAACGCGCCGAGCAGGGTGGCAGCGGTCTCGACGGCGAGCAGACCCTTGCCGCGGACGTCGCCGATGAGCAACCGAACCCCGTACCCGGTGGGGACGGCCTCATAGAGGTCGCCGCCGATACGTGCTTCCGCGGAGGCGGAGAGGTACAGGCTCTCGAGGCGCAGGTTGCCGATCCGGTGGGGAACCGGTCTGAGCAGGACGCGCTGCGCGATCTCGGCCACAAAACGTACGTCGGCGAGCGTGCGCTCACGGCGGATCCGGTGGGCGGCCAGGATCGTGCCGAGGATGCCTACCAGGCCGGTGCAGACATAGCTGGCCACGTAATGGCGGTCCCACAGATAACCGACCGGCCGGCCCGCACAGCACGGAGTGCCGGCCAGCACCCCTTCGAGGAGGACGGCGAACACCGCGGCGCCACCGACGACGACGGGCCCATAGGCGAAGGCGGTCACCAGGGGCAGGGCGACCAGCAAGAAGCTGATCGGCCACTCCACGGGCGTGACCGGTTCGAGCACCAGAACGCCCGCGACGTACATGACCGGAAGCCAGAGCATCCACGCCGGAGGCGCGGACAGCCTGGTCCGTGCGGCGATGCCGGCCTCGGTCTCCTGGCCGGGACGTACGTTCCTCACCCGTTACTCCAGAAAGTCAACGCCATGGGACCGGGCAGAACGGCCCGATCGGCCCTGCCCGCGGGTGGTCGGCATCCCGGAGGGTTCCGCCTACATGGTCTTCGCACACGGGACTCCTGTCGCACAACACCGCCGAAGGTCCAGCCTGGTATGCGCCACCGCAGCCCGACGCTGATTGCTCCACTCAACGGCATGTTCCGACAGCTCGCCCGACCGGAGGCTACGACTCCCCGTGTGGATGCGGTCTTACCGCCCCGCTCGGTTTCGGCCGACCCGGATGGCGGATCGTGCGTACGGCGCTCGGCATACGACGCCGAACGCGCCGTGACGCGGATCCTGCGAGGCACGCCACGCTCCGCCCGCGCCACGCGTGCCGAACCCGGTGCCCCAGTGCCACTGAGCAGAGTGGCCGACTTCGGATGAGCACCGGTTCCGCGTACTCTCGACATACGCGGTGATCACAGTAGAAATGGAGCGCCATGGACCTTCGGCTCAAAGACAAGGTCGCCGTCGTCACCGGGGCGAGCAAGGGTATCGGCCTCGCCATCGCCGATGCGTTCGCCCGTGAAGGCGCACACGTCGTCGCCGGCAGCCGGAGCGTCACTCCCGAGCTCGAAGCGCTCCGTGAGAGCTACGGCGTCACCGCAGTACCGGTCGACCTGTCCACCGCAGACGGACCAGACACGCTCGTCAGGCGCGCGGTGGACCAGTACGGCAGAGTCGACATCCTGGTCAACAACCTGGGCACCGCAACGTCCCGTCCGAGCTTCCTGGACATCGACGACGCCGAGTGGCAACGGATCTTCAACATGACCCTGTTCAGCGCGGTCCGAGCCAGCCGTGCGGCGCTTCCTCACCTGCTGGACGCGGACGAAGGGTCCATCATCAACATCAGCTCCATCAACGCGCGCCTGCCCTTCCCCATGGTCGCGGACTACTCCGCGGCCAAGGCCGGGCTGGCCAGCCTGACCAAGTCACTGTCCGAGGAGTTCGCACCGCGGGGCGTCCGGGTCAACGCGATCGCCCCAGGACCGGTCCGCACCCCCTTCTGGACCGCTCCGGGTGGCTTCGCCGATGCGACGGCGGCCCAGGCCGGCACCACCGCGCAGGAAGCCATCGATGTAGTCGTGCCGCAGAGCATGGGCATCTCCACCGGACGGGTCACCGAACCTCACGAAGTCGCGGATCTGGCTCTCTTCCTCGCCTCGCCACTCGCCGGCAACATCACGGGAGCCGAGTTCACCATCGACGGCGGCCAGGTCAAGACGGTGTGATCCCTTGGTGATTCGTGAAGGCCAGGTTGCCGTCCGGGGTGCGCCGACGCGTGGTTGCCGGTGCGGAAGTAGCCGTCGGTGGTGAAGGAGCGTGCGTTGTGGTCGGGCGCCCGGTAGTAGCCTCGCAGGGTGTACGGACCACGGGCGAGGAGTTCGCCGGGTTCTCCGTCGGGCACGTCCTTGCCGTCGACGTCGACGATGCGGATCTCATCGTCGGGCGAGAGCGGGCGGCCCTGCGTGCTGAGCACGGTCTCGTCCGGATCGTCGAGCCGGGTGAGGGTGAGCAGCCCCTCGGCCGTCCCGAAGACCTGCTGCAGGCGACAGCCCAATTCGGGGCCTATCCGTTCGGCCGTCGCCCGGCACAAGGGCGCGCCGCCGATCTGGACGAGACGCAGACTGCTCACGTCGGCCTGGACCGTGGGGAGTACGTCGAGCCAGAGCTGAGCGACGGCGGGCACCAACGACGTGATGGTGACCCGCTCCCGTCCGATGACCGGAAGGCATTCGGCGGGTCCCGAATCCTCGGCCAGGACGACGGTGCCGCCGACCGAGAGGGTGCCGACGACGCCGGGGCAGCCGAAGGTGAAGTTGAACTCGGCGGGTAGTGCGGCGAGATACACGTCGTTCTCGGTGAGCGACACCAACTCGGAGGCGGCCTGCGCCTGGTAGGCGTAGTCGTTGTGGGTGCGCGGAATGAGCTGGGGCGCCGCGGCGGTACCACCGGAGAGCAGGAAGAACGCCACCTGGTCAGCGCTCTGCGCAAACGCCGGCTCGGGCGGGGCGTCGACGGAGCCCAGCGGGAAGTAGTGGCAGCCCGACGGGTCGGTCGAAAGGCCACCGTACGGGGATGAGGCGCCCGGCGCCTCAAGAGTGAACACCCGCCTCAGGAAGGGCCCTTGGGCCGCGATGTCCGCGGCCATCGCCGTGTGGTCGAAGCCCTGGTGCGTCGAGGGGCCGACGTAGCCGACGGCCTCGGTGACCCGCACGACATGGGACACCTCGGAAGCGCGGTGCGAGAGCGGGCAGAACACGGGGACCGCGCCGACGCGCATCAGCGCGAACACGGTGATGACGAACTCGGGAACGTTCGGCAGCTGGACGACGACCCGTTGCCCGGGCCGGAGGCCGCGCAGGCGGAATCCTGCGGCCATACGGTCCACACGCCGGTTCAGGTTCGCGTACGTGATGCGGGTGCCGTCGTGCACGAGCGCGGTCCGCGGCCCGTACTGCAGGGCCCGGTCACGCAGCAGGTTGTCCAGCGTGTTGCCACGCCAGTGTCCGGCAGCCCAGTAGCGGTCGACGAACTCCTCGGGCCAGGGCGTGCAGCCGCCGAGCATGGATGTCATTCGCTTCCTTCCCTCCTCGGCGCCGGAAAGCAACCCCTCCGCCTTGACTTTGGCAACTCAATCGGTCAACACCCCTATATTCAATGCGCTTTCCCGACCAAGGATGCTGAATTCAGTCAGCAGAAGGTCCAATGTGCGCCGCGGGCCAGGAGGAATGGTCGCGGCTCAATTCGAGGCCTCGACGACTGGTTTGGCCGAGGCCGCGGCATATCAGTCGTCCGGGGAGGGTCGGGCCTGGCATGGTGTTCGTCATGAGCTCCCAGCCCGCGCACCCCCAACAGGTCCGCCACCACGACCACGGCATGTGGCTCGTCCAGTTCACCAGCCGGGTGCTCGTTGTCTGCCCGAAGTGCGGTGGCCGCGCGCTCGTCGTGCCCCTGCCCGGTCTCACATCGCCGAAGTACTTCAGTGAGCTGCTCTTCCAGCCTCGCCGGCTCAGCTGCGCCGGCTGCGGCGCGGTGGCGGACCGGACCGCCGAGCAGCGGGGCGCCGGCCTGGTCGGGGCTGTGGTCGGCGGCACCGAGGACCCCTTCTTCCGGCGTCCGCTCTGGCTTCAGACCCACTGTGCGGGACGGATCCTGTGGGCCTACGACGAGGAGCACGTCGATGCTCTCGCCGCTTACGTGGGTGCCCGGCTGCGCGAGCGTCACGCCTCCCCCACCATGGGGATGTTCGCCCGGCTGCCCGCCTGGATGAAGTCCGCTCGCCACCGGGACCAGGTGCTGGCCGGCCTCTCAACCCTCCGGACCCTCGCCCGGCGCTCGGCCCCGGCCGACCGCTCCGACGCGGCCCACGAACGCGGCGACCGCCCGCGCCATCACGGCAGCATCCTCTTCCGCGGCGGCCCCTACTAGGGACCTACGAGTCCGTTGACTCGGAAGGCGATAGCGCCCTGCCGAGCGGCAGCCCGCTGACTGTGCATACCACCGCAGTGCTCGACGAGGAGGCTGTCGGATGGACTATGGGACGCGGTGCGAACGCGCCGTCACGGCACTGGACGAGTGCGACGAGATCGAGATGGAACGACGGCCCGCAGACCCCGACCTGACGCCGGAGCGGCTCGCGCTGCCGGCCGATACCGACCTCGTACTCGATCGGATCTCAGTCGGCTGTGGCACACGGCTCGACGAGATCCTGCGGCCCTACCACTTCGCGGCCGACGAGTACCACGCGGAATGGATCACCGCGGATGACCGGGTTCGAGGCGAGTTCTGCCTGGGGAACATTCACGACTGCCTGGTTGACGGCCGTCTTCCGCTGACGGACGAGGAACTGAGCCCCGACGAGCGGAGGGTGCTCGCCGAGTTGAGATCTTCGATCAGGCTCCCTTCGGCGGCGCGGGTCAGGTGACCGGTTCGCGCGTACCGCCGCGGGACGGCGGACTCGAAGTCTGGCACTACATCTCGACCCGTACCGAACTCCACCGCCTGGACCTCGCCATGTTCGAGGCTTTCCCCGTCCTGTTCCCCGTCCTGTTCCCCGACCACGACTACGAGCCGCTGCGCGCACAAGATTTGCTTGTGCTAGCTCTATATAGGCTTTAGCCGATATTTGACTCTACGGCTTATCCTGTACTCCAGACACACTCGGAAGGAGACCAGCACCCCATGACCGCCACAGACCCCGCGCTCACCGCCCTGGCCAATGGATGGGGCGCTCTGTCTCTGCTGCACGGCAAGATCGAAGCGCACATCGAGCGCGCCCTGCAGTCCCGGCACGACCTGAGCGTTCGCGAGTACTCGCTGCTCGACGTGCTCAGCCGGCAGCACGACGGCGAAGGCGGGCATCTGCAGATGAAGCAGGTCGCCGACGCGGTCGTTCTCAGCCAGAGCGCCACCACCCGCCTCGTCAGCCGCCTGGAAGACCGCGGCCTGCTGTCCCGGTACCTGTGCCCGACCGACCGCCGCGGCATCTACACCAACGTCACGGAAACTGGTCTGAAGCTCCTGGAGGAGGCGCGGCCGACCAACGACGACGCCCTCCGGGAGGCGCTCGACGAAGCCGCGAAGAACCCGGAGCTGACTCCGCTGGTCGAGGCGGTAGAAGCATTGGACGCCCCGCCGGGACGCCCGTAGCACCGAACACCCCCGTTCACTTCCGCCCAGGCCGATTCCAGAACCGCGCGGGGCCTGGGGCCGTACCTCCAACAGCCGCCGGAACCGACGCAGCAGGCCAGCCGCATACTGCCGGCCTCACCACAGCAGGTCTGGAACCTCATCGGCGGATTCCACGCCCTGCCGGACTGGCTCCCGTACATCCCCGAGAGCACCGCGCTCGAAGGCGGCAAGGTGCGCAAGCCGGCGAACCCGGACGGCGATCGCGCCGACGGTAGCCGCTGCCCTTGGCCTGTTCGTCGCGCATTGCTTTCGGTCCGCCGCGCGATGAACGGCCAATACGGCACACTGGCCGGCCCGGTGGTCCTGGCGGTCGCCTCCGAGCTCGTGATCAGCCACGCCACCGGGCCTGGCAGCACCCGCCTGAGCCTGCTCCTGTTCGGCGGCCCGAGCCTTACCTGATCACGCAGGCATGGTGGTACTACGTCACCACGGGACAGGCTTGGGCCGCACGGCTGCTCGCGTGCGGGGCGTGCACACCGTCGCCGGGATCGCGGCGCCGTGGCGCTGCCGCCGCTGGTCTCCCTGCCGGAAGGACTCCACCCGGTCCACGAGCGTCCCGGATTCGGCCAGATCGGCCCAGATTCGGAGGAATCCGCGTCGGGGGCATGCCGTAGTCGGCAGGATGGGGCCATGGACCTTGGGGATGTAGGGCCAGGCGGTGTGCGACCGGTGGTGGTGCGGGTTCCGGTGGAACCGGTCGAGGCCGCGGTGGAGGCCGACGCAGTCGACGCCGCCGTACAGGCCGGTGCTGTGGCCTTCCGCGGTCCGCTGTTCGGTGTCGCCGCCCAGAACGCCGACGACGGGCAGCGGTGGCGGGTGGTGGTCGCGGTGTCGGCCAACTGCCCGCAGATGGCGCGCGACAGCCTGAATTCGCTGCTGTGGTTCCGCGCGAGGGACGAGGCCCAGGACAGGGCGGAGCGTCGTGCTCTGCTGGCGGCGGTTGCCCGGCTGGAGAGGGAGCGCGTCGACGAGCTGAAAGTGCTCGAAACGCGCTACCGGATCGTGCGCGCCGAGGAGTACGCCGGTGCGGGCGCCGACGGTATCGAGCAGCCACGCCCGACCGATCCGGAGCCCCTCGCCCCTGACTGGAGCCCCGGCACCAGGCAGGCAGCGATAGACGACGGCCTGGTCCTGGACCCGGACGCGCCGCTCACCCCCACTCAGGCGGCGGAACGGCTGGCACTGCGCAGTTTCGCCTACACCGGCTCCCGGTTTCCCGATGCCGTACGCAGCGAATCGCGCCGGGCGTTGAAGACCCACCCCGACGTCCTGCTGCTGCCCGCGACGTTCACAGTCGTAGAGAAGGACAGCCCTGGGTGGCAGCCGGTCAGTCGCCCACACGCCAGTGCGCATGGCGCACGCAAGACGCTGGACTTCTTCCTGACGTGGCTCGAGCCGCGCCAGCGCGGGCTCATCCCTGTGGACGCCGACCGGCATGTGGACGCCCGTACCGAGGTTGCCGAGAACGCCGGCTCCGCGGACGCAGAGCTGACCGCGTACGCCGAGGCCGCCGACCGGCTGCGCACCGGACGGGTCAACCAGCTGGAGGTCCTGGACACCGTCTACCGGATCGCCCGCACCCGCCGCCTCCTGCGCTGGGGACCCGACGGGCCCGAAGGGCCGCGTCCGTCCGACGACAACGGTCATGCCCCCGATCGCATCCATCCCGTGCTCGACGAGGACGGCAACATCCACTACGAAGACGCTGAAGACTGAGCCTGGCAGGCACGCCAGAATGCCACGAAGCCGGCTCCGTCATCAGCGTCCGGCTCGTCCGGCCACCGTTTGAAGGGCCAACAAGACAGCGCATCGCGCCTCGTGCAGCATGGTTGAAGGCCTTGCCTGGGGCAATGGGTGTGTGCGTGCGCGCCACCAGCGCCGCCATCGGGAACGTCTGCCGACACGGCCCGGGCCTTTGTCAGCCGACGGCTGCGGCAATCCACTCCCACGAACCGGTATTCCCCGGAGGGGTGGCTGGCTTCAGCGATCCGCCCGTACCGGCACCGTCATGTGAGGCGCCAGGCCCACCACCAGCTCGCACGCCCACATGCACCCCGACGACGCGGCAGATGCAGATGCAGATGGAGGGACGAGCGATGACGACTGCGAAGGACATCATGCACCCGGGTGCCCAGTGGATACCCCAGCACGAGACGCTGGACCGCGCGGCGCAGATGATGCGGGACCACGAGGTGGGCGCGCTTCCGGTCAGCGACCCCAACAATCACGACCGGATGATCGGCATCATCACCGACCGCGACATCGTGGTGAAGTGCGTCGCTTCAGGTCACGACCCCGCGCGGATGACGTGCGGTGACCTGTGCGAGGGCACGCCGCGCTGGATCGACGCGGCTGCCGACATCTCTGAGGCCCTGCAGGAGATGGCGAGCCACCAGATCAAGCGCCTCCCTGTGGTCGAGAACAAGCGAATGGTCGGAATGATCAGCGAGACCGACATCGCCCAGCATCTCTCCGACGACCAGCTCACGGAGTTCGTCCACCGGGTATACGCACGGTGATCCTGGAGGATGCAGCACACCTCCCCGCGTCGTTCTAGGGATCCCTGATCAGCGACGCGGACACCGCGTCGCCACCGCCGAACCATGGCCGGACTCCAAGATGATCTCCGCCGTGCTGCACGACGCCTCGCTGAGTCGCATCTGCTCGACGACGTCCTCTCGGACGAGCTGGGTTGCCGAGGCGTCGTGTTGTTCTACAGGGGTAACCGCATCTTCGCGCCGACTCCGCCGGCACGTGTGGCGCCCGCCTGATCACTCGTGTGCCACGGCGCAAGGGGTGTGGAAGCAGTCCCATTCGTCCTGAACGTCTTCTCGCGGGTGGTCATCGGCCGACAGGTGGCTGACCACACGAACACGAACTCCCCCTGCGTGCCCTGGAGATGGCGCTTCCGCGGAGGTCGACCATGACCGAGCGGCTACCGCCGCCCCTCACCCCGCCATGAGCGCCATCCCGCAAGCGGTGCGATGCCGAAAAATTCCACCGAAACGGATATTCAACCCATGGCGCACATCACACCAAATATGGTTCGCGCTTCAACTACATCGACGTAGCCTCGTCAGTGCCTGAGCAAGGAGGAAATGTCATGGCACACAAGATCACCCGTCGCACCGCCCTCACGGCCGCCTCTGTCACAACGGCCGCACTCCTCATCGCAGCGGGCCCTGCGTCAGCAGCCAACCATCGCGCCGGCAACGAGTCCGCCGCCGTTACGCATTCCGTGCAGTTTGCCGACGCCCACGACCACGGTGTCCACGCCGACGCTCGCCGCGCCTGGGTCCTCGGGCAGGTCTACTGGATGCGTGACCACCAGGGTCTTTCCCTCCGAGGGGACGCCCACCACGGTCTGCACCGCCAGGCGCGTGACTGACCGCGTTGAAAGGGCCGCTCGTGCAGGGCACTCACCTTCGGCAGGTCAGCCACCAGCCGTAGTACATCGAGAGAAGCAACGCCATGGAGATCTTCGTCGAGCAGGAATGCGAGATGCGCCTGGTGGTCGCACCAGGCTCCAGCATCGGTGTAGCGACCCGTCTGTGGTACAGCCCGCATGACCCCTATGCCGTCTACGTCGACTTCCACACCGGCCCCGACACCAGAACCACATGGGTGTTCGCTCGCGACCTGCTCGCCATGGGCACAGTCCGGCCGTCCGGAGACGGCGACGTGCGGATCTGGCCGACCCGCGCAGGCCGGCGACGCGTCCTGTGCCTGGCTTTGTCCGTGCCGGACGGACAGGCCCTGCTCCGCGCCCCCTTGGCCGGGGTGAAACGATGGCTGGAGCGGACCTACCAGACGGTTCCAAGAGGTCAGGAATCGCAACTGCTCGACTTGGAAGACGAGTTGTGCGGGCTCCTGGGAGAGACAGCCTGAACTGCCCGATGCGCCACCGCGCCACGAAAGCACCCTTCTAGCATGCACTGATGCGCGTGCCGGCTTCTTGTGACGGAGTTGTCGTGATGGACATCACGGGGTCAATAGGGAGAAAAGGTGCAATCATCGAGATCGTGCAGTTTTCAACCATTTTGCCAGAGCCTGCTCCATTGAAGGTGCCACTACTGGCAGGTCGCCTCACGCGCGCGCTCCGGGCCCGTCAGTCCCCGCATGTGGTGAGCGGCGCCAAGACGCTGATCGCGGCCCTGCTCGCGTGGGGTGCCTCGGAGTCCTGGGCTCCGGCGGGGCGACCCTTCCTGGCGGTGGCAACGGCTTTGCTCATGGTCAACGCCTCCACGGTGCACCAGTCCGTGACGAAGGCGGTACACAGCGTGGCAGCGCGTGTGGCCGGCCTGGCCGTTGCTCTCGGGGCAGCCCGGCTGCTGGGGCCGACTGCGGGCGCTGTGGTGGTCATCGCCCTCCTCGCGGTGCTGGCGGGTCCCCGCCGCACTGCCGATGATCGGCTGCAGATCGCCTCGACCGCGGTCATCGCGCTGACTGCCACGACGACCGGCCCCATGGACAGTCTCGTGTCCCCGGTCCTGGAGACCCTCACCGGAGCCGTCGTGGGCATCGTCGTGAACGCCGTCCTCCTGCCTCCGCTGTACATGGATGAGTCCGCATCCGCCGTGCGTGACCTTGCCCATGCCATGGGATCACTGCTGAGCGACATGGGAGCCGGTCTGGAGCACCGGCAGCTCAGGTCCAGGGCCCACGGCTGGCTCCACCGTGCCCGCAGCCTGGACAAACGTCTGGCTCATGCCGAGGAACAAGTGCGGCAGGCGGACGAAAGCCTTCGGTGGAACACACGCTGTGCGGCCCATACCCCGCGCAAGGAAGTGCCCTCCGGTGAGGCATTCCGGGCTTTGCGTGGGGTCGCCCTCCAGGTACGCGGCATCGCCCGGGCTCTGGCAGACAACGCCCTGGACGGCCATACCGATCACCACCTGGGCCACGAGTTCCTCGACCGCTATGCCGAAACCCTGCGGCTGGCAGGAGCGGCCGTCCGGGAGTTCGTCGAACCATCCGGGCCGACCGGTTCACCCGGCGCGATGCCCCGTGAGCGGCTACGGCAGGCCATCGACGGGGTACTGGCCTGGCACGACACCATGACGAGCCTCATCGGCCGGGGCACTCTCACCAAGCCCGGCGCATGGCACCTCTACGGCTCCCTCATGACCGACGTGGAAAGGCTCCTGGCCGACCTGAACCACGCGTTCGTGCACGCAAATGGCCTCTCCCCACAGACTGTTTAGGGAAATTCGGCTACGGACGCTGTGCCTGGCCGCCCGACCCTCAATATTGACGGCGCCCGATGGCCCCCGCACCGCCACATGCACCCAACACCCGAGCCCTTCACCCTCTGAGCCGCTCCGTGAGGAAGGCGATCATCTCGTTACGGGCACGCATCGTAGGGTGCCCCCGCTCGTCCACGAGATGTGCCGTGACCGACCTGCCCGCCCTCGCCGAAGCGTTCCACGTGAGCACACGAACCATGCGGCGTCGCTTCGGTGAGGAGGCCGGGCAGACCCCGCTCGCCTACTTGCAGTCCGCTCGGGTCCGCCGACGTCGGGTACGCGGACACGAGCACCTTCAGCGCCATCTTCGCCCGGCACACCGGCCGACGGCTCCGGGAGCCCTCCAGAGCCTGCCGACCTGCACGTATTCAGGGTAGAAGAGATTCAGTGCTCGCAGAGGGAGAATTCTCGTTCGTAGAGCTGCTCGTTGTGTTCGTTGACGAAGAACTTGCGTTCCTGCATGAGTTGTTCGCGGTAATTCATGGCCTGTTCGAGCGTCATGGTCGAGGTGTCGGACCATGGTTGTTGCGGTGGAACATCGGATGTCGAAACGATCTTTTCCGACGGGTCGACCAGGAAGAACGCGAGAATTTTGCGATATCCCGGGCGAGTGTGGTCCATGAGGCGGAATGAGCCGACGCGGTGTTGCAGGATGTTCGGAAACGCCAGGCAGCGGCCCGCTGGGGTCGATGCCGATCCCAGCATCTGGTTCAGTGCGTCTTCGTCCTCCAGGCCATAGACCTCACGCAGACCGTTGTCGTCATTCTGTTCGTAGTGCGGGTCGTCGAGTGCCGCCCGGAAACTCAGCCGGCTTTCGGTGATGTTCTCGCTATCCCAGTAGTAGATGCCGGTCGCGACGATCCGCTCGTTCAACATCCCCTCGACATGCCAGGAACCGCCAGGGTACTCGGGCTTGTCCGGAGTGAGATGAATGGTGGCGAGCTTGACGATGACCTGGAGATGGCGACCGCGCAGGTCGACTCGAGCGGATTCATCAGGCAACTCGGGCGAGGTGAAGGCCGGGGCGTCCGGGATGGCCGGGCGGCGGTTTTCCCACCAGTCGTCCTGGGCCTCTTCCCATGCACGGACGGCTTCTGCGTAGGCCCCATCATCACTGTAGGAGGATTTGTCCGGATACTCCGGCTCCGAGTCGTACCACCCGAAAGGATCGGCCTCGATCCGCAGGGGCCGCGGATGGCGCAGATCGGTGAGCACGTTCTCCAGCAGCGGGCGCAAACGCGCGAACAAGTCTGGCAGGACGGAGGCCAGTTCGCGATGAGTCTCGGGGTGGACGTTGTTGACGTACGAACGGAAGGCGACATCGCCGTCGTCACTGACGTCGACGTCCGTGGGCAGCCACTGGAATTTCTCCGAGAATTCGTACCTCGAGTAGCGGTCCGTCGGGTTCTGCCAAGCCCGCTCGGGCCCGCCGCTCGCCTCCCTCACCAGGCAGAACAGTGAGGGATGAACCAGATCCAGTACCTGGCCGTCGGATCCGGGATGCCAGTCCTGTTCTGCTTCGGGGACCTGTTCCAGAACCCGAACCGCCTCGCGCAGCCGGGATCTGAGCTTGTCGTCGACCAGTGTGTCCGACTGCCACACCCCGTCGACGGCGGACACCTCGACGCCGGTTCGTTCGTCCCGCAGCGCGGCGTAATGCACGAGTTCGGCAAGCACGTAACGAACCTGCGCTTCGGTGAGGCCCTGGGCGATGGCTTCCTGCGTCCACCTGGCGACGATGTCGGCATCGTTCATCTTCTCGAACCATCCCGGCTTCGCCCGAATGTGTGAGCTGCACTGCATCATCTGAAGTTCCCGCAGCGTTCGCGGTGTCGCGAACGATATGGAACGGGAAGCATGAAAGGGCAGCGGGAAAGCAGACAGGCCAGTCAATTCTTTCGGTCCTCCCAGTCGGTGTGCGGTGGCGGGAAGGATACTTCAGCAGACTGACACCGCAGCCGGCAGTTCGCAGACGCTAACCATGCCATGCGAGGGTGGACGAAGAGCCTGGACGCGGCTGGTGTCCGGGAGCCGGGGCTGCGTGGGGACTACGACCGTCAGCGGCACCTGGTACGACGGTACCGGCGCACCGCGTACTTGGCGGCCAGACTGCTGCTGCCACCGCAGTTGCTTCCGCACGTGGTCGCGGCGACCGCCGTGATGCACCACGGGGACAATCTCCTGGACACCGGGCCCCTGCCCCAGCGTGCGAAGGTGTGGGCGTCCTGGGAGCCGCAGGTGCGCGAGGCGCTGCGCACGGGGACGAGTGACACACCGCTGCTCCGTGCGCTCGTACACACCGTGTCCGCCCATCCCCGGCTGCGCGGGACCGTGGAGACCTACCTGGCGACCGCCACGGCCGAACTGCACTTCGCGGGCTTCGCCACCGAGGCCGATTACCAGGCCTATGTGGACGCCTACGTGTACCCCGCCTTCATGCTCGTCGCCGAAGTGCTCGCGCCGGGCGGCGACGACCAGCGGTACCGGGCCGCGTGCCGGACCTTCATCGACGGCAGTCAGCGGCTCGATTTCGTCAACGACCTCGCCGAGGACGTCCGGGAAGGACACGTGGGCATCCCGGCCGACACGATGGAACGTTTTGCGGTCACCGACGATCTGGGGGCCGGTGTCGGCGGCCCAGCCCTGGAGGAGCTGATCGCGGACCAGGTCACCACCGCCCGGGCCGCATTGCTGGCCGCGAGGGAGCTGCCGGCGCTCACCCCGGCACCTGGCCGACGGCTCGCGGGCGCGCTGGTGGAGATCGAACTGCTCACCGCGGACGCGGTGCTGGCACGGGGCGCCGGGGTGCTGCGCGGTTCTGTGAGCCCGCCGCTGGGCAGGACCCTACGCGTTCTTGCGCGCCGGTAGTGAGGGAGACGCGAGGCTCTTCGAGCGACTTGAAACTGGCCGACCCGTAACCGGCGCCGCCGATGCCCGTTGCGCCCGGCATGGACGAACTTCCTGATCCCATCTACGGCATGCCGGAGCTGCAGGAGCCGCGCTTGCCGCTGTTCACCCTTTCAGAGGCACACGAGCTGCTGGATGTCCTCCAGCACTTCGGTACGACCGACCATGACTGGGGTGCACGAGCACGGCACTTCGCAGCCGAGCTGGCGGTGCGCGTGCCCTCACACGACACATAGGCAGGTGAAGCCACCCTGATAATGGCACCAACACGGACCGGAGAGATGAAGGATCAATGGCATTCGAAGTGGGCCAGCGGGTGAGGCTGGCGGCGGACCTCAGGCTGGCCAGCACCGTCGCCGGCTGCCTGGCCCTGGCAGCGGGCACCGAGGGCACCGTCGAGCGGGTCGACGAGCCTCGGCACCCGGAACAGAGCCACGAGGTACGCGAGTACGTACGGCTCAAGTCGCTTCTCGACGACTTCGGCCTCCAGATGCCCCCGCAGAGCAGGAAGCAGCTCGAAGAGCAGATCAGCTCCCTGGAAGCCGAGTGGATCGCCTACCAGGAGCAGAGCCTCCGCGCGACCGTCCGCGTCCACTTCGACAACGGATTTGTCCTCGACGGTGCCCACGAAGACGTCTTCATCTCCGTCTGACTGTCTGGACGGGCCTCCTGCGCCGCGAGCCCAGCTTCCGTAGCGAGCAGGACATCCGCTGGGCCGGGCGTTGCCGTGGCTGGAAGAGCGTTCGCCGGCACAGGCCTTCGTCACCGCTCGGCCAACCCGGCGAACCTTCTGCCGCAGTCGGAAGCTGCGGGACGCGAGGCGGGGCCGGGGAGAGAATGTGCCGCATGACGGACAAAAAGGCGACGAAGCTGCCACGCAAGACGTACGAGACCGAACTTCTGCGCCTGCAGACGGAATTGGTGAAGCTGCAGGAGTGGGTGCGAGCCGAGGGAGCCCGGCTCGTGGTCGTCTTCGAGGGGCGGGACGCGGCCGGCAAGGGCGGAGCGATCCAGCGCGTCACCCAGTACCTCAATCCTCGTCTCGCCCGGATCGCGGCACTGCCCAAGCCGACGGAACGCGAGCGCACGCAGTGGTACTTCCAGCGGTACGTCGAGCACCTGCCGGCCGCCGGGGAGATCGTGCTCTTCGACCGGTCCTGGTACAACCGGGCCGGGGTCGAGCATGTCATGGGTTTCTGCACCGAGAAGGAGCACCAGCTGTTCCTGCGCCAGTGCCCGGTCTTCGAGCGGATGCTGGTCGAGGACGGGATCCTGCTGCGCAAGTACTGGTTCTCGGTGAGCGACGCGGTGCAGCAGGAGCGCTTCCAACGCCGCCTGGAGGATCCGCTGCGACGCTGGAAGCTGTCGCCGATGGACCTGAAGTCGATCACCCACTGGGAGGCGTACTCCCGGGCGAAGGACGAGATGATGGTGCACACCGACATCGCCGAGGCGCCCTGGTACATCGTCGAGAGCGACGACAAGCGGAGTGCGCGGCTGAACATGATGGCCCACCTGCTGGCGTCCGTCCCCTACCGTGAGGTGCCGCCACCGGTGCTGGAGCTGCCCGAGAGGCCGCCGTCCACCGGCTATGAGCGGCCTCCCCGTGACCTGTACACCTACGTTCCCGACCACACGGCGCAGCTGTGAACTCCGTACGGCCGGGCCGGGTTCACAGGAACCCACGGGCGCGTAGCGAGATCGAGGACGATGCGGGCTTTGACCGGCCCTACGAGGCTACGGCACCGCACGTGACTGCATGTGTTCAGTCGAGGATGGGTTACGGACCGGTTCGCGCACTGTTCGAACGTGTTCGGCCACCGCCTATCCATGACGCGACAAGTCGGGGCAATCGCGGGCCACTTGCGCTGGGATGTCCGCACCATTGCGAGCGACGTGGCGGGTAAGAGATGAATGCTTTCGTGGAAGAGCCGACACGTTCGGCGGACCGCGCGGTCATGAAGCGGTGCCGGTGCGGCGCCCAGCTGCCTCAGGGTGGTCCCTCGACGGCCGAAGAACGGTTTCGCGGGCTTCTGGAAGCGGCGCCGGACGCCATGGTCATCGTCGACGACACCGGCATCATCAGACTGGTCAACGCCCAGACCGAGGCGCTCTTCGGATACCGGCGCGAGGAACTGCTCGGCCGACCGGTCGAGTTGCTGGTGCCGCACCGCTTCCGGGACCACCACACCCGGCACCGCGACGGCTACGCGGCCAACCGGCAGGTGCGCCCCATGGGGGCGGGGCTGGAGTTGCACGGGCTGCGCAAGAACGGCAGTGAGTTCCCCGTCGAGATCAGCCTGAGCCCACTGGAGACGACGGACGGTCTGCTGGTGTCGGCGGCCGTGCGCGACGTCAGCGACCGCAAGGCGGCCGAGGCCCGCATCAACGAACTGGCCGCGCTCGTGGAGTCGTCCCAGGATGCCATCCTCGCCAAGACCCTCGACGGGGAGATCACCTACTGGAACGCCGCCGCCGCACGGCTGTACGGATACACCGCCGAGGAGGTCATCGGCCGGCATGTGACCCTGCTCGCCCCGGCCGAAATGCAGGACGACATCTGGGCACTGCTGGAACGGCTGCGGCACGGGGAGAAGGTCGAGCACTTCGAGACGCTGCGGGTCACCAAGGACGGGTCGTTCCTGGACGTGGACGTCACACTGTGGCCGACCAGGGACACCAGCGGGAAAGTCGTCGGCGCGTGCGCCATCGTCCGCGACATCAGCGACCGCAAGCGCGCGGAGGCCGAGTTGACGGCCCTGCTGGAACAGCAGCAGCACATCGCCCTCACCCTGCAGCGCAGCCTCATGGGAACGCCACCCGCCCTGCCCGGCCTGGACACCGCCAGCCGCTACCGGCCCGCCACCCAGGGCGCCGGTGTCGGCGGCGACTGGTTCGACCTCATACCCCTGGGCGCCGGACGGGTCGGGGTCCTCATCGGTGACGTGATGGGCCGCGGGCTGGAGGCCGCCGCCGTGATGGGCCAGCTGCGCTCGGCCGCGCATGCGCTCGCCAAAACGGGCATGCAGCCCCGCCAGCTGATGCAGGCCCTCGACACGGTGGTCACCGACCTGGACGTCCCCGACCAGCTGGTCACCTGCTGCTACCTGATCATCGCGCCTGACGACGGTACCGTCACGGTCTGCTCCGCCGGACATCTGCCCACCCTCGTCGTCGGCCCCTGGGACGGCGTCCGGGAACTGCCCACGCCGGTCAACGCCCCGCTCGGCGTCGGCGACGTCCTGTACGAACAGTCCTGCACGGACATCACTCCCGGCGCGACACTCGTGCTGTACACCGACGGCCTGATCGAGACGCCCGGCAGCGACATCGAGGCCCGGCTCGGTCAACTCACCACCGTCCTGGACACCTTCTTCCTGCATGACACCGGCCTGGAGGCAGCCGCCGACCATGTGCTGTCCGAGCTGCTCCCCGACGCCGAGGGCCACAACGACGACGTGACCCTGCTGCTGGCCCAGCTCCCGGCGGCGCCGCTCGCCGCCGTCACCACCGAGCTGCCCGCGACCCCGTCCTCCGTCCCCGACGGCCGTGACTTCCTGCGCCGGACCCTGGTCTCGTGGGAGTGCACGGTACCGGCCGACGACGCCCTCCTGCTCCTGTCCGAGACCCTCACCAACGCGGTTCAACACGCCGAGGGCCCCGTCGAGCTGCGCCTGTGCTGCACCGCCACAGACCTCACCGTCGAGGTCAGCGACCACAGCCCGCACCTCCCCCAGCCCCGCCTCACCTCCGAGGACGAGGAGTCCGGCCGCGGCCTGTTCCTGGTACGCACCCTCGCCGACAGCTGGGGGGTACGGCCGACCGACGAGGGCAAGACGACCTGGTTCACCTTGAAGCTGTGAGCCACTGATCGCGACCCCGCCCCTGCGTACCCGGTTGGGATCGCCGCGTCAGACCACCGTGGCCACCATCACGGCCAGGACGACCAGGAGCAGGATGATGTAGGCGGCCGAGTAGACACGGTCCGGGACGCGGCCGGTGACTCGCCGCATCACGGCGATGGTGGGCAGCGATCCGACGAGCAGGGCGGCGGCCGCGGTGAGATCGACGTAACCGAGCTGTCCTGCGCCGGTGGGTGTGGTGGGGGCCAGGACGTAGACGAGGGTGCCGGCCACGGCGACAGGGACGCTCAGGGGGTTGGCCATGGCGGTCGCCTCGGCCATGGGCAGGCCCCTGCGGCGCAGGAGTGGGACCGTCATGACGCTGCCGCCCACGCCCAGGGCGGCGGCCACCAGACCTATGCCCGTTCCGCCGAGGGTGACGGTGCCCCGGCCAAGGGGCTCGGGACGCGTCTTGTGCGCCACGGAGAGGAAGCCTTTCCGCAGCAGACTGTCGGCGATCGTCACCAGGAGGTAGGCGGCGAACAGCAGACGCAGCGCCGTACCGCCGATCAACGTGGCGGCGAAGGATCCGGCGGCGGCGCCGATCGTGATGTACGCCGCCAGCGGCCAGACGTATGCGCGGCGCAGCCGGCCCTGACGCCACTGGGCCAGCGCCGCCGCCGTGGCATTCACCACCATGACCGCTGCCGAGGTTGCCACCGCGACGTGCATGGCGTCCGGTCCCGGACGCGCCGTGGCACTCAGGACGGCGTAGACGGCGGGGACCGTGATGAAGCCGCCACCGAAGCCGAAGAGCACGGTCGTGATGCCGGTCAGGCACCCGAACAACAAGAGAGTGGAAAGCGAGGTCAGCACTGGTGAAACACTATGGATCACCAGGCTTGGCGGGCAATCGGTGAATTGCCAGTTTCCTACGCGCAGCAGACAGCCCGCGTGGTCCCACGTAACCTCGCGGCATGCGCAATGTCCCGGTCGCGGAGGTGGACGACCTCGATCGTGCCGTGCTGGCCATCGGCACCGACTACCCACATGACCACCTGCTCGTCTGGCACGAGCACCGCCGCGCCCAGGTCCTGTACGCGGCCACCGGTGTCATGCAGGTCGAGACAGCAGACGGCAGCTGGACGATTCCCACCGCCCGTGCAGTCATGATCCCGCCCCTGACCAGGCATCAGGTCACCATGACGGGGGTCAGCACCCGCAGCCTCTACATCGAGCCCGCTTCTGTGCCATGGTTTCCCGCCCGCTGCCGGGCCGTCGACGTTTCCCCCCTGCTACGGGCCCTCGTTCTGGAAGCCGTCGAGATGGAGCCGCGCTACTCCGAGCACAGCCGCGACGCGACGGTCGCCGCCCTCATCCTCCACGAGCTCAGGAACCTCGCCCCGCTGCCGCTCGATGTGCCGCTGCCGTCCGAGCCACAACTGCGCGGCCTGTGCGAGGCGTTCCTGCAGAAGCCGGACATCCATGAGCCGCCCGCACGCTGGTGCGCGGCCCTCAGCATCAGCGAACGCACCCTCGCCCGCCTGTTCCGGCGTGGCACCGGCCTGAGCTTCTCGCAGTGGCGGCAACGCGCCTGCGTCCTGCACTCCTTGCAGCACCTCAGCGCGGGCGTGCCCGTCACGCGCATCGCGACCATGCTCGGCTACGACAACCCCGCCGCCTACACGGCGGCGTTCAAAAAGCTCCTCGGTCGACCGCCGACGGCGTACAGGAGTCATGGCACCAACGGCCTCTAGTGCCGCATCAGCCATGGGGCATGGACGAGTTCGGCCCGCTCAACCCAAGCCCCGCCCGGGCCGGCAGTGGGCCGATGGCGGCGGCAGGCACAAGGACCCCGGCGGCGGGCCCCGGCCCCGCCGCCGGTCGGCCCGCACGCCCAGGGCGAACCCCTGCGAACGGTCGTCACCAGGGCCAACGTTGCCCGATGCGGCTCAGGTGGCAGTGGTGCGTCGGCCGCCTCGGCGGTCGAGGCTGCGGCCTCCGGTCTTCACAGCACTGCCCGTGGCTCCGCCGGCCACGGCCCGTCGGCCGGATCCGCGGACAGCCTTGCCGGAGGCGGCGCCGGTTGCCGCACCGGCCGCGGACTGGCGGTCGGAACTGCGGCCGCCCGCTCCACCAGACCCTGTCTTCCCGGCCGCGGCCCGGCGGTCCGAGCCCCGGCTCTCCGTCCTGGTGGCATCTGCTGTCGCCGCTTTGGCCCCGCCGCCGTTTCGGCGTCGGCTGCCGGATCGCCTGCCGGGCTTGGTGCCGGTCTTCCGGTCCGGGCGGGACGACGTCGGTGTCACCGGCTGGGGGACCTCGATGGTGACGGCCACGCCGGAAGGCTCGCGGGCGCCGGTGATGGTGGCCAGTTCCGCGTCGCTCGACTTGATGCGGGCGGTCCGGGGCCGGATACCCGCGTCCGACATGAGCCGGGTCACGTCCCGATTCTGGTCGGGCAGGACCAGCGTGACCACGCTGCCGGAACCGCCGGCGCGCGCCGTGCGACCGCCCCGGTGGAGGTAGTCCTTGTGGTCAGTCGGGGGATCGACGTTCACCACGAGGTCGAGGTCGTCGATGTGTATGCCCCGGGCCGCGACGTTCGTCGCCACCAGCGCGGTGACCTGGCCGTTCTTGAACTGTTCCAGGGTGCGGTTGCGCTGCGGCTGGGAGCGGCCTCCGTGCAGTGCCGCCGCGCGGACACCGACGGCCAGGAGCCGCTTGGCGAGCCGGTCGGCGGACCTCTTGGTGTCGAGGAAGAGGATGACCCGGCCGTCACGGGCCGCGATGCGCGTGGTGACGGCCTTCTTGTCGGTCTCGTCCTGGACATGGAGCACGTGGTGCTCCATGGTGGTCACCGCTCCCGCGGACGGGTCCACGGAGTGCACCACAGGGTCGGTCAGAAACCGCTGCACCAGGCGGTCGATGTTGCGATCGAGGGTGGCCGAGAAGAGCATGCGCTGTCCGTCGGGCCGTACTTGCTGGATCAGCTTGGTGATCTGGGGCAGGAAGCCCATGTCGGTCATCTGGTCGGCTTCGTCCAGCACCGTGATGCGTACCTGGTCGAGCACGCAGTCCCCGCGTTCCACGAGGTCGTTGAGCCTGCCGGGCGTCGCCACGAGTACCTCGGCACCGCGCCGGAGCGCACCGGCCTGCTTGGTGATGGACAGCCCGCCGACCACGGTGGCCAGCCGGAGGTTCACCGCCGTCGCGTAGGGGGTCAGCGCGTCCGCCACCTGCTGGGCGAGTTCACGCGTGGGTACCAGCACGAGGGCGAGGGGCGCCTTGGGCTCCGCACGCAGTCCGGCCGTGCGGGACAGGAGCGCCAGCCCGAACGCGAGGGTCTTGCCGGAGCCGGTGCGTCCTCGTCCCAGCAGGTCACGGCCGGCGAGCGAGTTGGGCAGCGTGGCGGCCTGGATGGGGAACGGGGTGGTCACACCTTGCGCGGTGAGGGTCTTCAGCAGCCCCGCAGCCATGTCCAGACCGGCGAAGTCCTCGACGGCGGGAAGAGCGGGGGTCGTGCTTTCCGGCAGCCGGAACTCTCTTGGTGACGACGCGGACGGTTGGGGTGACGAGGCACGCCGGTTCGACTTCTGGGGCCTGCGGGACATGCAGTGATCTGCCTTCCTGGAAACAGCACAAACCGGGGTCCGCACCATGACGGTGCGGACCCCGGTGAGCGGATACGCGTCCGGCGATCAGGCGGGGAGGATGTTCTCCGCCTGCGGGCCCTTCTGGCCCTGCGTGACGTCGAAGGAGACCCGCTGGCCCTCCTGGAGCTCACGGAAGCCCTGGGTCGCGATGTTCGAGTAGTGGGCGAAGACGTCGGGACCGCCGCCGTCCTGCGCGATGAAACCGAAACCCTTTTCAGAGTTGAACCACTTCACGGTTCCCTGTGCCATGACCTTCTCCTTCTGTAGGCAGAGGCCCCATCCGGAGATGCCGGAAAACAAATAATGCGCCTGAAGGAGAAGCATTCCCGTCAGGCGCACATAGCTTCATGGGTACCACAACTGCAACACCAAGACCGTAGCACAGCTCGGCGGCCCGTGGCCGGATCAACGAGGCGCGCGCCAGGGTTCCGCGGAGCCGGCGGTCTTCGGTTCAGGCCTTGCGGCGCGTGAGTGCCGCCAGCAGGACGGGGGCGGGGATGAGGTGCAGGGGGATCAGGCACAGGGCGGCGGTGTCGCTGACGCCGGGCTGGGAGGACGGCGAGGCACCCAGCAGGCTGAGGGGCGAGGCGACGCTGATCACCGCGAAGACAATCGCCACGATGGTGAAGATCCGCTCCGGACGCGCGGCGAAGCGGCGTATCAGCAGAAAGACGCCGGTGCCCGCCAGCATCGTGATGAGCGTGGCCGCGATCACAGGCACGGGCTTCAGTCCGATGAAACGCGAGTCCAGGTCGAACACCGCCTTCGCGGCGAGCGCCACGACGACGTCGAGGACTGCGGCGATGAGGGCCGCGACGGCCCCGCGGGCCCAGACGGTGCGGGTAGGGACGGCGGGAGCAGTCAGGGTGTCGGCGGTGGTCACGACGGGTCCTTCCAAGCGGATCAACAGGGCGGAGCCGTGCGGCTCCGAAAATATTGAAGCATCAATATAACACCAGTAATTAGCTAGCTGGTGAGGTAAATATGAACGACTATCCTGTGGGGGCGTATCGCGCGCTGAGGGATGACGGGAGCACATCAGAGTGACGGAGCCGACGCGACCCGACGGACAGGGTGGATGCACCGCGGGCGATGTCGCCCTGCTGGACCAGTGGCACACGCTGTACGCCGGCTTCCGTCGGCTCACGGACGAGCTCCTCACCGACGTGGAGTCCGAGACGGGGGTCGCGCCGTCCTCGTTCGAGGTGCTGTGGTTCCTGACCATGAGGCCCGACCAGGCGGCCCCGATGCACCAGCTCACCAAGGTGCTCGGGTTCTCCACCGCGGGCACCACCAAGGTCGTCGACCGACTTGCCGAGGCCGGCCTCGTCGAGCGTCACCCCTCACCGTCGGACCGCCGGGTGAACTTGGCCGCGCTCACTGCGGCCGGCGCCGATGTGGCAGCCTCCGCCGCCCGGACCCTCGCCGGGGCACTGCGCCAGCGACTCCTCGAACCCCTCGGCAGCGAAGGCTTCGCAGCCCTGGCCGCAACCGTCGGCTCGCTCGCCACCTCGTCCGAGGGCTGCCCCGGGAACTAGGGCCTGTCCGGCCGATCTTGCCGCAGACGCGAGTCGCCGCGGCACACGAGGCCTCGACGGGAAGGCGGCCACCGTCCGCCCCAGCCGCCCGTTGGCCCCATTCACCCCAGGGTGCACACCTTTAACAGCAACCTTAGGGTGAGGTTGTCCAGGGCCGCGCCGCGTTCCCGTAGGGAGGCAGAGATGGTTCATCATCACGAGGAACCGGACCAGCGTCTCCGGCAGCCCCAAATACGCGCCACGCGCCGACCGAACGACGACCTGACGGACGGCAGACCGTGGCACAAGCCCGCCTACCAGGTGGTCGAGGCGTCCATGGAGATGTCGGCGTACCTCCTCGCCGAACGGTAGGACGCGACAGGGCAAGGAGAGGTGAGGCGCCGTGCGGCTGCACCTGCTGGGTACGCCGGCTGCACGCCTCGATCACCATCGAGACCGAGCCCGGCCGGGAGCAGATCGAGCGCTGTCCCTGGCTCCGCCCGGAAGGCCGCTGTACCCCGCCGGCCGGCGTGATCCTCACCGACGCCGTACGGGAAGCGGTGAGCGAAGGGCTACGGCTCGGAGAGATCCTCGCCCCGTACGTACGGCTGCGATGGCGGGACGTCGAGGGGTGCGAACTGCTGCCCGTCTCGGGCAAACGCCCCCGGTACGCCCGGGACTTCGCCGACGGCGGCTGGGTGAGCGCGCTGCGGCTCGGCGGGCTGCTGTACGCCCCGGACCCGCACGGCGGGCCTCTCGGTGAAGACCGCCACGGAGCTGGGACACCTGCCGATCCTCGCGACCCGGGACCGGCTGGCCGCACTGCCCGCCCGGTGCCTCTACACGCACCCCTCGTCGACCCGGGCTCCCCGTTCCACGCGGAACTGGCGGAGCGCGGAGTCGAGGTGGCCTCGGAAGGAATGGTCATCGCATGGTGATCGACTTCGAGAGCGAACTCAGGGCGGTGCCCGAACACCGCTACCACCACCGGCACCCTTTCAACCTCCGTATGCACCGAGGGGAGTTGACCCCGGCTGAGCTGCGGACCTGGATTCTCAACCGCTTCCACTACCAGCGGCACCTCCCCGTGAAGGACGCCCTGATCCTCGCCAAGCTCGACGACCCCGCGCTGCGCCGCCGGTGGATCCGCCGCATCACCGACCACGACGGTACGGACGGCGACGAGGGCGGCATCGAGCGCTGGCTGCGCCTCGGCGAGGCCGCCGGACTCGACCGCGCCGACCTGCTCGCCGGAGACAAGGTGCTGCCCGGCGTGCGGCTCGCCGTCGACGGCTACGTGAACCTGTGCCGCAACGGCACACCCCTCGAAGCCGTGGCCGCCTCGCTGACCGAGCTGTTCGCGCCCGACCTGATGGCCACGCGGATCGCCGCCTTCGAGCGGCACTACACCTGGATCGACCCCGAGGGCCTGGCCTACTTCAAGGCCCGCGTCGGCCAGGGCCGCCGCGACAGCGGCGAAGCGCTGTCGCTCGTGCTGGCCTGGGCTCGCACCCGCGCCGACCAGGAGGCGGCCCTCGCCGCGCTCGCCTACAAGTGTGAGGTGCTGTGGACCCTCCTCGACGCAGTCGAACGGGCCCCGGTATGACCTGGCGACCCGCCCTGAGCCCGTACGCCCGCCTGCGCCACTGCGCGGTGCGGCAGAGCACGCTGCTGATCGTCCCGGAGCGGATCGTCGTCCTCAACGCCGAGGCCGCCGCGATCGTCGGCCTGTGCGACGGCACCCGGACCGTGCCGGAGATCGCCGCCGAGTTCCCGGCCGAAGGCGCCGCTGACATCACGGTGTTCCTGGACGACCTGAAGGAGCACGGATGGTTGCGGTGAACCCGCCCTGGGCGCTGCTCGCCGAACTCACCCACGGCTGCCCACTGCGCTGCCCCTACTGCTCCAATCCGACCCAACTCATCTCGCCCCGCGCCGAATTGACGACCGAGGACTGGCTGCGCGTCCTTGAGGAGGCCGCCGGGCTGGGCGTCGCGCACGCCCACCTCTCCGGCGGCGAGCCGCTGCTGCGGCGCGACCTCACCGAGATCGTTGCGGGCGCGGCCCAAGCCGGGATCTATGCCCAGCTCGTCACCAGCGGCCTCGGGCTGACGCGGGAACGACTGGCCGAGCTGACGGCGGCCGGGCTGCCCAGCGTCCAGCTCTCCCTCCAGGGTGCCGACGCCGCTTCCTGCGAACTGATCGCCGGGCGGCGGTCGTTCGCGGCGAAGCAACGGGCCGCCGCCCTGATCCGCGAGGCCGGATTGCCCCTCGGCCTCAACGTCGTCCTGCACAGCCGCAACCTCGACGACATCGACGCGATCGTCGAACTCGGCATCGCCTGGGGCGCGGTGCGCATCGAACTCGCCAACGTCCAGTTCTACGGCTGGGCACTGGTCAATCGTGCCGCCCTCATGCCTACCCGCGATCAACTGGTCCGCGCCCAGAGGGCAGTCGAGTCCTGGCGGGAGCGGACCGACGTGGAGCTGATCTGGGTCGTCCCGGACTACTTCGGGGGCGTCGCGAAACCCTGCATGGGCGGCTGGGGCTCGATCTCCCTGACGGTCGCCCCCGACGGCCGGGTCCTGCCCTGCCCCGCCGCCTACGGCCTCCCCCTCGACGCGCCGAACGTCCGCGAGCATTCCCTCGACTGGATCTGGTCCGAGTCGCCCGCGTTCAACGCCTACCGGGGCACCGAATGGATGCCCGAGCCCTGCCGGTCCTGTCCGCGCAAGGAGGCCGACTCCGGCGGGTGCCGCTGCCAGGCGTTCGCGCTCACCGGGGACGCGGGGCGTACGGATCCCGCGTGCTCCCTGTCACCGGACCACGCTCTGATCACCGAACTCGCCGCCCGGCAGGGCGGGGACTTCGTCTACCGCCGGTTCACGCGGAGCCGAACGACGACCCGACCGGCTGGCCGAGTTCCTCCAGTTCCCTGGTGACGGCTGCCGCCAGCCGGCCCGCGAGGAGTCGCGTCGAGGACGGCTCGCAGACCGCCGCTGATGAACAGCACCGACCTGTCCGCCGGGGCCCACGATGGCCTCTTCCGGTCTGCCGTGACCGTAGTGCGCGAACCGCCGGTCAGGTGCCGGCGCACGCTGAAGTCCTCGGCGATCTTGATCCGGTCGTGGATCGTGATCAACGTGGTCGAGGTGGCGACGATGATGATCCGCTCGGTCTGCGCCGCGATGTAGGCGAGCAGCCGATCGGCTCTGGTACCGCCCGCCCGGGTGGGGCGGTTCGCTCGGCCGGGCTCGAAGCGTCGGCCGGGCCACGGCGGCGGGTCTTGGACGAAGCGCCTGCCGGGCCGGTCAGTGCGCTTCCGGTGGCTGGTACCCGCCGGTGGCCGGGTCCGGTCCGAGGTGGCGGTGTACCGCGCCGGTGCCCAGGTCGATCGTGGCGCGCGTCCGCATAGGGCCGGCACCTCGACGGGAGAGCAGTGCGACATCGGCTACACGCGCGTGCAGCACGCCGAGCCGGGCGGCGCATTCGGCCGCGAGGATCCTCGGGACGCGAGTGCGCCCGAGCGAGAGGTGCGGGATGAAGCGCGGGAAGCGGTCCGTGCAGTAGGGGAAGGGTTCCGCCAGCGCGCGCCGAAGCTCCGTCCAGGGCTCGGCGCCGGCCGCCGCGGGATCGAGCCACACGGTGGAGTAGGAACGGTGACGGAAGGCGCGGACCCCGCTGAGCCGGATGTCGAAGGGCAGGCACCCGGCGGCAGCGGCGGCCAGCAGCGGGAGCGCCGCCGGGAAGTCCTCCTCCGGTACGAAGCCGAAGATCAGGTTCACGTGGGGCGGCCAGCGGCGGATCTGAGGGTCGTGCTGGACGCGGATGCGCTGGATGGCAGGCCACAGTCCCGCCGGGGGAAGCCACGCCACGGCGGTCCGAGGCGTGGGGGCCGACTCCAGGCGGCCGAGGCCGGAGGCCGGGCCAGGAACCCCGGCCGAGCCAGGAACCTCGGCCGGGCCGGGCGTCGCAGGGCAGGGCACACCACCATCATGGCGCCGGCCAAGGGGCTTCACCATGCCTCACCTCGCGCAGGCCCGCGTACGACGACCTTGCCGCCGACGCACGTGAACGGGGCCGGCGTGTGGCGCACCTGCCCGGCGCACATCTCCATCAGATCGTTGATCCGGCCGGCACAGCCCGGCACCTTGTGTTCCGAGAGCCACAAAATGCTCGTGGGGTACGCGGCGCAACAGGGGGACGCGGAGCTGCTGGTGGCCGAGTCGGAACGCAGGGCGATGCCGGGCCGGTCGCTCAGCCTCCGACCAGGGCGACGAGCTTGATGAAGACCAGGTCGGGATCGACGGTGAGGTCCACGACTTCGTCGAGGTCCTCGACCTGGCGGTCACGGGCCAGCACGAAGAACCCGTTGGCCAGGAAGGCGCGTTCGGCGATCTCGGCCTGGCGCTCCCCGTCGATGCGGCGGGGAGCGCGCAGCCGGTAGCCGTTCAACTCCGTCTCGGCGTCGTCGGGGCGGACGAGGCCGTTGAAGCGGTCGCTGGGGCTGGCGTTGTGCCGGGCGACCTCGTGGTGGACTCGCAGCCTGATCAGCTCGCGTACGGTCATCTGTTCCGGCAGCCCGGTGACCTCCCACTCGGTGACGGGCTTGCCCGTCGCGGTCTCGTCCCGGAAGGTCACGCCGGCCATCAGGCACCTCGCTTGATCTGCATGAGGATGGTCTCGTCGGTGATCTCGGTGTCCGCGGCGAGCAGGAAGGCCTTGCTGAGGATCAGGGAGAGGCGTTCGTCCTCGAACGGCAGGAACACCTTGCCGTCGCCCTTGCCGCGTGCCGGGACGATGCACAGGTAGGCGTCGTCCGGTTCCATCAGGATGTTGGCCGAGCCCAGATGGATCCGGTACGTGCGCAGATCCCCTCGGACGACCAGGAAACGGCCGTCGAGCCTGCACCGGTCGGCGATCTTCAGGCGCGGCAGAATCCGTTCCAGGGCGTCGCGGCGGGCCTCGGCGCTCTCCGTCAGCTCGGCGAAGGAGGCCCGCTCCCAGTAGGTGCGCCCGGAGCCGCCGTCGGTCCAGTCGGGGTCGGCGGCGATCGAGGTCACGCCGACAAAGAGGTCCACGTCGCGCATCGCCTCGCTGAACACCAGCGGGGGCACGTCGGCGAGCGGTGCCGCGTGCCAGGCCCCCTCCACCCGGCGGTCGAAGCGCACTTGGTCGGTCGAGGCCAGTTCGTCCTCGCCCGCCCAGTCGGCCCAGCTGTGGAAGAAGCGGACCCTCCACTCCCCCGCCGCGAGGGTGCGCTCGGCCTCGTCGCCGTCCCCGTCGTCCCAAGGGCCGAGCAGGTCGCTCTTCCAGCCCCGGGCCCGGAACAGGGCGAACATCTTGCGGTAGTGGACGAGGTGCGCGGCGAAGCGGTTGGAGTAGACGCGGGTCTGCTCCTCGGCCGGGGTGAGCAGGTAGATCTCGCGGAACGCCTGCTTGAAGGGCTGCCGGATCCGCCGTTCGACGAGCAGGTTCCGCCAGGCCCGCACGGTGTCCGGCTCCGAGCGGATGGGGTGCCAGAGCCGCACGGAGGCGTCGTCGGGCGCGCCGGGAAGGGGCTCGTCCGTCTCGGGCAGTACGGCCCGCCACTCGCCGGGTGCGACCTCGATCTCCCAGATCAGCCGACGTACCAGGGTCCGGGCCAGGGGGTGCCCGGCCAGCTCGGTGCGCCACCAGCCGTACGAATGGACGGCGTCGACGGTGAAGCCGCCCTCCAACGCACGTACGAGGGTGACGAGTTGGGCGTTGACCCGCTTCACCAACTCGCGCAGCTCCTTGACGAGGGCGGTGTGGTCACGGCGGACCGGCGCGGGGACGCTGCGGAGTGGACGGCCGTCCTTCTCCCAGGTCAGCGTGGCGGTTTCGGCGACTGTGACGACGGCGTGGTAGTCGCCGGCCGTCCGCTGCAGGCGACCATCATCGTCGAACTCCAGCCTCGGTAGCCGGAGTGCCACGTCGGTGCGTTCGGCGAGGGCCGCGTCGACCTTCTTGAGCATCTTGTCGAGCTGCTTGGGCACGCCGGCGTGCCGGACGGTCCGGCGCACGGTGCGGATCGCGGTCACCAGCTCGGGCGTCGGGAAGTCCTGCGCGGCGCGGACCACCTCGTACAGCAGGGCCTGCGACGGAAGCGTCTTGGCCGCCGTCGGGGCGAGGGCGACGCCGGGCAGCAGCCGCTCGAACAGCTCCGGCAGCCAGGGCTCGTCGCGCAGCAGCGCCACGCGCAGGGCCTGCCCGAGCGAGGTGGTCTCCCGGTCTGTGAACGCCTTGTCCGCCCGGTAGGGGATCTCGCCGGCCCGGATCGCGTCGGTGCGGTCGGCCGCCGCTTCCAGCGCGCGGCGGGCGAACGCCACGTAGGCGGGGTTCTCGGCAGACCTGCGCCAGGCGGGCGCGACCGGCGAGGCCCACCTTTGGCCCCGGTCGATCACGGACAGCAGGGTCTGTTCGGCCGGAGGGAGGCCGGCGACGACGGCGATCTCCTCCGCGACGATGGGGCCCACGTCACGGGAGAGACGCTCCACGGCCGCACGGAGTGTCCCCTCGCCGGCGAGCCGCGCGACAGCGAGCAGCGCGTACGGCTGTCGCACGGTGTCCTTCTCCAGCCTGAACTCGACCAGGGCGCGGGCCGGTTCGGCCACGTCGGGCAGTGGTCCTGTGCAGCGCTCCAGCGCGCCCAGGCCGAGGGTGAGGTCCGCCCAGCCGCGCTCCTCGTACTGTGCGACGAGTGCCTCGAACATCCCGCGGCAAGCGTCGGGCGTATAGCGCGGTTGCCGTTCCATGGCCGCGTCCTCGACCGCGAAGCGGATCCTCGTCATCGTGTGCGTGGCCGAGGCGTCCAGCCGGTGGGCCGTCACGAGCAGGCTGCCCAGCTCCTCGTCGGACACCTGTGACAGATCCGGCTGTCTGTCCCCGTCCTCGAGTGTGAAGTCCGGGTCGGTCAGTGCGCGCATCAGCCGGGCGGCGAGGTTCATCGGGCACCTTTCTTGATCTGGCGGAGGATGGTCTCGTCGCTGATCTTGGTATCGGCGGCGAGCAGGAAGGCCTTGCTGAGGATCAGGGAGGGGCGTCCGTCCTCGAACGGCAGGAACACCTTGCCGTCGCCCTTGCCGCGTGCCGGGACGATGCACAGGTAGGCGTCGTCCGGTTCCAGGAGGCCGGCGAGCCGGCGGACGCGGTGGAGCGCGCCTGTCCTCACGGCGTCGAGCGAGTCGTTCCTCCGGGATGCGGCCACCAAGGCGTCGTAGAACATGGCGGGATGATGGCAGGGGGCACTGACATTGCGATCACCCTCACGTCAGGCGGAAGTCCTTCGCGTCCGGGTACGTCACGTGGGTGCAGCCGCGCTGCTTCGTGATGTCGGCGACGTACGCGCGGAACAGGGCGGACAGCGTCCGGGAGCCGAGCACGTCGTCGTAGGCGTAGCTGGTGCTGAGGGTGTGAAGGGCCGGCTTGCCGTCGCGGAGGGAGGAGGCCCACCAACCGCCGGCTGTGTGCCCGGCCGCTGCGCCGCCTGTGATACGGCCCACCTGGTCGGGGCTGACCGCCGGCAGGCAGCTCTCGACGGGGTTCGCGTCGCGGACGGGTACGGCCAGGGCACGGTCGGGCAGCCGGGTCTTGCAGCCGATCCTGTGGGTGAGCTTCTCGGCGGCCGAGCGGGCGATGCGGGCCAGGCGCTGGCGGTCTGCTGTGGGGACGTCCTCATAGTCGGCGCGGGCGGTGACGTTCAGCAGCTTCGGGGCCGTCGCGCTGCTGCCGGGTCCGCACACGGCGCGGACGGTGGTGAAATGGTTCCCGTACCGGCCCAGCGTGCCGTCTCCCACCGGCCATGGTTCGGGGCGCCGGTCGGCGACGGCGGTGACATCGGGCTTGTCGGCGCGATCGCCGGTGCCGTACGCATAGAACGGCTCGAGTCCGCTGTCATCACCGATCGGGTTCAGCGGTTCGGAGGGGTCACTGCCTCGCACCACCAGCGTGAACAGGTTCGTGGTCCTGCCGGGGCCGGGCACCTTGTAGATGGTGCAGGAGCTGAGCAGTTCGCACGTATGGAGCAGGTACTCGTCGTAGTCGCTGCCCCTGGCCCGGACCATCCCGCCCTGCAGGTCCATCACCGTGGCCCCGGACACGAGCCGGTCGCACGCCGCGCTGACCTCGCGCTCGCTGGAAGCGCGGTACCGGAAGCCCAGGCGTCCGGCTTCGGGCCGGTCGATGCGGGTTCCTGGACGGCGGACAGCCCATGGTTGACTGCTGAACACCTGGACCACGGACACGCATTCGAAAATTGTGGATCACTGGATCGCGGGCCAGTACGGTAGATCCACACCTCACCCCCAAGCTTCCACATGCTCGACGTGAGGCGGCGTCAGGAACTGCCCTGTCGGCGCACGACCGCCAGCACCACAGAACCCAGGAGTAACATGACAGCGGCCGACAGTTCCCTCAACTCCCCGTGGATACGGCGGTATTCGCCCGCACCCGACGCGCCGGTGCGGCTGGTGTGCCTCCCGCACGCGGGCGGTTCGGCGCCCTTCTACTCGGGGCTGGCCAAGGCGCTCGGCCCGCGGGTCGACACGCTCGCCGTGCAGTACCCGGGGCGGATGGAGCGCCGGCAGGAGCGGCTGCTGACGCGTATCGACGAGCTCGCCGAGGGGCTGGTCGCCGAGCTGACGCCGTGGAGCGACCGCGGGATGGCCGTGTTCGGGCACAGTCTCGGAGCGATGCTCGGGTTCGAGGTGGCGCGGCGCCTGGAGGCCATGGGCCGCCCGCCGGTCGCGCTGTTCGTGTCCGGGCGGGGCGCCCCGTCCCGCCACCGGAAGGAGTTCGGCGGACTGCCGGACGACCGGACGCTGATCGAGCAGATGCGCAAGCTGGGCGGCACCGACCCGCGCGTCTTCGACAACGAGGAACTCGTCCAGCTCGCGCTTCCGGTGATGCGCGCCGACTACGAGGCAGTGGAGAGCTACCAGTACCGTCCGGGCCCGCCGCTGAACTGCCCCGTGATCGCGCTGAACGGCGAGGACGACCCCAAGGTGGCGGACGGGGACGCCGAGGCGTGGGGCGAACACACCACCGGCGCCTTCGAGTCGCACACCATGCCGGGCGGGCACTTCTATCTCGTGGACCGGCAGGCCGAGGTGACCGAGATCATCACCGACCGGCTGGCGCGGCTGACCCACACTCAGCCCGCCTGAGCCGTGTGTGGATCTTGAGGCGACCCTGACTAGGTCGCCCGGGACGATTTCGGTAGTGTGCGGTACGGCATGGGTGCGAGTCATCCGTGCGACGGGGGAGGTATCTGCGTGACCGTTCAGTGCTTGGTGCCGGGCCCGGCCGTACCGCCGATGACGGGCCGTGTGCCCTCGCGGCCGGCCAGAAGGCCGTAACACACCCGGCAGTTGCGCGTACCGCACGCTCGAACACCAGTGCCGAGTTCTGGCACGTGTTCGCCCACTCCCTTCGTCGACGGTCCGATCGCGACAGCGGCAGACGCCACCCATTGACCGGCAACGCACCCAAAGGACACGGGGGTTCGAATGTGAAGACCTTGAAATCGCCATCCGAACAGGGTCTGGACGACGACACGAGACGGTCCCTGCTGCACCACATGCTGGTGGCGCGGGGCGTCGACGAGGAGGCCCGGCAGCTCCAGAAGCAGGGAGCGCTCGACCTCTGGCTGTCCTGTCAGGGCCAGGAGGCCGCGCAGGTCGGCTCCGCCCTCGCTGTGGGACCCGAACCCGCGATCTTCCCCAGCTACCGTGAGCACGCGGTGGCGCTCCTGCGGGGCGTCGCCCCGGACGAGCTGGTGGCCCAGTGGGCCGGCCGCACGTTCTGCGGCTGGGACCCGTGGCGGCAGCGCTTCTTCCCCTACACGCTGGTGCTGGCGGCGCAGACGCTGCACGCCGTCGGCTACTCGCTGGGCCAACGCCTCCAGGGACAGGACGACTTCACCGTCGTCTACGTCGGTGACGGCGCCACCAGCGAGGGCGACATGTCAGAGGCGATGAACCTGGCCGCCACCGAGTCCGCCGCCGTGCTGTTCGTCTGCCAGAACAACGGCTGGGCCATCTCCAAGCCGGCCGGCGAGCAGATGCGCACCTCCGTCGCCGAACGCGCCCGGGGCTTCGGCATCGAGTCCGCCGCGCTGTCCGGGCAGGACCCGGAGGCCGTCTTCGCCGCCTGCTCCCGGGCCGCCGAGCACATCCGCGAGTCCAGGTCGCCGTATCTGGTGGAGATCTCGGTGGGACGCATCCACGGCCACTCGACTTCCGACGCCCAGGAGCTGTACCGCAGCCGCGACGACATCGAGAGGACCCGCGTGTCGGACCCCGTGACCGCCTACGCGGAGCGGCTGACCGCCGAGAGCGTGGTGGACGCCGCCTGGCGGGAGTCCGTCGACGCGGAGGTGCGGGAGCTGCGGAACCAGCTGATGAAGGGGTATGCGCGATGACCCTGCGACGGCCCGCCAGCATGGCGGAGACGATCAACGCGACCCTCGCCGACCTGATGGAGCAGGACCCGAAGGTGCTGCTGCTCGGCGAGGACATCGGACGGCTGGGCGGGGTCTTCCGCGTCACCCGAGGTCTCCAGGAGCGCTTCGGCAAGGACCGGGTGCGGGACTCGCTGCTGGCGGAGTCGACCATCGTCGGCCAGGCCGTCGGGATGGCGATCAGCGGACTGGTGCCGGTGTGCGAGATCCAGTTCGACGGGTTCGTCTATCCCGCGGTGAACCAGCTGGTCACGCAGGCGGCCCGGATCGGCAACCGCTGGAACGGGCAGGTCAGTCCGAGTCTGGTGGTGCGTATCCCGTCCGGCGGCGGCATTCGCGGTGTGGAGCACCACAGCGAGTCCAACGAGGCGCTGTTCGCGCGCGCCCCCGGTATCTCGGTGGCGTATCCGTCCACGGGCGAGGACGCCGACCAGATCCTGCGGTACGCGGTGCAGTTGGGTTCACCCGTCGTGATGCACGAGCCGATCCGGCTCTACTGGCGCCGGACCGCACCCGCCCGCAGCGAGGTGCCGGCGGCGTCGCCGACGGCGGCCCGCATCGTCCGGCCGGGCACGGACGTGACCGTCGTGACCTTCGGCGCCGTCACCAACGAGGTCCTGGAGGCGGCGCACGCGCTCAGCCCCACGGTGGACGTCGAGGTGGTGGACCTGCGCTGGGTTGCGCCGATCGACATGGACACGGTCCTCGAGTCCGTGTCCCGGACCGGGCGGCTGCTGATCGTGCACGAGGCGACGAAGTACGCGGGCATCGGCGCCGAGGTCGCCGCCGCGGTCGCCGAAAGCGGCTTCGACTCGCTGCGCGGCCCCATCCGGCGGCTGGCCCCCGAGCGCCGCGAGTACCCCCCGGCGGACTTCGAGCACGACTACCTGATCGGCGTGCGCGAGATCACGGATGAGATCCAGGTGATGATGAAGTGAGCGTTGAACACATCGACATGCAGGTACCCGGTTTCGGCCACGGCCTCGGCGAGGCGCTGCTGGTCGAGTGGGTCGCCGCCGTCGGCGACCACGTCGAGCGGGGGGACGTGGTCGCGGTGATGGAGACCGACAAGGCGAGCACCGAGATTCTGGCGGAGCGCGGCGGCCGTATCACCGCCTTCTCCGCGACGGTCGGCACGATCCTCAAGTCCGGTGACGTGCTTTACCAGTTGGCGGCCGACTAGCCGCCGCCCCACGGCTGCAAGGAGAAAGTAATGAACGACATCGAACGCCGGATCGCCGACACCATGCTCACCAAGCTGCGGCAGCGGGACCCGTCCCTGGGCTACGACGACCTCGAGCGGCCCGTCGGCGACCTCGACCTCGACTCGCTCGACATCGTCGAGCTGACCCAGCAGCTGGAGCGGGAGTTGCAGGTCAAGGCCGATCTGAAGGAGACCGCGACCTTCGGTCTGCTCCAGGACTTCACCGCCTACTTCGTGAAGCTGGCCGAGCAGTGACGAGCGCGGGCATCGTCGATCTCGCCACCGCGAAGCCGGGCCGGATCGTCGACAACACGCACTTCGAGGCGATCGGCCTCACCGACGAGTGGATCAGGCGCCGCAGCGGGATCGCCTCCCGCGGCTGGCTCGACGACGACGTCCCGCTGGCGGAGGTGGCGGCGGAGGCCTGCGCGCCGATCGTGGGCCGGCTGGCCGACCCGTCCTCCGTCGGCGCCCTCGTCCTGGTCAGCACGTCCGTGCAGCAACGGGTCCCCGGCATCGCCCAGAAGGTGGCGGAACTGGCCGGGCTGCCCTCCTCGGTGCTGGCCTTCGACATGAACGCGGCCTGCTGCGGCTTCGTCTACGGGCTGGTCACCGGGCTGTCCCTGTGCGAGGCCGGGCAGGCGTCGTCGGTCCTGGTGTGCTCGGTGGAGGCCATGTCCCGGCTGGTGGACCGGAGCGACCGGCAGACCGCCTGCATCTTCGCCGACGGAGCCGCCGCCGTCCTGCTGGAGCGGCGCGAGGAGTTCGCGCCCTTCCACCACACCGCCGGCTGCGACGGCTCCGGCGAGGCGCTCATGCGGGAGACCGACGCCGGCGGCATCCATCTCGACGGGGTGCAGGTGTACGACCGTGCGGTGCGCCGGATGTCGGAGTCGGCCCGGTATCTCGCCGAGCGGGACCCCGCGCCGACCGTGCTGGTCGGCCACCAGGCCAACGGCCGCATCCTGGAGCAGGTGCGCACCTTCACCGCCGACCTCGGCGTGCCCTTCGTGAACCGTATCGCCCACTTCGGGAACACCTCGTCGGCGTCGATCCCGCTCGCGTTCGCCGACGAGCTGGACTCGGGCTCCCTGCCCGACGAGGGCCGGCTCGGGGCCGTGGCCTACGGCGCGGGCGAGGCCTGGGGCGGGGTGTCGGTGAACTACCGGATTCCCGCGGCCCGTTAGCCGGGCACGCGGAAGTCCTGAACTTAGGAGGTTGTCATCTACTCGCCAGAAGCCTGGGTGCTTCGCTCCGGTTCGCTGGTCGGCACGCACGACGGCGGCCCGGGCGGCGCACTGCAACGTGATCTGTTCACCTTCGGCCCGCTGGAGGAGGGTGAGGCCCTGGTGGAGCCGATCCTCGGCTCCTGGGAGGCCAACATCGATCACGCGCTGGCCCGTTCACCGATCGACGTGTGCAGCAGCCGCGGCGAGGACGCCGTGGTCCTCGGCAACCTGGGCGTGGTCCGCGTCCTCAAGGTGAACGCGGGCGACCGGGACGTGCAGGTCCGCGAGGGGGACCTGTGTCTGCTGCTGCCGTTCGGCAAGTGCGACCGCTACGGCTACGCCGAACTCGCCTACGCCTACGACGCCCCGAACACCATCGGCCTGCTGACCAAGCGGTCGAAGATGGACACCCGGGTGCTGCTGCCGATCCCGGCCGACACCGCCTACTCCCTGCCCCAGTGGGCCACCTACGGCCGGTACTTCACGGCGTGGGACAACTGGCAGAAGGCGTACGGCTGCTGGCGGACGCAGATCGCCGACGACGACCCGTCCGACCACCTGGTGTTCGGCTGGGGCGGCGGGGTGGCGTTCGCCGAGCTGATGCTGGCCAAGCGCGCCGGGTTCCGGGTGGCCATGACGGCGGGCTCGGACGAGCGGATCGCCTTCCTGCGCGAGCACGGCATCGTCCCGGTGGACCGCCGGCTCTACCCCGACCTCTCCCTCCCGCCCCGGCAGGCCAGGGCTGACCGGGAGCGGCAGGCCCGCCGCAGGCAGTCGGTCACCGACTTCCTCGGTGTCGTCGACGAGTTGAGCGACGGCCAGGGCGTCGCGATCTTCGTGGACAACATCGGCGAACCGCTGTACGACGTCACCGTGAAGGCCCTCGCCCGTGAGGGCGTCGTCACCACGTGCGGCTGGAAGGCGGGCATGCGGCTGTCCCATCTGCGGGGCGCCGAGTGCATCAGTCGGCACATCCATGTGAACACGCATGTGTGGCGGCTGCCCGACTCCCCCGGCATCCGTGACTTCCAGGAGTCCAGCGGCTGGACGGCCCCGGAGGGGTCGACCGCGGTCTACGACTTCGACGAGGTGCCGAAGCTGGCGGACGACTACGCCGCGGGCCGGATCGGGTCGTACTTCCCGCTGTACAACGTGAACCCGCTGTAGCCACAAGGGGTTTGAGACCCGCGAAAAGGCCCCGCCCCGGCGTCCGTACGACGCCGGGGCGGGGCCTTTTGCGGTGCGTCAATCCCCGTTCCGGCCGAGCCAGTCCACGACCGGCCGGGCCGTGGCGGCAGCCTGCTCCTCCATCATGCTCCAGTGGTTGCCCGGCACCTCGACCGCCGTGTGCGGCAGCTGCCAGAAGGCCTGCGGAGCGGGGGCGCCGGACCGGTCGCCCGGGGCGATGCGTTCACCGGCGCGGACGAACAGGGTGGGGGCCGTGATCTCGGTCGGCTCCCAGTCGGCGAAGAGCCGGAAGTAGGCGCCCATCGCGGTCAGCCGGGTGAAGTCCACGCCGTCCACCAGCCCCTCCCGGTCGAACATGCTGTCCATGAAGACCGAGGCGAAGCCGTCGACGACGTCGTTGCCGGGCAGATAGGTGTCCAGCAGCACCACACCGTCGGGGACCACGCCGACGCTCTCCAGCCGTGCGGCCACGGCGTGCGCGAGCCAGCCGCCGGAGGAGTGCCCGACGAGCACCACCGGTCCCCCGTCGGCGCAGGTCAGTGCCGCTTCTGCGTGGGCGGCGACGGCCGTCTCGACCGACCGCGGCAGCGCCTCCCCTTCGGCGAAGCCGGTCGGCACCAGCACCGACACGTCCCGCACGTCGTGGAAGGCCGTCGCGAACCGCGCGTACTGGTGGACGCTGGACAGCGCCACCGGGGCGGCGAAGCAGACCAGCGACGGCCGCCGCGGTCCATGGGAGAGCCGCACCGGCTTCGGCGCGTGCCGGTCCGCGTCCGCCGCGTCGAAGGCGGGACGGATCCGGGAGGCCGCCATCAGCAGCTCCACACCGTCCTTGTACTGCTCGGCCTCGCACGCCTGCCGGAACAGCGCCTCCACGGAGCCCGCCGGCGAGGAGACGCGGGGCCCGCCCGACGCCGGCTCGCTCTGCTGTACGGCGTCCTCGGCGGCGGCCGTCGCCAGGAGCCCGCGCAGATGCGCGGCGACCGCGGCCGGCGTCGGGTGGTCGAAGATCAGCGTGGCCGGCAGCTGGACGCCGCCCGCGGCGGTCAGCCGGTTCCGCAGCTCGATGGCGCCGAGCGAGTCGAAGCCCATGTCCGTGAACGGCTGGTCGGCGTCGATCACCGCCCCGGAGGAGTGGCCGAGCACCGCCGCGACCTGGTCGCGCACCGCCGTGCCGAGGAACTGCTCCCACTCGGCCTCGGGCAGCTCGGCAAGCGCCTGCCGCAGACCTCCGGTCCCGGCGGCGGGCCGAGCCGCCCGGCGGGCCGGGGTCCGGACCAGGTCCCGCAGCAGCGGAGGCAGCAGCTCACCCGACGACTGACCGCCGAGCCCGCTGGGGTCGAGCCGCATGGGGACGAGCGTGGCGTCCGCACCGGCGCTCGCCGCGTCGAAGAGCGCCAGGCCCTCCTGGTCCGACAGCGCGCCGAGGCCCGCCCGGCGCAGCCGCTGCAGCTCCGCCTCGCTCAGGCCCTCGGTCATCCCGCTGAGCCGCGCCCACATGCCCCACGCCAGGGAGACCGCGGGACGGCCGATCGCCCGCCGGTGCACGGCCAGCGCGTCCAGGAACGTGTTCGCCGCCGCGTAGTTGCCCTGTCCGGCTCCGCCCAGCGTGCCGGCCAGCGAGGAGAACAGCACGAACAGGGAGAGGTCCGCGTCGGCGGTCAGCTCGTGCAGATTCCAGGCGCCGTCCACCTTGGGCCGGAGCACGGCGGCCAGCCGTTCCGGAGTCTGCGAGCCGATCACGCCGTCGTCGACCACGCCCGCCGTGTGCACCACACCGGTCAGCGGATGATCCTGCGGTACGGCGGCCAGTACCTCGGCCAGTGCCTCCCGGTCGGCGACGTCGACCGCGGCGACGGTCACGCAGGCGCCCAGCTCCCGCAGCTCCGCGGCCAGTTCGGCGGCTCCCGGGGCGGCCTTGCCCTGCCTGCTGGTGAGCAGCAGCCGCCGTACGCCGCGCTCGGCCACCAGATGCCGCGCCACCAGGGCGCCCAGTGCTCCGGTGCCGCCGGTGACGAGGACCGTGCCGTGCGCAGGGGGCTCGGCGTCGGCCGGGGCGGTCAGCTGCGCCCGGGCGAGCCGGGCAGCCGACATCGCGCCCTGACGGACGATCAGCTGCGGTTCGTCCGTGCCGAGGGCGGCGGGCACCGCTGCGGCGGACTCCTCCGCGCCGTCGAGGTCCAGCAGGACGAACCGGCCGGGGTGCTCGGCCTGCGCCGAACGCACCAGCCCCAGGACCGTCGCCACCGCCGGATCCGTGACGGGCGGTGCCGCCGCGCCCCGGGTGACCACCACCAGCCGGGCCGTGGCGAACCGGTCGTCCGCCAGCCAGGACTGGAGCAGGGCGAGGACGTCCCGCGTCAGCCGGTGCGCGCGCTCCACCGGGTTCTCGTCACCGGCCGGTTCCGGTACGCCGGCCAGGACCAGGTCCGGGACCACGGCACCGGGCTCCTGCAGGGCGGCCTGGAGCGCCGCGAGGTCGGCGTGCCGCTGCACGGCAGTGCCCGCGTCCCCGAACGCGCGGCGCAACCGGGCGTCGTCGGGGCCCAGCAGGGCGCACCGAACGGCGCGGGCCTGCGCCGCCGCGAGCGGCGTCCACTCCAGCCGGAACAGCGACCGCTGGTAGGCACCGGCCTGCACCTGGTCGACGCTGACCGGCCGCAGCACCAGGGCGTCCACGGACGCCACCGGGGCGCCCGAGGGTTCGACGGCCGCGAACGACACCGAGTCCGGCCCGGCCGGTGCCAGCCGCACCCGCAAGGTGGCCGCGCCCGCGCGGTGCAGCCGTACCCCGTTCCAGGAGAACGGCAGCCGCCCCCGGCCGTCTTCGGCCAGCAGGCCACCGAGGTTCAGCCCGTGCATCGCCGTGTCCAGCAGAGCCGGATGCAGCCCGAAGCCCTCGGCGGAGTCCAGCACCGGCTGCGGCGCCTCCACCTCCGCGTACACCTCGTCGCCGAGCCGCCAGGCGGCCCGCAGCCCCTGGAAGGCCAGGCCGTACTCCAGCCCGCCGTCGGCCAGCCGCTCGTACAGCCCGTCCACCGGCAGCGGCTCGGCTCCGGCCGGCGGCCACTCCCCCGGTGCCCACGGGAACGCGGCATCCGACGAAGCGGAAAGCAGACCCTCCGCGTTGAGCGTCCAGTCGGCCTCGCCGTCGGCAGCGGCCGCACGCGAGTACACCCGTACGAGCCGGCAGTCGCGCTCGTCCGGAGCGCCCACGACCACCTGGAGGGTGACCGCCTCCTGCTCCGGCACAACCAGCGGCGCCCGCAGCGTCAGCTCGCTCAGCTCACCGCAGCCCAGCCCCTCCCCGGCCCGCAGTGCCACGTCCACCAAGGCCGTGCCGGGCAGCAGCACCATCCCGGCCACGGTGTGGTCGGCGAGCCAGGGGTGGGCCTCGACCGAGAGCCGACCGGTGAACAAGGCCCCACCAGTGTCCGGCAGTTGCACCGCCGCACCCAGCAGCGGATGGTCCGTCTTCCCCAGACCGGCGAACTCGACATCCCCGGTCAGGAGCCCGTTGTCCAGCCAGTAGCGCTCGCGCTGGAAGGCGTAGGTGGGCAGGTCGACCGGCTCGGCCCCACGGCCCGCGAAGAACGCCGCCCAGTCGACCGTGACTCCGCGCACGTGCGCCTGCGTCACGGCGTAGGTCAGGGTGTGCGCCTCCGAGCGGTCGGCGCGGAGGGCGGGCACGAAGAGCGCGTCGTCCGTGCTGTCCTGGCCCATCGCGGAGAGGACGGCGTCCGGGCCCAGCTCGATGAACGTACGTACGCCCTGCCCGGCGGCCGTCTTGATCCCGTCCGCGAAGCGGACCGCCTCGCGGACGTGCCGTACCCAGTAGTCCGGGCTGCACAGTTCCTCGGCCGTGGCCAGCTCGCCGGTCAGGTTCGACACGACAGGGATGCGCGGCGCGTTGTAGGTGAGCTTGTCGGCGATCTGGCGGAACTCCGCGAGCATCGGCTCCATGCGGGGCGAGTGGAAGGCGTGGGAGACAGTCAGGCGCTTGGTCTTGCGCCCCTGCTCCGCGAAACCGGCAGCGATCTCCAGCACCTGGGGTTCGTCGCCCGAAATCACCACAGACATGGGCCCGTTGAGGGCGGCGATCGACACCGCGTCGTCCCGGCCGGCCAGCGCTTCCGCGACTTCGGCCTCGGTCGCCTGCAGGGCCACCATCGCGCCGCCCTCGGGCAGCGCCTGCATCAGCCGACCGCGCGCGCCGACCAGCGCACACGCGTCCTCCAGCGACCACACCCCCGCCACATGCGCGGCGGCCAACTCACCGATCGAATGCCCCAGCAGGACATCCGGGGCCAGGCCCCAGGATTCGAGCAGCCGGAACAGCGCCACTTCGAGGGCGAACAGTGCCGCCTGCGTGTAGACGGTCTGGTCGAGCGCGGCGGCGTCCTCGAACACGACCTCCTTCAGCGGCCGGTCCAACTCCCCGTCGAAGCGGGCGCAGACCGCGTCGAAGGCCTCGGCGAACACCGGGAACGCCGCGTACAGTTCACGGCCCATTCCGAAGCGCTGCGCACCCTGCCCCGTGAAGAGGAACGCGGACTTGCCCCGGCGGGAGACGACCCCTCGTACCAGGCCCGGCGCGTCCGTGCCCTCGGCGAGTGCGGTCAGGCCGGCGGCGAAGGCATCCCGGTCCGCGGCCACGACGGCGGCGCGGTGGTCCATGAGCGTGCGGGAGGTCACCAGGGACAGGCCGAAGTCCTGGGGGGTGCCGTCCGGGTGGGTGTCGAGGTGGGTGCGCAGGCGGGCTGCCTGGGCGCGCAGGGCCTCCTCGGACTTGGCGGTGAGCACCCAGGGCACGGTGGCGGTGCGGACGGTGGGCTGCGGGGTGTCGGCGGAGTCGGCCGGGTCGGCGGCGGGCGCCTGCTCCACGATGGCGTGCGCGTTGGTGCCGCTGATGCCGAAGGAGGACACGGCGGCCCGGCGCGGACGGCCGGTGTGCGGCCAGTCGCGTGCCTCGGTCAGCAGCTCCACCGCGCCCGCGGACCAGTCGACCTGGGGTGAGGGCTCGTCCACGTGCAGGGTGCGCGGCAGCCGGCCGTGCCGCATCGCCATCACCATCTTGATGACGCCGGCGACACCGGCGGCGGCCTGGGTGTGGGCGATGTTGGACTTCACCGAGCCCAGCCACAGCGGCCGGTCCTCGGGCCGGTCCTGGCCGTAGGTGGCCAGGAGGGCCTGGGCTTCGATGGGGTCGCCCAGCCGGGTGCCGGTGCCGTGGGCCTCCACCGCGTCGATCTCGTCGGCGGAGAGCCGGGCGTCGGCGAGGGCCTGGCGGATGACGCGCTGTTGGGACGGGCCGTTGGGGGCCGTCATGCCGTTGGAGGCGCCGTCCTGGTTGACGGCGGTGCCGCGCACGACGGCCAGGATCCGGCGGCCGTTGCGTCGGGCGTCGGAGAGCCGTTCCAGCAGCAGCATGCCGACGCCCTCGCCGAGTCCGGTGCCGTCGGCCGCGGCGGCGAAGGCCTTCACCCGGCCGTCGGGTGCGAGGCCCCGCTGCCGGGAGAACTCCAGCAGGGTCACCGGGGAGGCCATCACGGAGACGCCGCCGGCCAGGGCCATGGTGCACTCGCCGGAGCGCAGCGCCTGGACGGCGAGGTGGAGGGCGACCAGCGAGGACGAGCAGGCGGTGTCGAGGGTGACCGCGGGGCCTTCCAGCCCGTAGGTGTACGCCAGCCGTCCCGAGGCGATGCTGCCCGAGTTGCCGTTGCCGATGTAGCCGGCGACGTCGTCGGGCACGGAGCGCAGCCGGGCGGCGTAGTCGTGGTACATGAGCCCGGTGAAGACGCCGGTGCGGCTGCCCTTGAGTGCGGACGGGGCGATGCCGGCCCGCTCGAAGGCCTCCCACGCGGCCTCCAGCAGCAGGCGGTGCTGCGGGTCGGTGGCCAGCGCCTCGCGCGGGGAGATGCCGAACGGGGCGGGGTCGAAGTCCGCGGCGTCGTACAGGAAGGCGCCTTCGCGGGCGTACGCGGTGCCGATGCGGTCCGGGTCGGGGTCGTAGAGGTTGTCCACGTCCCAGCCGCGGTCCCTGGGGAGTTCGGACACGGTGTCGGTGTCCTCGCAGACCAGCCGCCACAGGTCCTCGGGGGACGTGACGCCGCCGGGGTAGCGGCAGGCCATGCCCACGATGGCGATGGGCTCCTGGCTGCCGGCCTCCAGCTCGCGCACGCGGAGCTTGGCCTCCTGGAGGTCGGCGGTCACACGGCGGAGATAGCTGAGGAGCTTTTCCTCATTCATCACGTACTCGTCGCTCCTCGCGAGTTGTTGTCAAAGGTGCGGGTCATCTCGTCACAGCTCCCCGAGTTCGCCGTCGATGAAGTCGAACAGCTCGTCGGCGGTGGCCGTCTCCAGGCTGCGCGTGGTCTCCGCGGGCTCCGGCTCGGTGCGGAAGCGGCTCCACTTGGCGAGCAGCGTCTGCAGCCGCACGGTGACCTCTTCGTGGGCGGTGTCGTCCGGGGCGACCTCGGCGAGGGCGTCCGGGGTGATCGCGGAGAGGACCGACTCCATCCGGGCGAGTTCGGCGAGCAGCGGTGCCGTCGCCGTGGGCTCCTCCAGGTCCAGGTCGGCGAGGAGCCGTTCCGCGAGCCGGTCGGGGTTGGGGTGGTCGAAGACCACGGTCGCGGTGAGCCGCAGCCCGGTGACCTGGTTGAGCCGGTTGCGCAGTTCCACGGCGGTCAGCGAGTCGAAGCCGAGTTCGCTGAAGGCCTGGTCGGGCTCGATGGCGTCCGCGGAGGTGTGGCCGAGGACGTCGGCGACCTGGCCGCGGACCACGTCGAGCAGCACCCGGACGCGGTCCTCGGCGGGTACGCCCAGGAGCCTGCCCCGCAGCGCGGTGCCGTCCGCGTCGGTCTGCTCCTGTGCGGTGCGCCGGGCCGGGCGGACCAGGTCGCGCAGCAGCGGCGGTACGGCGCCCGTGCCCCCGCCCGGCGCCAGGTCGAGGCGGGTCGGCACCAGCAGCGCCTCGTCCAGGGTGTCGGCGAGGTCCAGCAGGGCCAGGCCCTCCGTGGCGGACAGGCCGGTCATGCCGGAGCGGGCCATACGGCGTACGTCGACGTCGCCGATGGTGTCGGCCATGCCGCTGTTGATGCCGGCCTCGTCGGCCCACAGGCCCCAGGCGAGGGAGGTGGCCGCCAGCCCGCGCGCCCGGCGGTGGCCCGCCAGGGCGTCCAGGTAGGCGTTGGCCGCCGCGTAGTTGCCCTGGCCGGGGCCGCCGAAGACGCCGGCCGCGGAGGAGAACAGGACGAACGCCGACAGCTCCAGGTCCCGGGTGAGGGTGTGGAGGTGCCAGGCGGCGTCCACCTTGGGGCGCAGCACCCGGTCCACCCGCTCGGGGGTGAGGGAGCCGATCACGCCGTCGTCGAGCACGCCGGCTGCGTGCACCACGGCGGTCAGCGGGTGCTCTGCGGGGATGCCGGCCAGCAGGGCGGCCAGCGCCTCCCGGTCGGCGGTGTCGCAGGCGGCGATCTTGACGCGGGCACCCAGCTCCGTGAGCTCCGCCGCCAGTTCGGCGGCGCCGTCGGCGGCCGGGCCGCGCCTGCTGGTGAGCAGCAGGTTGCGGACGCCGCGGTCGGTGACCAGGTGGCGGGCGACCAGGCTGCCGAGGGCGCCGGTGCCGCCGGTGATCAGGACGGTGCCGTCGGGGCGGGCGGCAAGGCCCGTTCCCGTACCGTCCGCCGCTGCGTCCGGCCCGGCCGGGTCAGGCAGCGAGGCGGTGACCCGGGTGAGGCGGGCGGCGTGCGCGGTGCCGTCGCGCAGGGCGAGTTGGGGTTCGCCGGCGGCGACGGCGGCGGGTAGGGCTCGCCAGGAGGGTTCCTGGTCGTCGAGGTCGACGAGGACGAACCGGTCCGGGTTCTCGGTCTGTGCCGACCGGACCAGTCCCCACACGGTGGCGCCGGCGAGGTCGGGCACGCTGTCCTCGGGGTGCGCGGCGACCGCGCCACACGTCACCACGACCAGCCGGGCGGTGGCCAGGCGTGGCTCGGCGAGCCAGGACTGGGCCAGGCCCAGCGCGTCGTGCGCGGCGGTGTGCACCGCGTCCGGCGACTCGGGGCCCTCCGCGCCCGGCTGCTGCGGCGTCCGCGATCCGCCGGCGGCCACCAGGACCACCTCGGGCACCGGGGCGCCCGCGCCGATGGCTTCGGCGAGCGCGGCCAAGTCGGGGTGGGCACCCGTCGGGATGCCGGCGGCCTTGAGGTTCTCGGCGAGACGCAGCTCGTCGGAGCCGAGGACCGCCCAGGAGCCCGGCGCCACGGCCGGGCGGGCGGACGGCTCGGGCAGGGCCGCCCAGTCGAGCCGGAACAGCTTGTCGTGGTGCCCGGCGCGGGCGCCCGCGAACGTCTGGGCCGTCACCGGGCGCAGCACCAGCGACTCCACCGAGGCGACGGGTGCGCCGGAGGCGTCGGCGACGGTGAGGGACACCGTGTCCGGGCCGGCCGGCGACAGGCGGACGCGCAGCGCTGCCGCGCCGGTCGCGTACAGGGACACGCCGGCCCAGGAGAAGGGCAGCCGGATGCTGTCCTGGTCGGTGAGCAGTCCGCCGGGGCCGATCGCGTGCAGGGCGGCGTCCAGCAGCGCCGGGTGCAGCCCGAAGCGTGCGGCGTCGGCGCCGGTCTGCTGGTCGAGGGCGACTTCGGCGAGTACGTCCTCGCCGTCCTGCCAGATGGCGCGCAGGCCCTGGAACGCCGGGCCGTAGTCGACGCCGTCGACCGCGAGTCGCTCGTACAGGCCGTCCACGGGGACGGGGACGGCACCGGCGGGCGGCCAGACGCCCGTCCCGGCGGGGGCGGGCGCGCCGTCGACGGCGAGCAGACCGGTGGCGTGGCGGGTCCAGGGTTCGCCGGTCGCCGTGTCCTGGGCGCCCGCGGGGCGGGAGTGGACGGTCAGCGGGCGGCGGCCGGTGGTGTCGGCCTCGCCGACGGTCAGCCGGACCTGGACGGCGCCGCGTTCGGGCAGCACCAGCGGGGCTTCGATGGTGAGTTCGTCCAGCCGGTCGCAGCCGACGTGGTCGCCGGCGCGGACGGCCAGCTCGACGAGGGCGGTGCCGGGTACCAGCACCACTCCGGCGACGGCGTGGTCGGCGAGCCAGGGGTGGGTGTCGAGCGACAGCCGTCCGGTGAACAGCAGGCCGCCGGAGTCGGGCAGTTCCACCGTGGCGCCGAGCAGCGGATGGTCGGCGGCGGCCAGTCCGGCCGCGGTGACGTCACCGGCGGTCGCGGGCAGCAGCGTCGGCCAGTACGACTGGTGCTGGAAGGCGTAGGCGGGCAGGGGCACCTGGCGGGCGCCCCGGTCCGCGAAGACCGGCTGCCAGTCGACGGGCAGGCCCGCGACATGCGCCTCGCCCAGGGAGGCGAGGAAGCGGTCGAGGCCGCCCTCCCGGCGGCGGATCGTGCCGATCACGGTGACGTCGCTGTCGATCTGCTGCACCGCGACCGTCAGCATCGGGTGCGGGGCGCTCTCCAGGAACGTGCGGTACCCGTCCGCGAGCAGCCGTTGGACGACGGGCTCGTAGAGCACGGTGCCGCGCATGTTGCGGTACCAGTACTCGGCGGTCAGTTCGGCGGTGTCGATGATCTCGCCGGTCACCGTCGAGTAGAACGGGATGTCCGTCGACCGGGCGGTCACCGGGGCGAGCTGTTCCAGCAGGGGTTCGCGCAGCGGCTCGACCTGCGGGCAGTGGCTGGGCACCGAGGCGGGGATGACCCGCACCCGGATGCCGTCCGCCTCGCACTCGGCGACCAGTTCGGCGAGCGCGTGCTCGTCGCCGGCGATGGTGACGGCCTTGGGGCCGTTGATGCCGGCCACGGACAGGGCCCGGTCCCAGCGGGCGACGCGGCGAGCCGCCTCGTCCGCGGAGATCATCACGGTGGCGACACCACCGCGGCCGGCCAGCTTCTCGGCGAGCATGCGGCTGCGCAGCGCGACCACGCGGGCCGCGTCCTCCAGGGAGAGCGCGCCCACGAAGCAGGCGGCGGCGATCTCGCCCTGCGAGTAGCCGACGACGGCCGAGGGCCGAACGCCGTGCGCGCGCCACAGTTCGGCGAGCGACACCATCACCGCGAACAGCACCGGCTGGACCACGTCCACCCGGTCGAGGTCGGGTGCCCCGGGCACGCCGCGCAGGGCGTCCATCAGGGACCAGTCGAGGAACGGGGCGAACGCGGCGGCGCACTCCGCCATCCGCTCGGCGAACACCGGGGAGGTCTCGAGCAGTTCGAGCCCCATGCCGAGCCACTGGGTGCCCTGGCCGGGGAAGACGAACACCGGACCGCTGCGGGTACCGGCGCCGGGGCCGCCGCGGACCACTCCGGGCAGCTCCCGGCCGTCGGCGAGGGCGGCCAGCCGCTCCAGGAACTCGGCGCCTTCCGCGCCCACCACGACCGCGCGGTGGTCGAAGACGGTACGGCCGGTGAGCAGCGAGTGGCCCACGTCCAGCGGGCGCAGCTCCGGGTGCCGTTCCAGGTGGGCCCGCAGCCGGGCGGCCTGGGCACGCAGGCCCGCCGCGGTCTTGGCGGACAGCAGCCAGGGCACGACCGGTGCCGTGTCCGCGTCGTCTGCGTTCCGCCCGTGGGCGGCGGGGAGCCGGTCCCCGGGGGCGGGTTCCTCCAGGATGATGTGCGCGTTCGTACCGCTGACGCCGAAGGACGACACGGCCGCCCGGCGCGGCCGGTCCACGGCGGGCCAGTCGCGTGCCTCGGTGAGCAGTTCCACCGCCCCGGACTCCCAGTCGACCTGGGCGGTCGGCCGGCCGACGTGCAGGGTGCGCGGCAGCGTTCCGTGGCGCAGCGCCATCACCATCTTGATGATGCCGGCGGCGCCCGCGGCGGCCTGTGCGTGGCCGATGTTGGACTTGATGGAGCCGAGGTACAGCGGTTCGACGTCCGCCTCGCGCCGCCCGTAGGTGGCGAGCAGGGCCTGCGCCTCGATCGGGTCGCCCAGCTTGGTGCCGGTGCCGTGCGCCTCGACCGTGTCGACGTCCGCCACGGACAGTCCGGCGTTGTCCAGCGCCTGTCGGATCACGCGCTGCTGGGCCGGTCCGTTCGGGGCGGTGAGCCCGTTGGAGGCGCCGTCCTGGTTGACGGCGCTGCCGCGCACGATCGCCAGGACCGGGTGGCCGTTGCGGCGGGCGTCGGAGAGCCGCTCCACGAGCAGCATGCCGACGCCCTCGCCCCAGCCGGTGCCGTCGGCGTCGTCCGAGAAGGACTTGCTGCGCCCGTCCGGGGAGAGCGCGCGCTGCCGGGAGAACTCGACGAAGGTGCGCGGGGTGGACATGACGGTCACGCCGCCGGCGAGGGCCATCGAGCACTCCCCCGACCGCAGCGCCTGCGCGGCCAGGTGCAGGGTGACCAGCGACGAGGAGCAGGCGGTGTCGATGGTGACCGCCGGGCCCTCCAGGCCGAGGGTGTACGACACCCGGCCGGAGGCCACGCTTCCGGAGCTGCCGGCGCCGCCGACGTCGCCTTCGGTGTCCGCGTCGGAGGCCTGCGCCACGAGCACGCCGTAGTCGTGGTACATCACGCCGGCGAACACGCCGGTACGGCTGCCCTTGAGGGTGGTCGGGTCGATGCCCGCGTGTTCGATGGCCTCCCAGGAGGTCTCCAGCAGCAGCCGCTGGTGCGGGTCCATCACCAGGGCCTCGCGCGGGCTGATGCCGAAGAAGGCCGGGTCGAACTTGGTGGCGTCGTAGAGGAATCCGCCCTCGTTGGTGTACGAGGTGTCGGGGCGGGACAGCTCCGGGTCGTACAGCGACTCGACGTCCCAGCCGCGGTCGGCGGGGAAGACACCCACGCCGTCGGTGCCGGTGGCGACCAGCTGCCACAGCTCGTCCGGGGAGTTCACCCCGCCCGGGTAGCGGCAGGCCATGCCGATGATCGCGATGGGCTCGTCGGCGGCCGGGGCGGCGACGCTGCCGGTGGGCGGCGTCGCCTCCGGCTCCGCGCCGAGGAGTTCGTCGCGCAGCATCCGGGCCAGCGCCAGCGGCGTCGGGTAGTCGAAGACCAGGGTCGCGGGCAGGCGCAGCCCGGCGGCCTTGGTGAGCCGGTTGCGCAGCTCGACGGCGGTCAGCGAGTCGAACCCGGCGTCCCGGAAGGCCTGTTCGGCGTCGACGTCGTCCGCGGAGGCGTGGCCCAGTACCGCGGCCACATGGGTGCGGACCAGCTCCAGCAGCCGCCGCTCCTGCTCCTCCGGGTCGAGCCCGGCAAGGCCCTGGGCCAGCGCCGAGCCGGTGGCGGACTCCTCGGCGGCGAGCCGGCGCCGGGCGGGCCCGCGCACCAGGCCCCGCAGCAGGGCCGGTACGTCGGCGGGGTCCGGGGCGGTGCCCGGGGTGCCGAGGTCGAGGTGCATGGGCACCAGGACGGGCTCGTCGACGGCAGCGGCGCGGTCGAACAGCGAGGTGCCCTGCCCGGCGGACAGCGGGTACAGGCCCGAGCGGGCCATCCGCTGCCGGTCGGTGTCGGTCAGCGCGTCCGCCATGCCGCCGGCCTCGTCCCACGGTCCCCAGGCCAGGGACTGGCCGGGCAGGCCGGAGGCGGTGCGCAGCTGGGCGAGGGCGTCCAGGAAGGCGTTCGCCGCCGCGTAGTTGGCCTGTCCGGCGCCGCCCATGACGCCCGCCACGGACGAGAAGAGCACGAAGGAGGTGAGGTGCGCGTCCCGCGTCAGCTCGTGCAGGTTCCACGCGCCGTCCGCCTTGGGCCGCAGTACGGCCGCCATCCGCTGCTCGGTCAGCGCGCCGACCACTCCGTCGTCGGTGACACCGGCGGCGTGCACCACGCCGGTCAGCGGATGCTCGGCCGGAATCCCGGCCAGCACCTCGGCCAGCGCCTCCCGGTCGGCCACGTCCACCGCGGCGATACGCACGGACGCACCCAACTCCGTGAGTTCGGCGACCAGTTCGGCCACACCCGGCGCGGCCTCGCCACGTCGGCTGGTCAGCAGCAGCCGCCGTACGCCGCGCTCGGTCACCAGATGCCGTGCGAGCACCGCGCCGAGGGCACCCGTACCGCCGGTCACCAGCACCGTGCCGTCGCTCTCGGCCGCGACCGGGGCGGTCTCGGCGGGGGCCGTCACCCGGGCCAGCCTCGGCACCAGGACACCGCCCTCGCGCACGGCCAGCTGGGGTTCGTCGGCGCCCAGCGCCGCGCTCAGCAACTCGACGGGGAAGGCTCCCCCGTCCAGGTCGAGGAGGACGAAGCGGCCGGGGTTCTCCGACTGCGCCGAGCGCACCAGACCCCACACCGCCGCACCCGCCAGGTCGGACAGCCCGTCCCCGACGGCGCCCCGGGTCACCAGGACCAGCCGCGAGGACGCGAACCGCTCCTCGGCCAGCCACGACTGCACCAGCGTCAGCGCGGTCATGGCCGCATCGTGCACCCCATCGACCGCGGCCTCGCCGCCGGTTACACAGGCGAACACCACGTCGGGCACCGGCCCGTCGAGGGCGGCGAGGTCCGGACGTAGGTCCAGCCCGGTACCGTCCGGGTCGAACGCGGCGGCGACACCGAACGCGTCGTCGCCCACGACGGCCCAGGAGCGGACCGCGCCGTCTGCCGGCTGCTGCCGCTCGGGCAGCGCCGCCCAGTCCACCCGGAACAGGGACTCCCGGCCACCACCCCGAGCCGCGTCCAGCTGACCGGCGTGCACCGGCCGCAGGGTCAGCGCGTCGACGGTCGCAACCGGCACACCGGCCCGGTCGGTGACCGTGAGGGACACCGTGTCCGTGCCGACCCGGGACAGCCGCACCCGCACCGAGCGTGCGCCCGCGGCGTGCAGGCTCACACCCGACCAGGCGAAGGGCAGCCGCGCCTGGCCGGTTCCCTCGACCAGATCACCGAGGCCGACCGCGTGCAGTGCCGCGTCCAGCAGCGCCGGGTGCAGCCCGAACTCGCCGGCCGCATCCGCGACCGCCTCGTCCAGCGCGACCTCGGCGTACACCTCACCGGGCCGCGTCCACACCGCGCGCACGCCCTGGAACGCGGGCCCGTACTCCAGTCCCGCGGCGCCGAACGCGTCGTACAGCCCCTCGATCGCCACCGCAGCCGCGTCCGCCGGCGGCCAGGTCCCCGACTCGGCCGGCGGTACCGGCCCGGCCGGAGCCAGCCGTCCGCTCGCGTGCCGCGTCCAGGCCTGGCCCGCCGTACGGGAGTGGATGCTCAGCGCCCGGGCGCCGGAGCCGTCCGGCCCGCCGACCGCCAACTGCACCTGCACCGCGCCGCGTTCGGGCAACAGCAGCGGCGCCTCCAGAGTCAGTTCCTCCAGTTGACCGCAGTCGACCTGGTCCCCGGCCCGGATGGCCAGCTCCACGAAGGCGGTGCCGGGCAGCAGCACCGAGCCCAGGACGGAGTGGTCCGCCAGCCAGGGATGCGTGTCCAGCGACAGCCGGCCGGTGAACAACAGCCCACCGGTATTGGGGGTCTCCACCGCCGCACCCAGCAGCGGATGGTCCGCGGCGCTCATGCCCGCCAGCTCGACATTGCTCGCGGAGACACCGACTTCCAGCCAGTACCGCTGGTGCTGGAAGGCGTACGTCGGCAGCTCGACCGTCCCGGCCCCTCGGCCCGCGAAGAACGCGGCCCAGTCCACCGCGACACCCTCGACATGCGCCTGCGCGAGGGCCGAGGTGAGCGTGTGCGACTCGGGTCGGTCGGCACGGAGGGAGGGGATGAAGAGCCCGTCGATGCTGTCCTGGCCCATCGCGGACAGGACGCCGTCCGGACCGAGCTCGATGAGGGTGCGTACGCCCTGCTCGGCGAGCACCTTGACCCCGTCCGCGAAGCGGACCGCCTCGCGGACGTGGCGCACCCAGTAGTCCGGGGAACACAGTTCCTCGGCGGTGGCCGGACGACCGGTCACGTTCGAGACGACCGCAATACGCGGGGCGTTGTACGACAGCCCCTCCGCGACCCGGCGGAACTCCGCCAGCATCGGCTCCATGCGGGGCGAGTGGAAGGCGTGGGAGACCGTCAGCTGCTTGGTCTTTCGACCCTGCTCGGCGAAACGGGCAGCCAGCTCCAGCACCTGGTCTTCGTCGCCCGAAATCACCACGGACGTGGGCCCGTTGAGGGCAGCAATCGAGACCGTGGCCACACCGGTCAGCGCCTCGGCGACTTCGGCCTCGGTGGCCTGGACCGCCATCATCGCGCCGCCCTCGGGCAGCGCCTGCATCAGCCGGCCACGCGCCGCGACCAGCACACATGCGTCCTCCAGCGACCAGACGCCCGCCACATGCGCGGCAGCCAGCTCACCGATCGAGTGACCCAGCAGAACGTCCGGCGTCACACCCCACGACTCAAGGAGCCTGAAGAGGGATATCTCCAGGGCGAAGAGGGCCGCCTGGGTGTAGACGGTCTGGTCCAGCGCGCTCGCGTCCTCGAAGACGACGTCCTTCAGCGGCCGGTCCAGCTCCGCGTCGAACCGCGCGCACACCGCGTCGAAGGCCTCAGCGAACACCGGGAACGCGGCGTACAGTTCGCGGCCCATCCCGACACGCTGCGCGCCCTGCCCCGTGAACAGGAACCCGACGCGCCCGTCCTCCACAGCGGCACCCTCGAACAGGGCCGCCGAACTAACGTCCTGAGCAAGCGAGTTCAGAGACGCAAGGAGTTCGTCGCGGTCCGAGGCGACCGCTGCGGCCCGGTGTTCGAGGGCCATGCGGGAGGTGGCCAGAGACAGCGCCACGTCGAGCGGCTTCAGCTCCGGACGGTCCAGCAAGTACGCGTGCAGGCGTGCGGCCTGGGCGCGCAGGGCCTTGGCGGTCTTGCCGGACAGGATCCAGGGGATCGCCGGCGAACCCACGGTGACCGCTTCCGGTTCCTCGGCGGCCTCCGTCTGCGGTGCCTGTTCCAGGACGACGTGCGCGTTGGTGCCGCTGATACCGAAGGAGGAGACGCCCGCGCGGCGCGGACGGTCGAGGGCCGGCCAGGGCTGTGCCTCGGTCAGCAGTTCCACGGCGCCTGCGGACCAGTCCACCTGGTGGGAGGGCTCGTCCACGTGCAGGGTCTGCGGGAGCACGCCGTGCCGGATGGCCATGACCATCTTGATGACACCGGCGACACCGGCAGCCGCCTGCGCGTGGCCGATGTTGGACTTCACCGAGCCGAGCCACAGCGGCCGTTCCTCGGGCCGGTCCTGGCCGTAGGTGGCGAGCAGCGCCTGCGCCTCGATCGGGTCACCCAGCGTCGTACCCGTGCCGTGCGCCTCGACGGCGTCGACATCGGCGGTCGTGAGCTGAGCGTTGGCGAGGGCCTGACGGATCACCCGCTGCTGCGACGGACCGTTCGGCGCCGTGAGGCCGTTCGAGGCGCCGTCCTGGTTGACCGCGCTGCCGCGCACGATCGCCAGGACCCGGTGCCCGTTGCGCCGGGCGTCCGACAGCCGTTCCACCAGCAGGACACCGGCGCCTTCGCCCCAGCCGGTGCCGTCCGCCGCATCCGCGAAGGACTTGCAGCGGCCGTCGGCGGCGAGGCCGCGCTGCCGGGAGAACTGGACGAAGGTGCCCGCGGTCGGCATCACCGTGACGCCGCCGGCCAGCGCGAGCGTGCACTCACCCGAGCGCAGCGCCTGCACGGCCAGGTGCAGGGCGACCAGCGAGGAGGAGCACGCGGTGTCGACGGTGACGGCCGGGCCCTCCAGACCGAAGGTGTACGCCACGCGGCCGGACACCACGCTGGCCGAGGCGCCGGTCATGGCGTAGCCCTCGACGCTCTCCGCCGCGGTGTCGAATCCGGCGCCGTACCCCTGGTAGCCGCAGCCGGCGAACACGCCGGTCCTGCTGCCGCGCAGGGTGGCCGGGTTGATGCCGGCGTGCTCGAAGACCTCCCAGGAGGCCTCCAGCAGGAGCCGCTGCTGCGGGTCCATGGCCAGCGCCTCGCGCGGGCTGATCCCGAACAGGCCGGGGTCGAAGTCACCCGCCCGGTAGAGGAAGCCGCCTTCGCGGACGTACGAGGTCCCGGGCCGGTCCGGGTCCGGGTCGTACAGCTTCTCCAGGTCCCAGCCGCGGTCGGTGGGGAACTCCCCGATGCCGTCGACGCCTTCGGCGACCAGGCGCCACAGCTCCTCCGGCGAGGAGACGCCGCCGGGGTAGCGGCAGGCCATGCCGACGATCGCGATCGGCTCGTCGGCGGCTCCGACGGCGACGACGGGCGCGCCGGCCCCGGACTCCGCGCCCACGCCCCGCAGTTCGCGGCCCAGATGCTCGGCCAGGACGGCCGCGGTCGGGAAGTCGTACACGAGCGTCGAGGGCAGGGTGAGGCCCGTCGCGGAGTTCAGCTGGTTGCGGAACTCGACGGCGGTCAGCGAGTCGAAGCCCAGCTCCTTGAACGGGCGTTCGGCGGCCACGGCGTCCGACGAGGCGTGGCCCAGCACGGCCGCCACCTCGGAACGGACCAGCTCCAGAAGCGCCCGCCCGCGCTCCGCCTCGGACAGGCCGCGCAGCCGGCGGGCGAGCGCGGAGTCCGCGAGGTCGGTGTCGTTGGGGCGTTCCTCGTCCAGCACCTTGCGGACGGCCGGCAGGTCACCGATGAGCGGCCGGGGCCGGGCGACGGCGAAGCCGGGCAGGAACTGCTCCCACACCACGTCGGCGATGGTCAGCGCGGTGTCGTCACCGTCCATGGCCTGCTGGAGGGCGGCGATGGCCGACGCCGGGGCCAGCGGCAGCAGACCGCCACGGCGCAACTGCGCCTCACCGCTGGCGTCCGCCGCCGCGAGGCCGACCTCGGCCCAGGGGCCCCAGGCGAGCGCGGTCGCGGCCTGGCCGGCGTCGCGGCGCTGCTGGGCCAGGGCGTCCAGGTAGGCGTTGGCCGCAGCGTAGGCGCCCTGGCCGCCGCTGCCCCAGATACCGGAGACGGAGGAGAACAGGACGAACGCGTCCAGCGGCGTGTCGTGGAGCAGCTCGTGCAGGTTACGGGCGCCGGCGACCTTGCCGGTCACCACGCGCGCGAACTCGTCGCCGTCCATGGCGGCGAGCGGGGTGTACTGGCCGACGCCGGCGGCGTGCACCACCGCCCGCACCGGCCGCTCTGTGGGCAGGGCCGCCAGCAGGTCCGCCAGCGCCTCCCGGTCCGCGACATCACAGGCCGCCACGGTCACTTCGGTACCGAGTGCGGTCAGCTCCTGGCGCAGTTCCTCGGCGCCAGGAGCCTCGAGGCCCCGACGGCTGGTGAGGATCAGGTGCTCGGCACCGTTGCGGGCGAGCCAGCGGGCGACCTCGGCGCCCAGCGCACCCGTACCGCCGGTCACCAGCACGGTGCCGCGCGGACGCCACGGCGACCCGTCCGCCGTACGACGAGGAGCGTGGGCGAGCCGGCGTACGAACACGCCCGAGGCGCGCACCGCCACCTGGTCCTCGTCGCCACTGTCGGCCAGCACCCCGAGCAGCCGCCGCAGCGCCTGCTCGTCGGCCGTCTCCGGTACGTCGACCAGACCGCCCCACCGGTCGGGGTGCTCCAGCCCCACGACCCGGCCGAGGCCCCAGGCCTGCGCCTGGGCGGCACTCGCCAGCCGGTCGGACCGGCCCACCGACACCGCGCCCCGCGTCAGACACCACAGCGGTGCCGTGACCTCCGCGTCCCCGAGGGCCCGTACGAGTTCCAGGGTGGACCACAGGCCCGCGGTCACCCCGGGGTGCTGCGGGCGGGCGGTCTCGTCCAGCGCGAGGAACGACAGCACCCCGCTGACGGGCCCCTCGGCCGCGGACAGTTCGGACAGCCGGGCCGCCAGCCCCGCGCGGTCGGCGTCATCCGCGCCGACGGTCAGGACGACGGTCCGCGCCCCGCGCCCGTCCATGACGGGCAGGAGGGCCTCGACCCACTCGTCGCCGCGCCGCTCCTCGGGCACGACCAGGAGCCAGGTCCCGGTCGGCACGGCGGCGCCGGCCTCCGGCACCGGCTTCCAGGTGACCCGGTAACGCCACGAGTCGACGACCGACTCCGTGCGGTGCCGCTGGCGCCAAGCGGACAGCACCGGCAGCACCGCGCTCAGCGAGTCCCGCTCGGCCGCACCGACCTGCAAGGTCTCGGCGACGCCGGCGACATCGGCCCGCTCCACGGCGTCCCAGAACGCCTGGTCCACCGGATCGACCCGGTCAGTGGCCCCGACCGGCTCCGACACCGTCCAGTACAGCTCCCGCTGGAAGGCATACGTCGGCAACTCCACCGGGCGCGTGCCCCAGCCCGCGAAGAACGCCGACCAGTCGACGGTGACTCCGCGGACGTGCGCCTGGGTGACAGCCGTGGTCACGGTCTGCGCTTCGGGGCGGTCGGCGCGGAGGGAGGGGGTGAAGAGCGCGTTGTCCGTGCTGTCCTGGCCCATCGCGGAGAGGACGGCGTCCGGGCCCAGCTCGATGAACGTACGTACGCCCTGCTCGGCGGCCGTCTTGATCCCGTCCGCGAAGCGGACCGCCTCGCGGACATGGCGTACCCAGTAGTCCGGGGTGCACAGTTCCTCGGCGGTGGCCGGACGACCGGTCACGTTGGAGACGACCGGGATGCGCGGGGCGTTGTACGACAGACCCTCCGCGACCCGGCGGAACTCCGCCAGCATCGGCTCCATGCGGGGCGAGTGGAAGGCGTGGGAGACCGTCAGGCGCTTGGTCTTGCGCCCCTGCTCCGCGAAACCGGCAGCGATCTCCAGTACCTGGGGTTCGTCACCCGAAATCACCACAGACATGGGCCCGTTGAGGGCGGCGATCGACACCGCGTCGTCCCGGTCGGTCAGCGCCTCGGCGACTTCAGCCTCGGTCGCCTGCAGGGCCACCATCGCGCCGCCCTCGGGCAGCGCCTGCATCAGCCGACCACGCGCGCCCACCAGCGCACACGCGTCCTCCAGCGACCACACCCCCGCCACATGCGCGGCGGCCAACTCACCGATCGAATGCCCCAGCAGGACATCCGGCGTCACACCCCACGACTCCACGAGCCGGAAAAGAGCGACCTCAAGGGCGAACAGACCGGCCTGCGTGTAAACCGTCTGGTCCAGGGCCGCCGCGTCCTCGAACACGACGTCCTTCAGCGGCCGGTCCAACTCCCCGTCGAACCGTGCGCAGATCGCGTCGAACGCCTCCGCGAACACCGGGAACGCGGCATACAGCTCACGGCCCATCCCGACACGCTGGGCACCCTGTCCCGTGAACAGGAACCCGACTCGGCCGCCGTCGACGACCGACCCACGCACGAGCCCCGGCATGCGCTCGCCCTCGGCCAACGCGGCCAACCCGGCGAGGAGTTCGTCCCGGTCTCCGGCCACGAGCCCGGCGCGGTCCTCAAGTGCCGCCCGCGAGTCGGCCAGTGCGTGGCCCACGTCGGCGAGGGAGGACTCGGGGTGTGCTTCCAGCCAGTCCTTCAGTCGCCGTGCCTGGCCGCGCAGTGCGGCTTCGGTGCGGCCGGACAGGACCCAGGGCACCACCGGCGATGCCACGACGGGTGTTTCCGGCGTGGTCGTCGGGGTGTCGGGGGCCTGCTCGATGATGGTGTGGGCGTTGGTGCCGCTGATGCCGAAGGAGGACACGGCGGCACGCCGCGGGCGCCCGGTCTCCGGCCATTCCCGAGCTTCGGTCAGCAGCTCGACCGCACCCGCGGACCAGTCGACCTGCTGCGAGGGCTGGTCGACGTGCAGGGTCTGCGGCAGCACGCCGTGCCGCATCGCCATCACCATCTTGATGATGCCGGCGACACCGGCGGCGGCCTGGGTGTGCCCGATGTTCGACTTGATGGACCCCAGCCACAGCGGCCGGTCCTCGGGCCGGCCCTGGCCGTAGGTGGCGAGGAGGGCCTGCGCCTCGATCGGGTCGCCCAGCGTCGTACCCGTGCCGTGCGCCTCGACCGCGTCGACATCGGCCGTCGTGAGCCGCGCGTTGGCCAGCGCCTGCCGGATCACCCGCTGCTGCGACGGACCGTTCGGCGCCGTAAGCCCGTTGGACGCACCGTCCTGGTTGACGGCGCTGCCCCGCACCACCGCCAGGACCCGATGCCCGTTGCGCTCGGCGTCGGACAGCCGCTCCAGCAGCAGCATGCCCGCGCCCTCGCCCCAGCCGGTGCCGTCCGCCCCGTCCGCGAAGGACTTGCAGCGGCCGTCGGCCGCGAGGCCGCGCTGGCGGGAGAACTCGACGAACGTGCTGGCGGTCGGCATCACGGCGACACCGCCGGCCAGCGCGAGCGTGCACTCCCCCGAGCGCAGCGCCTGCGCGGCGAGGTGCAGGGCGACGAGGGAGGAGGAGCAGGCGGTGTCGACGGTGACGGCCGGGCCTTCGAGGCCGAGGGCGTAGGAGATACGGCCGGAGGCGACGCTGGTGGAGATGTCGGTGAGGGAGTACTCGGCCGAGTCGTCGCCCTGGCCGCCGCCGAGGCCGTAGCCCTGGTAACCGGAGCCGACGAACACGCCACAGGGGTGGCCCTTGAGCGCGGTCGGGTCGATGCCGGCCCGCTCCACCGCCTCCCAGGAGGTCTCCAGGAGGAGTCGCTGCTGCGGGTCCATCGTGAGGGCCTCGCGCGGCGAGATGCCGAACATTCCGGCGTCGAAGTAGCCGGCGTCGTAGAGGAATCCGCCTTCGCGGGTGTACGAGGTACCGGGGTGCTCGGGGTCGGGGTGGTAGATCCCGTCCAGGTCCCAGCCGCGGTCGGTGGGGAACTCCCCGATGCCGTCGGCGCCGGCGGCCACCAGCCGCCACAGCTCCTCCGGGGACGAGACACCGCCCGGGTAGCGGCAGGCCATGCCGACGATCGCGATCGGCTCGTCGGTGTGCGCGGCGCTCGCGGGGAGCGCGGCGTGCGCCTGGTCCGCGCCGCCGACCAGTTCCTCGCGGAGGTGTCCGGCGAGGTCGGCGGGCGTGGGGTGGTCGAAGACGAGGGTGGCCGGGAGGGTCAGCCCGGTGTGGGTGTTGAGCCGGTTGCGGAGTTCCACCGCGGTCAGCGAGTCGAAGCCGAGTTCCCGGAAGGCGCGGCTTGCTTCCACCGCGTCCTGGGAGGTGTGGCCCAGGACCGCGGCGGTCTCGGTGCGCACCAGGTCCAGGAGCAGGCGCTGCTGCTCGGCCTCGGAGAGTGCGGCGAGGCGGTGCGTCAGGTCCGAGCCGGCGTCGTCGTCGGCCACCTCGGTGACCAGGGCGCTGCGGACCTCGGGCAGGTCGCCGAGGAGCGGGCTGGGGCGTACGGCGGTGAAGCCGGCGACGAAGCGGTCCCAGTCGACGTCGGCGACGGCGACGGCCACGTCGTCGTGCTCGACGGCCTGCCGCAGCGCGGCGACGCCCAGTTCGGGGGTGAGCGGGCTCAGGCCGCGGCGGCGCAGATGGCCTTCGGCCTCGCCGTCGGCCATGCCGCCGCCGCTCCACGGGCCCCAGCCCACGGAGGTGGCGGTCAGGCCGCGGTCGCGGCGCTGTTCGGCGAGGGCATCGAGGTAGGCGTTGGCGGCTGCGTAGGCGCCCTGGCCGCCGCTGCCCCAGACGGCGGAGATGGAGGAGTAGAGGACGAAGGCGTCCAGCGGGGTGTCGCCGAGCAGTTCGTCCAGGTGGCGGGCGCCGGCGACCTTGGCGCGCAGGACCGCGGCGAGTTCGGCCGGGTCGGTGTCTGCGACGGGCGTGAACTGGCCTGCGCCCGCCGCGTGCAGCACCGCGCTGAGCGGTGTCTCGGCGGGTATGTCGGCGAGCAGCCTGGCCAGTGCGTCCCGGTCGGCCACGTCACAGGCGGCAACGGTGACCTTGGGGCCCAACTCGGCCAGTTCCCGGTGCAGTTCCTCCGCTCCGGCGGCTGCCAGGCCCCGGCGGCTGGTGAGGATCAGGTGCTCGGCACCGTTGCGGGCGAGCCAGCGGGCGGCTTCGGCGCCCAGCGCGCCGGTGCCGCCGGTGACCAGGACCGTGCCGCGCGGGCGCCAGGGAGCGACCGGCGACTCTGAGCGCGGGGCGCGGGCGAGTCGTCGTACGAAGACTCCGGAGGCGCGCACCGCGATCTGGTCCTCGGTCCCGTCCCCGGCCAGCACGCGCAGCACGCGGGCCAGCGAGCGGTCGTCCAGGGTTTCGGGCAGGTCGAGCAGTCCGCCCCACCGCTCGGAGTGTTCCAGGGCCACCGCGCGGCCGAGGCCCCAGGTCTGTGCCTGTGCCGGGCTCGCCGGCCGGTCGGACCGGCCGACCGAGACCGCGCCCCGGGTCAGGCACCACAGCGGTGCCGTGATGCCAGCCTCGCCGAGGGCCCGCACCAGTTCGAGCGTGGCGGCGAGTCCGGAGGTGACCTCGGGGTGCTCGCGGAGCGGGGTCTCGTCCAGCGCGAGGAAGGACAGCACACCGGCGACCGGCGCCGAGTCGGCGACCGCGTCCCGCAGCCGCGGCAGCAGCGAGGCCACGGTGCAGTCGGCCGTGTCGACCTCGACCGGGACCGTTACGGCACCGGCCGCGTCGAGCGCGCCGAGAACCGCGACGGCCTCGGCCCGCCGGTCCTGCGGCAGCAGCACGACCCAACGGCCCGTGAGCGACCGTCCGGCATCCGCGGCCTGTGCCACCGGCTTCCAGACGATCCGGTAGCGCCACGAGTCCACCGCCGACTGCATGCGGTGCCGCTTGCGCCACGAGGCCAGCATCGGCAGGACGGCGCCCAGCGAGGACCGCTCCTCCTCGCCGACCTCCAGCGTGTCGGCGAACGCGGCCACGTCCGCGCGCTCGACGGCCTCCCAGAACGCGGCGTCCACCGGGTCGGCAAAACCGGCACCCTCGGCGATCTCGGGCCAGTAGCGCTCGCGCTGGAAGGCGTAGGTCGGCAGGTCGACCGGCTCGGCCCCGCGGCCCGCGAAGAACGCCGCCCAGTCGACGGAGATTCCCTCGACGTGGACTCGGGCGACTGCGGTGGTCAGGGCCTGGGTCTCGGGACGGTCGCCGCGCAGGGCGGGCACGAACAGGGCTGCGTCGACGCTGTCCTGGCCCATCGCGGAGAGGACACCGTCCGGGCCCAGCTCGATGAACGTACGTACGCCCTGCTCGGCGACCGTCTTGATCCCGTCCGCGAAACGGACCGCCTCGCGGACGTGGCGTACCCAGTAGTCCGGGGTGCACAGTTCCTCGGCGGTGGCCGGGCGACCGGTCACGTTCGAAACGACCGGGATGCGCGGGGCGTTGTACGACAGACCTTCCGCGACGCGGCGGAACTCGGCCAGCATCGGCTCCATGCGCGGGGAGTGGAAGGCGTGGGAGACCGTCAGGCGCTTGGTCTTGCGACCCTGCTGAGCGAAGCGCTCCGCGATCTCCAGTACGGCATCCTCGTCGCCGGAAATCACCACGGACGTGGGCCCGTTGAGGGCGGCGATCGACACCGTGTCCACACCGGACAGTGCCTCGGTGACCTCGGCCTCGGTCGCCTGGACGGCCACCATCGCGCCGCCCTCGGGCAGCGCCTGCATCAGCCGACCACGCGCGCCCACCAGCGCACACGCGTCCTCCAGCGACCAGACCCCCGCCACATGCGCAGCGGCCAGCTCACCGATCGAATGCCCCAGCAGGACATCCGGTGTGACACCCCACGACTCAAGGAGCCTGAAGAGAGCGACCTCAAGGGCAAACAGACCAGCCTGCGTGTAAACCGTCTGATCCAGCGCCGCCGCGCCCTCGAAGACAACGTCCTTCAGCGGCCGATCGAACTCGAAGCGCGAGCACACCGCATCGAACGCCTCCGCGAACACCGGGAACGCCGCGTACAGTTCGCGCCCCATCCCGACACGCTGCGCGCCCTGCCCGGTGAAGAGGAACCCGACCCGGCCGTCCTCCGAGGCCACGCTCTGCGACAGACCAGGCGCCTGCCGCCCCTCGGCCAGAGCCTCCAGCCCGGACAGGATGTCGTCCCGGTCCCCGGAGACCACGGCGGCCCGGTGTTCCAGTGCCGACCTGGAAGTGGCCAGGGAGAGGCCAGTGTCGACGAGTCGCAGGTCCGGCGTGTCCAGGAGACGGGAGTGCAGGCGGGCGGCCTGGCCACGCAGGGCGCTCTCGGTTCGGCCGGACAGCAGCAGTGGCACCGTCGGCGAGTCGACCGTCACGGTCTCCGGCTCATCGGCCGGTTCGTCCTGCGGTTCTTCCTCCAGCACCACGTGGGCGTTGGTGCCGCTGATGCCGAAGGAGGAGACACCGGCGCGACGCGGGCGGTCGAGGCGCGGCCAGTCCCGTGCCTCGGTCAGCAGGTCGACCGCTCCCTCGGACCAGTCGACCTGCACGGTGCGCTCACCCGCGTGCAGCGTCTGCGGCAGCACGCCGTGCCGCATCGCCATCACCATCTTGATCACACCGGCCACGCCCGCCGCGGCCTGCGTGTGCCCGATGTTCGACTTGATGGACCCCAGCCACAGGGGCAGTTCACGGTCCTGGCCGTAGGTGGCCAGGAGGGCCTGCGCCTCGATCGGGTCGCCCAGCCGGGTACCGGTGCCGTGCGCCTCGACCGCGTCCACGTCCGCCGCCGTCAGCCGCGCGTTCGCCAGCGCCTGACGGATCACCCGCTGCTGCGACGGACCGTTCGGCGCCGTGAGGCCGTTGGACGCACCGTCCTGGTTGACGGCGCTGCCGCGCACGACGGCCAGCACCTTGTGTCCGTTGCGCCGCGCGTCCGACAGCCGCTCCAGCAGCAGCATGCCCACGCCCTCGGCCATGCCCATGCCGTCCGCGTCCGCCGAGAACGCCTTGGAACGGCCGTCGGCGGCGACGCCGCGCTGGCGGGAGAACTCGACGAGGGCGCCGGGGGTCGCCATGACCGTGACGCCGCCCGCGAGGGCGAGGGTGCAGTCGCCCTTGCGCAGGGCGTGGGCGGCGAGGTGCAGGGCGACGAGGGAGGAGGAGCAGGCGGTGTCGATGGTGACCGCCGGGCCCTCCAGGCCCAGGGTGTAGGCGACACGGCCGGAGAGGACGCTGCCCGAGGTTCCGGTGCCGACGTAGCCTTCGGCCTCGCCGGGGGCGGTGCCGAACAGGGCCGCGTAGTCCTGGCCGCTGATGCCCGCGAAGACGGCGGTCTTGCTGCCCTTGAGGGAGGCGGGGTCGATGCCGGCGCGTTCGACGGCCTCCCAGGAGGTCTCCAGCAGCAGGCGCTGCTGCGGGTCCATGGCCAGGGCCTCGCGCGGGGAGATGCCGAAGAATCCGGCGTCGAACTCGGCGGCCTCGCGCAGGAATCCGCCGCCGCGGACGTAGGACCGGCCCATGGCGTCGGGGTCCGGGTCGTACAGGTGCCCCAGGTCCCAGCCGCGGTCGGCGGGCAGGGGCGCGATGGCGTCGGTGCCGGATGCGACGAGCCGCCACAGCTCCTCGGGGGAGCCGACTCCGCCGGGGTAGCGGCAGCTCATCGCGACGATCGCGATGGGCTCCTGCTCCTTGTCGGTGACCTCCCGCAGCCGGTCGTGCGCCTCGTCGAGTTCGGCGGTCACTCGGCGGAGGTATGCGCGAAGCTTGTCTTCATTCGCCATGGGAGTTGCATCCATTCAGACTTGCGGGGAAAACGGCGGGCACGTGGGAGGACGGGGAGTCCGGTTGCGCGGTCACCCTTTTCCGAACTTCTTGTCGATGTAGTCGAAGATGTCGTCGTCCGTGGCCGAGTCGTCGAGTTCGTGCGGGGCGGTGTCGCCCAGCGCCTCGGCACGGGTGTCGCGCCAGGTGGAGACCAGGGACTGCAGTCGTTCAGTGATGCTGTCCAGGGCGGCGGCGTCCAGGTCCTTCCCGGCGAGTGCGTCGGGCGTGAGGGCGGACAGGGCGGACTCCAGCTTTCCGATGTCCTCCAGCAGGGGGACGGCCGGTGCCGCGGGCGCGGGGGCGAGTTCCGTGAGCAGGTGGCGGGCCAGGGCGGCCGGGGTCGGGAAGTCGAACACCAGGGTGGCGGGCAGCCGCCTGCCGGTGGCGGCGTTCAGGCGGTTGCGCAGTTCGACGGCGGTCAGGGAGTCGAAGCCGGACTCCTTGAACGTCTGGCCGGGGCCGACCGCCTCCGGTCCGCTGTGGCCGAGGACGGTTGCGACATGGGCCCGTACGACGTCCAGGACCAGGCGTTCGCGCTCCTTCTCCGGGGTTGCCTCCAGGCGTTCGCGGAGGGTGCCGGTGCCGGCCGGGGTCTGCTCGGGCAGCGGCCGGGCGGGGCCGCGGACCAGGTCGCGCAGGACCGAGGGGACCGGGGCTCCGGCGGCCTCGGCCTGGCGGCGCAGGGTGCCGGGTTCGAGGCGGGCCGGCACCAGGACCGCTTCGGTCCGCTGAAGGGCGGCGTCGAAGAGGGCGAGGCCGAACTCGGCGGGCATCGGGGCGACTCCGCCGCGTGCCATGCGGGTGCGGTCGACGTCGTCCAGGCGTCCGCCCATGCCGTCGCTCTGCGCCCACAGGCCCCAGGCCAGTGAGGTGGCGGGCAGCCCTCGGGCCGCGCGGTGCCGGGCGAAGGCGTCCAGGAAGGCGTTGGCGGCGGCGTAGTTGGCCATGCCGGGGCTGCCGAGGGTGCCGGAGAAGGAGGAGTAGAGGACGAACGCGGCCAGGTCCAGGTCGCGGGTCGCCTCGTGCAGGTTGAGCACCGCGTCGACCTTCGGGCGCAGCACCCGCTCCAGCCCGTCCGGGGTCAGCGCGTCGAGTACGCCGTCCTCGGTGACGCCGGCCGTGTGGATCACGGCGGTGAGCGGGTGGGCGGCGGGGATGCCGGTGAGCAGGCGTCCGAGTGCGTCGCGGTCGGCGAAGTCGCAGGCGGCCAGGGTGACCTGGGCGCCGAGTTCGCCGAGTTCGGCGCTCAGTTCGGGCATGCCGTCGCCGGCCGGGCCGCGGCGGCTCGCCAGGACCAGGTGGCGGACCTTGTGCTCGGTCACCAGGTGGCGGGCGAGCAGCTTCCCGAGGCCCCCGGTGGCGCCGGTGATCAGGACGGTGCCGTCCGGGTCGAGCGCCGTGGGTACGGCGGCCTCGGCCGGGGTTCCGGCTTCGGCGGTGTTCGCCCGGGTCAGCCTGGGCACGAGCGTCCTGCCCGCGCGCAGGGCGAGTTGGGTCTCGTCCTGGGCCGGGTCGAGGGCGGTCGCGAGGGCGCGCGGGAGGGCCCGGTGGGAGTCCGGGTGGCCGTCGGTGTCGATCAGCAGGAACCGGTCGGGGTTCTCCGACTGCGCCGAGCGCGCCAGGCCCCACACCGGTGCGCCCGCCAGGCCGGGCACGTCGTCGCCCGGCTCGGTGGAGACGGCCGAGCGGGTCAGCAGCACCAGCCGGGAGTCGGCGAGGCGGGGGTCGGCCAGCCAGGCCTGGAGCAGTTCCAGGGCCCGGCGGGTGGTCGTACGGGCCGCTTCGGCCGGGTCGGTGATGCCGGCCGGGTGGGCCGGGACCGTGGCGACGACGACCGGCGGGACCGGGGTGCCGGTCTCGGCCGCCGCAGTGAGGGCGGCCAGGTCCGGGTGGGTCGCGAGAGCCGTTCCGGCCGTGCGGAGGGCTTCGGTCAGGGCCGCGTCGTCCGCCTCGCCGAGCAGGGCAAGCGCCGGGGCGTGCGGGGCCGTGCCGGTTTCGGTGCGCGCGGGCAGTGCCTTCCAGTCGAGCCGGAAGAGCGCGTCGCCGGTCGCGGCGCCCGGGAGCTGGGTCAGCGAGACGGGCCGGGAGACCACCGCGTCGACGTCGGCCACCGGGGTTCCGTCGGCGTCCGTCACGCGCACCGACAGGCTGTCAGGGCCGGCCGTGCCGAGGGTGACCCGCAGCGGGCCGGTGATGCCCGGCGTGTGCACGCGGATGCCGCGCCACGAGAACGGACGGGTCGCCCGCAGCTCGCCCTCGGTGGCGCCGGCGAGCGCGTCGGCGGCGGCTGCCTGGAGGGCGGCGTCGAGCAGGACGGGGTGCAGGGTGAAGCCGTCGGACCCGATGCCGTCGGGCAGTTCGACCTCGGCGTGGATGTCCGCGCGGGCGTCCGGGTCGGCGGTGTCCGCGGGGGTGCCGCGCCAGACGGCGCGCAGGCCCTGGAAGGCGGGACCGTAGACCACGCCGGTGTCGCCCAGTCGCTCGTGGAAGCCGTCGATGGCCACCGGCTCGGCCCCGGCGGGCGGCCAGACGCCACCCACGGTGTCAGGCCGGGGCCCGGCAGCGGTGAGCAAGCTGCCTTCGGCGTGCCGGGTCCACGGGGTGTCGGGGTCGGCTCCGTCGGGCCGGGAGTGCAGTGTCAGGGTGCGGCGTCCGGCCTCGTCCGCGGCGGTCACGGTCAGCCGCAGCACGACCGCGCCCTGCTCGGGCACCACCAGCGGCGCCTCCAGGGTGAGTTCCTCCACCAGTTCGCAGCCCGCCTGGCGGCCGGCGCGCAGCGCCAGTTCGACGAACGCCGTGCCGGGCAGCAGCGCGGAGCCGAGCACGAGGTGGTCGCCCAGCCAGGGGTGGGTCTGGAGGGAGAGCCGGCCGGTGAACACGAGCCCGTCGGAGTCGGGCAGTTCGAGGGCGGCGCCCAGCAGCGGGTGGCCGGTGGCGCCGAGGCCGAGTCCGGCCACGTCACCCGGGGTGGCGGGGGCGGCCTGCGGCCAGTAGCGCCGGCGCCGGAACGGGTAGGTCGGCAGGTCGACGCGCCGGCCGGGCCGGGCCGCGAACACCGCGTCCCAGTCCGGGGTGGCGCCCTGCACCTGGGCCTCGGCCAGCGACCGCAGGAAGCGGTCGAGACCGCCCTCGTCGCGGCGCAGGGAGCCGACCGCGCGGGCGTCGCAGCCGAGCGCGTCGAAGCTGTCCTGGAGCCCGACGGTCAGCACGGGATGCGGGCTGGCCTCGACGAACAGGGTGATGTCCGCTTCCACGAGCCGCCGGGTGGCCTCGTCGAGGCGCACCGGCTGCCGCAGGTTGGTGTACCAGTACTCGGCGTCGAGCCGTTCGGTGTCCAGCCAGTCGCCGGTGACCGTCGACAGGAAGGGCACCTCGCCGGAGCGCGGGCTGATCGGGGCCAGTTCGGCGAGGAGTTCCTCGCGGATGGCCTCGACCTGGGCGGAGTGGGAGGCGTAGTCCACGGGGATCCGGCGGGCGCGGATCTCCTCGGCCGCGCAGTCGGCCATCAGCCGGTCCAGCGCGTCCGGTTCGCCGGAGACGACGATCGAGCCGGGGCCGTTGACCGCCGCGACCGACAGCCGGCCGCCGAACGGCTCCAGGCGTGCGGTCAGGTCCTCCAGCGGCAGCGACACGGAGACCATGCCTCCGCGGCCGGCGAGCGCGCCGAGCGCCTTGCTGCGCAGCGTGACCACCCGGGCCGCGTCGTCCAGGGACAGGGCGCCCGCGACACAGGCGGCGGCGATCTCGCCCTGGGAGTGGCCGACGACCGCGGCGGGGCGTACCCCGTGGGCCCGCCACAGCTCGGCCAGCGAGACCATGACGGCGAACAGCAGCGGCTGAACGACGTCCACCCGCTCCAGCTCGGGCGCGCCGGGTGCGCCGCGCAGCACGTCGTACGGCGACCAGTCCACGTACGCCTCGATGGCGCGGGCGCAGTCGGCGAACCGCTCGGCGAACACCGGTGAGGCGTCGAGGAGTTCGGTCGCCATACCGGTCCACTGGGAGCCCTGGCCGGGGAACACGAACACGGTCCGGCCCTCGGTGGCGACGGTGCCCTCGACGACGGCGGGGTCGCCGTCGCCCTGGGCCAGCGCGGTCAGGGCCCGGCGGAAGCCGTCCCGGTCGGCGGCCAGCAGCACCGCCCGGTGCGCGAACGCGGCGCGGGAGGTGGCCAGGGCGTACCCGAGGTCGGCGAGGTCGGCCTCCGGGTCGGCGTCCAGGTGGGCGCGCAGCCGGGCGGCCTGCTCGCGCAGTGCGTCGGGGGTCTTGGCCGACAGTGGCCACGGCAGGACCGTGCCGTCGGCCCGGACTTCGGTGCCCGACGCCACAGGTTCGGGGTCCGTGGGGGCCTGCTCCAGGATGACGTGGGCGTTGGTGCCGCTCATGCCGAAGGAGGAGACACCGGCGCGGCGGGGCCGCTCGGCCCGGGGCCACGGCAGGTTCTCCGTCAGCAGCGACACCGCGCCCGACGACCAGTCGACGTGCGGGGACGGCTCGTCGACATGCAGGGTGCGCGGCAGTTCACCGTGCCGCATCGCCAGCACCATCTTGATGACACCGGCCACACCGGCAGCCGCCTGCGTGTGCCCGATGTTCGACTTGACGGAGCCGAGCCACAACGGGCGGTCTTCGGGCCGCTCCTGGCCATAAGTAGCCAGCAGGGCCTGCGCCTCGATCGGGTCACCCAGCGTCGTACCCGTGCCGTGGGCCTCCACGGCATCGACATCCGCCACGGTGAGCTGCGCGTTGGCCAGCGCCTGCCGGATCACCCGCTGCTGCGACGGACCGTTCGGCGCCGTAAGGCCGTTGGACGCACCGTCCTGGTTGACGGCACTGCCCCGCAGGACCGCCAACACGGGATGCCCGTTGCGGCGGGCGTCCGACAGCCGCTCCACGAGCAGCATGCCCACGCCCTCGCCCCAGCCGGTGCCGTCGGCCGCGGCGGCGAAGGCCTTCACGCGGCCGTCGCGGGCCAGGCCGCGCTGGCGGGAGAACTCGGTGAAGGCCCCGGGGGTGGTCATCACGGAGACGCCGCCGGCCAGGGCCAGGGTGCACTCGCCCGAGCGCAGGGCCTGGGCCGCCAGGTGCAGGGCGACCAGCGAGGAGGAGCAGGCGGTGTCGACAGTGACGGTGGGGCCTTCCAGACCGAAGGTGTAGGCGAGCCGTCCGGACACCACGCTGGCGGAGTTGCCGGTGGCGAGGTATCCGGCAAGGTCTTCAGCCGAGTTCAGCAGCAGGGACGCGTAGTCCTGGCCGTTGGTTCCGACGTAGACACCGGTCCGGCTGCCGTGGAGGGCGCCGGGGTCGATGCCCGCCCGTTCGAAGGCCTCCCAGGAGGTCTCCAGCAGGAGCCGCTGCTGCGGGTCCATGGCCAGGGCCTCGCGCGGGCTGATGCCGAAGAACCCGGCGTCGAAGTCGGCCGCTTCCGCGAGGAATCCGCCCTCGCGGACGTACGAGGTCCCGGGCTGGTCGGGGTCCGGGTCGTACAGCTTCTCCAGGTCCCAGCCGCGGTCGGCGGGGAACTCACCCATCGTGTCGACGCCGTCGCGCAGCAGCCGCCACAGCTGCTCCGGCGAGTTGGCGCCGCCGGGGAAACGGCAGCTCATCGCCACGATGGCGAGCGGCTCGTCGTGCGGTACGGCGCTGCCCGGCCCGGTCTCCTCCGGCTGCGCGCTGCCGAGGAGTTCGCCGGTGAGGTGGGCGGCCAGTTCGCGTGGGGTGGGGTGGTCGAAGACGAGGGTCGCGGGCAGGGTCAGGCCGGTGGCGCCGGTCAGCGCATTGCGCAGTTCGAGCGCGCTCAGCGAGTCGAAGCCCAGCTCCTTGAAGGCGGTACGGGCCGGTACGGCGCCCTGGACCCGGTGTCCGAGCACGGCCTTCACCTGGTCGAGGACCAGTTCCTGTACGAGGCGCGGCCGTTCGTCGGCGGGCAGGGCCGACAGCCGCCGTACGAGGTCGTCGGCGCCCGCGGCCCGGGTCCCGGCCGGCGTCGTGCCGCCCTGGCGGGCCTCGGGGAGGTCGGCCAGGAGCGTGTGCTGCCGGGGGTGGGCCAGGTGGGCGGTGAACCGTTCCCAGTCGATGTCGGCGACGACGCTCTGAGCCGTGTCCTGCTGCCAGCAGCGGGCCAGGGCGGCGAGCGCGGCCTCGGCTTCCATGGGGGTCACGCCACCGCGGACGAGGCGCTGCGCGGTGTCCTCGGAGTCGGCCATGCCGGCGTCCGCCCAGGCGCCCCAGGCGATGGACACGGCGGGCAGGCCGTCGGCCCGGCGCTGCTCGGCGAGGGCGTCCAAGTGGGCATTGGCGGCTGCGTAGTTGGCCTGGCCGGCGCTGCCGACGACGCCGGCGAGCGAGGAGAACAGCACGAACGCCGACAGGTCCGCTTCGCGGGTCAGGTCGTGCAGGTTCCGGGCGCCGTCGGCCTTGGCGCGCAGGACGGCGGTGAACCGGTCGGGCGTGAACCCGTCGAGGACGCCGTCGTCGAGGACGCCGGCCGTGTGCACCACGGCGGTGAGCGGCCGGTCGGCCGGGATGTCCGCGAGCACCGCGGCGAGTGCGTCGGGGTCGGCGACGTCGCAGGCCGAGATCGTCACGTCGGCGCCGAGCGCGGTCAGTTCGGCGTGGAGTTCGGCCGCGTTCTCGGCGGCCGGGCCACGGCGACCGGTGAGGAGGAGGTGTTCGGCGCCGTTGCGGGCCAGCCAGCGGGCGACCTGGGCGCCCAGCGCGCCGGTGCCGCCGGTGACCAGGACGGTGCCGGACAGGCGCGGCGCCGTCGCGGGCCGAGCCGCACGGGGCTCGCGGACCAGGCGTCGAACGAGCACGCCCGAGGCCCGTACGGCCAGTTCGCGCTCGTCGCCGGTGCCCGCGAGCAGGCCGGCGAGACGGGCGGCGGACCGCTCGTCCAGGTCTTCGGGGAGGTCGACGAGGCCGCCCCAGCGGTCCGGGTGCTCCAGCGCCGCGACGCGGCCCAGGCCCCAGATCCGGGCCTGCTCCGGGTGCCCGGGGCGGTCGGAGCGGTCCACGGAGACCGCGCCGCTCGTCAGGCACCACAGAGGTGCCGGCAGGCCGGCGTCGCCCAGCGCCTGGATGAGTTCGACGGTGCGCAGCGCACCGTGCTCGTCGTCGGCGGCGAGCAGCGAGAGCACGCCGTCGACCGGTTCGCCGTGTCCGGCCAGCCGTTCCGCCAGTTCGGTACGGCCGCCCTGGCCCGCCTCGACGAGGTCCACGTGAGCGCCGTGGGCGCGCAGGGCGTCCATGGCGGCGGTGGTCCACTGCGCGGGCGCGCCTTCGGGGACGATCGCCAGCCAGCGGCCGGTGAGCGGCGGGGCGGCGGGTTCGGCGGTGGGCCGCCAGGTGACGCGGTAGCGCCAGGAGTCCGCCGTGGCGCGCGTACGGTGCCGCTGCCGCCAGGAGGACAGGGCGGGCAGCACCTCGCCGAGCGAGGTCCGCTGGTCCTCGCCGACCTCGAGGGCGTCGGCCACCGCCGTCACGTCGGTGCGCTCGACGGCGTCCCAGAACGCGGCGTCCGCCGGGTCCGCGGCGGGCTCCGGGGCGGAGGCCGCGGGGGCCTGCGGCCAGTGCCGCTCGTGCTGGAAGGCGTAGGTGGGCAGTTCCACCGGCCGTGCGTCGCGGCCCGCGAAGAAGCGCGCCCAGTCCACGGGCACGCCCCGGGTGTGCGCGCCGGACAGCGCGGCGACCAGGGTGTGCGCCTCCGGGCGGCCTTCCCGCAGGACGGGCAGGCACGCCGTCTCGGGGTGGTCGGCGGGGGCGTCCTCGTCGAGCGTCTCCTGGGCCATGGCGGACAGCACGCCGTCGGGGCCCAGCTCGATCAGGGTGGTGACGCCCTGCCCGGCCAGGGCGCGGACCGCGTCGGCGAACCGGACCGGCTCCCGCACCTGGCGCACCCAGTAGTCGGGCGAGCACAGGTCCTCGGCCGTGGCGGGCTCCCCCGTCACGTCGGACATCAGCCCGATCCGCGGCGGATGGAACGTCAGGCCCGCCGCGACCTCGCGGAACTCGGCCAGCATCGGTTCCATGCGCGGGGAGTGGAAGGCGTGGGAGACCGTCAGGCGCTTGGTCTTGCGGCCCTGCTGGGCAAACCGCTCGGCGATCTCCAGTACGACGTCCTCATCACCCGAAATCACCACGGACGTGGGCCCGTTGACGGCGGCGATCGACACCGCGTCGTCCCGGCCGGTCAGCGCCTCGGCGACCTCGGCCTCCGTCGCCTGGACGGCCACCATCGCACCGCCGGCGGGCAGCGCCTGCATCAGGCGACCACGCGCGGCGACCAGCGCGCAGGCGTCGTCCAGGGACAGCACGCCCGCCACGTGGGCGGCCGACAGCTCACCGATGGAGTGGCCCGCCAGCCAGTGCGGGGTGACGCCCCAGGACTCCAGCAACCGGTAGAGGGCGACTTCCAGCGCGAACAGGGCCGCCTGGGTGTACTGGGTCTGGTCGAGGGCGGTCGCGTCCTCGAACATGACCTCCTTCAGCGGGCGGTCCAGCCGCCCCTCGAAACGCTCACACACGGCGTCGAGGGCCTGCGCGAACGCCGGGAAGGCGGCGGACAGTTCGCGACCGGTTTCGACTCGCTGGGCGCCCTGTCCGGTGAACAGGAAGCCCACCCGGGCGCGACCTCCGGCCACGGCCCGCTGCAGGCCGGGCGCGGTGCGTCCGGCGGCCAGCGCGGCGAGCCCGGCGAGCAGCTCGTCACGGTCGTCGGCGACGATCGCCGCGCGGTGCTCCAGGGCCGTGCGGGTCACGGCCAGGGACAGGCCGACGTCGGCGGGGCGGGAGTCGGGGTGCGCCCGCAGATGGGCGTGCAGCTTCTGCGCCTGGGCGCCGAGCGCCGTCTCGGTCCGGGCCGAGAGCAGCCACGGCAGCGCCACCGCCGGGCCGTCCGCCACTTCGGTGGTGTCGGTTGCGGGGGCGGGGTCGTCGCGGGCCTGTTCCAGGACCAGGTGGGCGTTGGTGCCGCTGATACCGAAGGAGGAGACGCCCGCTCGGCGCGGCCGGTCGAGCACCGGCCAGTCGCGGGCCTCGGTCAGCAGCTCGACCGCACCCACGGACCAGTCGACCTGCTGCGAGGGCTGATCGACGTGCAGGGTGGGCGGCAGCACGCCGTGCCGCATCGCCATGACCATCTTGATGACACCGGCGGCGCCGGCGGCGGCCTGGGTGTGCCCGATGTTCGACTTGACGGATCCGAGCCACAACGGCCGGTCCTCCGGCCGGTCCTGGCCGTACGTCGCGAGCAGGGCCTGCGCCTCGATCGGGTCGCCGAGGGTGGTGCCGGTGCCGTGCGCCTCGACGGCGTCCACGTCGGCCGCGGTCAGTCGGGCGCTGCTCAGCGCCTGCCGGATGACGCGCTGCTGCGCGGGGCCGTTGGGCGCGGTCAGCCCGTTGGACGCGCCGTCCTGGTTGACGGCGCTGCCCTTGACGACGGCGAGCACGCGGTGGCCGTTGCGGCGGGCGTCCGAGAGCCGCTCCAGGAGCAGCAGGCCCACGCCCTCGGCGAGGCCGGTGCCGTCGGCGGCGTCCGCGAAAGCCTTGACGCGTCCGTCGAGGGCCAGGCCGCGCTGGCGGGAGAACTCCACGAAGGTGACGGGGGTGGCCATCACGGTGACACCGCCGGCCAGCGCGAGTTCGCACTCGCCCTGGCGCAGCGCCTGGGCGGCCAGGTGCAGGGCGACCAGCGAGGAGGAGCAGGCCGTGTCGACGGTCACCGCGGGGCCTTCGAGCCCGAAGGTGTAGGAGACCCGGCCGGAGGCGGCGCTGATCGAGTTGCCGGTGCCGAGATAGCCCTCGTCGCCGTCGACTGCGGCGGCGATCTGGGTGTCGTACCCCTGGTACATGACGCCGGCGAAGACGCCGGTACGGCTGCCCTTCAGGGTGGCCGTGTCGATGCCGGCGCGTTCGAAGGCCTCCCAGGAGGTCTCCAGGAGGAGCCGCTGCTGCGGGTCCATGATGCCGGCCTCGCGCGGCGAGATGCCGAACAGCGCGGGGTCGAAGTCACCGGCGTCGTAGAGGAATCCGCCCTCGGAGGTGGAGGAGGTGCCGGGCTTGTCGGGGTCGGCGTCGCGCAGCAGCCGCTCCAGGTCCCAGCCGCGGTCGGCGGGGAACGCGCCGATGCCTTCCGCGCCGGTCGCGACGAGCCGCCACAGGTCCTCCGGGGACCGTACGCCGCCGGGGTAGCGGCAGGCCATGGCCACGATGGCGATCGGCTCGTCGGTGCCCGTGACGGCCACCGGCGCGGTGGACTCCTCGGTGGCGCCGAGGAGTTCGGCGTCGAGGTGCCGGGCCAGGCTGCGCGGGCTGGGGTGGTCGAAGGCGAGTGTCGGAGGCAGCCGCAGTCCGGTGGCGGTGCTGAGCCGGTTGCGGAGTTCCACCGCGGTCAGCGAGTCGAACCCGAGGTCCTTGAACGCATGGTCGGGGTCGATCGTCGCTGCGGAGACATGGCCGAGGACCGCCGCCACATGGGTGTGGACCAGGTCCTCCACGGCGCGGGCGCGTTCGGCAGGGGACAGTCCGGCCAGCCGCCGGACCGCCTCGGGCAGGGTGCCGTCCGGCTGGGCGGCGCGGGCCGCGGTGCGGCGGGCCGGGCGGCGCAGCAGTGCGCGCAGAAGGTGCGGCGGTTCCTCGGTGGCGGGCAGGCGGGCCGGGTCCAGGTGCATCGGCGCGAGGACGGTGTCGCCCCACGCACCGGCGAGGTCGAACAGGGCCATGCCCTCGGCGGCGGTGAGCGGGGCCATGCCCCGGCGCCGGAGGCGGGCGAGGTCGGCGTCGTCGAGGTGGCCGGCCATGTCGGAGCCGCCCTCGTCCCACAGACCCCAGGCCAGCGACTGGGCGGGCAGTCCGGCCGCCCGGCGGTGCTCGGCGAGCGCGTCCAGGGCGGCGTTCGCGGCGGCGTAGCCCGCCTGGCCGGCTCCGCCCAGCAGGCCCGCGGCGGAGGAGTACAGCACGAACGCCGACAGGTCCAGGTCGCGGGTCAGCTCGTGCAGGTGCCAGGCCCCGTCCGTCTTGGGACGCAGTACGGCGGTGAGCCGCTCGGGGGTGAGGGAGGACAGGACACCGTCGTCGAGGACGCCCGCGGTGTGCACCACGCCGGTCAGCGGGCGCTCGGCCGGTATCTGGGCCAGTACTTCGGCCAGCGCGTCCCGGTCGGCCACGTCCACGGCGGCGATGCGCACGGACGCGCCCAGCTCGGTCAGTTCGGCGACCAGTTCCGCCGCACCCGGCGCGCTCTCGCCGCGTCGGCTCGTCAGCAGCAGGCCGCGTACGCCGTGTTCGGCCACCAGGTGCCGGGCCACCAGCTTGCCGAGCGCGCCGGTGCCGCCGGTGACGAGCACGGTGCCGTCGGCGGGGAGGACCGGGAGGGCAGCGGGGTCGGTCGGTGCGGTGGCGCGGGTGAGACGGGCCGCGAGGGCGGTGCCCGCGCGGACCGCGAGCTGCGGCTCGCCGGTGGCGATCGCGGCGGGGACGGCGCCGGGCGACGGGGTGTGCTCGTCGAGGTCCAGCAGGACGAACCGGTCCGGGTGCTCGGTCTGCGCGGAGCGCACCAGGCCCCAGACGGCGGCTGCCGCCGGATCGGACACGGTGTCGCCGGTCGCGGCGTGCACCGCGCCGCGGGTCACGAAGACCAGCCGGGACTCCGCCGTGCGCTCGTCCTCGGTCCAGGAGTGCAGCAGCGCGAGGGCCCACTGTGCGGCCCGGTGGACGGCTTCGGCAGCCGTGCCGCAGTCCGGCACCGGCGCCAGGAGCACGTCCGGGGTGGTGTCGGTGGCGGTGGTCGTACCGTCCAGGGTGTCGAACGTCCTTGCGGGGACGCCCAGTTCGTCCGTCAGTCCGAAGCGGTCGCCGAGCACCGCGTACGACGCGGGCTTGGGCTCGGCGGTCGTGGCCGGCGTCCACTCCACGCGGAACATCGAGCCGCGCAGCGGGTCGTGGGCGGCGCCCAGTGCCTCCGGTGCGACCGGGCGCAGCGTCAGCGCGTCGACCGCGGCGACGGGCGCGCCGGTGACGTCGGTGACCACGAGCGACACCGTGTCCGCGCCGAGCCGGGACAGCCGTACCCGCAGGGCGGAGGCCCCGCCGGCGTACAGGCTCACGCCCGTCCAGGAGAACGGCAGCCGTACTCCGGTGGAGTCGGCCTGGTCCTCCAGGAGGCCGGCGGCGCCGATGGCGTGCAGGGCGGCGTCCAGGAGTGCGGGGTGCAGCCCGTAGCGCTCGGCGTCGGCCTCGGTGCCCTCGGGCAGGGCGACTTCGGCGGCCAGCAAGTCGCCGTCCCGCCAGAGGCCGCGCAGGCCCTGGAACAGCGGGCCGTACTCCAGGCCGGCCTCGGCCAGGCGCGGGTACAGGTCGTCGAGGGGTACCGGCCGCGCGCCCGCCGGGGGCCAGGCGGCCGGGCCGTCCGGGACCGGTGCGGCGGTCTCGGCGAGGACGCCGTCCGCGTGCAGGGTCCACGGCTCGTCGGCGGCGGCGCCCGCCGGGCGGGCGTGCACGCTCAGCCGGCGGTACCCGTCCTCGTCGGGCGCGCCGACCAGCAACTGGAGGTCGACCGGGGCGGATTCGGCGAGCACGAGCGGGGCGTGCAGGGTCAGTTCGGCCACCCGGCCGCAGCCGACCTGGTCGCCCGCGTTGACCGCGAGTTCCACGAAGGCGGTGCCGGGGAGCAGGACGGTGCCCGCGACCGCGTGGTCGGCGAGCCAGGGGTGGGTGGACAGCGACAGCCGTCCGGTCAGCAGGAAGCCGTTGCCGTCGGCGAGGGTGACCGCCGCGCCCAGCAGCGGGTGGTCGGCCGAGCCGAGGCCGAGACCGGCGGTGTCGCCCGGCCGGCCCGAGCCCTGGAGCCAGTAGTGCTCGCGCTGGAAGGCGTAGGTGGGCAGCTCCACTTGCCGCGGGTCGCGGCCGGCGAACACCGGCCGCCAGTCGACGCCGGCGCCCTGGGTGTGGGCCTCGGCGAGGGAGACGAGGAAGCGTTCGAGGCCGCCCTCGCCGCGGCGCAGGGTGCCCAGGGCGAAGGCCGCGCCGTCGATGCCGGAGAGCACTTCCTGCATGCCCATGGTCAGCACCGGGTGCGGGCTCACCTCGATGAACACGGCACGGCCGCGCTGCGTCAGAGTGCGGACCGCGTCCTCGAAGCGGACCGTGCGGCGCAGGTTCCGGTACCAGTACGCGGCGTCGAGCCCGGCGGTGTCGACGGGCTCGCCGGTCACCGTGGAGCAGAACGTCACCTGGGCGGTGCGCGGCGCGATCGGGGCGAGTGCCGCGAGCACCCGCTCCTCGATGGCCTCGACGTGGGCGGAGTGGGAGGCGTAGTCGACGGCGACGCGGCGGGCCCGGATCTCCTGGTCCGCGCACTCGGCGAGCAGTTCGTCCAGCGCCTGTGGGTCGCCGGAGACGACGACGGAGGCGGGGCCGTTGACCGCGGCGACGGACAGCCTGTCCGCCCAGCGGGTGAGCCGCTGTTCCAGTTCGGCGACGGGGAGCGCCACGGAGACCATGCCGCCCTTGCCGGACAGCTCGGTCAGGGCCTGGCTGCGCAGGGCGACCACCCGGGCGGCGTCCTCCAGGCTGAGCGCGCCGGCCACCGCGGCGGCGGCGATCTCGCCCTGGGAGTGTCCGACCACCGCGGTGGGCTTGACCCCGTGGGCCTCCCAGAGGGCGGCCAGGGACACCATCACGGCGAACAGCACCGGCTGGACGACGTCGACCCGGTCCAGGGACGGTGCGCCGGGCGTGCCGCGTACGACGTCCAGCAGCGACCAGTCGGTGCAGGGCTCCAGGGCGGCGGCGCACTCGCGCATGCGGGCCGCGAACACCTCGGAGGTGTCGAGCAGTTCGACGGCCATGCCGGCCCACTGGGAGCCCTGCCCGGGGAAGACGAAGACGATGTCCTCGGCGCCGCCGGTGGCCGCGCCGCGCACCACGCCGGCCGACTCGGTGCCCGCGGCGAGGCTGTCGAGCCCGGCGAGCAGCCGTTCGCGGTCGGTGCCGACGGCGACCGCGCGGTGCTCGAACAGGGCGCGGCCGGTGGCGAGGGAGTGGGCGACGTCGGCCGGGCGCAGGACGGGGTGGTCCCGCAGGTGTGCCGCGAGCCGGGCGGCCTGCTCGGAGAGGGCGGCCGGGGTGCGGGCGGACAGGATCCAGGGCAGCGCGCCGTCCGCGTCGACCACGGGGGCGGCCTCGGGAGCGCCTTCGGGGGCGTCCTGCGCGGCGGGCTCCGGCTGCTCAAGGATCACGTGGGCGTTGGTGCCGCTGACGCCGAAGGAGGACACCGCGGCGCGGCGCGGGGCGCCGGTGCGGGGCCAGGGCGTGGTCTCTGTGAGGAGTTCCACGGCGCCGGCCGTCCAGTCCACCTGGGGGGTGGGCTCGTCCACGTGCAGGGTGCGGGGCAGCACGCCGTGCCGCATGGCCTGCACCATCTTGATGACGCCGGCGACACCGGCGGCGGCCTGGGTGTGGCCGATGTTCGACTTCACCGAACCCAGCCGCAGCGGCTGTCCGTCCCGCCGCTGCCTGCCGTAGGTGGCGAGCAGGGCCTGCGCCTCGATCGGGTCGCCCAGCGTCGTACCCGTGCCGTGCGCCTCGACGGCGTCCACGTCGGCCGGGGTCAGCCCGGCGCTGCTCAGCGCCTGCTGGATGACCCGCTGCTGGGCGGGCCCGTTGGGGGCGGTGAGCCGGCTGCTGGCGCCGTCCTGGTTGACCGCGCTGCCGCGCACCACGGCGAGCACGGGGTGGCCGTTGCGCCGGGCGTCGGAGAGCCGCTCCAGCAGGAGCATGCCGACGCCTTCGCCCCAGCCGGTGCCGTCGGCCGCTGCGGCGAACGGCTTGCACCGCCCGTCGGGCGCGAGTCCGCGCTGCCGGGAGAACTCCAGGAAGGTGCTGGGCGAGGACATCACGGTGACGCCGCCGGCCAGGGCGAGGGAGCACTCGCCCTCGCGCAGCGCCTGGGCGGCCAGGTGCAGGGTCACCAGGGACGAGGAGCAGGCGGTGTCGACGGTGACGGCCGGTCCTTCCAGGCCGAGCGTGTAGGCGACCCGGCCGGAGGCGATGCTGCCCGCGCTGCCCTGGCTGAGGTAGCCCTCGAACTCTTCGGGGATGTCGTGCAGTCGGGCGAGGTAGTCGTGGTACATCACGCCGGCGAAGACCCCGGTGCGGCTGCCGCGCGCAGACCTCGGGTCGATGCCGGCGTGTTCGAACGCCTCCCAGGAGCTTTCCAGCAGCAGCCGCTGCTGCGGGTCCATGGCCACCGCCTCGCGCGGCGAGATGCCGAAGAACGCGGCGTCGAAGCGGGCGGCGTCGTGCAGGAAGCCGCCCTCACGGACGTAGGAGGTGCCCGGGTTGTCCGGGTCGGGGTCGAACAGCCCGTCCAGGTCCCAGCCGCGGTCGTCCGGGAAGCCGGAGACCGCGTCGGTGCCGGCGGCGACCAGCCGCCACAGGTCGTCCGGGGAGTTCACGCCGCCGGGGAACCGGCAGCTCATTCCCACGATCGCGATGAGCTCCGGCTCGCGGGACTCGGCCTCGCGCAGGCGCTGCCGCGTCTCGGTCAGCTCGGCGACGGCTCGCTTGAGGTAGTCCCGAAGCTTCTGCTCATTGTCCACTTGACCTTGGCTCCTCATGTCATGCGGAAGGCGTGGGTTTTCGTTCACCTGGTGACTCATGACAGGCCGAGGTCCTTGTCCAAGAAGTCGAAGAGTTCGTCGTCGGTCGCCGATTCGAGCCGGTCTGCCACGTCGGCGGCACCGGCCGCCGGTACGGGCCCGACGTGGCCGCCGCCCAGCTTGGAAAGCAGGCTCTCCAGGCGCAGGGCGACCCGGGCCCGCTCGTCCTGGTCGTCGGCGAGAGCGACGAGGGCCGCTTCGATCCGGTCGAGTTCCGCGTCGACCGACGGTGCGTCGACCGGGGCCGGCGCGAGCTGGGACCGCAGGTGGCGGGCCAGTTCGAGCGGTGCCGGATAGTCGAAGAGCAGCGTGGCGGGCAGCTGAAGACCGGTGCGCGAGGCGAGCCGGGTGCGCAGCTCGACCGCGGTCAACGAGTCGAAGCCGGACTCCATGAATCCGCGCTCGGGGTCGAAGACGCCGGTGGCGCGCTGACCGAGGACGGCCTCGGTCTCCTTGCGCACCCACTGGAGCACGGTGCGCTCCTGGTCGCTCTCCGACAGCCCGGCCAGCTGCTCGGCGACTCCGCTCGCCGCCGCCGGACCGTCCTGCGCGGCCGGCCGGGCCGGCGCGGGCAGCAGGCCCCGCAGCAGGGCGGGTACGGCGCCGCCCCGGGCGGCCTGGTTGCGCAGACCGGCCAGGTCCAGCCGGGCCGGTACGGGCACGGGCTCGTCGGCGGCGTGCGCAAGGTCGAACAGGGCCAGGCCCTCCGCCGAGGACAGCGGGGACATGCCCAGCCGCCGGATCCGCGCGAGGTCCGCCTCGTCCAGACCGCCGGCCATGCCGCTGTCGCCCTGCTCCCACAGCCCCCACGCCAGCGAGGTGGCGGCCAGGCCCTGCTGGCGCCGGTGGCGGGCGAGCGCGTCCAGGAAGGAGTTGGCGGCGGCGTACGCGGCCTGTCCCGCACCGCCGAAGACCCCGGCGGAGGAGGAGAACAGCACGAACGCCGACAGGTTCAGGTCACGGGTCAGCTCGTGCAGCCACCACGCCCCGGCCACCTTGGGCCGCAGCACCGCGGCCAGCCGCTCCGGCGTCAGCGCGGACACCACTCCGTCGTCCAGCACGCCCGCGGTGTGCACCACGGCGGTCAGCGGACGCTCGGCGGGAACCTCCGCGAGCAGGCCCGCCAGTGCGTCCCGGTCCGCGGCGTCCACCGCGGCCACCCGCACCGACGCACCGGCCGCGGCGAGTTCGGCCACCAGCTCCGCCGCACCGGGCGCGGCCTCTCCCCGCCGACTGGTCAACAGCAGGCTGCGGACGCCGTGTTCGGCCACCAGATGCCGGGCCACCAGCGCACCGAGCGCCCCGGTCCCGCCGGTGACCAGCACCGTTCCGGCAGAGTCCCAGCCCCGCCCGCCCGGCTCGACACCGGTCATGCGCTCCAGGCGCGGCACGTACGCCGTGCCGGCACGCACCGCGAGCTGCGGCTCACCGCTGACGGCACAGGCCGCCAACTGCCGCCGGGAAGAGTCGTCTTCATCGATGTCGATCAGCACGAACCGGTCCGGATGCTCGGACTGCGCCGAGCGCACCAGCCCCCAGACCGCTGCCTGCACCGGATCCGGCGCCTGCTCACCCCGCGCGCCCGTGCTCACCGCGCCCCGGGTCACCAGCACCAGCCGTGCGCCGGTCGTCCGCTCGTCGGCCAGCCAGCGCTGTACGACGTCCAGGGCAGCGCCGGTGGCCGCGGCGACCGCGCCCGGGGTGTCCGGCCGCTGCCGGTCCCCCGCGCCCGAGCCGTCGAAGAACACCAGCTCGACCGACTCCCCGAGGGCGTCCTGCAGGCCCGCCGGGTGGGCGGACACGGCGACGCCGCCCGCCCGCAGTCCGTCGGCCAGCCCCAGGCTGTCCGGGCCCGCCACGGCGCACGCGGCCGGCCGTGCCGTGCTCACGGGGGCCACGGCCCAGCCGAGCCGGAACAGCGCGTCCCGGTGGCCGCCGCGGGCCGCCCTGAGCTGTGCTTCGGTCACCGGACGCAGCGCCAGCGACGCCACGCTCGCCACCGGAAGTCCGGTGCGGTCGGCGACGTCCAGCGTCACCACGTCGTTCTCCGCGACCGACAGCCGCACCCGCAGGGCAGAGGCCCCGGCGGAGTGCAGCCGGACCCCGGACCAGGCGTACGGCAGCCGCGCGTCGGCATCGCCGTCCGCGGCCAGCCCCAGCGTGTGCAGCGTGGCGTCCAGCAGCGCCGGATGCAGCGCGAACGCCTCCGTACCGGCCGCGCCGCCGTCCACCGGCTCGATCTCCGCGAACAGCTGGTCGCCGAGCCGCCAGGCGGCCCGCAGCCCCTGGAACGCCGGCCCGTACCCGAATCCGGCGCGCGCGGCACGGTCGTAGAACCCGTCGACCGCCAGCGGAGTCGCCCCCGCCGGAGGCCACACGGACAGCTCGGCCGGCGGGACCGTGCCGCCGCCGGCGGAGACCAGCACACCGGTCGCGTGCCGGGTCCACTCCTGCTCGTCCGTCGCCCGCTCCGGTCGCGCGTGCACGCTGAACTCGCGCCGCCCGTCCTCGCCCGGCCCGCTCACCAGCAGCTGGAACCGCACGCCGCCCCGCTCCGGCAGGATCAGTGGCGCCTCGAGGGTCAGTTCCCCGACCTCGTCACAACCGCAGGTGTCGGCCGCCCGCACGGCCAGCTCGACGAACGCCGTGCCCGGCAGCAGCACCGAGCCCATCACGGCGTGGTCCGCGAGCCACGGATGCGTCTCCAGCGACAGCCGGCCGGTGAACAACACCCCACCGGTGTCGGGAAGTTCCACCGCCGCACCCAGCAGCGGATGGTCCGCCGCGCCCAGACCAGCGAGTTCCACGTCCGCCACGGACCGGCCACCGCCCAGCCAGAAACGCTCGCGTTGGAAGGCGTAGGTCGGCAGGTCGACCGTCCTGGCACCGCGCCCCGCGAAGAACGCCGACCAGTCGACGGAGACTCCGCGCACGTGCGCCTGGGCGATGGCCGTGGTCACGGTCTGCGCTTCGGGACGGTCGCCGCGGAGGACCGGCACGAAGAGCGCGTCGTCCGTGCTGTCCTGGCCCATCGCGGAGAGGACACCGTCCGGGCCCAGCTCGATGAACGTACGTACGCCCTGCCCGGCGGCCGTCTTGATCCCGTCCGCGAAGCGGACCGCCTCGCGGACGTGCCGTACCCAGTAGTCCGGGCTGCACAGTTCCTCGGCCGTGGCCAGCTCGCCGGTCAGGTTCGACACGACAGGGATGCGCGGCGCGTTGTAGGTGAGCTTGTCGGCGATCTGACGGAACTCCGCGAGCATCGGCTCCATGCGGGGCGAGTGGAAGGCGTGGGAGACCGTCAGGCGCTTGGTCTTGCGGCCCTGCTGAGCGATGCGCTCGGCCACCTCTAGTACGACGTTCTCGTCACCGGAAATCACCACAGACGTGGGCCCGTTGAGGGCGGCGATCGACACCGCGTCGTCCCGGCCGGTCAGCGCTTCCGCGACTTCAGCCTCGCTCGCCTGGACGGCCACCATGGCGCCACCGGCGGGCAGCGCCTGCATCAGGCGACCACGAGCGGCGACCAGAGCACAGGCGTCCTCCAGCGACCAGACGCCCGCCACATGCGCGGCGGCCAACTCGCCGATGGAGTGGCCCAGTACGACATCCGGGGCCAGACCCCACGACTCCACCAGCCGGAAGAGAGCGACTTCCAGGGCGAAGAGAGCCGCCTGAGTGTAGACGGTCTGATCCAGCGCGGTCGCGTCCTCGAAGACCACGTCCTTCAGCGGCCGATCAAGCTCGAAACGCGAGCACACCGCATCGAACGCCTCCGCGAACACCGGGAACGCCGCGTACAGTTCGCGGCCCATCCCGACACGCTGGGCGCCCTGACCCGTGAACAGGAACCCGACCCGGCCACCATCACCGACCGAACCACGCACGAGCCCCGGCGCACGCTCACCCTCGGCCAACGCTGCCAGCCCAGCGAGGAGTTCGCCGCGGTCCCCCGAGACGACGGCAGCCCGGCTCTCCAGGACAGCCCGGGACGTGGCCAGCGACAGGCCGATGTCGGCCAACGCCTCCTCCGGCCGGGAGCGCACCTGCTCGGCCAGGCGCTGGGCCTGAGCCCGCAGGGCCTCCTCGGTGCGACCGGACAGCACCCAGGGCACCACCGGCGAGTCGATGGTCGCCGCTTCCGGCGCGTCGACGGGCTCCTCCTGCGGAACCTGTTCCAGGACCACGTGCGCATTGGTGCCGCTGAGCCCGAAGGAGGACACACCGGCACGGCGCGCATGCCCGGTCTCCGGCCACTCCCGCGCCTCGGTCAGCAGCTCGACCGCACCCGCGGACCAGTCGACCTGCCGGGACGGCTCGTCCACGTGCAGGGTGCGCGGCAGCACGCCGTGCCGCATCGCCATCACCATCTTGATCACACCGGCCACACCCGCGGCAGCCTGCGTGTGCCCGATGTTCGACTTGATGGACCCCAGCCACAGCGGCAGTTCGCGATCCTGGCCGTAGGTGGCGAGGAGGGCCTGCGCCTCGATCGGGTCGCCCAGCGTCGTACCCGTGCCGTGCGCCTCGACCGCGTCGACATCGGCCGTCGTGAGCCGCGCGTTGGCCAGCGCCTGCCGGATCACCCGCTGCTGCGACGGACCGTTCGGCGCCGTAAGCCCGTTGGACGCACCGTCCTGGTTGACGGCGCTGCCCCGCACCACCGCCAGGACCCGGTGCCCGTTGCGCTCGGCGTCGGACAGCCGCTCCAGCAGCAGCATGCCCGCGCCCTCGCCCCAGCCGGTGCCGTCCGCCGCGTCCGCGAAGGACTTGATGCGGCCGTCGGCGGCGAGGCCGCGCTGGCGTGAGAAGTCGACGAAGGTGCTCGGCGTGGACATCACGGAGACGCCGCCGGCCAGTGCGAGCGTGCACTCCCCCGAACGAAGCGCCTGCGCGGCGAGGTGCAGGGCGACCAGGGAGGACGAGCAGGCCGTGTCCACGGTCATGGCCGGGCCTTCCAGCCCGAAGGTGTAGGCGATGCGCCCGGAGGCGATGCTGCCCGCGTTGCCGGAGCCCAGGTAGCCCTCGACGCCTTCGGGGACATCGCCGACCTGGGAGGCATAGTCCTGGTACATGATTCCGGCGAAGACACCGGTGCGGCTGCCCTTGAGGGTGCCGGGGTCGATGCCCGCCCGCTCGAACGCCTCCCAGGAGGTCTCCAGGAGCAGCCGGTGCTGCGGGTCCATCGCCAACGCCTCGCTGGGGACGACGCCGAAGAATCCGGGGTCGAACTGGGCCGCGTCGTAGAGGAAGCCGCCGTCGCGCACGTACGACGTACCGGGGTTGTCCGGGTTGGGGTCGTACAGCTTCTCCAGGTCCCAGCCGCGGTCGGCGGGGAACCCACCGATGCCGTCGCCGCCTGTGGCGACCAGGTGCCACAGGTCTTCCGGTGACATGACGCCGCCGGGGTAGCGGCAGGCCATGCCGACGATCGCGATCGGCTCGTCCGCAGCGGCCACCGTCGTCGCCGAGGCGTCGGTGGCGTCGTCCTCGCCCAGCAGTTCGGCCCGGAGACGGTCGGCGAGCGCGTTCGGCGTCGGGTGGTCGAAGATCAGGGTCGCGGGGAGGCGGAGTTCCGTGGCCGCGGTCAGACGGTTGCGGAGCTCCACGGCGGTCAGGGAGTCGAAGCCCAGCTCGCCGAAGGCCCGCGCGGCCTCGATCTCTTCTCCGGAGGCGTGGCCGAGTACGGCCGCGACCTCGGTGCGGACCAGCTCCAGCAGGGTACGGGTGCGGTCGGCCTCCGCCTGGGCCAGCAGCCGTCCCTTCAGGGAGGGAGCGCCGCCGCCGGCGCCCGCCCGCTTCCTGACGGGCCGCCGGACCAGGCCGCGCAACGGCGCGGGAACCGCCGCGGCCGGTGCCGCGGAGAGCGCGGAGGTGTCCAGGCGCAGCGGCACGAGGGCGGGCTCACCGGCCCCGCCCGCCGCGTCGAACAGGGCCATGCCCTGCGCGGCGGACAGCGGAGTCATCCCGGAGCGCCGCAGCCGGTCCAGGTCCTCGGCGTCGAGCGCGCCGGCCATGCCGTCCGCCTGCTCCCACAGGCCCCAGGCCAGGGACCGGGCGGGCAGCCCGGCGGCGTGACGGTGCGCGGCCAGCGCGTCCAGGAAGGCGTTCGCGGCGGCGTAGTTGGCCTGACCGGGGCCGCCGATCACACCGGCGACGGACGAGAACAGCACGAACGCCGAGAGGTCGAGGTGCCGGGTCAGCGTGTGCAGGTGCCACGCGCCGTCGGCCTTCGGCCGCAGGACGCGCGAGACGCGCTCCGGCGTCAGCGCCTCCAGCACGCCGTCGTCGAGCACACCGGCGGTGTGCACCACCGCGCGCAGCGGGTGCTCCGCCGGCACCTGCGCCAGGGTCCGCGCGAGCGCGTCCCGGTCGGCGACGTCACAGGCGGCCACGGTCACCTGCGCGCCTTGGGCGGTCAGCTCGTCGCGCAGCTCGGCCGCGCCCGGCGCCTCCAGCCCTCGACGGCTGGTCAGCAGCAGGTGGCGTACGCCGTGTTCGGCCACGAGATGCCGGGCCACCAGCGCGCCGAGCGCACCCGTGCCTCCGGTGACGAGCACCGTGCCCTCGGCGTCCCACACCGGGGCCGCGGCCAGGGCCGAGGAGAACTCGCGGGTGAGCCGTGGCACGCGTACGGCGCCGGACCGCACCGCGGCCTGCGGCTCATCGGCGGCGAGCACCGACGCCAGCGCGGGCGCCGCACCGGAGGCCGGGGCCGCATCGAGGTCGACCAGGACGAACCGCTCCGGATGCTCGGACTGCGCCGAACGCACCAGCCCCCAAGCGGCGGCAGCGGCCGGATCGGTCACTTCCTCGCCCGCGTCGACGGCCACCGCGCCACGGGTGACCAGGACCAGCCGCGAGCCGGCGAACCGCTCCTGCGACAGCCAGTCCCGCACCAGCTCCAGCGTCCACCGGGCCGTCTCGTGCACCGCCTCGGGCAGGCCGTCGCCGCCCGCTTCCGTGTTCCCGGAAACCGCGCCCGAGCGGTCGGGCACGGCCGCCACGACCACGTCCGGCAGTCGCCCGTCCACCGCCGCCAGTTCGGCGAGATCCCGGTACGACGACACCGCGGCGCCCTCGCCGTCCAGCAGCCGTGCCAGGCCGGCGGAGTCGTCCAGCACCGCCCAGGCGCCGTCCGCGGAACTCGACGCCGGCAGGGGCAGGGCCGTCCACTCCACCCGGAACAGCGACCCGTCGTGGCCGGTGGCGCGGGCGCTGTCGAACTGCTCGGCGCTCACCGGCCGTACGGTCAGCGCGTCTACGGTGGCGACCGGCTCGCCCGAGGGGTCGGTGACCGTCAGCGCGAAGGCGTCGGCGCCGACCGGAGCCAGCCGTACCCGCAGCTCGGTGGCGCCTGCCGCGTGCAGGCTGACCCCGGCCCAGGAGAACGGCAGCACGGCCGCCCCGGCCTCTTCCGCCGGCGAGGCCAGCCCGACCGTGTGCAGCGCCGCGTCCAGCAGCGCCGGATGCAGACCGTACCGTCCGGCCTCGTCGGCCATGTCTTCGGGCAGCGCGACCTCGGCGAACACCTCCGCACCACGGCGCCACGCGGCCCGCAGGCCCTGGAACACCGGCCCATAGGCCAGACCCAGGCCGGCAAGGGCCTCGTACAGGCCGTCGACCGGCAGCGGCTCAGCATCCGCGGGCGGCCAGACCGACACCTCTGCCGCGGGCGTCGTGCTCTCCGGGGCCAGCAGACCGTCGGCGTGCCGGGTCCAGGAGCGGCCCTCGGACGCGTCCGCCGGACGCGAGTACACGGTCAGCGCACGCCGCCCCTGCTCGTCCGCGTCCCCGACGGCCACCTGGATCTGTACGGCGCCTCGCTCCGGGACGACCAACGCGCTCTCGAACGACAGCTCCGCGACCCGGCCGCAGCCGACCTGGTCCCCCGCCCACACGGCCAGGTCCACCAGAGCGGCACCGGGCAGCACGACCGAGCCCAGGACGGCATGGTCAGCCAGCCAGGCCTGCTCGTCCAGCGACAGCCGACCGGTGAACAACACCCCACCGGTGTCCGGCAGTTCCACCGAAGCACTCAGCAACGGATGGCCTGCAGAGCCCACACCGGCGAGTTCCGCACCACCCGCGAAACGGCCACCGGCCAGCCAGTACCGCTGGTGCTGGAAGGCGTACGTCGGCAGCTCGACCGCCCTGGCGCCGCGCCCGGCGAAAAACGCCGCCCAGTCGACCGGGACTCCACGCACGTGCGCCTGCGAGACCACCGCGGTCAGGGTCTCCGCCTCGGAACGTCCCGTACGGAGGGCGGGTGCGTACAGCGCGTCGGTGCTCTCCTGACCCATCGCGGACAGGACTCCGTCCGGGCCCAGCTCGATCAGGGTGCGTATGCCTTGCTCGGCGACCGTCTTGATCCCGTCCGCGAAGCGGACCGCCTCGCGGACGTGGCGCACCCAGTACTCCGGGGTGCACAGTTCCGCGGCGGTGGCCGGACGACCGGTCACGTTGGAGACGACCGGGATGCGCGGGGCGTTGTACGACAGACCCTCCGCGACCCGGCGGAACTCCGCCAGCATCGGCTCCATGCGAGGCGAGTGGAAGGCGTGGGAGACCGTCAGGCGCTTGGTCTTGCGACCCTGCTCCGCGAAACGGGCAGCGATCTCCAGCACCTGAGGTTCGTCACCCGAAATCACCACAGAAGTGGGCCCGTTGAGGGCGGCGATCGACACCGCGTCGTCCCGGCCGGTCAGCGCCTCGGCGACTTCAGCCTCGGTCGCCTGCAGGGCCACCATCGCGCCGCCCTCGGGCAGCGCCTGCATCAGCCGACCACGCGCGCCCACCAGCGCACACGCGTCCTCCAGCGACCAGACCCCCGCCACATGCGCAGCGGCCAGCTCACCGATCGAATGCCCCAGCAGGACATCCGGCGTCACGCCCCACGACTCCAACAGCCTGAACAACGCCACTTCAAGGGCGAAAAGAGCTGCCTGGGTGCAAACGGTCTGGTCCAGGGCCGCCGCGTCCTCGAAGACAACGTCCTTCAGCGGCCGATCAAGCTCGAAACGCGAGCACACCGCATCGAACGCCTCCGCGAACACCGGGAACGTCGCGTACAGTTCGCGGCCCATTCCGACACGCTGGGCGCCCTGACCCGTGAACAGGAACCCGACCCGGCCACCATCACCGACCGACCCACGCACGAGCCCCGGCGCACCCTCACCCTCGGCCAACGCTGCCAGCCCAGCGAGGAGTTCGTCGCGATCCCCCGAGACGACGGCAGCCCGGTGATCCAGCGTCACGCGCGCAGTGGCGAGCGACAGTGCCACGTCGCCGGGTTCGAACTCCGAGTGGCGGTCCAAGTGGTCAAGGAGGCGAGCCGCCTGGGCCCGCAGGGCGGCTTCGGTCGAGCCCGAGAGCACAACCGGGACCACCGGCGAGGTCACCGTCCGGACCGACTCCTCGGCCGGGACGGTGTCCGGTGCCTGCTCGATGATCGTGTGGACGTTGGTGCCGCTGATGCCGAAGGAGGACACGGCGGCACGCCGCGGGCGCCCGGTCTCCGGCCACTCCCGCGCCACGGTCAGCAGCTCGACCGCACCCGCGGACCAGTCGACCTGCTGCGAGGGCTGATCGACGTGCAGGGTCTGCGGCAGCACGCCGTGCCGCATCGCCATCACCATCTTGATCACACCGGCCACACCCGCGGCAGCCTGCGTGTGCCCGATGTTCGACTTGATGGACCCCAGCCACAGGGGCAGTTCACGGTCCTGGCCGTAGGTGGCGAGGAGGGCCTGTGCCTCGATCGGGTCACCCAGCCGGGTACCCGTACCGTGCGCCTCCACCGCGTCCACATCCGCGGTCGTGAGCCGCGCGTTCGCCAGCGCCTGACGGATCACCCGCTGCTGCGACGGACCGTTCGGCGCCGTAAGGCCGTTGGACGCACCGTCCTGGTTGACGGCGCTGCCGCGCACGACGCCCAGCACCCGGTGACCGTTGCGCACGGCGTCCGACAGCCGCTCCACGAGGAGCACACCGACGCCCTCGCCCCAGCCGGTGCCGTCCGCCGCGTCCGCGAAGGACTTGCAGCGGCCGTCGCGTGCCAGGCCGCGCTGACGGGAGAACTCCACGAAGGTGCCGGGCGTGAACATCACCGTGACGCCGCCGGCAAGCGCGAGCGAGCACTCCCCCGAGCGCAGCGCCTGTACGGCCATGTGCAGGGCGACGAGGGAGGAGGAGCACGCGGTGTCGACCGTGACGGCGGGGCCCTCCAGGCCGAAGGTGTAGGCGATGCGGCCGGACACGACGCTGCTCGACGTGCCGGTGCCGATGAAGCCCTCGACCTCGTCCGGAACGGTGTTCAGCCGGGCGCCGTAGTCGTGGTACATGACGCCGGCGAACACACCGGTGGGGCTGCCCTTCAGCGAACCGGCGTCGATCCCCGCCCGCTCGAAGACCTCCCAGGAGGCTTCCAGCAGCAGGCGCTGCTGCGGGTCCATGGCCAGGGCCTCACGCGGGCTGATGCCGAACAGGCCGGGGTCGAAGTCGCCTGCCTGGTGGAGGAAGCCGCCTTCGCGGGCGTACGAGGTACCGACGCGGGCCGGGTCGGGGTCGTACAGGTTCTCCAGGTCCCAGCCGCGGTCGGCGGGGAACTCACTGATGCCGTCGCTGCCGGTGGCGACCAGCCGCCACAGGTCTTCCGGTGAGGTGACGCCGCCGGGGTAGCGGCAGGCCATGCCGACGATCGCGATCGGTTCGTCGTCAGCGGTCGTCGGGGTGGCAGTGCCACGCGAGCCCGTGAGGTCGGCCGATTCCGGCTCGTTGCCCAGGAGTTCGGAGGCGAGGAGCTCCGCCAGGGCGGTGGGCGTGGGGTAGTCGAAGACGAGGGTGGCGGGCAGACGCAGTCCGGTGGCCGCGTTGAGGCGGTTGCGGAGTTCGACGGCGGTCAGCGAGTCGAAGCCGAGTTCCTTGAACGCCTTGGCGGGCGGCACCTCGTCGAGTCCGGCGAAGGCGAGCGCGGCGGCGGTCTCCGTGCGGACCAGGTCGAGGATGAGTCGCGCCCGTTCGGCCGCGGGCAGCCGGGTCAGGCGGTCCGCGAACGCTCCGGCCGCGGTGTCGGGGCCGGCGGTGTCCGCCGTGCGCCGGGCCGGGCCGCGGACCAGGCCGCGCAGCAGCGGGGACGGTACTTCAATGCGCCGCAGGGCGGCCAGGTCGAGGCGGACCGGCACGGGTGCCGCGTCGGCCCCGGCACAGGCCGCGTCGAACAGGGCGAGCCCTTCCTCGGCGGTGAGTCCGGTCATTCCGGCGCGGCGCATGCGGGCCAGGTCGCCCTCGTCGAGGGCGCCGGTCATGCCCGTGTCGCCGTCCCACAGGCCCCAGGCCAGGGAGGTCGCGGGGAGTCCCTGGGCGCGGCGGTGCCCGGCCAGGGCGTCGAGGAAGGCGTTGGCGGCGGCGTAGTTGGCCTGACCGGCGCTGCCCACGACGCCCGAGACGGAGGAGAACAGCACGAACGCGGACAGGTTGAGGTCGCGGGTGAGTTCGTGCAGGTGGACCGCGCCGTGCGCCTTGGGCCGGAACACCCGGTCGAGGCGCTCCGGAGTGAGCGTGTCGACCAGGCCGTCGTCGAGTACGCCGGCCGCGTGGACCACGGCGGTCAGCGGGTGTTCGGCGGAGATGTCGGCCAGCAGCGCGGCGACGGCGTCGCGGTCGGCCACGTCGCAGGCCGCGAGGGTCACCGTGGCACCCAGGGCGGTGAGTTCCGCCTCCAGCTCCGCGGCGCCCTCGGCCCGTGCGCCACTGCGGCTGGTCAGCAGCAGGTGTCGTACGCCGTGCCGGGTGACCAGGTGCCGGGCGAGCAGTCCGCCCAGGGCGCCGGTGGCGCCGGTGAGCAGCACCGTTCCGGCTGGGTCGGGTACGAAGCCCGCGTCGGCCTCGGCGCGCGGCGCCCTGGCCAGCCGAGGGGTCAGCAAGTAGCCATCTCGAATGGCGAGTTGGGGCTCGGCGGACCGCAGGGCGGTGGCCGGCAGCGGGGCGGCGGGCGTCGCCGGGTCGGCATCCAGCAGCACCAGTCGGCCGGGGTGCTCCGACTGCGCCGACCGCACCAGACCCCACACCGCCGCAGCATCGGGGTTACGCACGTCCCCGTCGCCGGTCGCGGCGACCGCGCCGGTGGTGACCAGCACCAGCCGGGACGCGGTGAACCGGTGGTCGGAGAGCCATGCCTGGACCAGGTCCAGTACGGCACGGGCGGCCAAGTAGCCGGCGTCGGCGAGGGAGTCGACGTCCGCGGTGTCAGTGGCGACCCGGTGGACGACTGCCGCGGGGGCGGGCCGGCCGGCGTCGACGGCCGCGGCGAGGGCGCCCAGATCGGCGGTCTCCTCCGCGCCCAGCTCGACCCAGTCCGCGGTGTAGTCACCCGACGGCTCTTCCGTGGCCTGCGTCGCGGTCCACTCGACCCGGAACAGGGCGTCGTGGTGGTCGGCGCGGGCTTGGGCCAGCTGCTCCCCGGTGACCGGTCGCAGGACCAGCCGGTCGACGGACAGCACGGGCCGGCCCAGGGAGTCGGCGATGTCCAGCGCGACGCCGTCGGCGCCCGCCGAGGACAGCCGGACCCGCAGGGCCGCCGCGCCGGCGGCGTGCAGCGAGACGCCTCGCCACTCGAACGGCAGCTGGACCCGGTCGGGTTCCGCCACCAGGTCGGCGAGCCCCAGCGCGTGCAGGGCGGCGTCCAGCAGCGCCGGGTGCAGCCCGAACCGGGTGGCGTCCCCGGCCGCCTGCTCCGGCAGCGCGACCTCGGCGAACACCTCGCCGTCGCCGCGCCACACGGCGCGCAGTCCCTGGAACACCGGGCCGTAGTCGAGGCCCAGGGTGGCCAGTCGCTCGTAGAAGCCGTCCAGTTCGACCGGCGCAGCACCGGCCGGCGGCCATGCCTGGCCGACGGACTCGGCGGGCGCCATCGCCCGCGCCCCGGGGGACAGCACGCCGCCCGCGTGCCGGGTCCAGGGGCGGTCGTCCGCGGCGGCGGGGCGGGAGTGCAGGGTCACCGTCCGGCGGCCGGACGCGTCGGCCGCGCCCACCTCCAGCTGGAGCTCCACCGCGCCCTGCTCGGGCACGATCAGCGGCGCCTCGAGGGTCAGTTCGTCCAGCCGGTCGCAGCCGACCTGGTCACCGGCCCGCAGGGCCAGCTCCACGAATGCCGTGCCGGGCAGCAGCACCGGTCCCAGCACCGCGTGGTCCGCAAGCCACGGCTCGATGTCGACGGCCAGCCTGCCCATCATCAGCAGCCGGTCGTCACTGGCCAGGGTGACGGCGGCACCCAGCAGCGGATGGTCCAACAGGGCCACGCCACCGGGCAGTTCGCCCGTCCCCGGCAGCGCCTTGGTCTTCAGCCAGTACCGCTCGTGCTGGAAGGCGTACGTCGGCAGCTCGACCGGCTCGGCCCCACGGCCCGCGAAGAACGCCGCCCAGTCCACCGCGGCGCCCCGCACATGGGCCGCCGCGACAGCAGCGGTCAGTGTGCCGTCCTCCGCACGCCCACCGCGCAGCAGCGGCACACCGAGCACGTCGGCGTCGTCGGGCAGGCACTCCTGCCCCATCGCGCACAGCACACCGTCCGGCCCCAGCTCGATGAGGGTGCGCACACCCTCCGCGGCCAGCGCCCGCATCCCGTCCGTGAAGCGCACGGCCTCACGGACATGCCGCACCCAGTAACCCGGGTCGCACAGTTCCTCGGCGGTGGCGAGCTCACCGGTCACGTTGGAGACGACCGCGATGCGCGGGGCGTTGTACGACAGACCTTCCGCGACGCGGCGGAACTCCGCCAGCATCGGCTCCATGCGAGGCGAGTGGAAGGCGTGGGAGACCGTCAGGCGCTTGGTCTTGCGACCCTGCTCCGCGAAACGGGCAGCGATCTCCAGTACGACATCCTCGTCACCGGAAATCACCACGGAGTTCGGCCCGTTGAGGGCGGCGATCGAGACCGAATCCTTGCCGGACAGCGCCTCGGCGACCTCGGTCTCCGTCGCCTGCACAGCCGCCATGGCGCCACCCTCGGGCAGCGCCTGCATCAGCCGACCACGCGCCGCGACCAGAGCGCAGGCGTCCTCCAGCGACCAGACCCCCGCCACATGCGCGGCGGCCAGCTCACCGATCGAATGCCCCAGCAGGACATCCGGCGTCACACCCCACGACTCCAACAGCCGGAAGAGGGCGACCTCCAGGGCAAACAGAGCCGCCTGCGTGTAGACCGTCCGGTCCAGCCCCGCCGCGTCCCCGAAGACAACGTCCTTCAGCGGCCGATCAAGCTCGAAGCGCGAGCACACCGCGTCGAACGCCTCCGCGAACACCGGGAACGCCGCGTACAGCTCACGGCCCATCCCGACACGCTGAGCGCCCTGCCCCGTGAAGAGGAATCCGAGCGGGCTCTCCCCCTGAGCCACTGCGCGGCGCAGCGCGGGGGTCTGCCGGTCCTCGGCCAACGCCTGGAGTCCGGCGAGGAGTTCGTCCCGGTCGTCGGAGACGACGGCGGCCCGGTGTTCCAGGGCCGCGCGGGTCGTGGCCAGGGACAGGGCGATGTCGGCCGATGCGTCCCCGGGCCGGGATCGGACGTGCTCGGCCAGGCGCTGGGCCTGGTCCCGCAGGGCCGCCTCGGTACGGCCGGACAGCACCCACGGCACCACGGCCGTGCGGACCGGGGCGGCCTTCTCGGTCTGGGTGTCGGCGGCGGTCGGCTCGGGAGCCTGCTCCACGATCGTGTGGGCGTTGGTGCCGCTGATACCGAAGGAGGAGATGCCGGCGCGGCGCGGGCGCCCGGTCTCCGGCCACTCCCGCGCCTCGGTCAGCAGCTCGACCGCACCCGCCGACCAGTCGACCTGCGTGGTGCGCTCGGCGGCGTGCAGGGTCTGCGGCAGCACGCCGTGCTGCATCGCCAGCACCATCTTGATCACGCCGGCCACACCGGCGGCGGCCTGCGAGTGACCGATGTTGGACTTCACCGAGCCCAGCCAGAGGGGCAGTTCGCGTCCCTGCCCGTAGGTGGCGAGGAGGGCCTGCGCCTCGATCGGGTCACCCAGCCGGGTACCGGTGCCGTGGGCCTCGACGGCGTCCACCTCGGCCGCCGTCAGCCGTGCGTTCGCCAGCGCCTGACGGATCACCCGCTGCTGCGACGGACCGTTCGGCGCCGTGAGGCCGTTCGAGGCACCGTCCTGGTTGACGGCGCTGCCCCGCAGCACCGCCAGCACCTGGTGACCGTTGCGCCGGGCGTCCGACAGCCGCTCCAGCAGCAGCATGCCCACACCCTCGGCCATGCCCATACCGTCGGCGTCCGCCGAGAACGCCTTGCAGCGGCCGTCCATGGCCAGGCCGCGCTGGCGGGAGAACTCGACGAGCGGGCCGGGGGTCGCCATCACGGCGACGCCGCCGGCCAGGGCGAGGGTGCACTCCCCCGAGCGCAGGGCCTGTGCGGCGAGGTGGAGGGCGACGAGGGAGGACGAGCAGGCGGTGTCGACGGTCACCGCGGGGCCTTCGAGGCCCAGGGTGTAGGCGACGCGGCCGGAGAGCACGCTGGTCGCGCTGCCGGTGAGGAGGTGTCCCTCGACGCCTTCGGCCGGTTCGTGGAGCTTGGGACCGTAGTACTGGTGGCTGGCGCCGGCAAAAACGCCGGTGCGGCTGCCCTTGAGGGCGGCAGGGTTGATCCCGGCGCGTTCCAGCGCTTCCCAGGAGGTCTCCAGCAGCAGGCGCTGCTGCGGGTCCATGGCCAGGGCCTCGCGCGGGCTGATGCCGAAGAGTCCGGGGTCGAAGTCCGCGGCGTCGTGGAGGAATCCGCCCTCGCGGACGTAGGTGGTGCCCGAGGTCGACGGGTCGGGGTCGTACAGGTTCTCCAGGTCCCAGCCGCGGTCGGCGGGCAGCCCGGAGATGCCGTCGCCGGCGGAGGTCACCAGCCGCCACAGGTCCTCCGGGGAGGCGACCCCGCCGGGGTAGCGGCAGGCCATGCCCACGATGGCGATGGGTTCGTGAGCCGCCGCCGCGAGTTCCCGGTTCTGCTGCCGCAGACGCTCGGTCTCCTTCAGGGACGCTCGCAGCGCTTCAACGACCTTGTCGGTGGATGCAGTCATTTCCTTGCCTCAAACTTCGAGCGTCATCAAGAGTCGGGGTTGTCGAGCGCCATCTGGATGAGCCCCTCGACGTCCATCAGATCGATCGCGCCGGCCGTGTCCTCGGCCGCCGCCTCCGGCGCTGTCTCCTCGGGGCTTCCGGTGCCCTCCGCCAGCTTCAGCAGGGCGTCCAGCAGGCCGGCCTCCTGGAGGCGGGCGAGCGGGATGGAGGTGAGGACCCGTCGGGTCTCCGCCTCGTCCGCCGGCACCTCGGGAGCGTCGGATTCCGGTTCCTTGCCGAGGAGTTGCTCGCGCAGGAACTCCGCGAGCACCGTCGGGGTCGGATGGTCGAAGACGGCGGTGACGGGCAGCCGCAGGCCGGTGGCCTCGCCCAGCCGGTTACGGAGTTCCACCGCGGTCAGCGAGTCGAAGCCGACGTCCTTGAACGGCCGGTTCACATCGACGGCTTGGGCGTCGCCGCGGCCCAGCACGGTGGCGACCAGTTCGCGGACCAGGTCCACCAGGGCCCGCTTGCGCTGGGCGGCGGTGAGTCCGGCCAGGCGCTGCCTGAGCGGGCTGCCGGCGTCCTCGTCGCCGTCGGGTGCGGCCTCGGAGGCGAACAGGGCGCGCACCTCGGGGACGCCGCTGAGCAGCGGGCTGGGGCGGGCCGCGGTGAAGGCGGCGCCGAAGCGCTCCCAGTCGACGTCGGCGACCACCGGGTAGGTCTCGTCCCGGTCCAGGAGCGCCTGCAGTGCCTCGATCGCCAACTTGGGCGGCAGCAGCGGGAGTCCGCGCCGGTCGAGGGTGCCTTCGGCGACGTGGTCGGCGACCATGCCGCGCTCGGCCCACGGCCCCCAGGCCACCGAGGTGGCCGCGAGGCCGCGCGCCCGGCGGTGGCAGGCCAGCGCGTCGAGATAGGCGTTGGCCGCCGAGTACGCGGCGTGTTCGGCGCTGCCCCAGACTCCGGCGATGGAGGAGAACAGCACGAACGCGTCGAGGGCGCGGTCGTGGAGGAGTTCGTCGAGAAGGGCCGCGCCACGGACCTTCGCGCCGACCACCTGGGCCAGCTCGGCCTGCTCCAGTTCCTCGAGGAAGGACAGGCGGTTGACGCCGGCGGTGTGGAACACGGCCGTCAGCGGGTGCTCGCGTTCGATGTCCGCGAGCAGAGCGGCCAGGTCCGTGCGGTCCGTGACGTCGCAGGCGGCCAGGGTCACCCGGCAGCCCAGTTCGGTCAGTTCGGTCTCCAGTGCCTCGGCATCCGGGGCGGCGCGCCCGGCGCGGCTGACCAGGACGACGTGGTCGGCGCCGGTGCGGGCCAGCCAGCGGGCGACCTGGCTGCCGAGGGCGCCGGTGCCGCCGGTGACGAGCACGGTCCCGGAGGGCTGCCAGGGCCTGCCGCCGGCGGTGCCGGTGTCGGGGACGAGCCGGCAGGCGTGGACGCCGGAGGCGCGGAGCGCCAGCTGGTCCTCGTCGCCCGGGTCGGCCAGGAGGCCGCGCAGCCGGGTGCGTACCCGCTCGTCGAGCGTGTCGGGCAGGTCCACCAGGCCGCCCCAGCGCTTGGGGTGCTCCAGGCCCATGACCCGGCCCAGGCCCCAGGTCAGCGCCTGGAGCGGGGCGGGCACCGGGTCGGACGGGTCCGCCTGGACGGCGCCGCGGGTGGCGCACCACAGCGGTGCGCCGATGCCCAGGTCGCCGAGTGCCTGGATGAGGGACACGGTGAGAACCTGACCGAGCGGCAGCTCGGGGTGGTGCGGGTGGCTGGTCTCGTCGAGGGCGAGCAGCGACAGCACGCCGTCGACCGCGCCGTCCTCGGGCAGTGCGTCCCGCAGCCGTGCGGCGAGGGCCGCGCGGTCGCCGTCCCCGTCGGTGACGGTCACCCGGATCGTGCGGGGCGCCAGGTCGGCGAGGGCGTCCGCGGCGCGCCGCGCCTGCGCGGCCGGCGGTACGAGCAGCAGCCAGGTGCCGGTCAGCGGGTGCGGGGACGGTTCGGGCAGGCGCTCCCAGTCGACCCGGTAGCGCCAGCCGTCGACGGTGGTGCGCTCCTGGCTCTGCCGTCGCCAGGACGACAGGACGGGCAGTACGGCGCCCAGCGCGGAGCGGTCGTCATTCTCCCCGACGCGCAGCGCGTCGGCGAGGGCCGCCAGGTCCTGCTGTTCGACGGCCTCCCAGAAGCGGGCCTCGGTCGGGTCGGCCGCGGTCGCCGTCGCGGGGGCGGCGGGCGTGGGCCAGAAGCGTTCCCGCTGGAAGGCATACGTCGGCAGGTCCACCCGCTGCCGGGCGGGTCCGCCGAGCACAGCCGGCCAGTCGACCGCGGTGCCGCGGACGTAGGCCTCGGCGAGCGAGGTGAGGAAGCGGTCCAGGCCGCCCTGGTCGCGGCGGAGCGAGCCCACCACGGTGCCGTCCGTCACCGGCTCGTCGCCCTCGTCGAGGGTTTCCTGGAGGGCCATGCCCAGCACCGGGTGCGGGCTCATCTCGATGAACACGCGGTGCCCGGAGTCGAGCAGCCCACGGGCGGTGGGGGCGAACTGCACGGTCTGCCGCAGGTTGGTGTACCAGTACGCCGCGTCCAGGCCGGCGGTGTCGATGCGCTCGCCGGTCACCGTGGAGTGGAACGGCACCCGGGACGCGACCGGTGCGACCGGGGCCAGCAGCTCCAGCAGTTCGGCGTGGATCGCCTCGACCTGGGGGCTGTGCGAGGCGTAGTCGACCGGGATGCGGCGGGCCCGGATGTCGACGGCGGTCAGCTCGGCGTGCAGCCCGTCCAGGGCCTCGGGGTCACCGGCGAGCACGATCGAGCCGGGCCCGTTGAGCGCGGCGACGGCGAGCCGGTCGCCCCACGGAGCCAGCCACGGGCCGAGTTCCGCCTCCGGCAGCGCCACGGACATCATGCCGCCCCGCCCGGCCAGCTTCACCAGGGCGCGGCTGCGCAGCGCGACGACGCGCGCTGCGTCCTCCAGGGTCAGCGCCCCGGCCACGTGGGCGGCGGCGATCTCACCCTGGGAGTGGCCGAGCACCGCGTCGGGGTGCACTCCGCAGGAGCGCCACAGCGCGGCAAGGGACACCATCACCGCGAACAGCACCGGCTGCACGACGTCGACCCGGTCCAGGGAGGGCGCGCCCTCCGCTTCGCCGAGGACGTCCATCAGGGACCAGTCGACGAACGGTGCCAGCGCCTCCTCGCAGGCCAGCAACTGTTCGCGGAACACCTCCGAAGCGGCCCTCAGCTCGCGGGCCATACCGGCCCACTGGGCGCCCTGGCCGGGGAAGACGAAGACGACCTTGCCGCCCGGCCCGGAGGCTCCCCGGACCAGGTTCGGGGCGGTGCCGCCCTCGGCGAGGGTACGCAGTCCGGCGAGGAAGTCCTCGTGCCGCTCGGCCACCACCGCCGCCCGGTGTTCCAGGGCGGCCCGGCCGGAGAACAGGGCGTGCGCCACGTCCGTGGCCGCGGGAGCCGGTTCGGTGCTCGTGAGGTCCAGCAGGCGGGCGGCCTGCTCGCGCAGTGCGGCGTCGTCGGCGGCGGACAGCAGCCACGCGGTCGGCCGGGCCTGCGGGGCCTGCTCCGGGTGGTCGTCGTCGGCTGCGGCCGGTACGGGCTCGGGCGCCTGCTCGACGATGACGTGCGCGTTGGTGCCGCTGACGCCGAAGGAGGAGATGCCGGCGCGGCGGGGCCGTTCGGCCTGGGGCCACGGCGTGTTCTCGGTCAGCAGCGACACGGCACCGGAGGACCAGTCGACGTGCGGGGACGGCTCGTCGACGTGCAGCGTGCGCGGCAGTTCACCGTTGCGCATCGCCAGCACCATCTTGATCACACCGGCCACACCGGCGGCAGCCTGCGTGTGCCCGATGTTCGACTTCACCGAACCCAGCCACAACGGCCGGTCCTGCGACCGCTCCTGGCCATAGGTGGCCAGCAGGGCCTGCGCCTCGATCGGGTCGCCGAGGGTGGTACCGGTACCGTGCGCCTCCACGGCGTCGACATCGGCGGTCGTGAGCCGCGCGTTCGCCAGCGCCTGCCGGATCACCCGCTGCTGCGAGGGACCGTTCGGCGCCGTAAGCCCGTTGGACGCACCGTCCTGGTTGACGGCACTGCCCTTGACGACGGCCAGCACCCGGTGCCCGTTGCGCTCGGCGTCGGACAGCCGCTCCAGGAGCAGCATGCCCGCGCCCTCGCCCCAGCCGGTGCCGTCGGCCCCGGCCGCGAAGGCCTTGCAGCGGCCGTCCGCGGAGAGTCCGCGCTGGCGGGAGAACTCGATGAACAGCCCGGGCGTGGACAGGACGGTCACACCGCCGGCCAGCGCCATGGAGCACTCGCCCTGGCGCAGGGCCTGGGCCGCCAGGTGCAGGGCGACCAGCGAGGAGGAGCAGGCCGTGTCGACCGTGACAGCGGGGCCTTCGAAGCCGAAGGTGTAGGCGACGCGGCCGGAGAGGACGCTGCCCGCGCTGCCGATGCCGATGTAGCCCTCGGCCGCGTCCGCCGAGGCGTTGGACAGGGCGCTGTAGTCCTGGTTGCTGATGCCGGCGAAGACGCCGGTCTGGCTGCCCTTGAGCGAGGTCGGGTCGATGCCCGCGCGCTCGAGCACCTCCCAGGAGGTCTCCAGCAGGAGCCGCTGCTGCGGGTCCATGGCCAGCGCCTCACGCGGGCTGATGCCGAAGAACCCGGCGTCGAAGTCGGCCACGTCGTGCAGGAATCCGCCGGCGCGGGCGTAGGAGGTGCCCTGGTGGTCGGGGTCCGGGTGGTACAGGCTGCCCAGGTCCCAGCCGCGGTCCGTGGGGAAGCCGGAGATCGCGTCGGAGCCGTCCGTGACCAGCTGCCACAGCGCTTCCGGGGAGGCCACCCCGCCGGGGAAACGGCAGGCCATGGCCACGATCGCGATCGGTTCCGCCTCGGCGCCCGCAACGGCGGCCTGCGGCAGGTACGCGGCGTCCGCGGTACCGGCCGACTCGGCATTCAGGAAGCGCGCCAGGGCGGTCGGGGTGGGGTGGTCGAAGACCAGGGTGGCGGGCAGTCGCAGCCCGGTGACCTGGCCGAGCCGGTTGCGCAGCTGGACGGCGGCCAGCGAGTCGAAGCCGGTGTCCTTGAACGCCTTGTCGGCCGGGACGGCCGCCGACGAGGCGTGTCCGAGGACGAGGGCGACCTGCTCCCGGACCAGTTCCAGGAGGGCGGGTTCGCGCTCCTCCTCGGGCAGCGCGGCGATCCGCAGCCGCCACTCGGCGGACTGGTCCAGGTCCGACCCGCCGCTGCCGGTCAGGTGCTCACGGGCCTCGGGGAGGTCGCTGAGCAGGGCGCTCGGGCGCTGTGCGGCGAACACCTCGGCGAACCGGGCCCAGTCGATGTCGGCGACGGCGGTCACCGCCGTACCGCCCTCGACGGTCCGGCGCAGCGCCTCGACGGCGGTGTCCCGGTCCATGGGCGCGAGCCCGATGCGGCGCAGGCGGTCGCCGTCCGCGTCCTCGGCGGCGGCCATGCCGGCCCCCGCCCAGGGGCCCCAGGCGATCGTCGTGGCAGGCAGTCCGTCGGCCCGGCGCTGCTCGGCGAGCGCATCCAAGTAGGCGTTGGCAGCCGCATAGTTGGCCTGTCCCGCGTTGCCCAGCGTGCCGGCGACGGACGAGAACAGCACGAACGCCGTCAGGTCGTGGTCCGCCGTCAGCTCGTGCAGGTTGCGGGCCGCGTCGGCCTTGGGCCGTAGCACGCCTGCGAACCGCTCGGGCGTCTGCCCGTCCAGCACGCCGTCGTCCAGCACTCCGGCCGCGTGGATCACGGCCGTCAGCGGCTGTTCGGCGGGCACGGAGGAGAGCAGGGCGGCGAGGGCCGTCCGGTCGGCCGCGTCACAGGCCGCGATCGTCACGTCGGCGCCGAGCGCGGTCAGTTCGTCGCGGAGTCCGACGGAGCCGGGAGCGTCGAGGCCGCGGCGGCTGGTGAGGATCAGGTGCTCGGCGCCGTTGCGGACGAGCCAGCGGGCGACCTCGGCGCCCAGCGCGCCCGTACCGCCGGTCACCAGCACGGTCCCCTGCGGCTGCCACGGCGTGGCGGCGGCCGTCTCGCGCGGGGCGCGGGTGAGGCGTCGTACGGCCACGCCCGAGGCGCGTACGGCCAGTTGATCCTCGGCGGCGAGGCCCGCGAGGGCGGCCGTCAGGCGGGTCAGGGACCGCTCGTCCGGGGTCTCGGGCAGGTCCACCAGGCCGCCCCAGCGGTCCGGGTGCTCCAGCGCCGCGACCCGGCCCAGACCCCAGATCTGGGCCTGCTCGGGACGGGCGGGGCGGTCGGCGGGGCTCACGGAGACCGCTCCGGTCGTCAGGCACCACAGCGGCGCCGCCACCTCCGCATCGCCCAGCGCCTGTACGAGGGCGAGGGTCGCGGCGAGACCCTGGGAGAGGGCCGGCTGCTGTGCGTGCGGTGCGTCGGCGAGCGCCAGCAGGGAGACGACACCGGCGATGGGGCCGTCCGTCTCGGCGACGGCCGAGGCGATGTGCTCGGCGAGGGGCGCGCGTTCGGCGGCGGCCGTGTCGACCACGACCGGCAGCGTCCGGGCACCGCGTGCGGTCAGCGCGGACAGGCATCCGGCCGCCCACGGCTGGTCCTCCAGGCCCTGCGGGAGCACCGCCAGCCAGGTGCCGTTCAGCACCGGTTCCGGTCCGTCCGCCAGGGTCTGCCAGGTGATCCGGTACCGCCAGGAGTCGGCGACGTGCCGGGTCCGGTGCCGCCTGCGCCACGAGGCCAGCGCCGGCAGCGCCGCGGTCAGCGACGCGCGGTCGTCCTCGGCCAGCTCCAGCGCCTCGGCGACCGCTCCGGCGTCGGCGCGCTCGACGGCGTCCCAGAACGCGGCGTCCGCCGGGTCCGTGGTGTCCGCCGCCACGGTGGACTCGGGCCAGTAGCGCTCCCGCTGGAAGGCGTACGTCGGCAGCTCCGCCGGCCGCGCCCCGCGCCCGGCGAAGAAGGCCGCCCAGTCGACGGGGACTCCCCGGACATGGGCCTGCGCGACAGCCGCTGTGAGGGTCTGCGCCTCGGGGTTGCCGGACCGCAGCGCGGGCACGAATTCCGCGTCGGCGACGTCCTGGCCCAGCGCGGAGAGAACAGCGTCCGGCCCCAGCTCGATCAGGGTCCGCACACCCTGCTCGGCCAACGTCCGCATACCGTCGGCGAATCGCACCGCCTCGCGGACATGCCGCACCCAGTATTCCGGGTCGCGCAATTCCTCGGCACCGGCCGGTGCACCGGTCACATTCGATACGACGGGAATACGCGGCGCCCGATACGACAATCCCTCGGCGACCCTGCGGAATTCCGCCAGCATCGGCTCCATACGCGGCGAATGGAAAGCGTGGGAAACCGTCAGCCGCTTGGTCTTGCGACCCTGCTCCGCGAATCCGGCGGCGATGTCCAGCACCGCGTCCTCGTCGCCGGAAATCACCACGGAGGTGGGCCCGTTGAGGGCAGCGATCGAGACCGAGTCCACAGCGGACAGTGCCTCGGTAACCTCGGCCTCGGTCGCCTGGACGGCCACCATCGCGCCGCCCTCGGGCAGCGCCTGCATCAGCCGACCACGCGCGGCGACCAGAGCGCAGGCGTCCTCCAGCGACCAGACCCCCGCCACATGTGCGGCGGCCAGCTCACCGATCGAATGCCCCAGCAGGACATGCGGCGTGACACCCCACGACTCCAGCAGGCGGAACAACGCTACTTCAAGGGCGAAGAGAGCCGCCTGCGTGTAGACCGTCTGGTCCAGGGCCGCCGCGTCCTCGAAAACGACGTCCTTCAGCGGCCGGTCAAGCTCGAAGTGCGAGCACACCGCGTCGAAGGCTTCGGCGAACACCGGGAATGCGGCATACAGTTCGCGCCCCATCCCGGCACGCTGCGCGCCCTGCCCCGTGAACAGGAACGCCGTCCCGCCCGGCTCGGAGGCAACGCCCCGCAGCACGCCGGGGGCGTCGCGGCCCTCGGCGAGGGCGGTCAGCGCGGTCAAGAACGCGTCCCGGTCGTCGGCGACGACGGCGGCGCGGTGGTCCAGCGCCGCGCGGGCCGTGGACAGGGTGAGGGCGATGTCGCCCGGTTCGGGGGCGTCCTCGGCCCGGGTGCGGGTGAGCAGGCGCCTGGCCTGGTCCGCGAGGCCGGGCTCGGTGGCCGCCGACAGCAGCCACGGCACGACCGGCGTGGTGATGCGAGCCGGGGCGGTGGCGGGTTCGTCGGCGGGCGGCGCCTGTTCGAGGACGGCGTGGGCGTTGGTGCCGCCGATGCCGAAGGAGGAGACGGCGGCGCGGCGCGGCCGGTCGAGGGCCGGCCACTGCCGGGGCTCGGTGAGCAGTTCCACCGCGCCCATCGTCCAGTCGACCTGGGGGGTGGGCTCGTCGACGTGGAGCGTGCGCGGCAGTACGCCGTGCCGCATGGCCATGACCATCTTGATCACACCGGCGACACCGGCGGCGGCCTGCGTGTGCCCGATGTTCGACTTGATGGAGCCCAGCCACAGCGGCCGGTCCTCGGACCGGTCCTGGCCGTAGGTGGCGAGCAGCGCCTGGACCTCGATGGGGTCGCCCAGCCGGGTCCCCGTGCCGTGCGCCTCCACCACGTCGACGTCGGTGGTGGACAGGCCCGCGCCGGCCAGGGCCTGGCGGATGACCCGCTGCTGCGAGGGGCCGTTGGGTGCCGTGAGGCCGTTCGACGCGCCGTCCTGGTTGACGGCCGAGCCGCGGAGCACCGCGAGCACCTGGTGGCCGTTGCGGCGGGCGTCCGACAGCCGCTCCACGAGGAGGACACCGACGCCCTCGGACCAGCCGGTGCCGTCCGCGTCCTTGGCGAAGGACTTGCAGCGTCCGTCGGGGGCGAGGCCGCGCTGCCGGGAGAACTCCACGAAGGTGGAGGGCGTGGCCATCACGGTGACACCGCCGGCCAGGGCCAGTTCGCACTCGCCCTGGCGCAGCGCCTGGGCGGCCAGGTGCAGGGCGACCAGCGAGGAGGAGCAGGCCGTGTCGACGGTGACCGCCGGGCCTTCGAGCCCGAAGGTGTAGGCGACGCGGCCGGAGAGCACGCTGCCCGCGGTGCCGGTGACGGTGTAGCCCTCGGCCTCGCCGGAGAGTCCGGCGGAGTGGGTGGCGTAGTCGTGGTACATGAGTCCGGCGAAGACGCCGGTCCGGCTGCCCTTGAGGGCGGTGGGGTCAAGGCCCGCCCGCTCGAAGACCTCCCAGGAGGTCTCCAGCAGCAGCCGCTGCTGCGGGTCCATGGCCAGCGCCTCGCGCGGGCTGATGCCGAACAGTCCGGCGTCGAAGTGCCCGGCGTCGTACAGGAATCCGCCGGAGCGGGTGTAGCTGGTGCCCTGGTGGTCGGGGTCCGGGTGGTACAGGCTGTCCAGGTCCCAGCCGCGGTCGGCGGGGAACTCGCCGATGCCCTCCAGCTCGGAGACGACCAACCGCCACAGTTCTTCGGGAGAGTTGACGCCTCCCGGGTAGCGGCAGGCCATGCCCACGATGGCGATCGGTTCGTCCGGGTCCGCCACCGTGGCCTGTTGCGGTACGGCCGTCGGCCTGTGGTCGCGGAGCAGTTCACCGTGCAGGTAGCGGGCGACGGCGAGCGGGGTGGGGTGATCGAAGACGAGGGTGGGGGGCAGCCGCAGACCGACCGTGGTGTTCAGCTGGTTGCGGAGTTCGATCGCGGTCAGCGAGTCGTAGCCGAGGTCCTTGAAGGCCTGTTCGGCTCCGACGGCGTCGGCCGACCCGTGGCCGAGGACGGCGGCCACGTGCTCGCGCACCAGGGCGAGCAGGGTGCGGTGCTGTTCCGCCTCGGGCAGGGCCGCGAGCCGTCCGGCCAGGGACGCCGGTGCCTCGGTGGCATCGGACGCGGCGGGACGCGCCGGGCCGGCGGGCCGTACGAGGTGCCGCAGCAGGGCGGGTACGGGCCGGGTGGCGGCCTGGGCGCGGAGCCCGGCGAGGTCGAGGCGGGCGGGCACCAGCAGGGCGGTGTCGTGTCGTACGGCCGCGTCGAACAGCGCCAGCCCCTGCTCGGTGGGGATGGGCAGGATGCCGGAGCGGGCCATCCGGTTCCGGTCGGTCTCGGCCAGCTCACCGGTCATGCCCGAGGCCTGCTCCCACAGTCCCCACGCGGGCGCCGTGGCGGGCAGGCCCTGGGCGCGGCGGGTGTGGGCGAGGGCGTCGGTGAAGGTGTTGGCGGCGGCGTAGTTGGCCTGGCCGGGACCGCCGAGGTGGCCGTTGACGGAGGAGAAGAGCACGAACGCGGCGAGGTTCGCGTCCAGGGTGAGCTGGTGGAGGTTCCACGCGCCGTCCGTCTTGGGGCGCATCACCTGGTCGACCCGTTCGGGCGTCAGGGCCTCGATGACGCCGTCGTCGGTCACGCCCGCGGTGTGTACGACCGCGGTCAGCGGGTGGGCGGACGGGATCCGGGCGAGCAGCGCGGCCAGGGCGTCGCGGTCGGCGATGTCGCAGGCGGCGACGGTGACTTCGGCGCCGAGGGTGCGCAGCTCGTCGCGGAACTCGGGCATGCCGGGCGCGTCGAGGCCGCGGCGGCCGGTGAGCAGCAGCTGCCGGGCGCCGTGCTCGGTGACGAGGTGGCGGGCGACCAGTCGGCCGAGGGTGCCGGTGGCGCCGGTGACGAGCACCGTGCCGTCCGGGTCGAGGAGCGGGGTGCCGGGGTCGGTGGCGGCCGGCGGGGCGGCGGTGAGCCGCGGGGTGATGAGCGTGCCGCCGCGCAGGGCGAGTTGGGGCTCACGGGAGGCGACCGCGGTGGGCAGCGCCGCCGTCGACCGGGCATCCGTGTCGAGGTCGACGAGGACGAACCGGCCGGGGTGTTCGCTCTGCGCCGAGCGGATCAGGCCCCACAGCGGCGCGTGCGTCAGGTCGGTGACGGGCTCCTCGGCGCGGGTGCCGATCGCGCCGCGGGTGGCGACCACGAGCGTGGTCGCGGCGAGCCGGGTGTCGGCCAGCAGCTCCTGGACGAGTGCCAGCAGGCCGGTGGTGGCGGCGCGGGCCGCGGTGGCGGGTCCGGCGTCGGTGTCCGGGCGCCCGTCGGCGGTGCGCAGGGTCAACAGCACGTCCGGGGCCGGGGCGCCGGAGTCGAGGGCCTGCCGCAGCGCATCGAGGTCGGGGTGGCTCTCCACGGTGGCACCGGCGTCGGCGAGGACGGCGCCCAGGTCGTCGGCGACGGGGCCGAGGACGGCCCAGGAGGCGGGCGCCGGGCGAGCGGCGGCGGTCTGCGGCGGCGCCCACTCCACCTGGTAGAGCGAGCGGGTGGCGGCGGAGCGCAGCCGGTCCGCCGAGACCGGGCGCATCACCAGCGAGTCGATCGCGGCCACCGGTCGGCCCAGCGAGTCGGTCGCGGTGAGGGTCAGCGCGGTGCCGTCGGCGTGGTCGTCGGACGCGATACGGATGCGCAGGGTGTCGGCGCCGGTGGAGTGCAGGGTGACGCCGCTGAACGCGAAGGGCAGCCGTGGGGCTGTGCCGTGCGTGTCGGCGGGGGCGCCGACGCTGTCGAGCAGGGCGGCGTGCAGGGCGGCGTCCAGCAGGGCGGGGTGGATGCCGAAGCGGCCGGCCTCGGCGCGCTCCGCGCCCTCCAGGACGACTTCGGCGTACACCTCGGTGCGCCCCGTGGTGCCGGTGTCCCGGCGCCAGGCTCCGCGCAGCCCGCGGAACTCGGGGCCGTAGGCGTATCCGAGATCGGCGAGTGCGGCGTAGAACCCGTCCAGCGGGACGGCGGTCGCGTCCTGCGGCGGCCACAGGGCAGGCAGTGCGAGGAGTTCGCCGGGCGCGCCGCCCAGCAGGCCCGTGGCGTGCTGGATCCAGGGGGCGTCGGCGTCCTCCTGCTCCGCGCGGGAGTGCACGCTGACCGGCCGGTGCCCGGTGGCGTCAGGGGCGCCGACGGCGACCCGCAGGCGTACACCGCCGCGCTCGGGGAGCAAGAGCGGGGCCTCGACGGTGAGTTCGGCGACGTGGTCGCAGTCGGCGGCATTCGCGGCGTGCAGGGCCATGTCGACGAAGGCGGTGCCGGGCAGCAGGACCTGGCCGAGGACCTGATGGTCGGCGAGCCAGGGGTGGGTGTCCAGGGACAGTCGGCCGGTGAAGAGCAGCCCGTCGGAGTCGGGGAGTTCGGCAGCGGCCATCAGCAGCGGGTGGTCGCCGTCCAGCAGACCCGCCGCGGCGACGTTGCGGTCCGCGGTGCCGGGCAGCAGCCAGAACCGCTCGCGGTGGAAGGGGTGGCCGGGCAGCGGCACGCGCTGCACGTCCCGGCCGGTGAACGCCTGCGCCCAGCGCACCGGCACTCCCACGACCTGCGCCTCGGCCAGCGAGGTCAGCAGCCGGGCGGGGCCGCCGTCGGCGCGGCGCAGCGTGCCGACGACGCGGGCGTCGTCGGCCCCGGCCGCGGCGAAGGTCTCCTCGATCCCGACGCTGAGCACCGGATGCGGGCTGGCCTCGACGAAGACGCGGTGGCCGTCGGCGAGCAGGGCACGCGTGGTGCGCTCGAACTGCACCGGCTGGCGCAGGTTCTGGTACCAGTACTCGGCGTCGAGTTCGGCGGTGTCGACGGGGGCACCGGTCACCGTCGAGTAGAACGGCACCTCGCAGGCGCGCGGGGTGACCGAGGCCAGCTCGGCCAGCATCCGTTCACGGATGGACTCGACCCCAACGGTGTGCGAAGGGTAGTCGATCGGCACACGGCGGGCGCGCAGCTCGCGCTCGGCGCACTGGGCGAGGAGTTCGTCGAGGGCTGCCGGGTCGCCGGCGACGACGGTGGAGGACGGCCCGTTGACGGCCGCGACGGTGAGCCGGCCGGACCAGGCGGCGATCAGCTCAAGAGCCTGCGCCTCGGGCAGTGCGAGGGACACCATGCCGCCGGTGCCGGCGAGGCCGAGCAGCAGCTGGCTGCGCAGCGCCGCGATCCGGGCGGCGTCGGGCAGGGAGAGGGCGCCGGCCACGCAGGCGGCGGCGATCTCGCCCTGGGAGTGCCCGACGACGGCCGCGGGCCGCACGCCGTAGGAGCGCCAGACCTCGGCCAGGGCCACCATGACCGCGAACAGCGCGGGCTGGACGATGTCGTCGCGGTCCAGCGCGGGCGCGCCGGGGGCGCCGCGCAGGACGTCGGTCAGGGACCAGTCGACGTAGGGGGCGAGGGCGTCGGCGCACTCCTGGACGCGCTGCGCGAACACCGGTGAGGCATCGAGGAGTTCGGCGGCCATGCCCGGCCACTGGGAGCCCTGGCCGGGGAAGACGAACACGGCCTCGCGGTCCGCGCCGACGGCGGCCGTGCCGCGGACCAGTCCGGGGGCGTCCCGGCCCTCGGCCAGCGCGTTCAGCGCAGTCAGGGCCGCGTCGCGGTCTTTGGCCACCACCGCCGCGCGGTGCGGCAGCAGCGCCCGCCCGGTGGCCAGGGTGTGGCCCACGTCGGCGGTGTGCAGCCCGGGGCGGGCTTCGAGGTGCGCCCGCAGCCGGGCCGCCTGCTCGCGCAGCGCGGCTTCGGAGCGCGCGGACAGGGGCCAGGGCAGCGGGGTGTGGCCGTCGGCGGCGTCGGCATCAGTACCGGCATCGGCATCGGCATCGGCATCGATGTGGGCATCGGAGTCAGCCGGTGCCGGCTCCGACTCGATGATCACGTGTGCGTTGGTGCCGCTGATGCCGAAGGCGGAGACGGCGCCGCGCCGGACGGATCCGCGCTCGGGCCAGTCGACGGTTCCGGTCGGCAGCTCGATGTGTCCCGCGGACCAGTCGACATGGCTGGTCGGCCGGTCCATGTGGAGGGTGCCGGGCAGCTTCCCGTGGCGCAGCGCGAGCACCATCTTGATGACGCCGGCGGCTCCGGCGGCGGCCTGGGTGTGTCCGATGTTGGACTTCAAGGAGCCGAGCAGCAGCGGTTGTTCGGCGGTGTGACCGCGCCCGTAGGTGGCGAGCAGCGCCTCGGCCTCGATGGGGTCGCCGAGCCGGGTGCCGGTGCCGTGGGCCTCGACGGCGTCGACGTCCGCGGCGGTCAGCCGGGCGTTGGCCAGGGCCTGGCGGATGACGCGCTGCTGGGAGGGGCCGTTCGGGGCGGACAGGCCGTTGCTGGCACCGTCCTGGTTGATGGCGGTGCCGCGGATCACGGCGAGCACCTGGTGGCCGTTGCGGCGGGCGTCGGAGAGCCGTTCCACGATGAGCAGTCCGACGCCCTCGGCCCAGCTGGTGCCGTCGGCGGCTTCGGCGAACGGCTTGCAGCGGCCGTCCGGGGCCAGTCCGCGCTGGCGGCTGAACTCGGCGAACATGCCGGGGTTGGGCATGACCGTGACGCCGCCGGCGACGGCGAGGGTGCAGTCGCCCTGCCGCAGCGCCTGTCCGGCCAGGTGCAGGGCGACCAGCGAGGAGGAGCAGGCGGTGTCGACGGTGACGGCGGGGCCTTCGAAGCCGTACGTGTAGGCGATACGGCCGGAGGCGACGCTGGCGGTGGTGCCGGTGAGCAGGAAGCCCTCGACGCCGTCCGGCGCCTGGTGCATGCGCGGGCCGTAGTCCTGGGTCATGGCGCCGACGAACACGCCGGTGCGGCTGCCCTTGAGCGGGCCCGGGTCGATGCCGGCCGCCTCGAAGGCCCGCCAGGAGGTCTCCAGCAGCAGCCGCTGCTGCGGGTCCATGGCCAGCGCCTCGCGGGGCGGGATACCGAAGAAGGCGGCGTCGAACTCGTCGGCGTCGTGAAGGAATCCGCCTTCGCGGGTGTACGACGTGCCGGGGTGGGCGGGGTCCGGGTGGTAGAGCTTGTCCAGGTCCCAGCCACGGTTGGTGGGGAAGCCGGTGATCGCGTCGCCACCTGCGAGCAGCAGCTCCCACAGCTGTTCGGGGCTGTGCACGCCGCCGGGGAAGTGGCACGCCATGCCGACGATGGCGATCGGTTCGTCGTCGGCGGCGGTGTCCGGCATCACCGGCTCCGCCACGGGCTCCTTCTCGGTGCCGCGTACGGCGGTGTGCAGCCGCTCGACCAGGGACTCCAGGGTGGGGTGGTCGAAGACCACCGCGGCGGGCAGCCGTACGCCGAGGGCCGCGACGAGCCGGTTGCGCAGCGCGACGGCGCCCGAGGAGTCGATGCCGAGGTCACGGAAGGCGCGGCCGGAGTCGGCCGCAACTGCGGCCTGGTCGTCCAGGACCGCGGCGAGTTCGGTGCGCACCAACATCGTGAGGGCGCGCGGCAGTTCGGTGTCGGGCAGCGCGGCGAAGCGGGAGGCGGCGGCCGGCCGGTCCGGCTCCGTGAGTGCGCCGAAATCTGCTGCGGGGAGCTCGACGTGGCGCGGGTCGCTGTCGGCAAGGCCTTCGGACCAGTCCACCGACCCGCCCTGCACGTGGAGTTCGGCCATGCTGGTCAGGAACCGTGCCCGGCCACCCTCGTCGCGCCTCAGGGTACCGACGACGGCCGCCTCGCTGCCGGCGTCGTCCAGGACCTGCTGGACGCCGAGGGTCAGCACGGGGTGCGGGCTGATCTCGATGAAGGCCGCGGGCTGCTGGGTGAGCGCGGCTCGGACGGCGGATTCGAACAGGACGCTGCCGCGCACCATCTGGTACCAGTACTCGGCGCGGAGCCGGGTGGTGTCGTACCGGCCGCCGGTGAGGCCCGAGTAGAAGGGGATGGCCGAGGGGCCGCCGGTGATGGGGGCCAGGTCGTGCAGGAGCCGGTCGCGTACCGACTCGATCTGCGGGGAGTGGGCGGCGTAGCCGACCGAGATGAGCAGGGCGCGCACGCCGTCGGCGACGAGTTCGGCGCGCAGGGCGGTGACGGCCTCGGTGTCACCCGATACGACGGTCCACGCGGGACTGTTGATGCCGGCGATCGCGAGGCGGGCGCCCCACGGCTCCAGACGCGGGCGCAGCCGCTCGGCGGGGAGCAGCACGGAGAGCATCTCGCCGTGGCCGACCAGGGACATCTGGGCCCGGCTGAAGGCGGCGACCGCGCGCAGGGCGTCGGAGAGCGAGAGGGCGCCGGCGACGTGGGCGGCGGCGAACTCGCCCATGCTGTGGCCGACGACCGCGCCGGGTTCGACCCCGGCGGAACGCCACAGGGCGGCGAGGGAGATCATCACGGCGACGAGCGCGGGCTGGGTGACGTCCGGCCGCGCCCAGACGGCGTGGTCCTGATCAGACGTCAGAACGTCTTCCAGGGACCAGTCGACGTACGGCTGCAGCGCCTCGGCGCACTCCTCCAGGCAGTCCCGGAAGACGGGTGAGGAGTGCAGGAGTTCGCGGGCCATCTCGGGCCACTGGGCGCCTTGTCCGGGGAACACGAACACCGGCGCCGTGCCGTCGTGGGCTGTTCCGGTGACGAGGTTGGGCGCGGCGGTGCCGTCCGCCAACGCCTGTAGCCCGAGGTGCTGTTCGTCGCGACCGGCGCCGATGAGCACGGCCCGGTGCCGGCCGGTGGTGCCGTCCGCGGCCGCGAGGAGCGCGTGTCCGATGTCGGCGACGGCCCACTCGGGCCGGGCGTCAAGGTGCTCCTGCAGTTGTCGTGCCCTCGCGCGCAAGGCCTCTTCTGCCGGCGCGGAAACAACCCAGGGGACCGCTGGCGAATCGTCGTTCATCCGTCCCCAAGAACGCGATTCCACCATGCCTACCCTGTCCCCCCGTAGTCGATTGATATCTCAACGGTTTTACAACCGGGTGAAGGGTCGGCAGTGCACAAGGGGAAACGATCGCAAATGCGCCATAAAGACCGGCGCGGTAAACAAAACACAGCCCGCCGCCGCGCACGTCACTTTCATCCCCCGTGTTGCACGGCGCGCTCAAACCCGCACCCCGTGATCAACTCGCTACCTAGCTAATACCGAGCCTCATCGCACTGTCAAGCGAGGCCATCCCGCACCGAACCCACGAAGAGTGACACATTGAATACGTCGAGTTGCCCTTACGGATTCCTTAACTAGCCCCGATTCACCGGGGATTCACAGCCGGGGCGTGGCCAACTCGCCGGGGAGTTGCCCAGGGGACCGGTATCACCGAGGGCTCAAGGCCAGTCTCAGTGCGCCCGCGGCCTCGGACGTGGCCTCGCGGAAGCGGTGGCCGAGGCCCAGGAAGTTGATGTATCCGTGCAAGAGGTCCGGCTGGCGGCTGAGCGCGACCTTCACCCCCGCCTCGGACAGGGCTTGGGCGTATGCCTCGCCCTCGTCGCGGAGCGGGTCGAAGCCCGCGGTGGCGATGTAGGCGGGCGGCAGGCCGGTGAGGTCAGTGGCGAGCAGCGGGGAGAGCCGGGGATCCGTGCGGTCCACGCCCTCGGGCGCGTAGTGGTCGGCGAACCAGTCCATGTGGGCGCTGGTGAGGAAGAACCCGTCGGCGAACAGTTCCCGGGAGCGCCGATGCCGCGAGGCGTCGGTCGCGGGGTAGAACAGCAGCTGGAAGGCGGGCGCCGGTCCGCCGCGCCGGGTTGCCGACTGGGCGGTGACGGCGGCCAGGTTGCCGCCCGCACTGTCCCCGCCGACAGCGATCCGCGCCGGGTCGGCGCCGAGGTCCGCGGCCTTGGCGTGGGCGAAGTCGAAGGCCGCCAGTGCGTCGTCGACGGCCGCGGGGAAGATGTGCTCGGGAGCCATCCGGTACTCCACGGACAGCGCTCGCACGCCCGCCCGCTGGGCGAGGAAGCGCACGGTGTTGTCGTGACTCGTCCGGCTGCCGATCACCCAGCCTCCACCGTGGAAGAAGACCAGCAGCCCGGACGACCCGTCCAGTCCGGCCGGCGTGTACAGGGTCGCCGCCAACTCGCCGTGCTCGACAGGGATGGAAATCTCCCGCGTGGCCACCGGCTCGAACGGCCGGCCGCTCACCAGATGCCGGCCCAGGTCCAGCTCCGTCCGGGAGGGGCCGACCCCGTTGGGGCTGACCAGCTGATGGCCGGAGAGCTGCTGCAGGCGCAGCAGCAACTGCGCATCGAGGGCGAGCTGTTGACCGTCCCGCCGCACTGGCGCGCCCGCGATCAGCCGCCGCAGCGGGTGGGGCAGCGCAAAGGCTGCCCGTACGGCTGCTGCCTGGAGCCGGACCTGCACCGGAATCGTCATCGTGTCCTCCGCGGGCATCGGGGGCGGTGTCCCGGCACGGATTATGCAACGGTGGCTCCGGCAAGGCTCCAGCACATCGCATTTTGCCATGCGCCCGCCGACGGTCACTGACGGCTGACGGTTCGTGTCACGCCGGTGATGACCGTCGTTGCCAGAATCCAGCCGGCGATGACGAGTGCGTAGGAGAGAGCCTGGTACCAGCCCTTCGGGGCGAACGCCCCTTCCTGGCCGAAGGAGATCACCGGCAACAGCAGGTCGAGCGTGAAGAACACCGGGCTGAAGTCAGGTGCCTCGGACGCCTTGAGCGGGGGTGGATGGTGCAGGCCGTACGCGGTTGAACCGACGGCCAGCAGGGACAGCAGCCACGTGCAGGCGAGCATGGGACGGAAGCCGTAGCCGACCGTGACCTCTTGCAGGATCCCCCACACGCGGCCGTACCAGGGCAGGGTCCGGCGGTGTCTGCGGAGCTTGGCGAGCTGGACGACACGGGCGGCGTGGTCGTCGCCGACGCGCAGGAACGCCGCGGTCAACTGCTCGTAGCCTTGCGGGAGATAGCCCTCGCTGTCGTTGTCCAGCATGGGCAGGCGGCGCTCTGCGGGCTCGTGCGGGGTGAGGTGGGTGTAGACGAGGCCGTTGAGGAACACCGTGTCCGGAACCGCCTCCGGTTCCAGGAACAGCACCTCGATCTGAGCGCGGCGCAGGTTCAGGGTGCCCTGCATGGGCGGACTCCTGCGCACCCAGAGTTCCCCGATGGTGCAACTGCTCGCGCGCAGCGCCGCGTCGCCGGGGTTCGACAGGTGTGCGTACGACAGGTCGAGCCGCCCGGCGACACGGGCGCCCCGCAGGCCGATCCAGCCTTGCGTGTGCACGCGCCGCAAGCGGAAGTCGGCGCCGACGACAAGGGTCTGTCCGTCGAGAGCGACGCTGTCCGGGTGGCTGAGCCGTGCGTCGTCGAGGCTGACCGACCCGGCGATCGAGGCGCCGCTGAGCCGCACCTCACCGTACGTTCGCAGTCCGGGTGCCCACAGGTTGTCGCCGATGGTCGCATAGTCGAGCCGGAGCGCAGGCCACGTGGTGTCCGACGGGGTGATCGCACATCCGTTCAGGAACAGCGCCCCGGCCATGTGTGCCCCGCCGAGTCGCACCGGCCCGAGGAACCGGCAGTCGCTCAACTGCACCATGCCCTCCACCCGCACGGTGGCGGCGGCGAGCCCGGGCAGTACGGAGCCGCTCAGGTTGAGCTGGCGAAGCCGGGCGGCGTACAGCAGAGGTGTTTCCTCGAAGTAGCAGTCGGTCAGCTCGATGGCGTGGTCGATCGTGCCGTACTGCACATCGAGGATCCCGGTGATCCGCGCGCCCTTCAGTCTGAGGGCGGGTATCTCCCCTTCTTCCAAGGGACCGTTGAGAAGCAGAGCCCGCAACACGGCGGCCCTGACGGTCCGTTCCGGGCTCCAGTCGGCGCCCTGCGCCGTGTCCTCCTCGTCCGCGGCCCGGAAGTCCACGGACATGCCCCTGGGAAAGGCCTGCCAGACCCGCAGCTCGGCAGACGTAAGATCGTTTATGTCCATCAGCCGGGACTCTAGCGAACCGGACCGTTGTCCGATTCGTTCAAGAGCGCTGGACCCTGGTCCTGATCCACTGTCACAGCGGGCCTGTAGGCTGCCGGCGATCTGCGACAAGCCGACCCGAGGGCATGATGACGCGCACCCCCAGACCGTCGACCGATGCGATACTCGCCGCCCTTCCCGAACTCGCTCCGTACGCGCGCGATGCGGTCGTCCTGCACCCCGAGCGCGGGGAGCCGGGGGCAGGCAGCAGTTCGATCGGTGGCCCCCTGCTGTGGCCGAGCGGCGAGGCATGGCCCGAGTGCGCCTTGCCCGACGTGGACAGTCCTGACGGAGTGCCTGCCACAGCCATGGTGCCGGTCGCCCAGATCTACCGGCGCGACGTGCCGGGACCATGGTGGCCGGCCGACACCGACCTCCTGCAGATCCTTTGGTGCCCCAATGAGCACTGGGACCCTCCGGCCCAGCAGGCCGACATCAGTCCCGTGCTGGAGGTGCGCTGGCGCCGAGCCGCTGACGTGGTGAACCCGTTGACGACCCCGCCGGCGCCCTCGCGGTACGACGAGGACGGTTACCTGCCCCAGGCCTGCTTCGTCACCGCCGAGCATGTGACCGACTTTCCCTACCCGGATGAGCTGCCCGAAGAGCTACGGCCGCCGCTGGCCGACCTGGTCCGCGAGACCAGCGACCGTGGCGATGCCCTCACCCGCCTGCCGGGCTGGAAGCTGGGCGGCTGGCCGACCTGGCACCTGACACACCCCGCCGTGTTTCGTTGCGGTGAGTGCGGAACGGACATGACCTTGCTGTTCACCGTGGCCAGCGACTCCGAGACGGGAGTAGTCGTCGGCCGGTGGGGCGACCTGAGGATCTTCACCTGCCCCGTCGACCACCGTCACCCGTTTCAGGCAGACCTGCACTGACTCAGGGGAGGGATCCCCGTAGCGTCTCGGACGCTGTGACGAAGGCGTGCACGAGGGGACGATCGTCTCCTCGGCGGGTGGCCATGAAGATCCGGCTCACTGCGGGAGGTCCGTCGAGTTCGAGTCTTCGGACGCCTGGGGGGAGCTGTGCAGTGACGCTGTGCGGGGCGATGGTGACGCCGAGGCCGGCGGCGACGAACGTGATGATGGTGTGCCAGTTCGAGAACTCCTGCGCGACCTGGACGTCGATGCCGGCGTCCCGCAACGGCTGCGTGTTCACGTCGAACGCGTGAGCCCCGGCTGACCGCGGGAAGAGGATCAGCGGATCGCCGCCCAGCGCCGCAGCCTCCACTTGCTCACCCCTCGCGGCGGGGTGCTGTGCCGGGACGACGGCAACGAACCGTTCCGCCGTCAACAGCGACAGGTCGACGTCGTCCCGCTCATCGGCGTCCCGCACGATCCCGACATCGGCCGTGCCCCTCTCGAGGGCCGCCAGGACGTCGACGGTGAAACCGTCGTGCAGCTTGACCTGGACGTCCGGGCGGCGGAGGGAGAAGGCCCGGAGCCGGTCGCTGACGATCGACGTGGCGGAGGTGATGAAGGCGACGTCCAATCGACCGGCCTCGCCGCGACCGACACGGCCGGCTTCGTCGAGGTCGGCCGCCAGGCGGCCCAGGAGGTCCCGAGCACGTGACTGGAACGTCACTCCCGCCTCGGTGAGGCGGACGCTGCGGGACGTCCGCCGGAGCAACTCGACGCCGACGAGCTTCTCAAGCTGTTTGATCTGCTGGGACAGGGCCGGCTGCGCGATGTGCAGCCGCTGGGCGGCACGACCGAAGTGGAGTTCCTCGGCCACGGTCAGGAAGTACCGCAGATGACGGAACTCGATGGGTCGATCCATAGCTCCAGCTTATCGATGGTGGCCGGGTTTTGTATTGGACGTATCGGTCGACGGGACCGGAGGCTGGTAAGCAGTCCCACCTGACTTGAAAGGAAGCCCACCTGATGCCGTACGCCTCTGCCCCGACAGTGGTCTCCTCGATCAACTCACAGAGTGACGCCGACGCGTTCCGCGCGCTGAACGAGGAATGGATCTCGCGCCTGTTCACCCTGGAGGAAGCGGACCGGGCCGTTCTCGGGGATCCGTTCGGCCGCATCGTGGCCCCGGGCGGGGACGTGCTCCTGGCGCGCGAGCCGGACAGCGGCACGGTTGTGGGGTGCGTGGCTCTGCTGGCCTGCCCGGACGGGGTGTTCGAGCTGGCGAAGATGGCCGTGGCCCCCGCCGCACGGGGACACGGCATCGGCCGCCTGCTCGTCACCGCGGCGATCGACCGTGCCCGGACCCTCGGCGGAAGCCGCCTCTTCCTCGGCACGAACAGCAAGCTTGCCCCCGCCATCCACCTCTACGAGGACGCCGGGTTCGTCAGGATCACCCGCGACCGCGTGCCGGTGGCCGACTACTACGCTCGCGCGGACATCCTCATGGAACTCGACTGCTCGGCCGTGAACAACCGGGCTTCTTGATTCAGTTCGTTACCGGCCCTGCGGGTGCCGAGGGTCGACGAGTTCCGCGCGCCTAGGGGACGAACCACCCGAGTAGCCACTACGTTGTCCATTACGAGCGATTTGCCCGTACGTTCGAGCCGGGCCCATGTGTGCGTACGCCGGCGCTCCCCGCCTGCTCCCCGCCCGCCCCCACAGGAGTCGCCATGCCCATGACTCTCATTCAGGGCAAGTTCCGCCTGAAGAACACTCAGCCGGACGGAGACACCGTCCACTTCGTCGCCGACAACCCGAACGACTGGAAGCTCGTCGGCGGCCGGCACCCGGTCAACGCCACCGCCACCGGCGAGGCCAAGCTCCGCTTCGAGGCCATCGACGCGCTGGAGACCCACTACGCCGGAGAACACCAACCTCTGCAGTTCGGTCACGCCGCCTCGGCGGAACTCCTCACGTTCCTCGGGTTCAACGACGTACAGCGCAAGCCGGACGAGACGGTCACCGCCTCGACGCCCGAGACCACACCCGGCTACGTCCTCACCTCGGGCGGCGACATCCACAACCGCGCCGTGGCCTTCGTCGGCCGGGGCGCCCCTCCCGCGGCCAGCGGTACGGCCGTCACGGTCGACGTGCCGCTGCTACGGCAGACCGCCAACCACCACCTGACCTCACTGGGCCTGGTGTACCCGACCTTCTACACCGGCCTGTTCCGCGACCTGAGAGAGGAACTCACCAGCGTCGCGCTGAGCGCCCGTACGGCCCACCAGGGTCTGTGGCAGGAGGACGTGACCACCTCCGGATTCAAGGTCAGCGACCTGGCCACCATCACCGACAACGTCGTGATCCTGCCCAAGCTGTTCCGGCGGCTGGTGGACTACATGCACCTGGGCATGCCGGTCTCCTGTTTCCCCGCGTACCTCGCCGGCAAGGAGGACATGCTGACGGTCCTGTCCACCGGGGAGCGGCTCGTGGGCCTGCACCACGTCGTCACCGTCACCAACGGCCACACCGTCCGCATGACGCACCCGGTCGAAGACCTGCTCTTCGACGAGGGCTGAGAACCGCGGCACCCGACGGCTGGGCTACTCGCTCAGTCCCACGACGCCCCACCGTCGCTGGGCCGCTTCGGTGAGGATGTCTCCCCACTCCGTCAGTAGGCGCATGAACGCGCCGAAGTCGCCGACCCACCCATCGGGATCCGCCGCATGCTCGATGAAGGCCCCCTCCGTCCAGCCCAGGCGAGGCCGTACCCGATCCCACGCTGCGGCCAGTTCCCGCACGCTGTCCGGTGACCGCGCGAGCAGCACGCCGTAGGCATCCTCGCTGAAGAAGCCCACATCGGTGTGCTGCGCCTCGCCGTCCGGACCGCACCAGACCAACCCGCCCAGCAACGTGTCCACTTCGGCCCGCACCACAGGATCAACATGGTCACGGACGGCTCCCCACCGCTGCCCTGCCCAGAAGTGCGCTTTGAACGAACCGCAGGTGTGCAGGAACTCGTACACGGCGAAGGAGGTGCGGTTGGACCCCTGCGGCCACACCCAGCCACTCTCGACCTCCGGCGCATCGTGATCCCACAGCCCCGTCCCGTCGGCGTACCACGCATCCCTCAGCCGCGGCACCCGCTCCGATGGCGGAACCTCCCCCAGCCACGAACAGTCCGCAATCATCACAGTGATGTCCAGCCCCACGCTGGTGAGAGTACTGGGCACTCATGGGTCCCGTTCGGCCATCGGAGTGGCTCCAGGCCGTGTCGGGCCGCCGGGCCGCGACCGCTTGGCCATGCTGAGCCGAAAGTGGCATCACTCCCCCGTGACAAGGAGCACTGCATGCCGAGCGACGCGGTCCGACGATTCCTGGCGGCCCTGGACCCGGATCACCGGGAGACCGTCGGCGGCAAGCCGCGCGACGAACAGGAACGGCTCGCAGCCGCCTGGGAACGGGAACTGGAAGCGGACGACGAACTCGACACCCTCGACGAACTGTCCCCACCCGCCGCAGAAGCCGAAGCAGCCCGCCGCGTCCTCGACCGCGAGGCCCACCACTAGGGTCTTTCGTTTGGATCAGGCCGGATCAGGGAGCGGGGCCTGGTGCGTGCAGCTGCAAGGCGGAGGAGGGAGTCAACGCGGCGCGTTGGCGACTGACGACAACGCCGCTGGGGGTCCCCCCACGCCCTTAAGGCAGTGGGGGAGTGCGTGCCAGGCCCCGCGAGCCCGGCGTGATCCAAACGAGAGGCCCTAGTCACGCAGGGCGCCGCAGGCGCCCCGGTCTCAGCCCGTGCCGAGTTCAGCCAGCGCCTTCCCCTTCTGCTTTTGTTCACTGGATGTTGGCCGGTTGACGCGCGTAGGTGCGGCTTCCGCTGTCAATGTTCCCGGCGTTCGGTTTCGCCCGCAGTCGGGAGGCATCCAGTGCAGTCGTCAGCCACAGGAGAGTCAGGAAGAAAAACGGCGCGCCGAGTTGCGGCGGCAGCGGCCACCACGGCCGCCGTCGCCGCGCTTCTTGCGCCGTACCAGGGCGCCGCGTACGCCGTGTCCCAGGACATCGTGATCAGCCAGGTCTTCGGCGGCGGAGGCAACTCGGGGGCCCCGTACACCAATGACTACATCGAGCTGTACAACCGCGGTACGAGCGCGGTGTCCGTAGCCGGCTGGACCGTGCAGTACGCCTCGGCGTCCGGCTCCGTCTGGTCGAAGACGACGCTGTCGGGCACCATCGCTCCCGGCCACTACTACCTGGTCCAGGAAGCCGCCGGTAACGGCAGCGGTGCGGCACTGCCCACCCCGGACGCCACGGGCACCATCGCGATGAGCGCGAGCGCCGCGAAGGTGGCCCTGGTCACCAACACCACCGCGCTGACCTGCTCCACCGGCTGCGCGACCCAGGCCGGGGTGCGGGACTTCGTGGGTTACGGCAGCAGCGCCAGCTCGTACGAGGGCTCGCCGACCGGCAACCTGTCGAACACCACCGCCGCGCTGCGAGCCGGCGGCGGCGCGACCGACACCGACAACAACGCCGCGGACTTCAGCGTCTCCGCGCCCACCCCGCGTAACTCCAGCTCCACCGGTGGCGGCGGCACCCACATCCGCGACATCCAGGGCGCCTCCCACGTCTCCCCGCTCAACGGCAAAGGCGTCAGCGGCATAGCCGGCGTGGTGACCGCCAAGTCCAGCACCGGTTTCTGGATGCAGGACCCGCAGCCCGACGCCGACCCCGCCACCAGCGAGGGCATCTTCGTCTACACCAGCACCACCCCGACGGTGTCGGTCGCCGACTCGGTGACGGTCAGCGGGACGGTGAGCGAGTTCCGCCCCGGCGGCACCAGCGGCACCAGCGGCACCAACAACCTGACCACCACCGAGCTCACCAGCCCGACGATCAAGGTCGTGGCGAGCGGTGTGGCGCTGCCCGCCCCCACCCTGGCGGGCTCCGGCGGCCGGGTTCCGCCGGCCTCCGTGATCGAGGACGACGCCACCGGTGACGTGGAGAACAGCGGCGTCTTCGACCCGGCCACCGACGGCATCGACTTCTGGGAGTCGATGGAGGGCATGCGCGTCGAGATCGACAACGCCGCCGTGGTCGGCCCGCGCACCCAGTACGGCGAGATCCCGGTCGTCCCGCAGGGCAGCACCACCCGCACCGACCGCGGCGGCATCGTGCTGCAGTCCAACGACACCAATCCGGAGCGGGTGCTGCTGGACGACGCCCTTGCTCCCACCCCGACCACGAACGTCGGCGACACCCTGTCCGGTGCCACCACGGGCGTACTCGACTACTCCTTCGGCGACTTCAAGCTGCTCCCCACCTCCACCCCCACGGTGACGAGCGGCGGCATCGCGCCCGAGACCACCCAGGCGCCCGCCGCCGGCGAGATGTCCACCGCCACCTTCAACGTCGAGAACCTCGACCCGTCCGACCCGCAGTCGAAGTTCGACGGACTCGCCGGTCAGATCGTGGGCAACCTCAAGTCGCCCGACCTGGTCGCCCTGGAGGAGATCCAGGACAACGACGGCGCCACGGACAGCGGCACGGTCGCCTGTGACCAGACGATGAGCAAGCTGATCGCCGCGATCACCGCGGCGGGCGGCCCGAGCTACAGCTACCGGCAGATCAACCCGCAGAACAACGCCGACGGCGGTGAGCCCGGGGGCAACATCCGCCAGGTGTTCATGTACCGCACCGACCGAGGGCTGGCCTTCGTGGACCGTGCCGGCGGGACCGGCACCAGCGCGAACGCTGTCGTCAACACCGGTGGTGTGCCGTCGCTGAAGTACTCGCCCGGCCGTATCGACCCGGCCAACTCGGCCTTCTCCTCCAGCCGCAAGCCGCTGGCCGGTGAGTTCACCTGGCAGGGCAAGCCGGTCTTCGTCATCGCCAACCACTTCAACTCCAAGGGCGGCGACCAGCCTCTGTTCGGTCACTTCCAGCCGCCGACCCGCTCCTCGGAGACGCAGCGGCACAACCAGGCGACCGTGGTGAAGAACTTCGTCGACCAGATCCTGGCCGTCGACGCGAACGCCTCGGTGATCGTGCTGGGCGACCTGAACGACTTCGAGTTCTCCCAGACCGCTGACATCCTCACCGCGAACAACGCCCTCACGGACCTGCCCCGCACGCTGCCCGACGCGGAGCGCTACACCTACGACTACGAGGGCAACTCGCAGGTGCTGGACCACATCCTGCTGTCGCCCGGCCTCGCCTCCAAGGCTTACGGCTACGACGTCGTGCACATCAACTCCGAGTTCGCCAACCAGCTGAGCGACCACGACCCGCAGGTCGTCCGCATCCCGCTGCCCTGACCCTCGGACCCGGCAGCTGCCCCAGTTCCCTGACAGTCTCTGTCAGGGAACTGGGGCAGACTTCCCTCATGCGTGCGAGCCGACTCCTGTCCGTCCTGTTGCTGCTCCAGACCCGCGGCCGGATGACCGCCCAGCAGTTGGCCGACGAGCTGGAGGTGTCCGTCCGAACCGTGTACCGGGACATGGAGTCGCTCGCCGCAGCGGGTGTCCCCCTCTACGGCGACCCCGGTCACGACGGTGGCTACCGGCTGCTCGACGGGTACCGGACCCGGCTGACCGGGCTGACCCGCGACGAGGCGGAGGCGCTCTTCCTGTCCGGACTGCCCGGACCGGCCGCCGACCTCGGCCTGGGCACCGTACTCGCCACGGCCCAGCTCAAGTTGACGGCCGCGCTGCCCGCCGAGCTGCGCGACCGGGCCGACGTGATACGGCAGCGATTTCACCTGGACACCTCTGCCTGGTACGCCGCATCGGATCCCGCCCCGCACCTCGCCGCCGTTACCGACGCCGTGTGGCGGCAGCACCGCATCCGGGTCCGCTACCGAAGGTGGCAGGCACCCCAGGAGGTGACCCGCACACTGCAGCCCTACGGGCTGGTGCTCAAGTCCGGCCACTGGTACGTGGTGGCGGGCCGACCGGACGCCGTCCGCACCTATCGCGTCTCCCAGATCCTCCGCATCCAGGTACTGCAGGACCGCTTCGACCGACCCGAGGACTTTGACCTGGCCGCCCACTGGAGGTCCTGGCTGGACGAGTTCGACGCCGGCCGCTTCCAGGGCGAAGCGGTGGTACGGCTGTCACCACAGATCCTCGAACGGCTGCCGGACCTCGTCGAGCAGGCGGTGGCACAGGCAGCCCAGAACAGCGCCGGGCCACTGGGCCCTGACGGCCGGGTCCAGGTCGTCATCCCCATCGAGTCCGTCGAACACGCCGCCGGCACGCTGCTCCGCCTCGGCGCCGAGGCCGAGGTGCTCGCGCCCACGGAACTACGGGCCCTGATGGCGCAGACCATCGCCTCACTGGCCGAAACCTACAGGCGCCCGCCCAGCGCAGCTTGTCAGGACCGGGGGAAAGCCGAAACGAGCAGATCGGCGAGCAGCGCCGCGCAGGAGCCGTCCGGGTCGAGATCGGGGTCGTAGATGGTGATGTTGACCCCGACGCACCGCTGCGAGGCGACCAACGTCCGTAGCAGCGGAGCGAGTTCGGCGGGCAGCAGCCCACCGTCGTCCGGGCTGTCCACGGCGGGCATCACCGACGGGTCCAGGACGTCGGCGTCCAGGTGCACCCAGAAGCCGTCGAGAACCGGCGCCTCCAGCGTTCGCAGCGCCGCGTCGGCCGCCTGCCGGGCACCACGCTCTCTGATCTCCCCCACCGTCGTACTCGCGATGCCCGAGTCGGTGAGTTCGGCGCGCTCCTCGTCGTAGTCCCGGATGCCGAAGACCTGGACGTCGCTCTCCCGCACGTACGGCCGCAACCCTTCGAGATCCGTGAGGTCCGCCTGCCCGCGACCGGTCGCGAGGGCCAGCTCCTCACCACCTGCGGCGCCGACGCGGTCGGAGTTGCCGGGGTGCCGGAAGTCGGCGGATCCGTCGATCACGGCGATCCCGTACCGCCCGATACGGCGGAGCGCGAGCGAGGCACCGAGCTGGATGGAGCAGTCACCGCCCAGAACCACGGGGAACTCCCCGGCGCGTACGTGCCGTTCGATACGGTCGGCGAGCTTGCGGGTGTACGCGGCGATGGCCTCCGCGTGGAAAACCCCGTCGCCCTCTTTCCAGTTCCCGCGCTCATAGCGGGGCGGCACGACGACTCCCCCCTCGTCGGCACCGAGCCGCGCCAGCAGCCGCTGCTCGCGCAGGGCACCGGCCAGCTTGTAACACCCGGGCACGGCCCCTTCGGCGGGCGGCCTGAGGCCGAGATTCGACGGGGCATCAAGGAGTACGATACGACGGTCCATCAGCCCATTGTGAGACAACAGCCAGCACAGGCAACGCAATTGGCTCGTCGAGGCCGTGCCCGAAACGGCGGGCCTCCAGCGTCGTTCCGAGAAGTCCTGACCCGAAGACGGCCTACGTCTTCGACCGCGAGTTCATGAAGTTCCCACGCCCTCGGTGGCCATGGCCAGCAGGACCAGGGTGTCGTGCTCGGGCGTGCCGGGCGGGGCCTGGTAGATCAGCATGCGCCGACCGTCGCCGACGGTGCCGAGCACCTCGTTGGCGAGCGTGATCGGGCCGATCACCGGGTGCCGGAACGCGGTCTGGCCGGCTCGCTTGACCCATACCTCGTGCCGGCGCCACAGCGCGGCGAACTCGGCGCTGCTCTCCGACAGTTCGGCGACCAGGGCGGCGGTGGGCGCCGGGGCGGTCAGTTGGGCCGTGTGCAGGTGCGCGACGCAGTTGCGGGCCACTCGGTCCCAGTCCGCGAACAGGCTCCGCGCGGCGACGTGCACAAAGGTGTAGCGGATCGTGTTGCGCTGCCCGGGTGGCCAGTCACCGAGCCCGGGCATCAGCGCAAGGCCCTCCGGGTTGGCGGCCAGTACATCGTTGACCTCGTCGAGTACGTACGCCGGGCTGGGCCGGACCGACTCCAGCAGAAGCTGCAGGCCAGGGCCGGCCGATCGCGGGGCGGCGGGCCTTTGGCGCGGCGTCCGCCCGGCGACCTGGTCGGCGAGTCCGAGCAGGTGGGCGTGCTCGTCGTCGGTGAGCCGCAGGGCCCGGGCCAACGCGCCCAACACCGCGTCGCTGGGGGCGGTTTCCCGCCCCTGCTCGATACGGATGTAGTAGTCCACGCTCACGCCGGCCAGCGCGGCCAGCTCCTCGCGGCGCAGCCCGGGTGTGCGCCGGGCGCCGGGCCCGGTGGGCAGCCCGACGTCGGCCGGGCCGATCCGCCCGCGCCGGATCCGAAGAAACTCGGCCATCGCGTTCACGGTTTCGAGTCTGCCATGGGGTGATCCACTCCTGGGTGGCCGTGGCACACCCAGGAACCACGCGGCCTTCTTGCAACCGGTGCGGCAGCGCAGTCTCGACCCATGACTGACGCGATGATCATCGGTGGCGGCTCCGGCATGGGTCTGGCCCTGGCCCGGACGCTGCTGGCACAGGACCTGGACGTGACGATCGTCGGCCGATCCACGGACCGGCTCGCGAAGGCCCGGGCGGAACTGGAGCGTCCCCGGCACGGGAAGATCAGCACGATCGTGGCCGACATGGGGCGGGAGGAGGACGTGGCCGAACTGTTCGCCCAGGTGGGGCAGGTGGAGCACGTGATGGTCACCGCGGCGGACGCGAACGGCGTGTACGGCCGGACCGCCGACGTCGCCACCGCGACCGCACGGGCCGTCCTGGACACCAAGCTGCTCGGTGCCTGGCTGGTCGGCAAGTACGCGTCCGGGCGGGTCACGGGCTCGATCACGTTCACCTCGGGCATCAACGCGTACCGGCCGAACGGGTCGAACACGATCATGGCCGCGGCAAACGGCGCGCTCGCGTCCCTGGCGTACGGGCTGGCGATCGAGCTGGCGCCGGTACGAGTGAACGTGATCTCTCCTGGTTGGGTGGACACCCCCATCTGGGACCAGCTGGGCATGGACAAACGGACGGCCTTCGCCGAGCTGGCCGAGCGACTCCCGGCCCGACGTGTCGGCACCCCCGACGACATCGCCCAGGCATTCGTGTCGGTGATGCGCAACGGATTCATCAGCGGAACCGTGCTCCACGTCGACGGGGGACACCGCCTGACCTGACGAGAAGTTACCCGGTGATGGAGAAGAAGATGGTGTCCTGGGTGTACCAGTCGATGTTCTTCGTCGCGTACTCCCATTCGGTGTGCTCGAACTCGAGCTTCTCGATCAGCTCTTGCATGTCGTACCGGAAGCCCTGGTCCATCTGGTCCAGCACGGCACGGTAGGCGTCGGCGGCGGGCTTGGCCTTGGCCAAGGGGAACATGCCGATGTGCGGGCCATCCACGGGATAGGGGATGTGGAAGGGGATCTCCTCCGGTGGCCCAGAGAACAGGTGGTCGTGGACAAGCAGATCGGCACTCACGTTCAGGCGGCGCAGTTCGCCGTCGACCAGGCTGAAGAAGGTGGACGGCTTGGAGTACACGCCCAGGTCGCTGGGGTCGGACCCGTTGCAGTCGATGATGTGCTGGAGGGCTCGGTAGTAGGCGCCGGCGGCGTAGTGGGCGTCCGAACTCGCGTGACCCGCCACGAGGTGGTCGAGCGCCTCGGGTATGGACAAGCCCCAGTCGAGGCCCTGGCGGTCGAGTTCGAGTTGGCTCTTCTGCGCTCTCTCGCGCACCATGCCCAGGACGCGCTGCTGGTCGGACGTGAGACCTCCGGCGCCTCCGAGAAATCCCAGGACGTCGGCTTTGTCAGCGGTGTTGTACGAGATGATCCGGCTCATGATCTACATGCTGCCAGCCGCCACTGACACTCGGCGCAGGGCGTGAGCAGGCGTGGTCAGCGGTGGCCTTCCCGGCCAGGTCCCGCCCGTGCAGGGCTCACGGGCGGGACTGCGCGCACGGGAGCTATTCGGCGGTCAGATACATCCCGGTTGCGTCCTGGCCGGGGGCGTTGTGGCATGCGTAGGTGCCGGTCGGTCGCGCCCACAGGAGGGTCAGGCAGCGTCCGATCGCCTTCTGTCCATAGAAGTTGGGGTGCATCGACTCCTGCACCGAACCCTGCGTGGCCCTCAGGCCGCCCATGTCCAGGAACCGCGTCCACTCGCTGGTGGTGGCGGAGGGCCCGCTGGCCGCTGCGGGCTGCCGGGTGGCCGTGGAACAGACCTCGCGGCCCTGGAACATGTCCGAGAGGTCCAGGAACTGGACGTTCTTGGTGGCCGCAACCCCGGCCAGCGCCTTGGTGATCTGCGGCACCACGGAGTCCCGCGTCCAGTCCAGGTCGGCGTTCCAGAACGGGCAGCCGCCGATGTCGGCGCGGCTCGAACCGGTCTCCGGGTAGCGGCTCTCCGCGCTGCGCGGGAGCGGTGACGGGTACGACTGCAGCACCAGGCGGTAGTCACCGGGCGCGTAGCCGTCATCGGACATCACCGCGCGGATCTCGTCGATCGCCTTGCCGACACCGGCCGTTGCGGCGGACATCTTGGAATCGATGGCGGCCTGTTGCGAGGCGTGGCAGGTGGTGCTCGAGGCGAGGTAGTCCGCGGCGCAGGTGGCGATGACGTCCGCGAAGCCGAGATCGTTGCCGCCGATCGAGAGCGTGATCTGCTTGACGTTGTTCTGCGCTGCCACGAGGGCGAGTTGGTCGGCCTGCGGGGCCTCGCCCCGGTACGACTGGCCGCCGTCGACGGCGCGGAAGACGTTGGTGGTGACGGCGCCGGAGCAGGCCAGGTTGATCTGCTTCTGCGTCCCGGTGGAGGCGCTGAGCACCTCGGCGACGTCGGAGCGGTCGCAGCCGTTGACGGCCGTCGAGCCGTAGACCTGGGCCGGGTCGTAGGAAGTGCCGGTCCAGGCCCGGTCGGTGCCGTTGCGGCCGCCGGTGAAGGTTGCGGAGTTGCCCATCCAGCGGCCGGCCTCGCCGGAGATGTAGCTGTCGCCGAGGGTGACGCTCGCGGTGGGACCGCTCGGGGCAGCCGCCGCGCGTGCGGCAGTGGCCAGTCCGGCTGCCACCAGGCTGCCGGCGGCGAGTGGGAGGAGCAGGGCACGGGCCGTGACATGTCTGATCATGCGTACTCCTTCGAGGGGCGCACGGGAAGTGCGGAAAGAGGCGTAGGCACAGGTCCGGGCCTGCCGGGGCCTGGACCTGGGCGTGACGGACGCGTGTCCGGCGAGTTACCGGCCGGTAAGGTGTTGCTCCATCATGCGGGCGTATCGGTGCTGGTGATCCCGGGTCGGAGCCCAGAGTTCGGCGGGCCGGTGCTGTGACGGATCACAACATCGGTCGGCTGGTACGTGCGGACGGCCCGCGCCCTCGCCCTCTCTGTACTGCACATCACATGGCGGGAAGTCAACGGCGCCCTAGCATGGGCCTCGTGCCGAGTTCCCTGGTCGGCGCGGCGCGCCTCAGCACCGGAAGGCGTTGTTTGTGACGGCTCATAACACACACGACCGGAAGACCGGGCGAGCCATGGCGGAGCGGATGCTGGCCGAACTGCCCCGCCTGAAAGCGGAGATCACCGCGCGGCTGATGGCCGAACAACCGGTCTACCGCCGGATGCCGGCCGAGCAACTGCAGCATGACGTCAACCGGGTCACCGAGCAGAGCATTCGAGGCATCGCGCAGTCACTGCGGACCGGTCAGCCCCTGGAGCCGGAGTGGCGGGCCTTCCAGCGCGCCTCGGCCGCCCGGCGAGCCGAGGAGGGCGTGCCGATCGAGGCGGTGGTCGATGCCTACTATCTCGGCGCGCAGGTGTGCGTCGACTTCCTGTGCACCGGGCTGCCCGCGGGCCAGGTGGACATCGCCTACCGCGCTCTGCTGACCGGCCTGCGTGTCACCGTCGCCGAAGTCACCGCCGGCTACCTCGAGGAGCGGCAGGCCCAGGTCGGTGAGACCGGCGCCGCCCACCACACGATGCTCTCCGCGCTGCTGACCGGCAGCGACATCCACACCGTCGCCCGCCACACGGGCACGAGCCTTCCCCCCGCCTACCTGGTACTCGCCCTGGCCATAGGCACCCACCGCGACGAGCTGCGCGACGACGTCGACACCTCCGTCGCCGCCCGCCGCAAGATACGCAGGATCCGCGCCGAACTCGACCGGCGCATCGGCCGGCCCGTCCTCGCCCAGATGACCGCCCGCGAAGGCATCGCCCTGCTGCCCCGTACCGACGCCGCGGACCCGGACCACCGCTCGTGGCTGGCAGCCGCGATGGAGGATCTCAGCCGGGCCGCGGGAGTCCCGCTGACCGCGGGCGCCGCGCTCTGTGCACCCGATCAGGTCCCGGACGCCGCCCGCCTGGCGACGGAGGTCCGGGACACCGCCGTCGTCTTCCAGCGGCCACCCGGCGCCTACCACCTCGACGAGCTGCTCATCGAGCACCAGCTCACCCGCCCCGGCGCTGCCCGCGACCACCTCGCCGAACTGCTGGCCCCCATCGCCGACAAGCCGCACCTCCTGCCGACGCTGCGGCTCTACCTCCAGAGCAACCTCAACCGCCGGCACGTCGCGGCCCGGCACCACATCCACCCCAACACCGTGGACTACCGCATCCGCCGCATCGCCACCCTCACCGGCATGGACCCCGCCGACCACAACGATCGCATCAAGCTCACCGCAGCCCTCGCGGCCCTCGACACCCGGCAGAGGGAGAACTCCTCATGACCGGCCCGGCCCCCTATGCTGCGGAAATGATCAAGCCCATCGAACTCGTCATATTCGACTGCGACGGCGTGCTGGTCGACAGCGAACGCATCGCCGCACGCGTACAGGTCGCCCTCGGCGCCGAGCTGGGATGGCCGCTGACGCAGGCGGAGGTCGTCGAGCGCTTCATCGGACGCTCTCACGCCGCCATCCGCGAACAGGTCGCCGAGCGGCTCGGCGAGGAGACGGCCGCGATCTGGTCGCAGAGGTTCGAGCAGTTGCACCGCGAGGCCGTGGACACCGGGCTCGCCCCGGTCGAGGGCCTGCCGGAGGCACTCGACGCGCTCACCCTGCCGACCTGTGTCGCCTCCAGCGGTTCCCACGACAAGATGCGGCACACCCTGGGCCGTACCGGACTCTACGAACGCTTCGCGGGCCGCATCTACAGCGCCACGGAGGTCTCCCGCGGCAAGCCCGCCCCCGACCTGTTCCTGCACGCGGCCCGGCGGATGGGCGTCGATCCCGCAGCCTGCGCGGTCGTCGAGGACAGCCGCCCCGGCGTCGAGGCCGCCCGCGCCGCCGGCATGCGCGCCTTCGGCTACGCCGGCGGACTCACCCCGGCCGAACGCCTCGAAGGCCGCGACACCGTCGTCTTCTACGACATGCGGAAGCTTCCGGCCCTCATCGCCGGGCAGTGACTCGACACGACGTGACCCCCTGCTCCCCCACGACCGTGCGGGTTGGTCGGCGATCAGAAGGGTGATGCCGGCAGGGCGGAAGCCCAGGCGGGCGTAGATACGAGCGACGTTGTCCTGCGCGTAGGCGAGGAAGACGGTGCGCACCCCGTGGTCGCGGGCATGGGTGGCCAGGGCCGGGTCGTCGGCCGTCAGCACGCGAATCGTCACGCCGTCCGGCAGCACCTGCGCAGGCATCGGGGAGTACGGGTCGAGGGCCATGAGCGGGCGCTCTTCCACCGGGAGGCCCGCCGCCTCGATCCGCGCACGCAGCATCGGCGCCGCCTCGGCGAGCCACTCGAAGACTTCCGGCACGCCGAGTTCACGGGACCGATCATGTGATGTGTGAACCCCGAACCCGCCCTCGCCGCTTCGGATCTGCACGTGGTGATGTGCTGTGCGTTGTGCACCTTTACCTGTACGCCGTGCTGAGCTGCGCTGTTCTGAGGGGAGTCGAACCCCCGCGTTGCTCTTCACGCGCCAGGAGTGGGCCGGAAAACCGCCGGCCCTCGGTGTGTGCACGCCTCCGAAGCAGCTACCTGCTCCACATCGTCATGCTCTGCCGGAACCCCTCAGTCCAGCAGATCGACCTCCCAGTTCGCGCGCTGGATGCGCATGTCGATCTCCCGGATCTCCCGGGCGAGCACGTCCGCCTGCCGACGCAGGTCGGCGACCGGAAGCGCGGGGAGCATCATCAGCTCCGACCGGAGCTGGCGACCGTAGCCGCGCTCGCCGGTGCCCGCCGCCGCATCGGCCGCGGCAGTGAGCACCGAGTGGCGCAGCCGCAGTGTGTCCCGGCGTGCGAGGGCATCGGTGAGGGTGCCGTCCTGGCCCATGTCCGTCAGGGCGTTGGTCTTGTTGATCCGCCGGATCAACGTCTCCAGGGTGCCCAGTACGTCGTCGGCCTCGGCCAGCAGCTGGGCCGCGTCCTCGGCCGGCGTCTCGCCCTCCTGATAGCGCGCGCTGCTGACGATGCGTGCTCGTAGCTGCTCCACGCGGCGTGACGCTTCGGCCCGTTCGGCCAGCGCCTCGGCAAGCTTCACGGTGTCCCTGTCCCGTCCGTTGCGAACCTCGCACGAGTATACGAACGGGAGCGGACGCGGCTGCGGGCGGGTGAGTGGTCGGCTGGGGGTCGAGGTCAGCCGATCTTCATGGTCGCCATCATGCCCATCGCCGAGTGGTCGAGCATGTGGCAGTGGTACACGTACTTGCCCGCGTAGGTATCGAAGGTCGCCTGGAGTTTGACCGTCTCACCGGGCTGGAGCACCACCGTGTCCTTCAGGCCCGAGTTGTGCGGGGCCCTCACATTGGCGTTGGTGACGGTCCAGACCTCACTCGCGCCGTAGCGGATCGTCGCGTCGATGCGGGCGGGGTCGTACATCTTGTCGTCGATGTATGCCTGGGGGTTGGGTCGGCCGTCCTCGTCCATGCGCAGCACGATGGTGCGGCTGTTGGTGGGGGTGGGCAGCGGCGGCAGGGCACGCAGAACGGGTGGGACGGAGCTGGGGTCGTCGGCGGTGCGGGTCACGTCGAAGCGCATCACCTGGCCGACCTGCTCGACGGGGCCGCGGCCCGCGGTGTTCTGCAGGACGATCTGCGTGCCGACGGGGTAACGCGAGAAGTCGATGACGACGTCGGCGCGTTCACCCGAGGACAGGTAGACGGACTTGGTGGTGTTCGGGCTGGGCAGCAGTCCGCCGTCGGAGCCGATCTGGATCAGGTCGCTGCCGTCGGACAGGCGCAGCTCGAAGAAACGCGCGTTGGAGGTATTGGCAATGCGCAGCCGGTACTTGCGGGCGGCGACCTCGAAGTACGGGTAGGGGGCGCCGTTGACCAGGAGGGTGTTGCGGTTGCGGTCGCTCATGGCGTACAGGAGCTGGCCGCTGGCATCGAAGTCGGCGTCGCGCAGCTGGATCACCACGTCGTACTCGCCCTTGGGCAGCGGCAGGGCGTCCTCGACGATGTCGCTGATCAGGTAGCTGCCCTGCAGGCCCCGGTAGACGTTCTCCGATTCCTGGTGGTGGGCGTGGTCGTGGTACCAGAGCGAGGCGTGGCACTGCCTGTTGAGGTAGGTGTAGACGCGTTCGTCGCCGGGGTTGATGGTGTCCATCGGCCCGCCGTCGCTGTGCTGCTGCACGGAAGCGCCGTGCAAGTCGTCGAGGGATCCATCGTCGAGGGCGTCCCGCGGCTATGGCGCTCGCGACGTTGGTCTTCACGCCTCGTCATAGAACCTTCGAGGTTCAGCCGGAGGTCGGCTTCAGGGCTGGAGTCTCGTGGTCTCCCAGCCGGTTGCCGTGCGGTCGTAGCGCAGTCTCTCGTGCAAACGGTCGGTGCCGTCTGACCAGAACTCCACACTGGCAGGGGTGAGTTGGTAGGCCGCGAAGGTCGCGGGGCGGGGCAGGGGGCGCTGCGGGTCGCCCAGTTTGCGGGCCTGGGAACGTAGTTCGGCGACGTGGTCGAGGTCGGTCAGGGGGCGGCTCTGGCGGGAGACGGTGGTCATGGCGTGGGTGAAGACGGGCCGGGCGTACCACAGCCGCTCCGCCTCGGCGTCCGGCAGCTGGGCGACGGGGCCCGCCAGCGTGATCTGCTGGCTGGTTTCCCGCCAGTAAAGGACACCGGACGCCCACGGGTTGTCGGCCAGCTCCCGGCCCTTTCGGCTGTCGGAGTGGGTGAGGAAGACGATCGACGTGTCGGTGACCGAGCTGAGCGTCACGATGCGCGAGGACGTACGGCCACGGGTGTCGGCGGTGGCCAGGGCCAGCGCTCGCGGCTCGCGCACCTCGTGGGCGATGCTGCTCTCCAGCCATGCCGCCAGCAACCCCATCGGCTCGGCAGGCGGGGCGAGGAATTCGGGGAAGTCCGCCTCGATGGTGCCGGTGAGTGCCTTGGAGCGGGGGTCGGACATGGAGGATCCCTTCGATGGTGACGACGCCGTGGCCTGCCGCCGAATTTCTCCCGGATCACAGGATGCCGAGTAAATCTCGTACCGAAAACAAGCATCCACAACGGAAATAGATGAATGGTCGACGATCGCTTGAGGCACATTCGATTCGGAGGTCCGTCGCAGGATAGAAGACCGGGCGACTTGTTCCGGGGAGGCACACGGCCAGCCGCACTCCATCTCGTCGCCGCCTGGCGCGAAATCGGCGTCGACGGCATCACCGATGAGGCCTGGGACAACGCCGCCAAGCACTTCGGAGAGGAACAGTTCTCCGCCCTCGTTCTGGTCGCCGACAGGTCGTCACGGCGTGAGCGTGCCGCTGTCCGCGTGGGCCTCCGTGACGGCCAGGGCGAGGGCGTCCAGGAGGTCGCGCAGCTCGGCCAGGGTCCGCTCGTCCGTCAGCCGGCCGTTCGTGATCTTGCTGCTGGCCTGTGCGATGCGCAGGTCGCCGGGGAGGACGTGGGCACCCATCACGGTGAGGGTCTGGGTCAGCCAGGCGCGGGCGTGGTCGCCGCCGGTGAGCGCGGGGGACGCGCTGACCAGGGCCACCGGCTTGGCGGCGATCTCGCCGCCGCCGACCAGCCACTCCAGCGCGTTCTTCAGCACCCCTGAGGTGCCATGGGCGTACTCCGGAGTCACGATGAGCAGGCCGTCCACCGCGCCGACCGCAGCCCTGAAGTCCGCCACGCTCTGGGGCAGGGCGGTCATCTCCACATCGGCGTTGAAGAACGGAAAGCGTCCCAGATCGGGCTCGACGACGATTTCCCGCGGAGGGAAGGTCGACTCCACGGCCGTGCGCAGCACCGCCGCGTTGAGCGACTGCGACCGCAGACTTCCGCACATTCCAAGGATCTTCATGTCGATCAGCCTACGTACTCGAAGGTCACGGGCAGGGAAGAGAGCGCGCTCGAAAGAGGGTCGAGGGGCGGTACGCCGACTCGCCGTCCAGAGCCAGGCCGGGGGGAAGCGGCCCGAATATTTCGGAAGTCAGCCACTACTCATTCACCGCAGCAGGCGAACACCGCTTCTCTTCCAGAAGCTGGGCGTCTCCTCACGCAGCGAACTGGCGGGGACCCGGCTCCATTCGGTCCGTTCCGAGTACGACTTCGAGTGTGACGCCAAGTACGACACCGCCATCAACACGGCGGAGGCCGGAACAGGCGCGTACGTCGCCGCGGGTCCGCCGACGCTCCCGCCCGCCCGGGTGAAGGCGATGCTCCTGGTGGCGATGGCCGCGACGTTCATGGCGGCGATGGACTCCTACATCGCCAACGTCGCCATGCCGTCCATCCGGCGCCGACCTGCATGCCTCCGTCTCGGGTCACCGGCGGCCGACTCGGCGACATCGTGGGCTACAAGCGGATGTTCCTCGCCGGCGTCGGGCTCTTCACCGTGGCCTCCCTGTGCTGCGGCATCGCGCCCGGCCCCGAGGCCCTGATCGCCTTCCGCTGCGTCCAGGGCTTCGCCGGGGCACTGTTCTACCGGTGGCGTCCTGGTACACCTGGATCTCTTCGGCTGGGGCTGGCGTCCCATCTTCCTGGTGAACATTCCCCTGGGTCTGGCTGCGATCGTCGGCGCCGCGCTGACCACGCCCGGTGTCCGCGGTGCGCACCGGCCCCGCCTGGACCTGCGGGGCGTCGGGCTGCTCACGCCGGCTCTGCTGCTGTCATGGCACTGCCCAAGATCATGCCGCGGCTGGGGCTGCACATCCTGACCGCCGGATACGGCCTCAACGCGCTCGGCAGCGGGCGTACTGGAGACCGCGGGTCAGCTGGGCATGTCGGTAGGCAGGTCGGACTGGTCTATTTCACGACGCTCGGGGACTGCGAATCGCGGCACGCCTACGCGCACGCGTTCACGGTGACCCTGGTGCTCAACCTGGCACTTTCCCTGCTCGCCCTGGCCTTCGTATCGCCACTGCGCAAAGCGGCAGCCAAGGCCACCGCCTGAATCCACGGAGGCGGCAGGAATGGTTCCGTGAGATCCGTCACATCAAGCACGCCCCTGAGCGCACCGGATAGGGGATATCACTCTCCGAATAAACGGGATATGTCCGGTTTGCTTCAAGGGTGGGGGCGTCCAAGATCCGAAAGCATTCCACGCGCTCGGATTTTCCGCCCACGCCTCTGAGGCCCAAGGACTTCTGACGGAACCACAGAATTCGAGAAAGGACGCAAGAGCCGGAACGAACACACCCCATTCCCCCGCATGGCCCTGTCAAAAATTCGCGGCAAGGCAGTCCGAACCGTCGTTGCGCTCTTTGTGAGTCCTTTCTAAGAATGGCGACCCACAGGACATCTCCGCAGTACAGCAGCCGAGTCTGCGCAGGGCCCGCCGCACGAGGGGCGCTCGCGATCACCAGTGAGGTCACGCATGGGGAAGCATCGCCAGAAGCAACATCACCGGCGGATAGTCATCGCCGCCATAGCCGTGGGCGTCGTCGGCGTGCCGACCGCCGCCATGGCTTGCGGCGCCTGGCCGGACAACGGCGGAGGCCGTCACTACGGCGCTGCCGGGCACGCGGCCGATGCTCCGTGGAACCGTCCCGACTGGTACCGCAACTGGCGCCACGACGAGGCCAAGGAGCCCACTCCGCTCGCCTCGACGACTCCGACCGCTTCGGCGCACCGGAAGACCGCCGCGCCGACGCACAAGCCGAAGCACAAGACGCACCACCATCACGGCGCGCCGCAGACCTCCGCCGCCCCGCACACGCAGACCGCTGCGCCGAAGCCCGCGACGTCCGCAGCTCCCAGCACGCCGAAGCCCACCGCCACGGCGTCCGGTGTCGTCGCGCGCATCGTGCAACTGGTCAACGCCGAGCGCAGCAAGGTCGGTTGTGCGCCCCTGACCCTGAACGCGACCCTCACCAAGGTCGCGCAGGCGCACAGCGCGGACATGGCTGCCCACCAGAACATGTCGCACACCGGTTCCGACGGCTCCACCCCCGGCGACCGGATCACGCGCGCCGGCTACAACTGGAGCACGTACGGCGAGAACGTCGCCTACGGTTACGCCACTCCTGAGCAGGTCATGGCGGGCTGGATGTCCAGCCCCGGCCACAAGGCCAACATCCTCAACTGCTCGTTCAAGGAGATCGGCGTCGGTTTCGCACAGCCCAACTCCTACTGGACCCAGGACTTCGGGACGGCCCGGTAGGACCGCGGGGCGCGAGCCCGGGTCACTTCTTTTCGATGGTGACGGACTGGATGCTGATGTCCGTGAGGGGGCGGTCGTTTCGGCCCGTCGGGCTCTTCGCGATGGCGTCGACGACCTCCTGCCCCTGAACCACCTCACCGAAGATCGTGTGGCGGTTGTTGAGATGTGGCGTCGGGCCCACCGTGATGAAGAACTGAGAGCCGTTGGTGCCCGGCCCGGCGTTGGCCATCGCCAGGAGGTAGGGCCGGTCGAATTTCAGGTCGGGGTGGAACTCGTCCTTGAACTCGTAGCCCGGGCCACCACGGCCGTCTCCCTGGGGGTCGCCGCCCTGGATCATGAAGCCGTCGATGACTCGGTGGAAGATCGTTCCGTTGTAGAGCGGCCCCTCGCCCGGTGCGCCGGTCTCCGGGTTGCGCCACTGCCGGCTTCCGTCGGCCAGCCCGACGAAGTTGGCGACAGTTTCCGGCGCGTGCTCCGGAAACAGCCGTACGACGATCTGGCCGAGCGTCGTGTTCAGGGTGGCCTTCAGTTCCTCAGCCATGGTCTCCGTCCCGTTCTCCGCGCCTCCCAGCGAGGCGGCCCACCACATCGAAGCACTCCCCCGACTGGCACGTCACACAACACGCCATGCGGGCGTGAGACGGCAGCCGGGCGGGGTCACTGGTCCAGGGCGGGCAGGCCGGCGAGACCGGTGTCCAGCATGATGCGGTCGACGGACTCGGCCAGAGTGCACTCGGCGCCGATGACGGTCTCGCCCCCGCCGGGGAGCAGATCGAGCGGCCGGTACCAGTCACGCAGCTCCGGCTCGCCGACTTTGTCTGCGATCGGCTTGGTGGCATGCCGGGCGAGCGTCTCCGCGAACGGGACGTCGAGGTAGTAGCCGTGGGTCGGCCCACGGTGGTCGGCACGCAGCCGGGCGAGCATCGCGCCGTAGTGGTCGGCGTACAGGATGCCCTCGAGGACGACGTGATAGCCGGCGTCCAGGGCGTAGCGGGCGACGGTGTCGATCAGGCCGATGTTCGCCGCGCCGGGCCGGTCCCGCTCGCGCAGCACGGTCCTGCGGAGGTTGTCCTGGCCGACGATGGCCAGGCCGCGGCCGAAGCGGTCCCGGATGCCGTACGCGACGCTCGACTTGCCCGACGCCGAGTTGCCGCGCAGGACGATCAACCTGGTCTCTTCCGTGCCCACCAACACGGCACCCAGCCTACCGACACACACGGACACCGGCCGGACGACAGCGACCGGCAGCAGCGTCAGGGCCGCAGGTGCCGGAGGGTGAACTCGGGGAGGGCGTAGGGACCGGCCTGGGGCGCTGCAGGGTCGGCCGGGAGGTCGGCTCCGGTGATGTCCGCGGCGTGGAGTTCGGCGTTGTCGAGGGGGGCGTAGTCCAGGACCGCCGGGTCGGGAAGTTCCCAGAAGCGGCGGCTGTTGGCCGAGACGGCGTACGCCGTGCCGAACCGGACCGAGGGCGGAGCGGTCAGCGCGGCCCGAATGTAGCCGACGGCGTCGCGGGGGCTGAGCCATGTCGCCAGGTGCCGGGGCTCGGTGGGCCGGGGTTCGAAACTGCCGATGCGCAGGCAGATGACGGACAGGCCGAACTTGTCGGCGTACAGCTGCCCGAGGGCCTCGATGGCTGCCTTGCTGACCCCGTACAGGCCGTCGGGACGTACGGGCTCGTGCGGAGCGGTGCGGTGCCCGACGGGGTAGAAGCCCGTCGCGCGGTTGCTGCTCGCCAGCACCACGCGCTCGATGCCGGTGCGCCGCGCCGCTTCCAGGACGTGGTGGGTGCCGAGCACATTGGCGTCGAGGAGATCCGGGAGCGGCGCTTCGTCGGGCACGCCTCCCAGATGGATGATCTGGTCGGCTCCCGCGAGCGCCGACTCCACGGCGGCCTCGTCGCGCAGGTCGACGGTGTGTACGTCCTCGTTGTCGGCCTCCGGCCGCAGCGGCACGCGGTCGAGCAGGATCAAGCGCCCCGCTTCACGCCGAAGTTCCCTGCGCACCACGGACCCGATGTTCCCCGCCGCGCCCGTCAGCGCCACCGCTCCCAGACCCATCCTGCCTCCCCCAGCCGACGACACCCTCGCATCCTCGCTGTTGAAGATCCACCGGGCAACTCATAAAGAAGCGCCCAGTGTTGGGGGTAGCGGAGTGCTGCCTATGACGGCGCGCCGACAGTCGTACCGTCGGTGAGGTGCAGGACCGCCTCGGCTCCATGGAGTGTCTTCGCGTCGAGGGGGTAGTAGCCCTGCTCCGGGGTGGTGTCGGTCCGCGTGCGGGCCGGAGCTGCCGTGGTGCCCTTGGTGAGGCCCCAGGTGGGGATACGGCTCTGAAGGAGTCCCTCGTACGTGTCCGGCTCGGGGTCTTCGAGCCCGACGGCTGCGCTGCGGCCCAGGCTGCCGACGACGAAGGCGTACTGCTCGCCCAGCAGAGCCCCGACGATGGCGCCGGCACAGAGCCACGTGAGGTCCTTGCCGTCGAGGTGCAAGGTGCTCGGTTCTCGCTGCAGATGAAGGTTGTGCGCGAAGACCAGGGTCGCGCCCCGTGGCGCCTCGACGCCTCGGATGTCGAGGAGGTTCTGGGCCATGAGGGCGTCCCTGGTGGCGATGAGGCGCGTCAACCGTGCGCTCTGGTCGAGGCGTTGTGCCGCCTCCTTGTGGTAGCGCAGCAGGCCAAGGCCTGCGGTGAGGTGTGTCCTGGCCCTGAGCCATGCGGCGCGTGAGGTTGCGGCGATCAGTTCCGGTGCGCGTGCGTCGAGCGAGTTGAGCAGGTCGTCGCCGATCGCTCGCAGCCTCTCAGCCTCAGCCGTGGCACCGATCGACATGGCCGGGTCCATGACCGCCTCCGTGCGACTCCAGCGTTCGTCGTCGCCCAGCAGGCTCGCGAGATCGAGGTCGAGGTCGAGGTCATGTTCGAGGCGCAGGTAGTCGAGGGTGTGTTCCAGATAGCGCCGCGGGCTGGGTGCGCTCGCGTTCTCCGTCGGAGTGTCGAAGCCGTGGAACGTCAGTCGTTCTTCCGGCGGTCGGTTCTCGTTGTATTCGCGCATCCAGGCGATGAGTTGTCTGTTGGCGTCCAGCTTTCCGAAGTCATGGGAGAAGCCTTCGCTCATCACCGTGTCGAAGCTGCCGGCTCCCTCCTGGACGAAGTCGTTCACGCTGAGCGCGGCCACGCGGTCGGTCTCGAGAGCGATCGACCGAAAGCCACGGTCGACCAGTTGAGCGAACAGTTGGTTCCGGATCCGCCCGAAGGCCGGTTCACGGTGTGTCGGCTCACCAAGCGCCAGCAGGTGGCATGCCGCGGGTACAAAGTCTCGAATGTGCTGACTCATGAGCCTCAATCGTATCCTTGAAAAGACGGTTGAGACTTTGCAGAGACGTCACCACGGATTCGGCAGTCAGGCATGCAGTAAAGTCTCAAACTGGTGATCACCTTTGCGACCAACCGACCTCGCACGCGAACACGGCATCTCGACCCAGGCGGTCCGTAACTACGAGCGGGACGGGTTCATCCCACCCGCCGAGCGCACACCAAGCGGCTACCGGGTCTACACCGAGGTGCACGCGGCAGCGCTCCGCGCCTACCTCTCCCTCGTCCCGGCCTACGGACACGCGGCCGGCGGCCAGATCATGAACGCGCTCCACGATGACCGCCTCCACGATGACCGCCTCGACGACGCCCTGACGATCATCGACCGCGGCCACAGCCAGTTGCTGCGCGACCGGGAGACCCTGGACGCGGTGAGGAAAACGGTGGATCACCTGACGGCGGAGCCGACGGAATCGGCGGAGTCGGTGGCGTCCGACGCCGCTCCGGACCGGTCAGCCGACCCCGGTGCCCGAACCGTCGGCGAACTCGCGCACCGGCTCGGCGTCACCCCGGCAACCCTGCGCAACTGGGAGGGGGCGGGCATCCTCACCCCCGTACGAGACCCCGTCACCGGCTACCGCGTCTTCGGCGCGCGCGACGTCCGCGACGCCGAACTCGCCCACCTCTTGCGACGCGGAGGCTATCCGTTGGACCACATCGCGGGCGTGGTCGAGCAGATCCGAACGGCCGGCGGTACGGACGCACTGGCCGCCGCGCTGGACGACTGGCAGCGCAAGCTCACCGCACAGGGTCTGGCCATGCTCAACGCGGCCACGCAGCTCAGCCGTTACCTGAGCCTGCTCGGCCTCGCGGCGCCGCGGCAAAGCGTGTACAACCCTGGGCCGCAGACGTGAGTCCTACTGCTGATCGATGATCGATGTGCGAGCTGGGGAGGCGGACCACCTCCCGGTGTCGGACCGCGCCATCGGACGTTTCCCTTACGAAGGAACCACTACATGCGTATGCGTTTCACGGTGGCCGCCCTGTGCGCCGCCGTGGCCACCGGCACGGCCTTCGCGCAGCCCGGCGCCGCCGCCACCGGGACTGTGCTGCCGGGCGACTACAACAATGACGGATACCCCGACGCGGTGATCGGCGCCGGCCTGGCGAACGTCGACGGCGTGACGTGGGCGGGGTACATGACCACGCTGAACGGGTCGGCCCACGGTCTGACCACCAGCGGCGGCAAGCTGCTCAGCCGGGCCAACCTTCCCGGTGACCCGCTGGCGGCCGAGAGCTTCGGCACCGATCTGGGCGGCTCCGCGGATCTGAACGGCGACGGGTACGCGGACCAGGTCGTCGTCGCGCAGGGGTATCCGCACCTGACGATCGTGTGGGGCGGCAGGGGCGGGCTGTCCGGCGGCAGCCGGGTGAGCGGCACCTACCCGTTGACCCCGAGCATTGCGCAGGCCGACGTGGGTGACGTCGACGGCGACGGCCACGCCGACATCGTCGCCCCGGCCGCCATCGCCGCCGACACCGCCGCGGGCCAGGGTCTCGCCGTGCTGCGCGGCCCGTTCAACCGCACCAACGGCCACGCGGCCTCCGCAGCCTTCTACCCCTCCCGGAACAAGGACGCCGTCCAGCCCGGCGCCGTCACCATGGGAGACATCAACCACGACGGCATCGCCGACGTCGTGATGCGCGGATACACGGTCGCCGGGGACGGCAGGCCGACCAAGCAGACGGTCGCCCTCTACCTGGGCGGCAAGGACGGCCTGGTCTACGCCGGTAAGCCCCTGGACGGCGTCTACCCGGACGACATCGCCGTCGGCGACATCAACCACGACGGGTACGGCGACATCGTCGCCGGCACGTCCGGCACCGACAACGTGCCCGGCGGCCTCGGCGGCACCGTCACCGTCGTCTACGGCGGCCCGCAGGGGATGAGCACCACGCTCGCCCCCCAGAAGATCACCCAGGACACGCCCGGCGTGCCGGGCACGGGCGAGGCGCACGACTCGTTCGGCCGCTCCGTCTCGGTCGGCGACACCGACGGGGACGGGTACGCCGACATCGCGATCGGCACCCCGAGGGAGGCGATCGGCACCGGCACCGCCGCCATCCAGCAGGCGGGTACCGTGACGATCGTGCGCGGCAGCGCCGACGGGGTCACCGCCACGGGCGCGCGCCTCATCACGCAGGAGACGGCGGGCGTGCCCGGCACCTCGCGTTCCTACGACCACTTCGGCGCAGCGGTCTCCCTCGTCGACGGCAACCGCGACGGCAGGGCGGACCTGGTCGTCGGCGCCTATCACAAGAACAACCAGTCCGGCCGCGCCTGGGTCGTGCCCGCGGCACCCGGCGGCATCACGGGCACCGGCTCCACCAGCTTCGACGGCACCGCCTTCGGGGCCCCCGCGGGCCGCGACTGGTACGGCGCCGCCATCTCCGACTGACGTAGCGTCACCGCACGGCGGCCGGGCGGCCGGGACCGGTTCTCCGGTCCCGGCCGTCGCCGTGTTCGCAGGGGAAGTTTTCGCAGGGGAAGCTACGGCAGTTTCACGAACGGGGACAGGAAGGCTCGGGCTCCGGGTGTGTCCAGGCGGTACGTGACGTTCGTGGCGTAGCAGGGTGTGTCGCCGGTGATGGTGGTGGACGTGAGGATGTTCTTGCCGTCGATGACCGCGAAGTTGGGGCCGCCGGAGTCGCCGTAACAGGCGCCGCCGTTGCCCTGCGGTGAGGTCATGCCGAGCCGGACCCAGGCGTTGTCGAGGGCATTGAACGTGACGGGCGCCTTCATGCGGACGCCACCGCCCGGATGCGTGTGGCCACCGGGCCCGTTGACGGCTTCCTGGGTGCCGTAGCCGGCGACGAACCAGTCGGTGGAGTTCAGCCGCTGCGGAGCGAGGTCGCCGAGCTGGTTGGCGGTCGGGAGCGTGGCCGGGGTGAAGGACCAGCGGGATGCGACCTTCGCGGCGTCGAGTTCGATGACCGCGATGTCGTGCGGGTCGGAGGCGGGGCCCGGGTAGTCGGGGTGGGTGTGGGCGGTGCCCTCGACGGCGACCGCGTTCGCCTGTGCGGCCGGATCGCCCGGGTACTTCTTCGCGGCGGCGTCGAGTCCGGCCTGGACGTCCTGGTCCAGCGACACGGAGAACCGGACACCGGCCGGCCAGTCGCTCGTACAGTGCGCCGCGGTCAGGAACGTGTTCGCGTCGATCATCGTTCCCGAGCACACCCAGTCGACCCGGTCCGGGGTGGCCGGGTCGTTGTCGTCGTCCCAGGTGGCCACGAGCGCCCCGACCTCGGTGCGTTCGGGTGCGGGCGTGGCGTTGTACGAGTTGATCGCGGAGGAGGGCAGCGCGGCGGCGAGCACAGTGGCGCAGGCAGCGGCGGTGACGGCGGTGACGCGTGCAACAGTCAAGGAGATCCCCTTGGTTGGGCGTGTGGGACGCGCGTTTCTCCTGTGGGAGGTAGGCAGCATTGAAATGCCTGGCGCCATCGCCGACAAGATGACGGAGGAGCACACCTTGACGATCAGGTGGCAGGCGAAACAGGGGACGGTCAGCCCTGGTGGGGCGGCGGTTTCCGTGGTGTGCTGGTAGTGGCGGGAAGGACCCGAGACAGACGCGGAGAAGTGGCCGGCAGCCACGCACCGCGCAATCCGGATCCGCGAGAAGCGGGTGGCCCTTCCCGCCCTGCCTGTCGTACGCCTGGTGGGTGGTGCCCAGGTGCGGCGTTCAGCCCCTGCCCCCGCTCAGGTTCCCCCACCGGGGGCCGATCTGCTTCCACTCCTCGTCCCACTCGGCCATCCGCCGCCGGATGAGGCGGGTGCGGACGCCCCAGCCCACGACCCAGATCGCCGCACCGGTCGACGGGGCGACGAGGAGGCCGGTGAGCGCCGCCTGCAGGGTGGCCGACGTGCCGGTCACGGGGGCGGACACGACCTGGCCGGTGCGGTCCGTCCACACCGTGACCCGGCTGCCCGGACGGGCTCCCGGGAAGACCTTGGCGCGTTCTGTGTGCACCGTGCCGTGCGCGTCCGTCCAGCGCACGGTGGCCCACACCCGCGCGTCCTCGTATCCGGTCCCGGCGGGCGGGGTCCTCGCCACGTCTCCGGTGAGCACGGCGGACACGGCGTGCACCTGGGCCTGCCGGGCCGCGAGGGCCGCGTCCGCGCTGTGGGCCGCCGCGAAGCCGGCGAAGGCCCCGCCGACCAGGGCGAGGACCCAGGTGGCGAGGACGATCCAGGCCTCGACCAGGTCGCTGCGCCGCCTGAGCGGATTGGCCCGCCACCGCCACAGTCGCACCCTGGCGACCGTCAGGGGAGGTGTACGTGTCATCGTCGCCGCCTCCTCCCAGTCGGCGGGGCTTGCGCGGCCCCACCGCTGAGCTTCACCACACCATCGTGCACCCCCAACCGGGTGGTCGGCGCGGGCTGGGCCGCGGTCCAGACGCTGCGGTGCGGTGTTCCCCGAGCCAGGCTCAGCGCAGCGTAGGGAACCGACTGCGCCGCGCACACGGCCGAGCGCGTCGGGCCGATCGGCGCCGACGCACTCACGAGGCAGCGTTGCCGCAGGTCAGCCGACCGACAGCGTGAACGGTCCCGCCAGCACCGAGTAGCCGTCGTTGGCGAGGTAGTAGACGTCGTACGTCCCCGGGCCGCTCAGTTTGCCGGTGGAGAAGGTCAGGGCGCCGCTGGCGTTGGGGGCGTAGGCCCAGGTCAGCGAGGAGCGCTGGCCGGGGGTGACGCCTGCCGGGTAGATGCCGATCCAGTTCTTCGCGCTCACCTGCGAGGCGGAGGGCACCGCATAGCGGAAGGTGACGTTCCCCCCGTTCGCGACCGCGTTCAGGGTGCCGGTGAGGGTCGGCGCGGTGGCCGTGGACGGCGCGAAGGCGGCGTTGAGCGGGGTGGCGTAGGTGTCGTTGCCGGTCAGGCCCGGCAGGCCGAGCGCCGCTTCGATGGTGCGGGCGATGCCGTAGTGGTCGTAGTGGCTGGGGCTGCTGGTCCCGGCCGGGACGGTGCCCTGGGAGCCGAGGACCGTGGTGACCACGTGGTTGTACGCCTCGTTCTGGCTCTCGTCCCAGGTCAGGACGAGCAGCGAGCGCTGCTGGGTCCAGGCCGGGGAGGCCAGCACCGGGGCGAGGGTCTGCTTCAGCCAGCCGTCCTGCGTCTTGAGACTGGTGGCGCTTCCGTTGCCGGAGGCCTCGCCGTCGTAGTAGTCGTCGGCCGCGATCCAGGAGAAGTTCGGCGTGGTCGACGCCGACTGCAGGTCGGTGGTCAGCTGAGTGGTGTCGAAGAGGTGGGCCGCGCAGCGGGCGGCGTCGCCGCTGATGTCCGTGTAGTTGATGAACGGCGCGTCGTCGGGCTCGTAGTAGCTGTCGTAGGTGTTCTTGGTGTTGCAGGGTGTGCCCATGCCCTGCTCGTAGGCCTTCCAGGTCTTCCCGGCCGCTTCGAGGGTGTCTCCCAGGTTCCGCTGGGGGGAGTTGATGTTGGGCCAGTAGGTGGCGCCCTTGGCGTAGGTGTCGCCTCCGGCGATGGCGAGGTAGTTCTCGTCGCTCGGGTGGTACACGCCGTGGTAGTCCGTCAGGGTCGCGCCCTGGGACATGAGGCTGTGCATGTACGGCGTGTCCGCCGGGTCGTTCATGACCTGGGAGTAGTCGGTGTTCTCCATCATGACCATGAACACGTGGTCGTAGCCGGGCACTCGGGACGCGGGCGGGGTGACCGGGGGCGGCGCGGTGACCGGGGTGTTCAGGGTGAGGGAGAGGTTGTCGAGGTAGCCGGTCTCATGGGCGCTCGACAGGAACTGGACCTCGACCTGGATGGACCGGGTCCCGGCAGGAACGGAGCCGGTGGTGGTGCGGGCGAGGAACTCGGTGGACAGGCCACGGTCGGTCGGGGAGACGGTGGGCAGCTTGGCCGTCGCACCGATCGGACGGCCGCTCGCGTCGTGGAAATGGAGGCTGACGGCGACGTAGCCGCCGTAGGTGGTCCAACCGCCCAGCCAGCCCGAGAGGTTGTACGTGATACCGCCGCCGTCGATGGCCGTGGCTGCCGAGGAGACGTCCACGGTCTGGGTCATCGCGCCGTCGCCGAAGTTGCCCGGCGCGAAGAAGGCCTTGCCAGGTGTCCTGCCGTCGCCGGGCAGTCCGAAGGATCCGACGCTGTGGCACATGACGTTCGGACCGCCGGCCTCGGTGGTCCAGCCGGGCACGGTGCTTGCCGCCGCCCAGTCGTCGGTGCAGTAACCGCCGGTCTCCGCGTCGCCGTTGACGTTCAGATTGCCGCTGCTCCCGGCCGCCTGGGCGGGGGCGGGAGCGGCGACTGTCAGTGCGCCGAGGAGGGTGAGGAGCCCGCCGAGGGATCTCCAGCGCAGTCGCATGCGTGTACCTCGTCCCGTTGATGAGGATGCCGTGCAGGGTCATGGCCTCATGGCCTGACTGTGCACATCGAACGGGACATGAGTACGGGATGATGGCGTCAGCTGGAAGAACCGCAACCAAACTTGACCAGACAAGTTTGCGTCGGATGGCTCCCGGTGACGGGGCGGGCCCCGGCTGCCGCCTACCCCAGCGCGGCGAGCAGTACCAGGATCAACGTCATGACGGAGCGGCGGTGCGGTACACCGGGATCCAGCGGGCGAACATCGTGAAGCCGAGGATGGCGCCGGCGACGAAGATGCCGAAGGACGTCCATGCCAGGGCCGCGCGGTCGGCCGCCAGGTAGATGAGCCAGACGACCAGTCCGGCGGCGGCGAGCACGAAGTGGCCGAAGACGACCGGTGCCCGGAAATGGGTCGTCCTCGACTGCTGCTGGCGCAGACCGCCGCGGGAGATCCAGCGGACGAGGAGGATGAATCCGCCGAGGGCAGTGGCCATCCAGGCGATCAAAGCGGCGATGTCCATGGAGGACTCCAGTGATTCGGGAGCGCGGCGTGCACCCCGTCAGGGCGGAGTGGACCCCGTCAGGAGGGTCGGGTGCGGTATCCCTCGGCCTGCACCGACTCCTCGGCCACGCGCACGCCGTAGCGGTAGGCGAGCTTGCCGCCGAGGTAGCCGGAGAGGCCGAGAGTGGCGAGCGAGACGGCGGAGAGCGCCAGCTGCCCGTATCCGACGCACTGCCCTTCGGGGTATCCGCCGTGCTGCCGCCAGGCGAAACCGGCCGCGTAGGCAGCGGTGACGGTGAGGTTCAGGGACATGTGCACCAGGGCCGTACGGAAGGCGGGCGTGCCGGTGGGGATGGCGAACAGGTCGAGGAAGCCGGCGCAGGCCGCCACCAACGCGCCCAGCACGCCGATCGCGATCAGCCACGCCGAGCCGTGCGTCAGGAAGCCCGGCCGGTCCACGATCCGCGAGGCGATGTCGAAGACCAGGCTGCATACCCAGGCTCGTTGCCCGTGAGCTGTTTTCGCCAACAATGGTTGGCGTTATTTGGGGGGAGGGGCAAGCAGCTGGCGAGGCTGAGCAATTATTGCTAAGCGCCTTTGAATTTTTGACGCACCCGCATTCCGTTCACGGGATTTAATCCTCGACTCCCGGGTCGCAGCCGCGTACGGCGGCCTCCGGTCCTCGCGGGTCGCCGTCCCTCTCCCGCCGAGCCAGGTGAGGAACGTGAGCACGAACATCCCCTCGACGACCAGGGACAGAGCGCCGTACGGCGGCTCCCAACTGCGTTCGTAGTAGCCGTCGGGCAGCCCCACGGTGCGCGAGAGCAGAAAGCCGACGATCATGCCGGCGCTGACGAGCGCTCCGGTGAACCAGGCGAGCGCTGGGCGTTTCGCGATCACCAGCGCGGCGGCCACCACGAGCATGGTGGCAGCGCCCAAGGCGAACAGGACACTGATGTAGAACTTCTCCTGAAGGTGAGTGGGGACGAGGAGCGCATGCAGAACCGTATTGCCGACGGCACAACAGGCTCCCAGTCCGCGCAGGGTGATTTCGGCGGCATGGGCGGAGGTCATCATCGCTCCAGCGCGCTTCACACGCGCGGATGAGGCGGCTCGGCGGGGCACCGACAGTTGCGAGCCGAAGCAGGGTGTGGCGTCGACTCACCGCTCACAGGCGATGCCGGACTCCGGAGCCCCCTTGGTCCCATCCTCGCCGCGCAGTTCGACGCAGCAGGAGTCGGGCCGGGGGCGAGCACCGCTGTGGTCTTGTCACTTCCCAGGCCGTGCAGATAGCCGGCCAGGAAGGCCTGATCGACCCGGCAGATCAGTTCCGGGGCTTTCGCTGCCATGGGGTGGAAGGGGCAGTTGCGCAGCCGTAGCAAGGTGGGCCCGGCCCGCTCCGGTTCGAAGCCGAACTCGCCGAGCGTCTCGGCGGCCAGGCTCAGTCCGCGCTCGGCGCCGAGGCGCCGGGGCGCACCCGCTCCCGCTCGGCGGTGCCGAGGGCCTCCCCGCGCTGGTGCGCCACGCGCAGCGCGGCGTCGTGTGCCGACTCGTCGTCCGTTTCCGTCAGCACGGCCTCGGTCAGGACATCGGCCGGCATTCCGTACCGGCGCTCGGGGATGGTCACCCCGATGGCAACGGTCACCGGCTCGTAGAGCTTGGGCCGGCGGCCGACCTTGACGGTGCCGGCCGGGGACTCGCAGCAGGTGCGGAGCAGGCCCGCTGTCACCAGCTTGTCCAGGTGGAAGGCAGCGAGCTTGCGGGAGATGCCGAGGTCTTCGGCAACCTCCTCGCGCGACACCGGCCGCCGCGCCTGCCGCGTGAACTCGAACATGCGCCGCCGCGTGGCGTCGCCCAGGACGGCCAGGGAGGTCAGCGAAGCATGATCCAGACCCACACCGACAGTTTATCGCCAACGACTTTGGCGAAAAGTGCACTCTGACACCTTTTGGCAACCGATCTGGCGATGATCGCGCAATGCCGAGGCCAAGTTTTCTTGAAGCCTCACCCTCCGACCTTGTTAGGTAAGGCTCACCTCCCTTACGTTCTGGGCGCTTCCTGTGCACGTCAAACCGGAGTCCCCATGTCCAGCACCAACATCGCCCTGCTCGGCGCCATCGCAGGGTTCACCATCTATCTCGGCCTGCCGCTCGGCCGCCTGCGCACCCCCACGCCCCGCCTCAAGGCAGGGCTCAACGCCGTGGCCATCGGCATTCTGATCTTCCTGGTCTGGGACGTGCTGACCCACGCCTGGGAGCCGGTCGACGAGGCGCTGAGCGACCACAAGTGGGGCACCGTCGCCTCCGGCGGCTTCACGCTCGCCGCGGGCCTGACCATCGGACTGGCCGGACTCGTCCACTACGACGCCTGGATCGCCCGCCGCCGGGCCGCCGCCGCACGCCCCGCGGGCCCCGGAGCCGCGGCCTCCACCGAGCTGGCGCCGCGGACCCGCAGCCAGGCGGCTTCACTCGCCCTGATGATCGCGACCGGCATCGGCCTGCACAACTTCGCGGAAGGCCTCGCTATCGGCAACTCCGCCGCCAAGGGCGAGATCTCCCTCGCCGTCCTGCTGATCACCGGGTTCGGCCTGCACAACGCCACCGAGGGCTTCGGCATCGTCGCCCCGCTGGCCGCTGAAGGCGAGCGTCCCTCCTGGCTCACCCTGCTGTGGCTCGGCCTGATCGGCGGCGGCCCGACCTTCCTCGGCACGCTCGTCGGCCAGCACCTCGTCAACGACACCCTGTCGATCGCCTTCCTCGGCCTCGCCGCCGGTTCCATCCTCTACGTCGTCATCGAGCTGCTGGCGGTCGCCCGCAAGTCCGGACTCAAGACCCTCACCACCTGGTGCGTCCTCCTGGGCCTCCTCCTCGGCTTCGCCACGGATGCCGTCGTGACGGCGGCCGGAGCCTGAGACCGCGTCGCTTCAGGGGCCTGATCCGCATGACGGATCGGGCCCCTGAGTGTTTTCCGGAGTCCCGCGTCCCGGAGTTGCGGCTGCCGGGGATCCGACGGGGTCGCCGCTGCGCCGGTCGAGGTCGTCACCGGCCCCCTGACGGTGGTCGAGGCGAAGGCGACGGAGGGCACCGTCCGGGCCACGGTCAGGGCGATCGGCACCGGGCAGGCAGAGCTGCGGTCGACGTCGTCGTGCCGCGGTGACCCTTTCGGGCCGCAGACGCGGCTGTGGCGGCTGCAGGTGCACATCGAACTGCCCTGACGGAGTTCTGAGTCGGGCCGATGGTGCACCGAGCGGTGCCGGACGCGTCCGTGGTGCCGGCCGGCGAAGGACGCCCTGTTGGGTACGGAGGAGGGCGGCAGGCGTAGTTCTCCGATGGTGCAGCGGGCGGTCCGTGGCGTCGGTGGTGCCCTCGCAGGACTGGGCGTTCCTGGACCGGATACGGGCGTCGGCGCCGGCGGTGCAGAACGCCGGGTTGGCGATGGTGGCCTGGATGTCCTGCGTCGGCGGGACCGTCCCGTGGGTGCTGCCCCCGCCGAGACCGGGCCGTGTATGGATCGGCTTCGCCCGCCCTCGTAGGGTGATCGCCATGACGTCGATCAGCGTGACCAGCCACCCGGCGACCCGACCGCGCGTCGGGCGGAGTGAATTCCTGACGTGCGTTCCCCTGTACTGGGGCCTGGCGCGGAGTGCCGCTCTGCTGGACATCGACCTGGTGCAGGACACGCCGGACCGGCTGACCGGGCGGCTGCTGTCCGGGGACGTGGACGTCAGTGCGATCTCGTCGGTCGAGTACCTGAAGTACAGCAGCGATCTGGTGGTGCTGCCCGACATCGCCGTGGGGAGTGACGGCCCCATCCAGTCGTCCGTGATCGTCACGAAGGTGCCGCTCGGCGAGCTGGACGGCCGTACCGTCGCGCTCGCCACCACGAGCCCCACCTCCGCGCAGATCTGCCGGCTGGTGCTGGAGAAGCAGTACAACGTTGCTCCCAGGTACGTGACGCAGCCGCCGGATCTGGAGGCCATGCTGAGTTCGGCCGATGCCGCCGTGCTGACCGGGGACGCAGCCCTGGCGGTGACCCTGAGCCCGCCCGCCCGCCCCGGTCTCCACGTGTACGACCTCGGGGAGATGTGGAAGCGCTGGACGGGGCTGCCGCTCGTGCTGGCCGTGTGGGCGGTGCGAAGAGAGGTGGCGGAGCAACGGCCGGACATCGTCGACCTGGTGCACCGCAGTCTGCTGGCCGCGCGTGACTTGGCGCGGAGCGAGTCCGCCGTGCTGGCCGGGCGGATGGCCGCGTGGGAGCCCTTCAGTTCCGGGAAGTTGGAGGACTTCTTCACCCGGGTGCTCGACTTCTCCCTCGGGAAGCGGCAATGGCTGGGGCTGAGGGAGTTCGCGCGCCAATCGGGCAACGGTGAACTCGCTCTCGCCGCGCCCGGGCCCGCTCTCTGATCGTCCGGGGAGGGGTCGTGCGCCCACCCCTGCCTGCCGCCTGCGCCGACTCCGTCGCGAAGCCGTCGGCCTCCCAGGGCAGTTAACCACAGTCGTATGCAGAGGCAAATACTGCTTCCAGGGCTGAAACAGATATCGTGACCCGCACCCCCGGTCGTTGAAGGAGTGTTGGCGTGGCCTTGAAGGCTCTGCGCTCGGCGTTGGAAGTGGTGTATGTGCGGCGCCTCGCCCGCAAGTTGGAGGGCCTGCCCCGGCCGCGCCACGTCGCGATCATGCTCGACGGCAATCGCCGCTGGGCGCGCGGTGCCGGGCACGACGACGTGCGCGAGGGCTACCGCGTCGGCGGTGCCAAGGTCACCGACTTCCTGCGCTGGTGCGCGGACGCCGAGATCAGGCATGTCACCCTGTGGATGCTCTCCGACGACAACCTCTACCGCCCCGCCGACGAACTCGGCCCTCTGCTCGAGATAATCGAGGAGACGGTGCAGCGCATCTGCTCGGTCGACGAGCCGTGGGAGATCGAGATCATCGGCGCGCTGGACCTCCTGCCCGGCGACACCGCCCGCAAGCTGAAGGAAGCCGCCTCCCGTACCACCGGCCGCAGCGGGCTGAAGGTGGACGTCGCCGTGGGCTACGGCGGGCGCCGCGAGATCGTGGACGCGGTCCGTACCGCCTTCGACAAGCACATGGCAGCCGGGGGCGATCCGCGCGACCTGGCGGCTGACTTCGACCTCGAGCACATCACCGACAACCTGTACTCGCCGACCGGTTACGACACCGACTTCATCATCCGCACCTCGGGCGAGCAGCGGCTGTCCGGCTTCCTGCTCTGGCAGTCCGCCTACGCCGAGGTGCACTTCGTCGATGTCCTGTGGCCGGCCTTCCGGCAGATCGACCTGCTGCGTGCGCTGCGCTCGTACGCGGCCCGCGACCGCCGATACGGCAGGTGACGGCACCCCCACCCGGACGACGGAGCCGCGGCCGGTCTTCGAGGATCGACCGCGGCTCCGCCGTCGCTCAGGTGCCCGAGCCCAGGGTCTGGGTCGTGTAGGCGCATTCGGTGTAGATGTAGCCGGAGCGGAGCTTGGCGGTGTCCGAGGCCGGCGTCGCGGTGCTGCCGCCGTGCGGCTTGTGCACGAAGTACGTGGTGCCGACGGGGAGGCTGAGCGTGCGCTGCGGGTAGTGCTTGCCGCTGTCGTCGCAGGGCTTGAAGCCGGGCCTCAGCCTGTCTGCGAAGGTGTACGACTTGCAGCTGCCGCACCCCTTGAGGGTGAAGCTGCCGGTGACGGGGCCCGTGTAGAGGACGGTGACGTCGTCGGGGCTGTCGTTCTTCACCGTGACCGAGATGCTGCCGCCGGAGGCGGTGGTGGGCAGCTGCTTCCCGGCGGCCGGGAGCGTCTGGGCGACCTCGGCGGCGATGGCGAACTTCTTCGCGCGGGGCACGTTCCTGTGGTGCTTGTTGTCGGCGACGAACTGCTCCATGGTCTTCTGGGCTGCTTCGAAATCGCCGTCCTTGTACTGGTCGACTCCGCAGGAGTACTGCCCCACACTGCCGCTCCTGTCGGCACGGTCCGCGGCCTTCGCCAGTCCGCCGTCCGTGTCGCCCGACGACGTCGACAGCTCGCCGATCTTCGTGTTCAGAGTGCGCAACCGCTCCACGGCCGAGCAGGGTTCGTCGCCACGGACGGCCTTCTCCGCCGTCTCCACCGCCGAGTTGACGGCGGGTACGACCTTGGCCGCCGGCGCGGAGCGGGGGAACGTATGGAGCAGGTCGCCGAAGTGGGTGTCCCAGCCCGCCTCGCCGACGGACAGCCCGCTCGCTCCGCACTCGTACAGCGACGTGGCCAGCCGGTCGTCGGGCCAGCGGGCGAGCGAGCCGAGCTGGTCCTTCGGCATGATGTCGGGCACGGTGCGCAGGTACTTCAACGCGTCGATGGCACCGCAGTAGTTCTTGTGGCTGTAGGCCGCGCCGACCGTGGTGTAGTAGCCGCGCAGGCGGTCGGGAACCTGGCGGGCCGCGCGCGAGCCGGAGTGGTGGAGCGCGAGGTCCCGGTAGGTCCTCAGGGCCGCCCGGTAGCCCGTTTCGGCGGCGGCGAAGGTCTTTCCGTCGCCCGCCGCGACCAGGTGGTCGGCCTGGTCCAGACGGTCGAGGAGCTGCTGCTCGACGGCCTCGTCGTGGGCGTCTTCGTACCACAGGCTGCCGCCGGCCGGTACGGCGAGCAGCAGCACGCCCAGCACGAGCGCCAGGTGTGCGCGCGCCGGCCAGGCGAGCCGGGTGCGCCGGCCGACGAACGCTCCGTGGACGGCCGCCGCCAGCAGGAGTACGGCGTAGGCGGTCAGCGCTGCTCCTGGGACGCCGTCGGCGTCCGCGGGCAGGGCCACGAACAGCAGGGCGACGGTCGCCGCCCAGCAGGCAGCCATCGCTATCCAGCGCCGGACCAGTGCGTAGCCGAGGCCGAGACCGCTCAGGTTGAGCAGCGCCACCGCCGCCGCACGCCAGCCGTCGGGGGCCGCGGGCGGCGGGCCCGGCGGTGTCGGTGGCATCGGCGGTACGGCGAACCCGTAGCCCCCCTGGCTCGGGCCGTACGGACCTTCGGACATGATGGCTCCCCCCATCAACAATGCCCGCATGTCTGCGGGTCCGCAGTTTATGGGGTTTCTGTGCGGACCCGACAGAGGGGGAGCAACGGGACGCTGAAGTGTAACTTCCCCTGAACCACCGGTAGTTGAATCCGGTATCCGCGCCACCTCGTCACCGCGTCACCGCCACGGTCATGAGCCTTCGCGATCAGCCGATCTGCCCGCCGACGCCGGAGCGCCCTTCGGCCACGCCCAGCAGACTGACCGCCACCTGTTCGCGGACCTGTTCGCCGAAGACGCCGGCCACCGCGTCGGTGATCGCGGCGATCAGACGCGCGGACGCGTCCGGCACCTGCGGGTGCCGGTAGGCCCCCTCGCGCAGGCTCAGCGTGACGGTGGGGGCGATCCGGTCGGTCGCCGCCCCGCCGACACCTCGCCGGCGGGCGGGGATGCCGATGAGGTCGACGGCGGCGAGGCGGCCGAACTGATCGCCGTAGACGGAGCCGACCGCGTCCGTGAGCCCGCGAATCAAACCCTCTTCCGTCTCGCCGTCGAGGGCGGTCTCGCTGATGTGCACGGTGAAGTGAGGCATGGTGAAATCTCCGTTCATGCCCGCGGCAGCGGGCGGGTCGGCTCGTGAAGGCTGCTGGATACCTTTGCAAGCAAAGCATCTTTGAAATCAAAGGTAAATGGTGAGGGGTGCAGGATGGCCGGATCCGTGCGGCGCGAGACCGGCGCGGGCGACGTGGACGTCACGGTGCGCGAACTGCTGCTGCTCATGCCTCGGATGGTGAGCAGGGTCAAGCGCATCCCCGTGCCGCCGGTACTGGAGTCCCTGTCTTTGGCGCCCCGTCACCTCTCCTTGCTGGCCTGCCTGTTGTTCGACGGGCCCATGACCGTCAATGAACTGGCCGCCCACCTGGAGGTCGCCCCCACCACCGTCAGCCTCATGGTGGGGGACCTCAGTGGGAAGGGCATCCTGGACCGCCGTGAGGACCCGTCCGACCGGCGCCGCCGGATCGTGGCCATCTCCCCCGCCCAGCACGACGCGATCGCCGCCTGGCTCGCCCCCGGCGCCGCCGCCTGGCGACGGGCGCTCGAACCGCTCACCCCGGCTGAGCGGCGCCTCTTCGTGGACACGCTGCGCGCCTACGAGTCGGCGGTGGCGGAGGAACGCGAGAGCTGAGGACGTCAAGGGAGAATCGGCCCTCTTCTCATACCGGGGGCCGTCACCAGGGGGCATCGACAGCAGGCGCCAGGCGCGACCACCACCCCAGGCGGCACCGGCAACTCATCACGGCCCGCTGCCCCGCCCCGACTCAGCGTCACCACCCTGCGGCCCGACGCGAGCAGCTCCCTCCCCGCCGAGATCCGGTACTCGACGGCTTGCGCTTCAGGTCCGCCGACGGCTACCGGCTGCACCTGGCGCTGGGCGGTCCGTGCTCGTACAGCCTGGACCTGCGCTGCCCGGCTCCTCCGGCGCCGTCCCGGCCTGGTCGGCCCAGCAGGCGAGCAGGTGGCCGACGTGACCGGCTCCGGCCCCAGATGACCGGCGGTCGGCGGGCGCGCACAGGGGTACTCGTCCGGGGCCGTGCGGACATCGGGAGGAAGGGGCCGGCCTCATGCACCACGACGAGATGATGATCCAAGTGCAGGCCCTCGCCCAGCTGCCCGACCGGGCGGCGGCCGAGCGGGTCGCGCACGCCGTAGTGGGAACGCTGGCGGAGCGGCTGCCGTCCGGGCTCGTCCGGCATGTGGCCGCCCAGCTGCCACCGGACATGGCGGAGGCCATGCGGCAGGTGGTGGACGCGTCCGCCGATGCCGACTCCGGCACATCGGGCGAGCATTTCGGGCTGATCGTGTTCGCCGGGCGCATCGCGGACCGGACCGGTACGGACGAGGACACGGCGCTGCGCGAGGCCGCCGTCGTCCTGGAGGTGCTCGACGCCGCCCTCGCGCCGGAACTGACCGAGCGGATGGCGGACGTGCTGCCCGCGGACATCCGCGAACTGATGCCGGTGCGACGCGCGACCGAGAGCGCCGGTGGCTGACAAGTTCTCCTGCGCGCCCGCGCCGTGCACCGACCGCCGATAATGATCAGTCGCGCAGGTGGGTGCCGCCGGGGTCGGAGGGGATCGCGTGGGGGCTGGGCACAACGGGGAGGCGGCGGGGGCGCGTGTGGCGCCGTTGGTCGGCCGGGCCGGGGAACTCGCGCGGCTGGAGGCGGTGCTCGCCTCGGGCGGTGAGCCCGGGACGTCGGTGGTGGACATCACCGGGGAGGCGAGCATCGGCAAGAGCCGGCTGCTGAGCGAGGTCTGCCGCAGGGCCCGGCAGCGCGGTTTCACCGTGCGGCCCGCCCTCGGTGCCCGGGCGCAGGCCGTCGTCTACTGCGGTCGCTCACCCGAGAGGGCCGCGGCGTGCGCCCGGGCCCTGCGGGCGGCCCGCTTCACCGGTACGGCCGCGGCGACACAGCCGGTGCTCGGCCAGGCGTTCCTCGACCATGCGGGCGCGGCGGCCGAGGGCTGGGTGTTCTCGGCGACCTACGTGGACCCGGCACGCATGACGTCGGCCGCCGGGTTCGTACGGTCCTACGAGCGGCGGTACGACGTGCGTGCCGTCCCGGTCGATGCCGCGGAGGCGTACGACGCCTCGGGCCTGGTCGCCGCTGCCCTCAGCGCCGTGGGCACGGGCACTGTGGATCCGGGCGCCCTGATGCACCGGGTGCGGGCACTTTCGTACCGGGGTGTCACCCGGACCTTCGCCTTCCGCAAGGGCCCCGGAGACGTGGACATGAGCCCCGGGCTGTTCCTGTGGCAGGTGCGGAAGGAGGTGCCCGTCTCCCTGGGGCAGTACCAGACCGTGACGGCTCCCTGAGAGGGTCGGGCGCGTTGTACGGGCTGCTCCCCCGGCTTGCCTTTACGGTTCTGTGGATGTGACCGACCGTCAGGGACGGCCACGGAAGGGAGTCGCAGGAGTGGTGGGCGAGGGGCGCCGGGCGGGCCGCGCGGTGCTGGGCAGCCGGCCGGCCCACTCGGTCCGGCTGCCGCCGACCGGCCGCGCCGAGGCGAGGGAGTCGCTGACCGAGCGCGGGATGGGTTGGCTGCGGGTCGCGGCGGCCTACTCCTGGCGGCTGATCCTCGTCGGCATCGTCGTCTACGGCGTCTTCGGCGTCCTCGGCCGCTTCCAGCTCATCGCCGTGGCCCTGTTCCTCGCACTGGTCTTCACCTCCGTCCTGCGCCCCCTGACGGATCTGATCGACCGGGCGCTACCGCGGCCCCTGAGCGTCGCCACCGCGCTGGTGGGCAGCATTCTGGTCCTGCTCGCGGTGCTGGCCCTGGTGGGCAACGCGGTGGCGAACGAGTCCGCCACGCTGGTGGGCGAGTTCCGCCACGGCATCCACCGGATCGAGGTGTGGCTGCAGGGTCCGCCGTTCCGGCTCAGTCCCGCCAAACTCGCCGACCTGCAACGCCAGGTGACGGACTATCTCACCGCGCACCGGTCCAGCCTGCTGAGCAGCGCCGTGACCGGGCTGGGCCGGGTGGTGGAGGTGGTCACGGGCAGCGCGCTCGCGATCTTCGCCTCCGTCTTCTTCATCCATTCCGGCGAGCGCCTGTGGGGATGGGCGCGCGACGAGTTGCTGCCCATCCGTGCCCGCCCGGCCTGGGACCGGGCGGGGCGGGCGGCGTGGCGGACCTTCGCCGGGTACACGCGCGGCATCATCATCGTGGCCGCGACCAACGCCGTCCTCGTCGGTATCGCCCTGCTGGTCCTGCAGGTACCGCTCGCGCTGCCGCTGGCGCTGCTGGAGTTCTTCGCGGCGTTCGTTCCGCTGGTGGGCTCACCGGTGGCGCTCGGGGTGGCCACGGTCGTCGCCCTGGCCGGACGCGGACCGCTCACGGCGGGGGCCGTACTGATCCTCATCGTCGTGATCGGCCAGCTCGAAGGCCACGTACTGCACCCGCTGGTGATGAGCTGGGCGGTCCGGCTGCACCCGCTCGTCGTGGCCGTGTCGGTCATCGCGGGCAGCATCGTGGCCGGGGTGATCGGTGCCGTGGTGGCGGTGCCGCTCATCTCGGTCCTCTGGGCGGTGCTGCGCGCGCTGCGCACGGTGCCGTCGTGAGGTGTCAGCGCGGGGTGGCGCGGGGGACGTGGGCCTGAACGGCCTGCGGCTCCTGCGCGAGGCGGGTGCCAGGGCGTGGATGGCCTACGACCCCACGGCCTTCATCTTGTGCGTGAAGACCCAGGTGGCGATGTTGTCACCGAGTGTCATTCCGTCGCTCGCGTCCCACGGGTAGTGGACACCCAGCCAGACCCGGCTGTCCGCGTCCTCGCGTGCGGCCTGGCTGAAGCTGGTGAACGTGCGCGTCCTGACCGGGGACTTGGGGTCATCGGTCGAGGCCGTGAAGGTGATGTCGTCGCTCTTGAAGTACTGCCGCATGATCCCCGCCCATGCGGAAGCGAAGGCGGCGTGGCCGGATGCCCATGCCGGGAAGCACGGCGTCGTGCCCGACAGCGGCTTCCACGTGGTGTCCTTCAGGCCCTCGCGGATCGCCGAGACAGGACGCCAGAGGTCGATCGGCGTCTGGTACTTGACGTCCCACTCGGCGATGGCCGCGTCCGCCATGGCGATCGAGACCAGCGCGAAGAGCCGGGAGCTCTGATACGTCGTCAGCCCCCGGTCCCGCGACACCCGGGCGGTGATGTCCAGCAGCTGGCCCGGCGGCTTGTAGGTGCCGTTCGCGTCATTGGCCCAGAACCAGGCCGCCGCGGTCTGGTCGGTCGTACGAGCCGTGGAGCCGGCGGCGCCGAGGGTCCGCACCTGCTCCACCTGCGCGGCGTAGGCCGGGCTGGCGAGCAGGCTCTCGTACGAGGCGTACTGTCCCGGGGTCGACGGCCGGAACTGGGAGCCGGAGGTCAGTGCCCACGGCTTGACCTTGCCCCAATCGGGGATGGCGGCCTGGCTCGCCTGGCCGCAGCCCGGGTCCGGCAGGTCGGGGTAGCTGGTGGGCAGCCAGGCGCCGGGCTTGCCGTCCGGGGTGTAGACGGCCTGGCTGTCCGAGCCGTCGGCGTTGCGGAAGTTCCACATGTTGGTGACGACCGTGTTGACCACGGTGGCGTCGAGAATGTCGAAGTCCGTGGGGCTGGTGCCGAACCGTTCCTTGAACTTGTTGTCCAGGTACGTCGTCTGGTCGGGGAACAGCTTGAGCAGGATGTTGTAGGCGGTGCGGCCGATCACCCGCTCCTCCTCGCCCGGACCCTCCAGCCACGCCGCGTAGTTGACCGCCTGGAGGTAGGGGTCGGAGGTCATCGTGTGCCAGCGGAGCTGGTAGGAGCTCTCGGCGTCGTAGATCGCCGCGTTCATCTCGGCGGCGGCCCGCGAGATCGGGCCCGGGGCGCCCCCGGCCGTTCTGATTGCGCCGATCAGGACGTTGTTCCAGTACAGGACCGGGTCGCCGGTGTAGTTGGGGGCCGCGGAGGCCGGCTGGGGCGTGAGGGCGAGCGCGCCCGCGGCCGTGGCGAACACGGTCGCGAGGGTCACGGCCTTGGCGCGGATGCGATCGCGTCTGCCTCGCTTCATACGACCTTGTGCGTGGCCTGACGTGCGGCTTGTCGTGCGGCTTGTCGTGCGGAACATGCGGGACGGTTCCTCTCTGCCGATGCGCTGTGCCTTGCGCGCCGCAATCTAGGCCGGGCCCGCTTCGGGACACATCGGGCAGGCGGCGGACACCACGGTCATCCCTGGGGCGCAGTGGACGCCGATGTAAACCCTGGCGGTATGTCACCCGACCCTGGCGTCGGCCACGACTGCCTGGATGTCCGCCGTGACCGACGGGTCGGGCGTGCCCATGGTGATCCCGAGGAGGAACGAGGTGCGCTCGCCGTGGATCGTCACCACGGTCATCCGCAGGCCGGCGGTACCTCCGTCGTCGGTGCTGATCCGCAGGACGACCGTGTGCGCGGGCTGTCCGTCCACCTCGGTCGCCTGGGACGTCGCGAGGGTGGCAGGCCGGTCCGGGAAGAAGAACTCGACGTTGGAGCGGGCCGCCTCCTCCGTCGCCCGGCGCAGGTCGGCGCGGGCGACGGTCTGTCCGGCGCGCCCGGCCAGCACGGTGGCACCGTCGGAGGAGCCCGCGCCCGACGTCCGGCTCATCTGGGACGAGAACCCGTCGACCAGGTGCTTGTCCTTGGCGGCGTCGTGCTTCCAGCCCTCCGGGACGGCGTACGAGAGCCCGGCCCGTGTGTCGGTGACCCGGGGCCTGCCCGCGAGCGGACTGGAACCACCGTCCTGCGTCCACCAGTTGGCGGCCACGGCACATACGGCGACCACGACCAGCGCCACCAGTCCGATCAGCAGCCGACGGCGCCACCGAGGGGGCGCGGGCTGCGGCGCTTGTCCCGGGTACGGGTAGGGGTAGGAACAGGACTGCTGGGCCGGGGGGAACGGTGAGGGCGAAGTCATGCACTCAGCCTTCAAGAACTCCATGGCAAGGCGCCTGAGTTGTCGTACTCATCTTCCGCCGGACCGTACCTGAGCAGCAGGTGGCAGCGACAGCAGGGCGGGGCGGGTGCGGTCGCGGTCGTCCTCGGCGAGCGGGCCGAGGACGACCGTCCGGCCTGGCGTCAGTGCATGTGCGGAGCCCCGGTCGTCTGCGGCCTGCTGTGCGGTACGAGAACCAGGCAGGCCAGGGCGCTCACCGCGGCGACGGCCGCACTCGCGGTGAACGCGTCCCGGAATCCGCCGACCGCCCCGTGCTCGATCCCGGAGGCGGCGATCGTGGACAGTACGGCGACACCGACCGAACCGCCCACCTCGTGGAAGGTGTTGACGACACCGGAGGCGAGTCCGGCCTCCTCCGGGGCGACCAGGGCGAGCGCGGTGGTCGTGGCGGTGACGAAGACCGCGCCGACGCCGAGGGAGGCGAGGACCAGGCCGGGCAGCAGACTGGCGTACACGCTGCCGTCGCCCGACAGCCGGGCGAGCGGCACCGTTCCGGCCGCGCCGACCGCCAGGCCGGCAACTGCCGTGACACGGCTGCCGATCCGGCCGACGAGCCGGGAGCCGAGGTGAGCGCCGAGACCCGTGCCCACGGCGACCGGCAGGAAGAGCAGACCGGTCCTGAGCGGGCTGAAGCCGCGCAGCTGCTGGAGGTAGACCGAGCCGAGGAAGAAGAAACCGATCAGCAGCGCGGTGGCGACCAGCATCAGAAAGGCACCGGCCACCACCGGGCGCCGGGTGAGCATCCGCAGGTCCATCAGCGGGGCCCGGCCCGCGCGTTCGACGGCGGCGAACGCGCCGTACAGGACCAGGCCGGCGAGCAGGGGCAGGACGGCGCTCGTGCTCCCCCAGCCCGCGTCGCCCGCCCGTACCAGGCCGTAGATCAGCGCACCGGTTCCCGCGGTGACGAGGACCGCGCCGGGCAGGTCGAGCCGCGCGGGCCGCGGGGCGTGGCGCGGGAGCAGGCCGGGCAGGACGGTGAGCGCGAGGACGCCGACCGGGACGTTGAGGTAGAACACCCACTCCCAGCCGGGCCCGTAGGTCAGTGCGCCGCCGAGCAGGACGCCCGCGGCCGAGCCGGTGCCGCCGAGCGCGGCCCACACGCCGAGGGCCTTGTTGCGCTCGACGCCATGGAAGCTCGTGGTGACGATCGACAGCGCGGACGGGGACAGCAGTGCGGCGCCGACCCCCTGGAAGACCCGCCCGGTCAGCAGCATCGGCGCACCGGTCGAGAGCCCGGTGCCCAGCGAGGCCGCGGTGAACACCGCGAGACCGGCAAGCACCGTGCGGTGGGCGCCCAACGCGTCGGCAAGGCGGCCACCGAGCAGCATCAGCCCGCCGAAGCACAGGGTGTAGGCGGTGACGACCCAGGTGAGCGCCTCGCGGCCGAGGTGGAGGTCGGCCGCCATGTCCGGCAGGGCGACGTTCACGACCGTGACGTCCAGGACGAGCATGAACTGGGCCAGGCAGAGCACCGCCAGCATCGGCCGGCGGCGCGGCAGGGGCGGCGCGGACGTGTGCTCCGCGTGGATGGTGTGGTGGGCATGGCTCATGACGGTTCCTCCGTGCGGCCGGGGCGATCCCCGGCGGTGCCTGACGGTTACCGAACTGAACTGTACGGGCCAGTTCAGTTGAACTCAACCGTTCAGTTCAGGTACGCGGGTAGACTGCGCTCATGACCTCCACGAAAGCCGTGCCGCCCGCCAAGCAGCCCCCCACCGGCCCGCGTGCCGAGGCCAAGCGGCAGGCCATCGTCAAGGCCGCCCGCGAGCTGTTCCTGCGCGACGGATTCGACGTGAGCGTGGACGCCATCGCGACTGCCGCGGGCGTGTCCAAGGTGACCGTCTACAACCACTTCGGGAGCAAGGAGGCCCTGTTCATCGGGGCCGTCAAGGACTCGCTCGACGCCCCGCTGGGCGACAGCCTGGCCCAGGCGACCGAGCACCTCACCGACGCGGGTGACCTGCGCGAGGCGTTCACCGCGACGGCCCGAGCCTGGGTGCACGGCATCCGCAGCAACCCCGACGTCCTCAACCTGCGCAACGTCGTCGCCCGCGAACTGCACCGCTTCCCGGAACTCGGCGCCGTCTGGCAGGGCGCCGGACCGGCACGCCACCACCCCGTCGTGGCCGGCGCGCTGCAGCACCTGGTGGACGCGGGGCGGCTGGACATCCCCGACCTGGAGGTGGCGATCCTCCAGCTGTACGCGCTGCTGCTCTATCCGCATCTCGTCTTCAGCGCCTACGGCACGACGATCGACGACGACCTCACCGACCGGCTGATCGCGAGCGGGGTCGACATGTTCCTGGGCCACTACATGCCGCGCCCGGGCGGGAGTTGAGACGGACCGGCATGCGTGCTGCACGGGACCCGGTCGGGCCCGGGCCAGCCGGACCCGGCAGGATGATCCCCATGACTCCGATCACCGGCATGGATCTGACCGGCTTCACCGCACGTGAGCCCGGCGTGTGGACCGACGCGGCGGGACTCGTACTCTCGGTGCACTTCTTTCCGCTCGTACCCGATCTCCCCGCCCCGCTGCACGAGGTGGACCGGCTGCAGGCCGGGCTGGCCGCGGGGGTCGGCGGGGCCGGAGGCGGTCTCATCGAGGCGGTGACCGGCACCGTGGACGGGGTGCCTGCGGTCCGCCAGCTGGTGAAGGTGCCGCGGCCGGGCGGGCCCGGGCAGGTGTTCCTGGGCTCGTGGACGATGCCCAGGGACCGGTGCAGCACGGTCGTGAAGGTGCAGGCGGCGGAGGGCGCGACGACCGGCATGCGGGAGGCCATGGTGCTGGCCCAGGTGGGTCCGGAAGCGTACTTCCGTCCCCACCCCTACGGCTCCGGCGGGCAGTTCGGCGGGCTGCCGTACCACGTGGGCGACGACGGGCAGTGGGACGCCCACTTCCCCGACCACCCGCTCACCCTGGTCCGGGCCGCACTGAACCGCATCACGCCCACGGTCACGCTGGACGACCGCTTCAAGCAGTTGCCCGCCTTCCCCGGCCCGGCATAGCCCGCCCGCGCCTTCACCTGTGTGGGCAGCATCTCGGTGACGGGCGCGGACGAACCGGCGGGCCACGGGACTGCCCCAGGCACCGGGCGGGGGTGGGCCTCAGCCGGTGGCGAGGTCCCGCAGCCCGCTCGCGGAGCCGTTGAACCGGTCGTGGTCGCCGACCGTCGGCCCGGCGGAGGTGTACTGCCACATCGCGTACGACGACCAGCCCGAGGGCAGCGTCCCCGGCGTCGAGGCGTAGCGGGCGACCCACAGCGGGTTGGTCGCACCGAAGCCCGCGTAGTCGCCGGTGCACTGGGTCCACCAGCTGGTGGCCGTGTAGATGACGGCGTCGCGGCCGGTACGCGCCTTGTAGCGGTTCAGGAAGTCACGCATCCAACTGACCATCGCGGTCTCGGACTTGCCGTAACAGTCGTCGCCGTACGGGTTCCACTCCATGTCGAGCGCGCCGGGCAGGGTCTTGGCGTCCTTGGACCAACCGCCGCCGTGGTCCACGAAGTAGTCGGCCTGGGCGGCGCCGCCGCTGCTGTCCGGGGTCGCGAAGTGATAGGCGCCGCGGATGATGCCCATGGCGTACGAGCCGTCGTACTGCTGGGTGAAGTAGGGGTTCGCGTACGACGTCCCCTCCGTCGCCTTCGTGTACGCCCATCTGGTACCGGCGTTCCACAGCGTCTGCCAGGCCACCTCGCGCTGGTGGCTGGAGACGTCCACGCCCTCGGTCTGGCCGGCCCGGGTGTCGAGGGTGAGGGCGTCGGCGCTGCCGTTGTCCGTGGCACCTTCGCCGGCAGGGACGGCGTCGCCGACATCGGCGTCGCCCGTGGTGGCGTCGCCCGTGGTGGCGTCGCCCGTGGTGGCGTCGCCCGTGGTGGCGTCGCCCGTGGTGGCGTCGGCGGCCGTGGCGTCGCCCGTGGTGGCGTCGGCGGCGGTGGCATCGCGTCCGTCGTGGGCGAGGACGCCCATGCCCATGTAGGCACTGCCCCGCACGGGTGTGTCCGGGTCGGACGGGTCCGGCGCGGACAGGGCCGCCGGGGTGGACAGGGCGAGGAGGAGGCCGGTCAGGACGCCGGTGACGGACAGGCGTGAGCGGCCGAGGCGGTGAGACGGGGACCGGCCGGTACGGGATCGGTCGCTTCGGGATATGTCGCTTCGCACACCATCCATGTGACCCGCAGTCGGGCGGTACCGCACTCCGGGTACCGCCCAACGTAGCCCTGTCCGGCCGGGTTTGACCCGAATGGGTCAGCCCGGCCGGTGGCCGGGTCAGCCGTCGATGCGGTGCTGGGACCAGAAGGAGGTCAGGTCGGTCGTGGTGGCGGCCTGGGCCGCCGCCTTGAACTCGGCCGTGGTCGACACGCCGTACCAGTGGGCGGTCGCGTAGTCCTTCATCAGCTTGGTCATGGCGGTGTCACCGATGAGCCGCCGCAGGTCGTGCAGGGCACACTTGCCGTAGCCGTAGACCACGGTGGAGTAGCGGGAGGAGTTCGCGTCCCAGTAGGCCATCGAGTTGGTGATCTTCTCCGCGCTGGAGGCCCAGGACACGCTGCTCCAGCAGTTGGTGCCGGTCTTGCCGAGCGCGAGGTCGGTGGCGTAGTCGGTGAACGCCTCGTCCAGCCAGGGGCTGTTGTACTCGTCGTCACCGACGATGCCGTACCACCACTGGTGGCCGATCTCGTGGGTGAGCGCCGTGGTGCTGACCAGGTCGAGGACGAAGCCGGGGTACTCCATGCCGCCGAACCAGAAGTTGTTGTCGATCACCGCGTCCAGTTCGCCGTACGGGTAGGCGCCGAACCGGGCCGCGTGGGCGTCCACGGCGGACTTGGCCGTGCTGAGCATGGACTGGGCGCTGCTGGAGCTGATGCCCGAGACGGAGTACACGTTCACCGCGACTCCGGCGGTCGAGGTGCCGGAGATCTTGGTGAAGGGCCCGGCGGCCCAGGCGAAGTCACGGACCTTGGCGGCGGTCGCGGTCGTGATCGTACGGCCGCTGGAGCCGGGGGTGTCCGTGGAGGTGCCGGTGGCCGGGACCAGCAGGCTGCTGGGGTGGTCCAGGGTCACCTTGAAGTCGGCGGCCAGGGAGTAGAACGACTCGCCGTTGTTGGTGTACGGGTCCAGGTGCCAGCCCGAGCCGTCGCGGACCGCGAGGACGGGCAGGGCGTTGCCGATGAAGCTGAAGGCACCGTCGTGCCCGAACCGGTCGGCGCCGCTGGGCACGGTGATGCCGAGGTCGAAGCCGATCGTGGCGCTCTGGCCCTGGGTGAGGGGCGTCGGCAGGTCGATCTTGAGGGCGGTGCAGTCCACGGAGAGGGCGCCGGCGCTCCCGCCGGTGACGTTCGTGACCGTGATCGGCATCGCCGCGCAGGTGCCGTGGTAGTTGTCCCACAGCCGCAGGTACACCTCGTTGAGCGCGGTGGATGAGGCGTTGGTGAAGGACACGCTCTCGTGCCCGCTCCAACTGGTCCCGCTGCTGTCGCTGCTCAGGTTGACGGTGTACGACGGGGTGGCCGGGGTGCGGACGGAGTCCGTGGGCGGCGGGGTGGTGCCGCCGGAGGTGTCGAGGGCGATGTCGTCCAGCACGAAGCTCGTCTGGAGGCTGTAGTCCTCGGCTCCGGTGAAGGACAGGTTGACGGTCTGGCCGGCGAACGCCGACACGTCGACCGACTTCTTGACGTACCCGGTGTTCGCGTCGAGGTTCGAGTACGTCGCGAGGGTCGTCGTGCCGATCTTCGCCGTCAGTTTGTCGTAGGCGACGGACGAGGTCGTCTCGTCGGTGTCGATGTGCATCCAGTAGGTGAGGGTGGCGGTGCTGCATCCGCTCGGGATCGTGACGCTCTGCGTCAGGGTGTCCGTGTGGGTGCTGCCCACGCCGTCCAGCCAGGCGTAGGAGCTGCCGCCGTGGGCGGTCTGTCCGGTCCGGTTGGTGATCACAGTGGACGAGGACTGCGTCCAGGGCGAAGTGCCGCTCTCGAAGCCGCCGTTGGTGACCACCTGAGCCGGAGTGCAGGCGGCGGCCACGGGTGCCCTCGCGGGCTGTGCGGCGGCGGGGGTGCCGGGGAGAGAGAGGGCGGCCAGCGCGGCGACGGTGAGGGCACCGGCACCGAGGGCCTTGTGGGGGATCGATCTCAACGCTGCTCCTTTACGGAGGCCGGGGTTCCGGCCTGCTCGACGGCCGCCGGCCGGCGGGGTGCGCCGGGGCGGCCTCGGACGGGGTCGCGCGATCGCTGTACGTGAGGTGCGCCGAGCCCTGATGGGGTCGGGGACACGGCTGCCGAAAGAGTGACAGATTTGACCAGGGCATGCCAGAAGATAAGGGGAAGTGAGGGCCGGTGCTCCTGATGCACCGGCCCTGCGCGTGACGGATCAGCCGAAGCGGATCCGTCGTTGTGGGGTCTCGTTGTGGATCAGCCGTTGTGGATCAGCCGTTGTGGAGCACCATGAACATCGCCCGCAGACGGCCGCCGTCGGGCCCGGGCCAGCCGCCCGCCACGTGTCCGGCAGCCCCCTGCGGCGGCAGCGGCGGGTTCTCGGGGACGGGACGCAGGACCCGGTGCACGTGGAGGGTGGCGTCCCCGGGCAGGGACAGGCGCGTGCCCTCCCGGTCGTCGACGGGCTCGGGGGTGAAGCCGGCCAGGGAGAAGGGGGTGCCGGTGTGGGAGCGGGTGACCTCCCGGTCGGGCGTGTCACTGAGGCTCTGGGCCTGCGCCTCGGCCCGGCCCTCGATCAGGGACAGCAACTCGGCGACCAGGACCGGGTCGTGGCAGCCGTCGTAGACCCAGCGCTTGCCGAGCACACCGTGCTCCATCGTGCCGACGAGGGCCTGCTCGGCCCCCTCCAGCGGCGCGCCGCGGTAGGTGAGCGGCACCAGGTAGGCCGTCCGCTCCGGGTCGGCCGTGTCGGTGGCCACCATGAACTCCATCCCGACCTCCCCCTCCGGGTCGTCCAGCCGGAAGCCACCGGCCTTGTCCAGCACCGGCGCCGGTCCGCCCCGGTACCAGGGGCGGGTGGGCAGCCATTCGGCGAGCAGTTCGACCTTGGTCGGCTGGAGGGTGGTGTGGTGGATCAGGGCCATGCCGGAGCTACTCCCCCGTTGCGTCGGACGTTGACCCTTGCACCTTTTCACACCGTCGGCGCCGGCCATCCGTCCGTGACGGCGAGAGAGGCAGTCTCCTGGCTCCTGCGTATCTCAGCCGAGTCCGCGCGCACGAGCGGCAGTATCAGTCACGTTGAGTGATGAACACATCACCCACAAAGGTGAATAGGCGGGCATAGTCCACAGATCGAACATACGGTCTTACTTGCTCGGCATCTTCGACGAGCAGGAATTGCCGCCGCCGGCTTGCGGACCGCTGTCCCATGACGAGCGGACCACCGCGCCGGCACGGAACGGAAAGAGGCGAGTTCGATGTTGCTGGCTCAGGTCGGTCTTGTATCCGAAACCAATCAGATCTCCGACGCGCAGCTCAGTCGTGTGACGGCGGCGCTGCAGAAGCAGGTCACCCGGGACTTCGGCCCACTCTGGAACGTCTCCGCGACCGTGGACGCGTTCGACCGGTTGGAGGACGTCCCCGTCGGGTACTGGCCGGTCATCGTGGCCGACGACATCAATGAGCCGGCCGGTGTCGACGGAATCCACCTCGATGAGCACGGACAACCGTTCGCCCTCGTCCAGTACAGCGACAGCTGGTCGCTCACGGCGAGTCACGAGGTTCTCGAAATGCTGGCCGACCCGGCCGGCAACAGGCTGATGGCAGGCCACTCCCCCAAGCCGGACCAGGGAGTCGTCGAATTCCTGGTCGAGGTGGCCGATCCCCCGGAGGACCCGCAGTTCGGGTACACCGTGAACGGATTCCTCGTCTCGGACTTCATCACGCCGCACTTCTACGATCCGGTGACGGCCGACGGTGTCCGGTACAGCTTCGGGGGCAACATCAAGGAGCCCCGTTCGATCCGCGAGGGCGGGTACATCACCTGGCTCGACCGCACGACCAATCTCTGGTGGCAGCAGGTCTGGTTCGGCACGTCCAAGCCCGTGTTCCGCAACCTGGGGCGCATGACGAACCGGAGCGGCAGTATCCGGTCCGCCATCGATGCCAAGACGGAGACGGCTCGCCGCATCGCCCAGGCCGGACCGCAGTCCCTCAAGTTCGCCGACGCCCGGACACTGACCGCGCAGATCAAGAAGACCACTGCCTCGCGGGCGCAGGGCTGGCGGGACCAGATCGAGGCCCTGAAGGCAGGCAAGATCGTCGAGGCTTCCTGGGAGGGCGGCGAGGAGGAGAATGAGTAGTGCGCCATCCCCGGAACGGGAGGACTGCCATGGGCGAAGCGGACGAAAGGGCGAGAAGGGCTCGCGCGGCCAAGCTGCATCAGCAGATCGAGAGGATGAAGGCGGGGGCGTCGGAGCCGCGGCAGCCCCGCACGGATGAACCATCCGACGGCGAGAGCATGCGCGAGTGGACCCAGCGACGCATGCGCGAGCGCGAGCGCGAGACCACCGAACCGGACGAGTAGACGGAACGGGTTCAGCAGAAGGCCTTGGGCCGACGGTGAGACACCGCGACCCAGGGCTTTCGCTGCTTTTGCAGGGTGTGGGGGATGTCGTCGGGGGCCGGGTGAACGCCCCGGTCGAGGACGACGGTTGCGGCGCCGAGCCGCCGCAGGGGGATTCCGCGGGATCAACTCATAGGTTCCCGCTTCTGGTCGGCGAGACCTACCGGGCGGTATACAGGCCCAGTTGATGTCCCGGCCTCAGGGGGAGGATTCATGGTGAACGAGACACGTTCGGAGAGTGGTTCGAGACGGCCGCGGCGGGCCGCCGCACTCGGGGCGGCGCTGGGCGGCTGCGCACTGGTCGCCGGTGTCACGACGCCGGCCGTGGCGCACCCCGGCCCCGGGCACGACCTCACCTACGCCGCCCTCGGCGACTCCTACACCGCGGGCCCGGCCATCCCCGGGCAGGTGGACGCCAACTGCGCGCGCTCCGACCACAATTACCCCTCCCTCGTGGCGGCGCAGCGGCAGGTGACGGCGTTCGCGGACGTGAGCTGCAGTGGGGCCACGACCGACGACATGTGGCAGGCACAGGGCACCAACAAGCCCCAGCTCGACGCTCTGGACCGGAACACGGACCTGGTGACGGTCCAGATCGGCGGCAACGACGTCGGCTTCGGCTCGATCATCGGCACCTGCGCCCGCCTGTCCGTCCAGGACCCGGCCGGCAACCCCTGCGAGCGGTCCTACAACGCCTCCGGTTACGACCAGTTGGCGCTCACGATCGCCAGGACCGCCCCGAAGATCGACCGGGTGCTGCGCGCCGTACACGCCAGGGCGCCGCACGCCCGCGTCCTCGTCGTCGGCTACCCGGACCTGCTGCCCGACGACGGCGTCGGCTGCTTCCCGGCAGTGCCGTTCGCGCAGGGGGACTTCCCCTATCTGCGGGACACCGAGAAGCGGTTGAACCTGATGCTGCGGCTGGTCGCCGGCTGGAACCGGGCCGAGTACGTCGACACCTACGGGCCCACGGTCGGCCACGACATGTGCAAGGCGCCCGCGGACCGCTGGATCGAGCCGCTGCGGCCGACCGCACCCGCGGCCCCCGCGCACCCCAACGCCCGGGGCGAGGAGGCCATGGCGCGGACCGTGCTGGACCGGCTGGACGAGGGCCGCGGACGGGACTGAGCCGTACGGCTGCGGCGGCCTCCGCGCAGGCGTCGCGGAGGCCGCCGTGCCGTGCGTCAGCCGCCGAGCGCGCCGAGGACGACGCCCTTGGCCTCCTCCTGGACCCGGGCGAGGTGGTCGGCGCCGAGGAACGACTCGGCGTACACCTTGTAGACGTCCTCGGTGCCCGAAGGCCGGGCGGCGAACCAGGCGTTGGCCGTGGTGACCTTGATGCCACCGATCGCGGCACCGTTGCCGGGCGCCTCGGTGAGCACGGCCGTGACGGCTTCCCCGGCCAGTGTGTCGGCGGTGACCTGCGCCGGGGACAGCTTGGCCAGCAGCGCCTTCTGCTCGCGGGTGGCGGGGGCATCGATCCGGGCGTACGCGGGCTCGCCGAAGCGGCCGGCCAGCTCGGCGTAGTGCTCGGACGGGGTCCGGTCGGTGACGGCGGTGATCTCGGAGGCGAGCAGGGCGAGGATGATGCCGTCCTTGTCCGTGGTCCACACCGAGCCGTCCCGGCGCAGGAAGGACGCGCCGGCCGACTCCTCGCCGCCGAACCCGAGGGCGCCGCTGACCAGTCCGTCCACGAACCACTTGAACCCGACCGGCACTTCGACGAGTTGGCGGTTCAGGTCGGCGGCGACCCGGTCGATCATCGTGGAGGAGACGAGCGTCTTGCCGATGCCCGCGTCGGCGGGCCACTGCTCGCGGTGCCGGTAGAGGTAGGAGATGGCGACCGCGAGGTAGTGGTTGGGGTTCATCAGGCCCGCGTCCGGGGTGACGATGCCGTGCCGGTCGGCGTCGGCGTCGTTGCCGGTGGCGATGCGGAACCGGTCGCGCTGCTCGATGAGGGAGGCCATGGCGTACGGCGACGAACAGTCCATGCGGATCTGGCCGTCCCAGTCCAGCGTCATGAAGCGCCAGGTGGGGTCGGTGTGCGGGTTGACCACCGTCAGGTCGATGCCGTGCTGTTCGGCGATGCGCCCCCAGTAGGCGACGGACGCGCCGCCGAGCGGGTCGGCGCCGATCCGGATCCCGGCCGCGCGGACGGAATCGAGGTCGAGCACGCTCGGCAGATCGCCGACGTAGCTGCCGAGGAAGTCGTACCGCTGAGTCGTGTCCGCGGCGAGCGCGCGGGCGTAGGGCACCCGGCGTACGTCCTTCAGGCCGCCCGCGATGATCTGGTTGGCCCGGTCCTGGATGCAGGAGGTCGCGTCGGAGGCCGCGGGTCCGCCGCTGGGCGGGTTGTACTTGAAGCCGCCGTCCGCGGGCGGGTTGTGCGAGGGCGTGACGACCACCCCGTCCGCGAGGCCGGAGGTGCGGCCCCGGTTGTGCGTGAGGATGGCGTGCGAGACCGCGGGGGTGGGCGTGTAGCCGTCCCCGGTGTCGATGAGCACGGTCACGTCATTGGCGGCGAACACCTCCAGCGCGGTGACCTTCGCCGGTTCGGAGAGGGCGTGCGTGTCGGCGCCCAGGAAGAGAGGGCCGTCGGTGCCCTGGGCGGCGCGGTACTCGCAGATGGCCTGGCTGGTGGCGGCGATGTGGTCCTCGTTGAAGGCGCTCGCCAGGGATGAGCCCCGGTGCCCCGACGTGCCGAACGCCACCCGCTGCGCCGGGTCCGCCGGGTCGGGGTGCAGCGCGTAGTACGCCGTGACCAGCCGCGCCACGTCGACAAGGTCCGCGGGACCGGCCGGCCGGCCGGCTCGCTCGTGCGGCATGAGTCCGCTCCTTGGCATCGGTGTGATCCAACACTCGACGCCCATCTTTCCTGCCGGACGCCCGCCAGGCGAGTACGCCTCACCAGCCAGGGCACCGTGCCACGGCTCGCCCGCCCGGCCTATCATCCGGTGCTCCGATCTTCGTCCCGTGCTGCCCGCTCCGCAGGACGCCTCCGACAGACAGGTCTTCCCCATGCCCGGTTCCACCACCAACGCCCCCTGGGGCCTGGCCCGTTCCGCCCAGCTCGCCGTGGCGGCAGCGGCCAGTACCGAGTTGTTCTGGGCGCTCGCTCACCGCGCTCGTCTGCTGCACCCGGCGATCACGCCGGCCACCGATCTCGTCCTGGCCACGCGGATCAACGTGTACGTCAAGCCGGCGGCGATCGTGCTGTTCCTGGTGTGGTTCGCCCGCTGCCGGCGCAACGCGGACCTTCTCTCGCCCGGCGCGGTGCGCACCTCGGTCTCGTGGGCCGTGCTCGCCTGGCTGCTGCCGGTGTTCAACCTCTGGGCACCGCGCGGGCTCGTGCAGGACGTCCTGCGCGCGAGCGCCCCCTCCGGCGCGGCGACGGACCGTTCGGACGTCATGGTGAACGTGTGGTGGGCGGCCTGGACCGGGCACGCGGTGCTGTACCTGGCCGGTCCGCCCTTGGGCTACGGCACCTCGTTGCCCCTGCTCGTGGCGGCGCAGGCCCTCGACTTCCTGGCCGCCGCGCTGGTCATAGCGGTGATCCAGCGCATCACGGCACGGCAGGCCGCCGGCCTGGGACCCGGGGTCCCGGTTCCCGTGCCCGACGGCCTGCCGCACGCTTCGTAACCCCGCGGGTCAGCCGATGTGGTAGCTGTCGCCGTACACCTTCCAGTCCAGCGGGGTGTTCAGGTCGAGGTTGCCCTTGCGCAGGAAGACCCGCTGTTCGGTGTCGACGCGGCTGGTGTCGCTGTGGGCCTCCTCCTGCTTCATGGCCCACACCCGGGCGTCGAGGAAGGCGTTGAGGTACGTCGTCTCCTTGCCGCCCTGGGCCGGCGGCTTGGCACTGCGCAGCGCCCGCTTGCGGATGTTGCGGAAGCTGGTGGGGTCGTCGCCGTCGCCGTGCATCACGATGGCGTCGTAGTAGCAGAACTGGCCGAGGGCGCGCAGGCCGTCCGTCTTGCCCTGGGCGACCGCGGGGTTGAAGTAGACGCGGTCGCGCTCGTCGTTCTGGGCCCGCTGGAACGCGGTGTCCTGGGCTGCCCTGCGCCAGTCCCGGGGGAAGTTCGGGTCGAGGCCCTTGTGGGAGTCCGTGCCGTTGACCCTCCGCAGGGCGGGCAGGTACTTGGCGAGGACGTTGCCGGGCTTGCGGTCGGTGTAGAGCTGGACGAGGTCGAGCATGTCGCCGGTGCCGGAGCAGAACCCGATGATGCCGGCGGTGTAGCCACGGCCGTCGCCGATGTCCTCGATGTACTTGTACTGGGCCTTCCAGTCGAGCGACGAGTTCTCCGCGCTCGACACGAGCTGCATGGCGATCTCCTTCTTCGCCGGGTCGTCCAGGCCCGGCGCGGCCGAGGGCGCCGCGGCGACGCGCTGGACGCCGAGCAGCGCGCCGGAGGCGACGGCACCGAACACGGCGACGGCGGCCCTGCGGGAGACGTGGGCGGAGGCTGCCGTTTCGCGGCCTGCTGTTTCATGGTCTGCGTGCACCACGGGGACTCCAAGTCGGGGTGGGGGGTGGGGAGTTGGTCCGGAACCAGCTTCGATAGGAAAGTTTCCTATCAAACACAGAGGGCACCGGTAACCCGTCCCGCCAGAACTTCGTACGATTACACAGCACCCGCTTCCCGCGACCCCGCCCTCGGCGATTCAGAAGCCACAGCACTGAATGCCATGAAGGGCATCGGTTGGACTTACGAATCATGGAGGCGCAGGGTGGAGACGCCCCGTCGCACACGACGGGCACCCCTACAGCACCACCCGGAGAAGACCCGATGACCCACGTCGCGGACCCCGATCGCTACAACGGCACCATGCGCTACCGGCGCACCGGCCGCTCGGGACTGGACCTCCCCGTCCTGTCCCTGGGCTACTGGCACAACTTCGGCGACGACCGGCCGTTCGAGACCCAGCGCGAGATCGCCCTGCGCGCCTTCGACCTCGGGATCACCCACCACGACCTGGCCAACAACTACGGTCCGCCGTACGGCTCGGCGGAGATCAACTTCGGGCGGCTGCTGAAGCAGGACCTCGCGCCGTACCGGGACGAGCTGGTGATCTCCACCAAGGCCGGCTGGGACATGTGGCCCGGCCCCTACGGGCAGGGCGGCGGCTCCCGGAAGTACGTGCTCGCGTCGCTGGACCAGTCGCTGCGCCGCATGGGCGTGGACTACGTGGACATCTTCTACTCGCACCGGCTGGACACGAGCACGCCCCTGGAGGAGACGATGGGCGCGCTCGACACCGCCGTCCGCCAGGGCAAGGCGCTGTACGTGGGCATCTCCTCCTACGACACCGAGCGCACCCGGCAGGCCGTCGCCATCCTCCGCGACCTGGGCACCCCCATGCTGATCCACCAGCCGTCGTACAGCATGCTCAACCGCTGGATCGAGACCGACGGCCTGCTGGACGCGGCCCAGGAGGAGGGCTTCGGTGTCATCGGCTTCACCGCGCTCGCCCAGGGGCTGCTCACCGGCCGTTACCTCGACGGCGTGCCCCAGGACTCGCGGGCCGCGCAGGGGACGTCGCTCGACGCCTCGTTGCTGACGGAGGACATGCTGCACCGGCTGCGCGCCCTGAACGACATCGCGGCCCGGCGCGGGCAGACCCTGGCCCAGCTGGCGCTGGCCTGGGCGCTGCGCGACCAGCGGGTCACCTCGCTGGTGATCGGTGCCTCCCGCGTCGAGCAGCTGGAGCAGAACGTCGCGGCGCTGGAGAACCTCGACTTCAGCGACGAGGAGCTGGCCGAGATCGACAAGTACGCCACCGACGGCGGCGTCGACCTGTGGCGGGACGCACGGCTGGGCAATCTCGGCTGAGACCGCCGACCGCAGGACGGCTCGCTCTGCGCCTGCGCAGCAGCCCCTACCGCACCCTCCTGACCCACCACGGGCAGGGGGGTGCGCGCCGTTTCGGCGGGACTCCGGCACGGCCACGTGTCTGTGATCAGGTTCCGGTCGGGGTGTGTGGCCGCGGCAGGGCGCCGTCACGTTCCAGGCCGACGAGCCACTGGGTGACGACGGCATTGATGAAGGTGTCCGTGACCTGGCCGCGGTCGAGGAAGAGCCGGGCAAGGACGGGCCCGTAGAGCATCGTGTATTCGTCGTCGTTGATCTGGACGCCGGAGGGTTCCAGCAGTTTGTTCAGGGCTGCGTGCCGGTCCTCGCCGATGCGGGTGAGGGCCTGGGCACTGTCGGGGTCGTGGTCCGCCTGGGCGGTGACGGCGAGGACGGCGGTACGGATGGCGGGGTCACTGATGCCGTTGCGCAGGCTTTTCAGCCAGGCGGTGGCCACAGCGCGCACGTCACTGCTCGGTTCGGGGTAATCGCCGAAGTCGGGCCCTTCGAGGATGAGGTCGAAGAGCAGGGCGGCGCGGTTGGGCCAGTGCCGGTAGAGGGTCTGGCGGGTGACGTCGGCCCGCTCGGCCAGCAGGGCATAGGTCAGTCCGGCCGGCCCGACCTCGGGCAGCAGCTCACGCGCGACGGTCAGGATGCGGGCGCGAGTGCGCTGGACGCGCGGGTTGCTCAACGTCGGTTGCCGGCGGTGGACGGGCGTGGAGGACATGAGGCCATCCTATCCAAGAATCATACGTCACGTGTGATGAGTGCCACAGCTGCCGGGCTTCATTAATCACACGCACTGTGTGATACACCGGAAGGGTAATCACACGCACTGAATGATTCAGGGTGTGTCCGTTTCCTTTCTTCCGGGAGTTCCTGATGTCCACTGCGATCACTTTCTCCGAGTACGGCGCGCCCGGCGTGCTGACGCTGTCGGAGGTCCCGACGCCGGAGCCTGGTCCGGGCCAGGTCCGCGTCCGCGTGCGGGCGAGTGCTGTGAACCCGATCGACGTGCGGATCCGTGCGGGGATGATGCAGGGCGTCTTCCCCGTCGAGTTCCCGATGGTCCCGGGCTGGGACGTCGCCGGTGTGGTCGACGAGGTCGGCGAGGGTGCGAGCTTCGCGGTCGGCGACGAGGTCTTCGGCGTCGCCTCGGTCGGCGGCTACAGCGAGTACGCGCTGCTGGACCGGCCGTTCGCCAAGCCCAAGCAGCTGTCGTTCGAGACCACGGCCGCGATGGTCACGGTCGGTGAGGCTGCCTACCGGGCGCTCAAGCACCTCGGCGTGCAGCCGGGGCAGACGCTGCTGGTCCATGGTGCGGGCGGAAGTGTCGGCACCATCGCGGTGCAGCTGGCCGCCGCGCGCGGTATCGCCGTGGTCGGCACCGTCGCCGAGCAGGACATCGAGCGCGTCAGCGGCCTCGGCGCCACCGCCGTCCGCTACGGCGAGGGCTGGGTGGAGCGCGTGAAGGCCGCGACTCCGGGCGGGGTGGACTTCGTGTTCGACGCCTCCGGTGCGGGCGTGCTCGCCGAGTCCGTCGCCCTGGTCGGCGACCCCGGGCGGATCATCACCATCGCGGACCCGTCCTTCGCCCAGCACGGGGTGCGCTTTACCGGAATGGACCCGGCCGACCGGTTCCCCGAGGCACTTCCGGAACTGGCCGGCCTGATCGCCGCCGGCAAGATCGACGTCCCGGTGTGGCGGGCCTACCCCCTGGCGGAGGCCGCGCAGGCCCACGCCGACATCGAAGCACGCCGCAACGAGGGCAAGGTCGTCCTCCTTCCCTGATCCCGAAGCCTCCGCCTCGCCGTACCCCCGTGCGGGCGGGTGAGGCGGCCCCGGGCCGCAGCCGGGACATTCCCAGACCGGCTGCGGGCCCAGCCGAAGCGTCCACCGCACCGCCGCTTTCGGCGGACGCAGACCTGACCGCCGCGTTCGAGGGGTACGAGGCCCCGCCCTCTTCCCGCCTACGCCGGCTGGTCCGGGACGGGTCCGCCCGGCCCGGTGGGCCGGGGCCGGTCGCCGGTGTCCGGGCGCTGTTCGAGCGGCGGCGGGGCGTCGCCCGTGGTGAGGTGCTCCAGCACCTCGACCAGCTCCTGGCAGGCCTGTTCCACCGAGCGCCGGGTGTTGCGCTGTTCGGTGATCACGGCGGACAGCAGCAGCGCGGTCAGCGCCATGGCGCCGTTGAAGGCCTGGAGTTTCGCCATGATCTCGATCCGGGTCAGCTCCGTGAAAGCCCCGACGCCGTCCGTCGCGGCGACGGTGGCCAGCACCGATGTCACCAGCGCGCAGAGCGTGCTGCCCACCAGTTCGAAGCGCAGGGCGGCCCAGATGATCAGCGGGTACACGAGGAAGAGCAAGCTGAGCGAGCTGTAGACGGCCAGCGGTACGAGGAAGCAGGCGACCATGGTCAGCGCGGTCGCCTCCTTCCAGCGGCGCCACGGCGGGGGCCAGCGGGCCCGGTTCAGAAGGAGCAGGAACGGGGTGACGATCAGGACGCCCATCGCGTCGCCCACCCACCAGGCCAGCCAGACCGGCCAGAAACTGTGCGCGGGCAGCTTGTCGGCGGCGAGGAGCAGTCCGACGCCGGCGGTCGAGCTGATCGTCGTTGCGGCCAGGGCGCCGAGGAAGACCAGGGCGAGGCCGTCCCGCAGCCGGCTGAGGTCGGTGCGGAAGTGGGCGCGGCGCAGCAGCAGTACAGCGCACAGCGGCGCGACGGTGTTGCCGACGAGGATGCCGATCACATCGACGTGGGGGGTGTTGATGGACCAGACGACGAGGAACGCGCCGAGCGTGATGCCGGGCCAGCAGCGCAGCCCCAGGATCAGCAGGGCGGCGACGGCGACGCCGGTCGGCGGCCAGATGGGGGTGACGACCGCGCCCTCGACGGTGAGGCGGCGCAGCAGTCCGAGCCGGCCGGCCCCGTAGTAGCAGGCCGCGACGGCCAGTACCTGGACGGCGTAGCCGCCCGGCCGGCGCAGTTCCTGGATACCCACCACAGCAGCAATTCGACACCGAAGGCCGGACGGCGGCGAGGCGAGCGGCGCCCCGTCCGGCCCTATGACTGAACGCCGGGCTCGTCGAGGCCCACGACGAGCACGGCGGCGTCGTCCTCGTGGCCCACTCGCTCCGCGCCCTTGATCACTGCGGCGGCCAGTGACTGCGGCTCCAGGCCGGCGACGGCGGCGATGCCCGCGAGCCGCACCACGTGGTCGAGCCCCTCCTCGATGCTCAGCGAGGGCCCCTCCACCACGCCGTCGGTGAGCATCACGAACATTCCGCCAGTGGTGAGCCGGTGCCGGGTGACCGGGTACTGCACACCGTGCTGGATGCCGAGCGGCGGTCCGCCTTCGTCGTCGACGACGCCGGACTTGCCGTCGGCCGTGGCCCAGACGAAGGGGATGTGCCCGGCCCGCGCGCTCTCCAGATGGCCCGTGGCGGGGTCGATCCGCATGAAGGTGCAGGTGGCGAAGAGCTCGCTGCCCAGGGAGAGCAGCAGGTCGTTGGTGCGGCCGAGGAGTTCCCCCGGCTCGCCGGTGACGGAGGCGAGCGCGCGCAGTCCGGCCCTGACCTGGCCCATGAAGGCGGCGGCCTCGATGTTGTGGCCCTGTACGTCGCCGATGGTCAGCCCGATGCGCCCGTCGGGCAGGGGGAAGGCGTCGTACCAGTCGCCGCCCACGTTGAGGCCGTAGCAGGCGGGCGCGTAGCGGACGGCCAGGTGCAGGCCGGGGACGGCGGGCAGGTCCCGGGGCAGCATGCCGCGCTGCAGGGCGATGGCCAGCTCGACCTGGGTGCGCTGCAGCTCCGCGCGCTCGCGTGCCTGGGCGGTGAGCGACCCGAGTCTGGCCAGCAGCTCGTCGCCTTGGTCCGTGGAGCGCTTGCGGGGCATCGATCACTTCCGGCGGGGCGATCGCCGTTTCTGGCGACCACCTGGATTTCCAGGCAAACGCCTAGATTTTACCGTTATAAGACGATCCTGCCTCAGGGACGGCCGGAGGGTCGATGTACCCGGCCGTCACCCGCAAGGCGTACGCCACCGGAAACGAGCGCCCGGCTCACAGCGGGGAGTGGGCCACCACCGTCACATAGGCCCCGAACAGCAGGGAGACGACGGTCAGCGCGGCTCCGACGATGAGTACCTGGGCCGGCCGTGCCCGGAAGGTGTGGGTCAGGGCGCGCGCGGGCGGGATCAGCAGCGGGAAGACCGGCAGCAGGAAGCGCGGCTTGGACGAGAACGAACCGGAGCCGCCGACCACGAGCAGGATCAGGACTCCGGCGAAGACGACCAGGACCAGCGGGGCGCGGTCCAGGCAGAGCAGCACGAACAGCAGGATGCCGGCCGCGACGATCGCCAGGGCCGCGGGATAGACGAAGCCGCCGCCGTGCAGGAGCAGCGCCCGCAGGAAGCGCAGGGAACCGGCGCCGAAGTCGAAGCGCGAGTCCCAGGCGCCCTGCACCTTGAAGTAGCCGCCGACCAGGTCGCCGGTCCGGTGCCCGACCCACAGCACATAGCCGAGCCAGCCCAGCGGCGCGAGCAGGGCCCCGATCCACAGGGTCACCGGGACCCGGCCGCGTCGGCGCAGCGCCTCGTGCACGGCGGCGACACCCACCGCGACCGCGACGGCGAAGCCGGTCGGCCGGGCGAGGCCCGCCAGCGCGCCCAGCGAGCCCGCCCACAGCCAGCGACCCTTGAGCACGTAGTACAGGGACCAGACGGCGAGCGCGGCGAACAGCGACTCGGTGTAGGCGATGGTCAGCTCGATGGCGTGCGGCTGGACGGCCCACAGGGCGACCAGCGCGGTGGCGACGCCCCGCCCGTACAGCAGGTGGCCGATGGCGTAGATCCCAAGGGCCGCCACACCCGCCGCGGCCCAGGTGATGAGCATCGCGGCCTGTCCGGGGGTGAGCGGCAGCAGCAGGGTCAGGGCGCGGATGAGCCCTGGGTAGAGCGGAAAGAACGCCCAGTCGGTCTGGACGGCGCCCTTTGGGGTGATCAGGATGAGGTGGCCGTAGCCGTGGGTCGCGATGTGCAGGTACCAGCGGGAGTCCCAGGAGTGGGCGAGGCTCTTGACCAGCGGGTGTCCGGCGAGGTGGTTGGTGATGACCACGGCGAGGAGCCCGGCGAGCCGGACGGCCGCGAACAGGGCGAGGGCCGGCAGGGCGCCGGGCGGGATGCGGTGCCGGGCGGCCAAGGGCCGGGTCGGGCGGTCGAGGGAACTGGTGGGGGCGGCCCGCTCGGGCCTGGGTACAGAGGACGTGCTCACCCCACGACCTTGATCACAACGCGTACGGGCACGCAATCGGCGACCCGGGTTTCTTACGCTCTTCCACCCTGATTCAGGAATTGCTCGAAGAAAGGGTGCGAATTGGACACCGAACCGGGTGTCGAACCAGGTTCCGAACCGGGTGCCGAACTCGGCGCCGAATGCGGACCAATCACCACACCCGGCACCCCTGTGAGGAGCCTCATGAAGGGCCGCCGTAGGGTGTGGTTACCATATGAGCGCTGCCTAGCTCGAAAGATAGATCTGTGACTGTCAACGACGACTCGTTCACCAACTGGAAGACCCGCGAGGAGATCGCGGAGTCGATGATCCCGCTCATCGGGAAGCTGCACCGCGAGCGGGACGTGACCGTCCTGCTGCACAGCCGCTCCTTGGTGAACAAGTCGGTGGTCAGCATCCTGAAGACGCACCGGTTCGCCCGGCAGATCGCCGGCGAGGAGCTGTCGGTCACCGAGACCATGCCGTTCCTTCAGGCGCTGACCGCGCTCGACCTCGGGCCCTCCCAGATCGACCTCGGCATGCTGGCCACGATGTACCAGGCCGACGACCGCGGCCTGAGCGTGGCGGAGTTCACCGCCGAGGCCGTCGCGGGTGCCACCGGCGCCAACAAGATCGACCGCCGCGAGCCGCGCGATGTCGTCCTCTACGGCTTCGGCCGCATCGGCCGGCTCGTCGCCCGCCTGCTGATCGAGAAGGCCGGCTCCGGCAACGGACTGCGCCTGCGCGCCATCGTCGTGCGCGGCGGCGGAGAACAGGACATCGTCAAGCGCGCCTCGCTGCTGCGCCGCGACTCCATCCACGGCCAGTTCAACGGCACCATCACCGTGGACGAGGACACCAACACGATCGTCGCCAACGGCAACGCGATCAAGGTGATCTACGCCGACGACCCGACGTCCGTGGACTACACCGAGTACGGCATCCGGGACGCCATCCTCATCGACAACACCGGCAAGTGGCGCGACCGCGAGGGCCTGTCCAAGCACCTGCGCCCCGGCATCGAGAAGGTCGTCCTGACCGCGCCGGGCAAGGGCGACGTCCCGAACATCGTGCACGGCGTCAACCACGACACGATCAAGCCGGACGAGCAGATCCTGTCCTGCGCCTCCTGCACCACCAACGCGATCGTCCCGCCGCTGAAGGCGATGGACGACGAGTACGGCGTGCTGCGCGGCCACGTGGAGACCGTCCACTCGTTCACCAACGACCAGAACCTGCTGGACAACTACCACAAGTCCGAGCGCCGTGGCCGCTCCGCGCCGCTCAACATGGTCATCACCGAGACCGGTGCCGCCTCCGCCGTCGCCAAGGCGCTGCCCGACCTCAAGGCGAAGATCAGCGGCAGCTCGATCCGTGTCCCCGTGCCGGACGTCTCGATCGCGATCCTCAACCTGCAGCTGGCCCGCGAGACCACCCGCGAGGAGGTCCACGACTACCTGCGTGAGGTGTCGCTGACCTCGCCGCTCAAGCGCCAGATCGACTTCACCACGGCGCCCGACGCGGTCTCCAGCGACTTCATCGGCTCGCGCCACGCCTCGATCGTGGACGCCGGCGCGCTCAAGGTCGACGGCGACAACGCGATCCTCTACCTCTGGTACGACAACGAGTTCGGCTACTCCTGCCAGGTCGTCCGCGTCGTCCAGTACGTCTCGGGCGTCGAGTACCCGACCTACCCGGCGACCGCCGTCTGACGGGTGTCGCTGTAGGCATACGGCCAGGCGTACGGCCGCCGACCGGGGTTCCGGTCGGCGGCCGTCGTGCTGCCGGGACGCGTGCGGTCAGGCCTTCGTGGGCGTGGCGCAGGCGCCCGCGGCACACGCCGTGAGCCACTGGTCGAAGTCGGCGTCGTAGCGGGTGCCGATGCCGTCGTTGTAGACGGCGTACCCGCCGGCGTAGTCACCGGTGCGGAAGCGGGCCAGCATGCGCTGGAGGTCGTCGGGGTGCCGCTCGGCCATGTAGCGCACGGCGAGGTAGCCCCACGGGTAGGTGCGGACCACGTCGCTGTTGTCGTACGTGCTCTGGAACAGGGTGCTCAGCCGGTACGTGTGCTTGCCGGCCTCCTGGATCGCCTGGTCGTCGGCGAGGCCCCGGTAGCCGTAGGAGACGTACTCGGCGACGCCCTCGATCCACCAGATGTCCGGCACCGAGATCTGCCGGCCGAAATCGCCCTTCATGTCGTCACGGCCGTCGAGGAAGTGCGTGTACTCGTGGTTCAGGTTCCAGATCCGGGCCGTGAAACCGTCGTCGTAGTTCTTCTGGTACATGATCGACATCGGCTGGTTGGCCGGGTCCGAGGGGTTGCCGTCCAGGGTCATGCCGCCGTTGTCGGTGCTGATGCCGTACATCGCGCCCGCGTAGGTCTGGTAGTCGGCACGGCTGGCGTAGACGACGAGCTGGAGGGTCGAGACGTACTGGCCGGGTATCGCGCCGTCGGCCTTCACCAGGGAGCGGAAGTAGGCGTCCTGGTGCAGCACGCTGGCGCAGGCGGCGTCGAGGTCGGCGGCGGTGAGCGCCTGGGCGCGGATGCTGATGTTCGCGTCGCACGGGTGGGTGATCGGCAGAACGGCCTTGGTGAGCTTGCCGGGCAGGTCACAGACGTCGTAGTACGCGCAGTCGGCGCTGTCGTAGTAGCTCGCCTGCGTGGCCACGGCGACCCACAGTCCGGCCGTGGGTCCGGTCATCGCCGTCCGGTCCAGCACGTCCTTGGTCAACGGCCGGATGGTTTCCCGCAGTTCCGGGTGCTCGACGTAACGGGCCAGGTTCTGCCCGGCGTTGGAGTCCAGGAAGGCCAGGTTGGTGCCGAGCCGGCCGGTGTTGGCGAGCGCGAAGTCGTGCAGCGTGCCGATGATGCGCGGGTCGGCCGCGACCGCCTGCACGTACGCCGGGTTCCAGTTGCCGCGCCACAACGGCGTGTAGACGTCGTTGACGGCCCGGACCATGCTGTCGACGGTGTCGTATGAGCTGTTGTAGCCGTCGAGCAGCCGCCGGTAGACGGAGAGATAGCGGCCCTGCTGGTCGGCGCTGTCGGTGAGGATGACGGTCTCGCCGAGGATGTCACCGTTCGCGGCCGTCACGTCCTGGGAGTGGGTGCTGGCGAAGAAGGTGTCCAGGCCGCCCGTGACGGCGGTGGTCAGGCGCGAGGTGTACGACCCCACGTCGCTGGGGTGGTTGAACTGCACGTAGTAGCCCGCGCGCAGGAACAGCACGAGTTGCAGCGGGCTGCCGGAGTTGTTGCCCTGGTACCGCCCGGCCGTGCGTGTGTACGCGTTCGCGACGGACAGCATCTGGGACTGCCGGAAGATGTCGTGCGCATTCTTGCCGGTGACCGAGAAGAGGGTGTTGACGCAGTCCGGGGTCGAGGACTTCACGAAGTAGACGAGGGCGGATCCGGTACGACTGCCGAAGTCGTCCGGGGTGCAGGACGCCGCCTTTGCCGTGGCCCCGTGGCGCGGTTGCGCGCTCTTGTGGGTGTGCGCCGACAGTGGCTGTTGCGGCGGGAGTTGAGCGGGGCTGAGCTGGTGAGTCTGGGCCGCGGGCTGCTCGGTGACGGTGGTGGGCGCGCCGGTGGGCGACGGCACCGAGACGTTACTGCGCGGCGTGGCAGCCTCCGGGCCGGTGTGGGCCTGGGGTGCCGCCAGCGCGGGCGTCGACAGCAGGCCGGCCACGGTGACACAGACGGCGGCGGCACCGGCCACGCGTCTGGGCAGCGCGAAGCGATAGCGCATCGGGAATCCTCCACTGATGGATGCGCCCCTGTGGGGTGTTGAGGCGTGTGAGGCACTGTCTCAGCGAGTCACCCCGGCCAACAATGTCGTGTGACATAGCACATGGCATTGGCTGGCCATAACACCTTGGCGTATACCGGGAGTTGACGGCGTTACGCCCCGGCCACGTTCCAGGTGCGCGAGGCCCAGTTCCGCAGGTGTGGTGCCTGTGCGACGAGGTCGCGGTAGGCCGCGGTGGCCGACTGGAAGAGGGACTCCACCACGTCGTCGGTGACGGTGTCGGGCCGCCAGGCCAGTACGTACCGGCACCACAGCGGGGAGCCGGCGAGCGGTTTGACCACGATGTGCGGGATCGGGCGCAGCGTCGGCTGCACGAGGGACACCCCGAAACCGTCGGCGATCATGCTCTGCAGCTGGGTCTGGTCGCCGAGGAACTCGTGGACCGTGACCGGCGTGAACCCGGCCGCGGCGCAGGCGTCGTAGAACACCCCCGGCCAGCCGGCACCGTCGTCCGGGGTCACGAACCACGCGTCCTCGGCCAGGTCCGCCAGCTGCACCTGGGCAAACTGGCGCAGCCGGTGCCGGGAGGGCAGGGCGACGAAGGTCGGCTCGGTGACGATCCCGCGGTGTTTCACGGCGGCCGAGTGCCGCAGCTCCATGCCCGGGTAGTCGGCGGCGATGGCCGCGTCCACCGTGCCCTCCTCCAGCAGCTCCACGATCCGCGAGGAGGCGTAGACGCTGTTCACCGCGAGGGACAGCTCCGGCAGCCGGGTGCGGACGCGGGACACCGTGCCGGAGAGTATGGGCGAGTTGGTCGCGGCCACCCGCAGGGTCCGGCGGGCTCGGGGTGCGGCCGGCCGGTGCCCGATGGCGTCGGCGCGGGCCAGGACGTCCCTGGCCTGCGCGACGACCTCGGCGCCGTAGGGTGTCGGCCGCACCCCGCTCGTGCCGCGTTCGAAGAGCGGCTCGCCCAGATGGCGCTCGATGCGCCGGAGCTGGGTACTCACGGCGGGCTGCGAGTACCCGAGCTGCGTGGCGGCACGGCCCACACTGCCCGCATCGGCGATCGCGCACAGCACCCGCAGATGCCGCAGCTCCAGTTCCATCGGTCCACTCCCCCGCTCGTCCCACGACCGGTCCCGGGCGAGGGTGCGCCCTTGGCGAAACCGGTGCTCACAGCCACTGCCGGCCGTGGTCGCGACCGGCGGATCGAAGCGTTCCATTGTGTCCGCCGCCGACACAAGTCGCGGGCCCGCCAGAAACCGGCTGGTCACGGTGTGTGCGGGAGTAGGTCCCCCCGTCGCCTCAGTGGCGGCTGATCACCTCGGCGACCCGGATGAACCCGTCCGTGCCGTGGCCGAGGCCGATGACCCGGCGGGCCATGCCCTCCACGGCACGCATCACGCCCGCGTCGATGCCGTGCGCCTCCGAGACCTCGACGACATGGGCCATGGTGGAGGCCGCCGAGGTGATGGGGTTGATCTCCCCGGAGTAGCTGCCGCTGTCGGCGTCCTCCGCGAAGGTCGCGAAGAGCGGCGGCAGGATCGCGCCGATGCCCTGGGCGAAGGGCGCCAGCTCGCGGGCGGTGACGCCCTCGGCCCGGGCGATCGCCACGGCGTGCGCGTAGCCCGCCATCGCGGTCCAGAAGATGTCGAGCAGCGCGATGTCGAAGGCGGCGGCCCGCCCGGCGTCCTCCCCCAGGTGGGTGTGCGTCCCGCCCAGCGCCTCCAGCACCGCCCGGTGCGCCTCGTAGAGGTCGCGCGGACCGCTGTGCAGGAAGACGGCCTCGGGTGTGCCGATGCTGGGGGCCGGGGTCATGATGGCTCCGTCCAGGTAGCCGATGCCGTGGGCCGCCGCCCAGTCGGCGGTGTCCCGGGCGCACTTCGGGGTGTCGGCGGTGAGGTTCACGACGGTACGGCCCTTCAGCGCGCGGGTGACCTCGTCACGGCGCAGGATCGCGTCGGAAGCGGCGTAGTTCACCACGCAGACGACGACCAACTCCGCCGCGGACACGGCTTCTTCGGCCGAGCCGGCAGCGTAGGCGCCCTGTTCGGTCAGCTCCCGGTCCTTGCCGGGCGTACGGTTCCACACCGTGGTCCGCAGGCCCGCCTTCAGGAACGCGCCGGCGAGCGCGCGGCCCATCGGGCCGAGACCGAGCACCGTGACGGCAGGAAGATTCGGCGACGTGGACATGTTGCAACTCCCGTAGTCAGTAAGGAAAAAGAGAAAACAGAGAAATACGGCCGGACGGCCGGTGGACAACCGAAGAGGACGACCATGACGCGCAGCCGTGCCCAGGATCCGAACGTCTGCGGAGTGACCGCCGCGATCGCCGTGATCGACGGCAAGTGGAAGACGTCGCTGCTGTGGCTGCTGGAGTCCGGCCCGCACCGGCCCGGCGAGCTGCGCCGCCGGCTGCCGGGGCTGAGCGAGAAGGTGCTGACCCAGGCGCTGCGCGAGATGGAGGAGAACGGCCTGGTGCACCGGGAGGTGCACGACGTACTGCCGCCGAAGACCGTGTACTCGCTGACCGCGTTCGGCCGTGACCTGGCCGAGGCACTGGACCCCTTGTCCGCGTGGGGCCACCGCCGTCTGGAGCGGCTCCGCGAGCGCGAAGCGGCCTCCTGACGCGCCGCGGCTGTCACCTCCCGTCCGTTCTCCGGCAGCCCCTGACCTCGGGAAACAGCCTCCCCCGCCCGGCCCGGGCTGCCAAGTACGCACAAAAAAGTGGGTACTCGGCTCACACGAGGTGAGCGAAGACCACCAGGTTCTCGGTGTAGTCCTTGGCGGAGTGGTCGTAGTCCCCCGCGCAGGTGATCAGCCGGGCCTCGGGGCGGCGTGTGTCGGCGTACACGCGCTTGCTGGGGAAGTCGTCCTTCGCGAAGGTCTGGGTGCTGTCCACGACGAAGTCCGCCCGGCGCCCGTCGGCCCGCTCGACGGAGAACCGGTCGCCGCGCTTCAGTTCGTCGAGGTTGGCGAAGACGGCCGCGGAGGTCTTCGTGTCGATGTGCCCGGCGATGATCGAGGTGCCCGCCTCGCCGGGCGAGGCGCCGTCGGAGTACCAGCCGACGAGGTTGGTGTTGCCCGCGGGCGGCGGCTGGAGCTGGCCCGAGGCGTTGATGGTCAGGGCGGCGAAGGGGGCGTTCACGGAGATCTTCGGGATGACCAGCCGGGTGGGCGCGGACCTGGGCAGCGCCTTGCCGACCTGGTGCGGGTCGGCCTGGCCCGCGGACGCGTCCGTGGTGAAGTTCGCCCCGTGGTGGCCGCCGAGGACGCCGACGGCGAGGAGGACGGCGGCCACGCCCCACATCGTCAGCCGCCCGCCGGAGCGGGTGCCCGGCTCGTCCGGCGCCGGTGCGGCGGGGGTCGGGGAGGAGGGAGTTGCTGCCATCGGACACCACCTCACTCGGGCACGGCAGCACGGGGGATCACGGCAGGAGATCGAGCCACCGGGATCGGGAGTCGCGCGCCGACGGGCGCCCGAGTCGCCGGTACGGGCTCCGGGCCGCAGGGGATGCGGGCCGCCGACGTGGTGCGCTCGCCGGCAGCCCCCGCAGCCCCTGAATCGCGGCAGCCGGTCAGGAGGCCGGGTCGCCGGCCTTGCGGCGGCGCAGCGCGTAGGCGCCGGTGGCGCCCACGGCCAGCACGGCCAGCCCACCCGCGGAGACGCCCGGCGTGGCGAGGGCGCCGCCGCCGGTGTGCATACCGCCACGTGGCTCGTCGCGGTCCTCGCCCCCGTCGTTGTTGTTGTCACGACCGCTGTTGTTGTCACGACCGCTGTTGTTGTCGCGACCGCTGTCCTGGCTCTTGTCCCGGTAGCTCTCGGGGTCGAACCGGCTGTCGCCGCGGTCGGAGCCCGAGTCGTCGCCCTTCACCATGGCGAGGGCACCGCCACCCGTGTGTATGCCGCCACGCGGCTCGTCGCGCCCGCTGCCGCTGTCGCGGTCCCCGCCGGAACCCTCGTCACGGTCGCTGTCACGGTCCTCGCCGGAGCCCTTGTCGCCTTTGTTGCCTTTGTCGTGATTGCCGTTTTGGTCCCGGCTGTGCGAGGAGTCGTCACGGCCGCCGTTGTCGCCCGCGGGCACCGCGAACGCGGCACCTGGTGTGGCGAAGGCGAGGGCGGCGGCGGCGGCTGCCGCGGTGGCCAGGAGCATGCGGGCAGAACGCATATCTGGTGTCCTTCCGCCGTGGCCGGTCAGCGGATACCTCATCAGCTGGTCAGACCGACCCCGACATGAACCACCGTCAGTGAGTGACGTGCTGTGCACCATTCGGTGCCACCCAGCCGGGTCACTGCACCACCCATCTGCCCCAGCGCCTGCCCGATGATCCGCCCGCCCTGAAGGCCTTGTTATGACCGCCGTCATAACGCAGGCTGGTCCCGAGAGCACGGCAGGCCGATGAGGTGGGAGGAAGCAGTGGCGGACGGGATCGCGCGAGCCATGTGGGAGCGGTACGAGCCGGTGCACGATCTCGTGTACTTCGCGCCGGAGGCGCGCGCGGCGGCGGACGCGCTCGGGCTGCGCGGCTACTGGATGGGGTACTTCGCGCTGCGCGCCGCGCCGCTCGGCGCGGTCGGCCCGTCCGTCGTGACGAGCTGTTTCTACGTCTTCGACCCCTCGCGGGTGACGCGTGCGCTGCCGGACGCCTGGGCGTACGCCGCTCCGACGGACGTGCTGACGGCCCGGTCCGAGGCCATGGACGCGGCGATGACCCGCCTCGTCGGTCCGGACGTCGTGGGCTCCGCGGAGTTCGCGGAGGCGGCGGACCTCGCCTGGGAGGCGGCGGCAGCGGCCGATGTGCCCGGCCGGGTGCTGGGCGGCGCGAACCAGGCGCTGGACCGACCGGAGCGGCCCGCCGCACGGCTGTGGCAGGCGACGACGACGCTACGGGAGCACCGCGGTGACGGGCACATCGCGGCGCTGGTGAGCCGGGGGCTCGGACCGGTCGAGGCCATGGTCCTCAAGGCGGCGGCCGGGGAGTCCGACGCGGCGTTCCTGCGGGAGACCCGGAAGCTGGAGCAGACGGACTGGGACGCCGCCGCGGCCCGGCTGCGCGCGGACGGCCTCCTCGCGCAGGACGGCTCGCCCACCCCGTCCGGGGCGGCCCTGCGCGCGGACGTCGAGGCGCTGACCGACGCGGCGGCCGAGCGGCCGTGGACCGCCCTGGGCGCCGACCGCGCCTCGCGGCTCGCCGGGCTGCTGGAGCCGCTGGCCCGTGCCGTCGAGGACTCGGGGCTGCTGCACCCGGGCAATCCCGTCGGGGTGACCCGGTCGTACGCCACCGGCGGCTGACGGCCGTCGCACGCCGGCGTCCCCCGCCCGGGGTACCGGGCCGGGGAGGCCGTACGCCTACCAGGTCACCGGCAGCCGTTCGGGGATGCGCTTCATGAAGCCGGTGCGCCAGAGGAGTTGTCCGGGCGGCACGGCGAGCGCGAGATCCGGCAGCCGGTCGAGGAGGACCTCCAGGGCGATCCCGGCGTGCGCCCGGCCCAGCGCGGTCGCGGGGCAGTAGTGGGCCCCGCCGCCGAAGGAGAGGTGATCGGCGGTGTTCTCGCGGTGGACGTCGAAGCGGTCCGGGTCGGGGAACTTCTCCGGGTCGAGGTTCGCGCCCTCCACCAGGACCAGCACGAGGTCGCCGCGGCGCACCTGGACCTCGCCGAGCCGGACGTCGTCCAGGGCGAGGCGGGGCAGGGCGTCGCCGATGGAGAGGTTCACCCGCAGCAGTTCCTCCACGCCCGGGCCGATCAGGTCGGGGCGGTCCCGCAGGAGGTCGCGGGCAACGGGGTGGGTGAGCAGGTAGACCAGGGCCATGGAGAGGAAGCCCGAGGTGGAGATGGTCCCGGCGCCGAACATGGTGACGCCGACGGTGGCCAGCATCTCGTCGGTCAGGTGGGCGTAGTCGGGGTCCTCGCGCAGGGCGGCGAGTTCGCCCATGAGCCCGTGGGTGGCGGGGTCGTCGAGCAGGGTCGTCATCCGGGCGAGGTCCCGGTCCCAGTTGATCTTCGCGCCCGTGATCGGGCAGGGCGCGTTCATGAAGGCGATGTCGAGGCTGCGCAGGAACCCCGGCGCCTCGGTCTGCGGGATGCCGAGGATGCGGCAGTGCATGCCCGCCGAGTACGGCTCACAGAACGCGCCGCGCAGGTCGGCCGTGGGCCCCTCGGCCACCAGCCGGTCCACCAGGCGGTGGGCCTCCTCGCGCAGCCGGCCCAGGAGCCCCGGCGCCTTCGGGTTGAGCGCCCGCATCACCGCCCGGCGCAGCCCGGCCCCGGTGATGTTGCCCATGTTGTTCACGACCTCGGGCGGGATCGTGAGCGCGTACTGCCGGGGCACGCCGGGGGCGGAGGTGTCCTTGAGCGAGAACCGGTCGTCCTTCAGCACCTGTGCGCACAGCTCGTACGACGACACGAGCCAGGCCTCGTCGCCGGCGATGGTCCGCACGCGCCGTACGGGGGTGGCGGCGCGCAACGCCTCGACCTCGGCGGGCACCCGGGTGCCGTCCCAGGAGAACGGGAAGGCCGGCAGCGGCGCTTCGGTGCGGATGTCGGGGGCGGTGGTCATGCCGCGGCTCCTTCCAGGGCGACGGGGGTGACGATGGCATGGCCCTGGTTGCGGGAGGCGCGCAGGCCGGCGCCGCGGGAGTACAACAGCTCGGCCATCGGCAGCAGTTGGTGGTAGCAGTTGAGCGAGGAGGGCACCTGGAGGATGGCGGGGGTGTCGAGGAACAGCGGGGCCTCGGCGCACACGTACTCCAGGCACACGGCGCGCTGCCGCTCGGTCGCCTCCTCGCCGCGGGCGTGCAGGAACCGGCCGACCAGGGCGTCGCAGACGGCGCGGAACTCGGCGTCGGAGTGCAGGCGGCCGGTCAGCTGCCGGTGGATGTCCTGGTAGGCGGGGTTGGTACGGAAGGCGGACATCGGCTGCCAGTCGGACCGGGTGCCGTCCGGGTCGGCCGCCGACACGGCGTCACGGACCTTGGCCCGCACGCCGCGCAGGTTCTTCACGGCTTTGCGGCGGGCGTCGTCCGGCGGGTAACCGCAGGCCTCGTACATCTCGGTCACATACAGGTCGGTGTAGACGAAGTCGACCCTGTCGAAGTGGTCCAGTCCCCAGCGGGCGAGGTCGTGCAGGCGCTGGGCGGAGAAGTAGCTGTTGCCCGGGGACACACCGATCACGGCGTGTGCACCCTCGCCGAGAATGACCTCGCAGTGGGAGGTGTAGGGCTGGACTTCGAAGACGTCGGCCATCAGCACGGATGCTGTGGTCAAGGGGAAAACCCTCCGCCGCACGCTAGTCCCGGCGGGGCCCTGTGCCCCTGGTGTGGCGACGCGGCGCCGCTCACGCTAGCCGTACCGGATCAACACGGGTAGTAACTGCCGGGGATTGACCGAAAACAGTCGTAGCAAACGTCGAAGTACCGAGGAGGGGTACTTGATTGCGGGTCGTAACCTGGGGCCGTGGTCAACCGAGACGAGGATCCGGCAAGGGCGGCGGCCCGGCTCACCGGACGCCGGGTCACCGGTGCGCGAAGGCCGTCCGGGTCGCCCGCCGAAGTCACGCTGGACGGCGGGACGGTCGTGATGGTCAAGCGTGGTCACGCCCCCGGCGCCGTAGGCGCGGAGGTGGCGGGGCTGCGGTGGCTGGGCGGGGCGGGCGCGGTGCGGGTGCCGGAGGTGCTCGGCCACGACGAGCGCTGGATGGTGACCGAGCGGGTCCCGACCGGGCGTCCCGGCCCCGAGGCAGCGCTGCGTTTCGGCCAGGCGCTGGCCGCGCTGCACGCCGCCGGTGCACCCGCGTTCGGGGCGCCGCCGCCCGGCGGACCCGAGGACGCGTACATCGGCCTCGCCCCCATGCGCAACGTCCCGGACGGGGAGTGGCCGCGCTGGTACGCCGAGCACCGCGTGCTGCCGTATCTGCGGGCGGCGGTCGACGCGGGCACCCTCGGCGCGGGCGAGGCCGCCCCCGTCGAGCGGGTCTGCGAGCGGCTCCCGGACCTCGCCGGGCCCGCCGAGCCGCCCGCGCGGCTGCACGGCGACCTGTGGAACGGCAACGTGCTGTGGGGCGCCGACGGCGAGGTCCAGCTGATCGACCCGGCCGCGCACGGCGGGCACCGGGAGACGGACCTGGCGATGCTCCAGCTCTTCGGCTGCCCGCAGCTGGAGCGGGTGCTGGCCGGGTACCAGGAGGTCTCCCCGCCCGCCGACGGCTGGCGGCAGCGGGTCGGACTGCACCAGCTCTTCCCGCTGCTGGTGCACGTGGTGCTGTTCGGCCGCGGTTACGTCGAACAGACCCTCGCGGCGGCCTGCGGAGCACTCGCCCAGTGAGCCGAAGGGGCCGAGGAGCCGCGGGGCGGGCTACTCCCCCTCGTCCGGGGCGGTGATCTGCCCGGACTTGATGTAGCGGGCCAGGTTGAGGTGGTCGCCGTGCTCCTCGCGCAGCCCCTCCGCCCACAGGACGCTCTGCGTGCCCTCGTGCTTGACCATGCCGGGGCTCACGCCGATCCGGAAGCCGCCGGGCAGCGGCTTGCCGTCCCGGTACGGCAGGAAGTCGAGCGGGGTCGGGCCGGCGGAGGCGTACACCGCGCAGTCGGAGAGCACCGCGACCGGGTACTGGCCGGTGGCGCGGGCCAGGTTCAGCATCTTGCGGTGCATGTTGACCCGGGCCGTGGAGATGACGGCCGCCCGGATGTCGGGGCGCCAGGTCGGCCGGTCCAGTGCCGCCCAGCGCTCGCCGGGCCGCCAGCCGGAGCGGGCCCGCTCGCGCAGCTTGCCGATGCCGCCCTTGACGGTGGCCTTGATCGCCGCGAGGACGAGCGCGAGGTGCGGGTCGCTGCTCTTGTGCCCGGCCATCGCGGACAGGAAGTCCTCGGGCGCCATGCCGGTGGTGACACCGAGGTCGGCCATGGTGGCGATGTAGGCGTCGCGGAGCCTGGTGTACCAGGCGTCCAGGTACGGGCCGTGCTCGGGGCGGACGTACGCCTCCAACGGGGCGACCTGGTAGCCGAGTTCGAGCGCGTACGCGACGGTGGGCGTCGCGTACCAGGCGGGGCCCTCGGGCGGCTCGCCGTGCGGGGTGAAGGGGCTCGGCAGCCGGGGGTCGAGGCGGATGTGGGAGAGGTCCACGAGCCAGGAGCCGGGCAGCCCGGGGTCGAAGTCCGGGTTGTGCACGTGCCGCGGGGCGCCGAGGCCGACGACCGTGCGGTTGGCGGCTGCCGCGAACGCCATGTTGACGTCGATGCCGACCAGGTACGGCTGCATGCACTCCTCGTCGGTCAGCGGCCGGGCCCAGTCGTACGCCTCCTCGAAGAGCATCTCGCTGGGGGTGCGCTGGTGGAAGCGGGGCAGGTGGGCGAGGAGCGGGTGCCCGTCCGGGGCCTCGCAGGGCGCGCAGTCGACGGCCTCGGCCAGGGCGCCGGGGTTCGGCGCGGAGACCCACTGGCCGTGCTCGTCCTTCGCGGCGCGGGTCGGCGGATGCAGCGCGGTCATCAGCTCCAGGCCGGTGACGGCGGTGGAACCGCGCGGGGTGAGCACGCGGGTGGCGTAGACGCCGAGGACGCGGGCGAGTTCGGCGGGCGGCAGCGTGGCCGCGTCGCCCCAGTACCGGGCGTCCAGGGCGTGCCAGGACGGCAGGCACAGCTGGACACAGTTGCGCCGGCCGCCCTCGGCGGGGCGGTAGATCCGGGCCCACGGTCCGAAGCCGCGCCTGGTGAGCTGCCAGTCGGCCTTCTGCACCTGCCGGACCACCGTGTGCGTGTCCGCGATACGTCCGGCCAGCCGCTCCTCGTCGGTCAGCCGCGGCGGCAGCCCGTAGCGCACGCACGCAGATTCCGTCAGGACGACCAGGGGGTCGGCGTCCTTGCCCGACCGGTGCAGCCTGGACTGCCCGAGCCGTGCCTCCGCGAGTGTCCATTCCACCAGCGCGGGCAGCGACTTGGCGGGCACGTCGAGCACCAGACCGCCCACGCAGTACGCGCTCACCCGGCCGTCGTCATCGACGTCGACGACGGCGAGCGGCCCGTGCGCGAAGCGGGGGTCGCCGCCCTGGGCCGCCGTACGGGCCGTGCCGGGGGCGGACTTCCTGGCAGCGGGGCGGGAGGGGGCGGCGGTGCGGGAGGCAGGGCGCGCGGCCGGGCGGGCGTCGGGTACGGGCGCATGCGTCGTACCCGCCGTCGGCTCCGCCGGTGCTGCGGGGACGGTGGGCGGTGCCGGGTAGCGGGTCGCCAGGCCGTCGAGGAGGCGGCGGTAGGCCTCTCTGCGGTCGTCCTTCGGTTCGGCGCGGCCCGCTTCCCAGGCCTGGATGCTGGGGACGCGTACGCCGAGGGCCTGTGCGACGGCGGCCTGGGTCAGGCCGGCCGCCTCGCGCAGGCGGGTCCGCTCCGCCGGGGCGGGCAGCACGGTGCCGCCGTCGACGGCGGCGAGCAGGGAGTCCACCGCCGCGAACAGCTCGTCGGGCTGGTCCGTCATTTCCACAACCGTCTTTCTACCTGACGCCCTGGCGGATCTCTTCGAGCCGGGTCGTCAGCCGCTGGTGGCGCTGCGAGGCGGCCTGGGAGGAGTTCAGCCCCTGGTGCTGGGCGATCTGCCGCCAGTCCATACCGCGGCGGCGCGCCTCCATCACCACCTGGCTCTCCAGCCGGTCCAGTTGGAGCCGCAGTCCGTCGAAGAGGCTGAGGGCCGCACCGATGTCGTCGGGCGTGATCTGCGGCACATTGCCGGCGTCGGCCCGAGGCCGGCCGGTCGCCGCCAGCAGCCGGCCGAGGAGTGCCGCGTCCTCGGCGACCCGGTGCGCCGGGGCACTGTCGACGGCGGGTCCCGCCGTGAGGGCGGCCAGCCGGGACCGGGCCACATCGTGCGTGTCATGTGCCATGCGGGCATGCTATCCCGGCCCGCCAACGGCCCAACGTTTTGTTGTTTCCTTGTTCCGGCACATTCTCCTTACCCTCTCCACAAGACCTTCTTGGCACCCTCTCGCACGCTGATCACGCAGTGTAAGGAAACCAACCACTCGTTCGATTCGTATAAGGACGTGAAAGCCGAATCAGGGAGAGACCATGCAACCGTTCACGCTCAACTACGCGCGGCCCGCTGTGCAGTTGGACGTCACCACTCCGTACGCGTACGACTCCGGACTGCAGTTGAACGTCCTCCCGGACGGGCGGATCGCGGCCACCGACCACGCGACCTTGAGAGCGCTGGGCACGACGACGTCGACGGCCGGCTCCAAGACGCACTTCGACGACTGAACTTCGGACGTACGACAGATGACCGTGCTCATCCTGACGAGTGAAGAAGATGTGACGGCGGACATGGTGGTCCTCCGGCTGACCGAGACCGGCGTGCCCGTGGTCCGCCTGAACCCCGCCGACCTCACCAATGGGGTGGCGCTGTCCGGCGAGTACGTGCAGGGCGCCTGCGGTGGACACCTGTCCGTCGGCGGGCGCCTGGTGAGCATGAACGGCCTGCGCTCGATCTGGGTGCGCAGGCCGGGCGACCCGGCCGCCCGTGCCGCGCAGCCGTCGGCCTGGCTGACCGAGGAGTCGGCGCAGGCCCTGTACGGCATGCTGCGCTGCACGGACGCACGCTGGATGAACCATCCGGACGCCGCCCAGCGCGCCCGCCACAAGCCCTGGCAGCTGCGTCTCGCGCAGCGCAGCGGACTCCCGGTGCCGGCCACGCTCATCACGACGTTCCCGCAGGCAGCCCGGGAGTTCACGGAACGCTTCCCGGACCTGGTGGTCAAGCCGGTCTCCGGAGCCCATCCGCAGGAGCCGCCGCGGGCGGTACCGACCAGCCGGGTCGCTCCGGACGCCGACTTCGCCGCGGTCGCCTACGGCCCGACCCTGCTGCAGCGACGCATCGTGAAGCGGGCCGACATCCGGCTCACCGTCGTCGGCGACACGCTGCTGGCCGCGCGCAAGCCGGCCGACCCGGACGCCGGCCCCGACGAGGTGGACGTCCGGTTCGCCCGGTCGGTCTCCCCCTGGCACCCCGTCGACGTGGCCCCGCGCGTCGCCGAAGGCGTCCTGCGCTACCTGCGGGGCGCCGAACTGGCCTACGGCGCCTTCGACTTCGCGGAGGATGCCGACGGGATCTGGTGGTTCCTGGAGTGCAACCAGTCGGGCCAGTTCGGCTTCGTCGAGATGGACACCGGTCAGCCGATCGCGGCGACCATCGCCAAGTGGCTTGCGAAGGAGGGGGATCCGGCGGGCATCGGTGCCGACGGCGGCCCGGGCACGGCATCTTGAGGGTGCAGCGGGCGTTGAGCGAGCGGGGAACGGCTCGGAGGAGGGAACGCGACATGCGGATCGGACTGCTGGGAACCGGCCCGTGGGCCCAGGCGGCCTACGCCCCGGCGCTCGCCGGACACCCCGGCCTGGACTTTGCTGGGGTGTGGGGCCGTCGGCCGGACGCGGCGACCGCGCTGGCCGCGCAGTACGGGGTGCGGGCGTACGACGAGGTGGACGCCCTGCTGGCCGACGTGGACGCGGTGGCGGTGGCGCTGCCGCCTTCCGTGCAGGCCGAGTTGGCGGTGCGGGCGGCACGGGCGGGCCGCCATCTGCTGCTGGACAAGCCACTGGCACTGGGGGTCGCCGAGGGGCGGGCGGTGGTGGAGGCGGTGGACCGGGCCGGGGTGACGTCGGTCGTGTTCTTCACGACGCGCTTCCAGCAGGAGCCGGAGGCCTGGATGGCGGAACAGGCTTCCCTGGGAGGCTGGTTCACCGCACGGGCGCAGTGGCTCGGCGCGGTGTTCACGAGCGACAGCCCGTTCGCGGCCTCGCCGTGGCGGCGGGAGAAGGGCGCGCTGTGGGACGTGGGCCCGCACGCCCTGTCCGTGCTGCTGCCGGTCCTCGGCGACGTACGGCAGGTCATGGCGGCGGCGCACGGCCCCGCGGACACCGTGCACCTGGTCCTCGACCACGCCACCGGCGCGTCGAGCACGCTGACCCTGAGCCTGACGGCCCCTCCGGCGGCGGCCGGGGCGGAGGTCGAGCTGCGGGGCGAGTCCGGGGTGGCCCTCCTGCCGAGGGGCACCGAAGCCCCGGTCGCCGCCCTCACCCGCGCCACGGACGCCCTGCTGACCGCCGCCGACACGGGCCGCCCCCACCCCTGCGACGCCGCCTTCGCCCTGCGCGTCACCGAGATCCTGGCGATGGCCCAGGCCCGGCTGAACGGCGGCGCCGCATAGGGCTCGCCGGACGGCCTGGGGGCCGGCCGGCGGGCGGAGCGGTGCCGGACGGCGGCGAAGCCGGGGCCGTCGGTCACCGCACCGTCAGCGTGTCACCCGGCGCGGACAGCGTCGGCCGCCCAGAAGTTGCGGCGTTCGCGTACGACGGGGTAGCCGGTCTTGGTGAAGTGGGCGGCCATGGGGAAGTTGCCCTGGTCGGTGGCGCCCGCGATGAACTCGGCGCCCCGTTCGGCCAGGAAGTGGGTGCACTCGGCGAGCAGGTCGTAGGCGTATCCGTGGCCGCGGTGTTCCGGGAGGACGCCGATGAAGCCGATGCAGGGCCCGCTCGGATTGCGTGCGGGGATGTGGATGCCGGCCAGGTCGCCTTCGGGCGTGCGGGCCGTCTGCCACCACTCGCGCGGTGACGGGAACCACCGGAAGATGTCGATCTCCTCCTGGGCCGCCTGCTCCACTCCGCCCTGTTCGATGGCTCGGAGCGCGTGGGCGTCCAGGGTGACGGAGTGGATGCGGCGCAGGGCGTCGAAGAACACGCCGTCGTCCGGTTCGGCGGAGTAGACGAGGCGGGCGGGGCGCTCGGGCAGGCCCTGGTCCGGGGTCCAGCGGTAGAGGAAGCGGTCGACCAGCGGTTCGTATCCGGCCATGCGCACGGCGGCCGTGCGCTCGTCTGCGGCGGCTCGCAGGTGCGGGGTGTCGCGCCAGCCGGCGGGAAGGTCGAGTTCGAGTTCGCCGACCTGCCAGGGCGCGGTCCGCAGGAGCTCGGCTCCCGCGTCGGCCTCGCCTTCGGCCACGTCGAACCAGTTGATCAGAAGAGGCTCGGTGTCCTCGGGCCGGGCCCACCAGGCGGCCCGGGCGACGACCCGGCCGTCGCGCAGGGCGACGCGCTGCCAGTCGGGGCGGTAGCGGGTGGTGCGGTGCCGATCGGCCAGGCCGAGCGGGTCAGGCAGGGCGTCGAACAGGTGTGCACTGCTCTCGTCGAGCGTGCGGATGATCACAGCGGTCAAGGAATCCTCCGGGATGCGAACTGCGTGGAGCGCTCCCGGTCAGCCGTGACATGCCCAAGGGACGGGGAGGGGGGAGCGCGGGATGGGTGTGAACACGACACTCGCCTCCTTCTTCCGTCCGTCTCGGGCGTGCTCGCACACGCTATGCGGACACCCGCGCCGACGTCCACCGCTTTTCCGGGCTCCGGCGTAGCGTGGGCATGTGAGGTCGCAGCGCGGCAGGTCGTCGCGTCGCTACGAGGAGGATCGCGGCTGGTTGCGGGGCGCACCGCCGCCGCGGTGGGTGCGGGTGCTGCCCGTGCTGCTGCTGGTGCTCGTGGCCGCAGCCGCGTCGGTCACCCCACACGCCAGCGATCTCGGCTTCCTGCTGGGCGCCATCCCGCCGCTGGCCGTGCTGTCGTACGGGCCGCTCGCCACCGGCGTCCTCGGCCTCCTGGTCGTGGGGCTGCTGAACATGCCGACCACGCATCTCAACCGGCCCGGCAACACCGACCTGCTGACCATCATGTTCGTGGCAGTGCTGAGCGTGTTCGTTTCGTACGTGCGCAGTCACCGCGACGCCCAGCTGGTCACCGAGCGCAGCATCGCCGAGGCGGTGCAGCGGGCCGTGCTGCCACCCGTGCCGAAACAGGTCGGGCCGCTCAGATGCGCGGGCCTGTACCGGGCCGCGCAGGACGGCACGCTGGTGGGCGGGGACTTCTTCGACGTCCGGGACGGGCCGTACGGCGTCCGGGCGGTGATGGGCGACGTGCAGGGGCATGGACTGTCGGCGGTGGCCACGGTGGTGTCACTGCTGGGGGCGTTCCGGGAGGCGGCGCTCGACCAGCCGGACCTGGAGTCGGTCGCGGCCCAGATGGACCGCAGGCTGGCGGTGGACTCGCGGGACGTACGGTACGCGGAGCTGTTCGCGACCGCGGTGCTGCTGGAGTTCTCGGCCGACCTGGCCGCGGTGCGGATGGTGACCTGCGGCCATCCCGCGCCCGTCCTGCTGCGCCAGGGGTGCGCCCGGGAGGTCCCCGTCGCCCCGGCGCCGCCGCTCGGGGTCGGCCTGGTCGGCGCCGACCCGCCGAAGGAGGTCACGCTCGCGCTGGACCGGGGTGACCTGCTGTTCCTGGCCTCCGACGGCGTGTGGGAGGCCCGGGACCACGCGGACGCCTTCTATCCGCTGACCGAGCGCTTGGCCGCCCTCGCCGGCCCGGACCCGGCCGAGCTGCCCGGTGAGGTGTGGGCGGAGCTGGTCCCGCGGTACGACGTACGCGACGACGTGACCATGCTGCTGCTGTCGCTGCCCCCGGCCTGAGCCGACGACCCACACCCCCTCGGCTCACTCCATCGACGAACCGACACTCGGAGTTCGAACATCGCGCCGCAAACGCCATGCTTCGCCACCCCTTCCACCATGTAGAAATATCTACGAGCATGCATATGCCGGGTTGGCGTGCAGCCGCACCAAGTGCCCGGACACGGCCGTTCCCTGCCCTCATATCGGACGAACGAGGATCACCCGGAGCAGTGCATGACGAACACGATGTGGATGCGTGGCGTGGAGTGGCTGGCCGCGGCGGCGGCCGACCCGCGCGCCTGCAAATGGGAGTGGGACCACGGCGAGGGCACCGCGCTGCTGGAGGCGGGCCGCTTCTGGGACGTGCTGAGCGTGCCCGAGCGGCTCGGAATGCTCACCCTGGACCTGCTGTGGCGGCCCGCGCTGCCGGTGCCGGGACCCACGCTGGTGGACACCGCGGCCGGGCGGGTCGGCTTCTTCCTGCCGCCCGATCCGTCCGGGGGGTGGGTGGGCGCCGGTCTGCGGTACGCAACCAAGGGTTCCTGGGTCGCCGTACCGCCGCCTTACCGGCGCGCCCGCTACCTGGAGTGGCTGGTCCCGCCCGACGGCACCGGCACGCTGCACTCGCCCGGCAGCCTGGAGGCGGCGCTGCGGGGGGCCAACGGCGCACTGACGGTGCTCGCTCCGATGTGCGGGAAGTAGCGGCCCACAGCACGTCGCGTTCGGCAGGCACGGTACGGCGGCCGACAGGCGATACCGGGAGGGCGCTCCTATCCTGGCTGGGACGAGCTTCGACGTCTTCACGCCCACTGCACGTTCGGCTCTCATGTGCTTGGAGTCAGCCCATGCCGCAGACCTCCGCACGCCTGCGCAGGGGGGCCGCGGTCGCCCTCGCGGCAGGCACGCTGCTGGCACCGATCGCCGCCGGTCCCGTCCCGGCGGCGCCCGCGTCCGTACCCGCCGCACTCGCCGCCGGCTCACCCAGCCCGGCTCCTTCGGGGCCGGGCGTCCGCAGCCTCACCCCGGGCGTGGCACGCCAACTCGACGCCGCCGTCCAGAAGGTGCTGCACGAGGCGAAGGTGCCCGGTGTCACCGTCGGGATCTGGACGCCTGGACAGCCGGACTACGTACGCGCGTTCGGTGTCGCCGACAAGCGCACCGGTAAGAAGATGGCCACGGATCTGTATATGCGCATCGGCAGCGAGACCAAGACGTTCACGGTGACCGCGCTGCTTCAGCTGGCGGACCAGGGGAAGGTCGGTCTGGACGAACCGATCGGCAAGTATGTCGACGGCGTGCCCAACGGGGAGAAGATCACGCTGCGTCAGCTCGCCGGTATGCGCAGCGGGTTGTTCAACTACTCCGAGGACGTCGGCTTCTTCAAGGCACTGACCTCGGACCCGAAACGCCCCTTCACGCCCCAGCAGTTGCTCGCCTATTCCTTCAGGCATCCGGTGCTGTTCCCGCCCGGGCAGAAGTTCGACTACTCCAACACCAACCTGATCCTGCTGGGCCTGGTCGTGGAGAAGGAGAGCGGCAGGCGCCTCGGGGACTACATCAAGCGGCACATCCTCGATCCGGCCGGCATGAAGCACACGGCGTTCCCCACGGGCAACGAGTTCCCCTCCCCGCACGCGCAGGGCTACACGAACCAGACGGCGAACGGGAAGGTCGCCGTCACGACCGGCTGGAACCCGTCCTGGGGCTGGGCGGCCGGCGCGATGATCTCGACGCAGCAGGACCTGCGCACCTGGTCGCGCACAGTCGCCACGGGCCGGTTCCCGGACGGGAAGCGGATGATCAGCCGCGAGATGCAGAAGCAGCGGCTGACCATGCCGGCGACCCCGGTCCCGGGCGTCGGGTACGGGCTGGGCATCTTCGATGTCCATGGCTGGATCGGCCACAACGGCTCGCTGCCGGGCTACGAGACCCTGACCGTGTATCTGCCGACCACGCGGACGAGGCTGGTCGTGCTCCTGAACACGGACATCGACTACAAGGGCCGGGAGCCCAGCACCGTGTTCGGCGAGTCGATCACGAAGATCCTGTCCCCCGGGCACGTGTTCAACCTGCAGGCCGCACCGGCGGCCCGGTGAGCCACCGACGACGAGCTGAGAGCTGAGCGCGGGGACCCGACCGGACCCCCGTCCCAGTCGCGCCCCGCGGACTCCAGAACTTACGTGCGGTTTTCACTGTGGGGTAGCGCACCGGTGCCCGCCGCGGCGCGTGCGGGGCTCACTGGTGCACAGGTGAGTCCGGATGGTTGTGGTTTGCCCGGCCGAGCGTGGGCACCGGGAGGTCACCGGTGGCCAGATGGGCCAGGACGACCTCGTACAGATCGGTGCCGGCAGCCAGCAGCTGTCGTTCCAGGACGGGTTCGGCGGCCCGGGTGTGTTCCCGGACGGTCTGCGCGTGGACGCCTCGCGCGCGGGCGGCCCGTTCGGCGTTCGCGTCGGCGGCGAGCCAGGCACGCAGGGTGCCGCGCAGGTCACGGCCGTCCGAGTCGAGACGGCCCAGCAGCTTGCGGGCCCAGGAGGCCGGTTCGACACCGCCGAGCAGGTCGCCGAGGGACACCGGGCCGGGCGCGGGTACGGCTGCACGGTCGGGGTCGTACGGGCCGCCCGCCGCCGCGGTGTTGAGGGCGAGGTGGGCGGCGGCGCGGACGGTGAGGACGGAGAAGTCGACGCCGAGCAGGGCGGCGACGCGGTCCATGCGGGCGCGGACGGTGTTGCGGCTGACGCCGAGGACCTTGGCCGCGTTCACGGCGGTGAACTCCAGGCCCAGCCGGGTGGTGGCGAGCAGTTCGGCGCGGATGTGGTGCGGCAGGGTGTCCAGCGGGCGGAGCACCTCGGCGGACCAGGCGCGCAGCGCGCCGGGATCCATCAGCCGTTCGGGGTGGGTGCGTTCGGCGTAGACGGCGGCGTGGTCCGGGCTGAAGTGAGCGACGGCGAGGGCGCTGACGGCCTGCCCGTAGCCGGTGGCGGTGCAGGCGAGGCTCTGCCGCAGGCTGCCGCCGAGGAAGGTGCCGGGCCGCCCGCCGACGAGCGAGCGCAGCCGCTCCCCCGCCACCGATGCCGCGCTGACGACGATGACGTGACTGTCCATCGCCGGGCAGCGGACGACGAGCGCCTGCCCGCCGGTGACGTCCACGCACTCCTCGGCGCGCCGGTCCCGTTCGGCGGGCGAGCCCTCGACGACGTACACGTGGGCGCTGTCCTCGGCCAGCAGACCGGGCCACAGGCCCGCGGCGACGCGACGGGCGGAGACGATGTCCTCCACCATGAGCAGTTGCAGGATGGCCAGCCGCAGGTCCGCCGCGGCCTGCCGCAGCCGGTGCCCGGAGGCCGTCAGCTCCCTTTCCCTCAGCAGCAGTTCCAGGACACCAGCGGTGTACCTCAGGATCTCGGAGAGCTGCCGGTCGAAGGGAGCCGGGCGGGCCACGGCCAGCACCGCGCCGGCCGCCGGGCCCCGCTCGGAGTGCCGTATCCCGACGAGCCGTACGTGCCGCTCGCCGTCCTGCACGGAGGCGGCGGAGATCCGGCCGGCGGCGACCTCGGCGACCACGGAGGGATCGAGCCGCAGGCGGTCTCCGGCGAGCAGGGCGCCGCCCGCGTCCCGGAGGCAGACCGTCGCGCCGACGGTCCGGGCCAGCCAGGCGACCACCCGACGCGGGTCACGCCCGCCCGGGCGGAGCTGGTCGAGCAACTGCCGCGCCCATGCGCCATCGGTGCCGTACGGCTCCTGCGCACCCGGGCCCTCGTCGGGTCTGCCGGTCACGGTCCCCTCTCCTCGTCATCGCATCGAAGCCATCACACCGACGTCATCGCATCGACGTCATCACATCGACGTCATCACATCGACCTGGTGAACGAACGCGGACCCTACCCGACCGGGCTCCCGCCCGTCTTCCGCCGTCGGCACCGGCACACGGCATAAGCTCGGCAGATGGCGAAGTACTTCGACGTGCACCCCGAGAACCCGCAGCCGCGCAGCATCGCCCAGATCGCCGACGCGGTGCGCTCGGGGGCACTCATCGCATACCCCACCGACTCCTGTTACGCGCTGGGCTGCCGGCTGGGCAGCCGGGACGGCATCGACCGGATCCGCTCGATCCGCCATCTGGACGACCGGCACCACTTCACCCTGATGTGCCGGGACTTCGCGCAGCTCGGCCAGTTCGTGCGCGTCGACAACGACGTGTTCCGGGCCATCAAGGCCTCGACCCCCGGCAGCTACACCTTCATCCTCCCGGCCACCCGCGAGGTGCCGCGCATGCTGCAGCATCCGAAGAAGAAGACGGTGGGCGTGCGTATCCCCGACCATGTGGTCACCCAGGCGCTCCTCGCCGACCTGGGCGAGCCGCTGCTGTCCAGCACGCTGCTGCTGCCGGACGAGGAGGAGCCGCTGACGCAGGGCTGGGAGATCAAGGACCGGCTCGACCACTCCGTGGACGCGGTGGTCGACTCCGGCGACTGCGGCACCGAGCCGACCACGGTGGTGGACTTCTCCGGCGGCGAGGCGGAGATCGTGCGACGCGGCGCGGGAGACACCACCCGCTTCGAATGACCGACATGACTCCGGTGAAGCGTAAAGATCTTGCGTGGCAGCATGAGGCGTACCCGCAGCGCCGAGGGGCACTCGCCTCCCGGCGCCGAATTCACTGGAGGCTTCTGCGCATGACCGTCGTACAGGGCACAGCCGTCGACATCCCGGCCGCGGACGGCGTCGCCGACGCCTACCTGGCCCACCCGGCCGACGGGGGTCCTCACCCGGCTGTGCTCCTCTACCAGGACGCCTACGGGCTGCGCCCGCACCTGAGGGCGATGGCCGACCGGCTGGCCGCCGCCGGTTACACCGTCCTGGTTCCGAACGTGTTCTACCGGCTCGGCCGCACCCCGGTCGTGGAACTGCCGGACTTCATCGACCCCGATGCCGACCCGGCCATCTGGGAGCGGCTCGGCCCGGTCGTGCACTCGCTGACACCGGAGCAGATCCGGCGGGACGCCGACGCCTATCTGGGCTGGCTCGCCGACAGCCCGCTGGCGGCCGACGGCCCGGTGGCGATCACCGGCTACTGCATGGGCGCCCGGCTGGCGCTGCGCACGGCGGCCACCCATCCCGACCGGGTCGCCGCGGCGGCGGGCTTCCACGGCGGCAGGCTGGCGACCGAGGACCCCGAAAGCCCGCACCAGGGCGCCGGGAACATCACCGCCGAGCTGTACTTCGGGCACGCCGACCAGGACCCGTCCCTGCCCGAGGAGCAGGTCCGGCGGCTGGAGCAGGCCCTCACCGAGGCCGGGGTACGGCACACCTGCGAGGTCTACCGGGGCGCGGCGCACGGCTACACCCAGGCGGACACCTCGTCGTACGACCGGGACGCCGACGAGCGGCACTGGGCGGCGCTGCTGGAGCTGCTGAAGCGCACGTTCTGACGCGGGGCACGGCTCCCCTGGCTCCGCCGAGCCGACATGCGAAGGTCCCGCACGCGGACGGCTTCCGCGTGCGGGACCTCAGGGGGTGCGTGTCAGCTGGTCGTCAGAGCGGTGTCGTCCACGACGAAGCTGGTCTGCAGCGAGGAGTCCTCCACGCCGTTGAACTTCAGGGTGACCGTCTGGCCCGCCAGCGAGGACAGGTCGAAGGTCTTCTGCACGTACCCGGTGTTGGCGTTCAGGTTCGAGTACGTCGCCAGGTTGGTCGAACCCGCGGAGACCGTCAGCTTGTCGTACTGGACGCTTGAGGTGGTCTCGGCGGTGTCGATGTGCAGCCAGAAGGTCAGGCTCGCCTTGCAGTTGGCCGGGATGCTCACCGACTGGGACAGCGTGTCGGTGTGCGAGGTGCCGTAGCCGTCGAGCCAGGCCTTGTAGGAGCCGCTGTGCGCGGGCTCACCGGTGCTGTTGTCGATGACCCCGGCGGTCGCGGTCCAGCCGGTGCTGCCCGACTCGAAGCCGGGGTTGGTCAGCCGCTGGGACGAGGTGCAGCCGCCGGTGGTGCCGACCGTCCAGGTGAAGTTCGCGGTTCCGGTGGCACCGGTGGAATCGGTCACCGTCACGGTGGTGCTGGAGGTGCCCGCCGTGGTGGGCGTACCGGTGATCAGGCCCGTGGAGCTGTTGATCGACAGGCCGGCCGGCAGACCGGTGGCGCTGTAGGTCAGCGCGCCCGCGTTGGTGCTGCTCGCCTGGATCTGGAGGCTCACCGCGGTGCCGACGGTGGAGGACTGGTTGCCCGGGTTGGTGACCGTCACGCCGTTGGCGGGCGGGTTGATGTGGCTGCCGACGTTGATGCCGGCGAACGCGTTGCCCACCCCGGCGTACTGCGTGGAGTTGGTGCCGTAGAGCGCGGTGGCCGCCTTCAGGGCGGCGGTGCGGGCGCCCGCGTAGTCGGTGGTCGACGTCATGTACGTCGTCAGCGCCTTGTACCAGATCTGCAGGGCGGCGGCCCGGCCGATGCCGGTGACGGCGACGCCGTCGGAGGTCGGGCTGTTGTACGTCACGCCGTTGATGACCTTGGTGCCGCTGCCCTCGGAGAGCAGGTAGAACATGTGGTTCGCCGGACCCGAGGAGTAGTGCACGTCGAGGTTGCCGACGCCGGAGTACCAGCTGTCGGCAGAACCGCCGTCCTTGCTGGGCTTGTCCATGTAACGCAGCGGGGTGCCGTCGCCGTTGATGTTGATCTTCTCGCCGATGAGGTAGTCGCCCACGTCGGTCGAGTTGTTGGCGTAGAACTCCACACCAGTGCCGAAGATGTCGGAGGTGGCCTCGTTCAGGCCGCCCGACTCACCGCTGTACTCCAGGCCCGCGGTGTTGGAGGTGACGCCGTGGCTCATCTCGTGGCCTGCGACGTCGAGCGAGGTCAGCGGGTCGTTGTTGCCCGAGCCGTCGCCGTAGGTCATGCAGAAGCAGGTGTCGTCCCAGAAGGCGTTGACGTACGCGTTGCCGTAGTGGACGCGGGAGTAGGCGCCGACACCGTCGTTCTTGATGCCGCTGCGGCCGAAGGTGTTCTTGTAGAAGTCCCAGGTCTCCGCGGCGCCGTAGTGGGCGTCGGCGCCCGCGGTGGCCGCGTTGGACGTGGTGCCGTTGCCCCAGGTGTCGTTGGTCTGGGAGAACAGGGTGCCGGTGCCCGAGGTGCCGTGGTTCAGGTTGTACGTCTTGTGGCCTCCGCGCGCCCCGTCGTTGAGCGTGAACGTCGAACCCGACTGGGTCGTGGTCAGCGAGACCTGGCCGCTGTACTGGGTGTTGCCGATGCCGGTCTTGATCGCCTGGTAGCGGTACAGCTCCTTGCCGCTGGTGGCGTCGGTGATGACGTGCAGCTGGCTGGGCGTGCCGTCGTCCTGGAGGCCGCCGATCACCGTCTCCCAGGCGAGCTTGGGGGTACCGTGGCCGGCCCAGATCACCTTGCGGGCGCTGTCGGTGGTGGCCTTCTTCGCGTCGAGGGCCTTCGCTGCCTTGAGCGCCTTGGTCTGGGCGGCGGACTTGGTGAAGGTCGCGGTGGTGGAGGCGACCTTGATCCGCTGCTTGTTGGCGTAGGTGGTGCTCACCGTGCCCTTGGCCAGGGAGGCGGCCGGGGTGTGCACGACGAGGTCACCGCCGAGGACGGGGAGACCGGCGTAGGTGCGCTCGTAACGCGTGTGCAGCGTACCGTCGTTGTCCTTGATGACGTCCTTGACGACCAGCTTCTCCTGCGCGCCGAGCCCGAGGGTGCGGGCGGTAGCGCCGGTCTGCTTCCGGGCGCTGTCGACCAGCGCGCGGTGCTGGGCAGGGCTGAGCTTCGCCTCGAGGCCGCCGGTGCGCAGGGCGCTGGGGTGGGGGGCGGCGGGCTTCGCGGTCGCCGGGACCGCCTGGAGGCCGACGGCGAGGAAGGCCGCGGTGGAGACCAGGGCGGCTCCGGCCATGGCCTGCTTGCGGGGAAGGCGTCTGTGGGGAAGGCGTCTCACTCGAACTCCTCCTGCTGCGACCGCCGGGGTCGCGGCCGATGACAGACCACGCAGACGGGTCATCTGCGCGGGTGCGCTGATCTGGGCGAATGTGATCCGAGCCCAGAACGGGGAGCATCAGCGTGCGGGGGGAGAATGACAGTGATGACCCGTTCATGTCATTAGGTAGGCTGTCAATCGAGGGTTTTCCCTATGAGGCGGCTGTGAGCCGGACCGAATCGGGACAATCCCGTGATAACGCGCGAAAGGTCACGGGGCACCGGCTCGCCGATGCCCCGGCCCGCGGACCGGCGCGGGTCTTGCGGCGCGGCAACACGCCCCGGAATGCTGCCCCGATGATGACATCCGTCGTGGCGTTCGTCGGCGCCGCCTTCCTCATCGCCATGGTTCCGGGGCCGAGTACGGTCGTGATCCTGCGCCGGGCGGTGGTGAACGGCCGGAGAACCGGCATGGCCACGGTCCTGGGCAACGAGTGCGGAGTCCTGCTGTGGGGTCTCGCCGCGGCCTTCGGCCTCTCGGCCCTGCTGCTGGCCTCCAGGGTCGCCTACGACGGCATCCGCATCGGTGGCGCCGCGGTCCTGGTGTGGATGGGCGCGCGTGCCCTGTGGCAGGCGCGGCGAGCCGGCCGGGCGGCCGAGGAGCCCGTGGCGGGGGCTGCCGCGGTGTCGCTGGGGCGGGCGTACCGGCAGGGTCTGGTCACCAACTTCGCCAATCCCAAGGCGGGCGTGTTCGCGGTCTCCTTCCTGCCGCAGTTCGTGCCGCAGCACGCCGCCGTGCTGCCGACGCTGCTGCTGTTCTCGGCGATCTGGGCCGTGGTCGACCTGGTCTGGTACCTCCCGCTGGTCTGGCTGGCCGGACGCGTGGGCGGGGTGCTCAGGCGGCAGTCCGTCCAGCGCCGCGTGGAACAGCTCTCCGGGCTCGTCCTGGTCGGTCTCGGCCTGCGCCTGGCCGCCGATTCCTAGACAGGGCCCAGGATCTTACGTTCCCTCAGACCCCGGCATCCCGGGCGTGATCGGCACGTTGTTACCGTGCACCGGTGTCTGACTCCTCACGCGATACCGCACAGGGCGCCGGCTGGGGCTCGGCCGAGCCGGGTGCCTACAAGCGGCTGATGCCGGAACACGTCGAGAAGTTGTCGTGGCTGAACCCGCGGCACCTGTGGGCCGCCCGCAACGGCGTACTGGCGTCGTGGTTCGGCGACCCGACGGGCCGTACCCGCAGCCGCTGGGTGGCGCGGCGGGCGGCGGCGGGTGCCCCCGCCGACAAGGTGATCCGGCGGGAGGCGGCGGACAGCTTCTCGTTCATGGTCATCGGGGACCCCGGAGAGGGCGACGAGGCCCAGTACGCCGTCGTTCCAGGGTTTCTGAAGATCAGTCAGGGAACAGACTTCGCGGTCCTCGCCAGCGATGTCATCTACCCCGTCGGCAGCACGGACGACTACGGCACCAAGTTCTTCCGGCCGTACCAGGACTACCCGGTGCCCATCTACGCGGTACCGGGCAACCACGACTGGTACGAGGACCTGGGCGCGTTCATGCGTGTCTTCTGCGCCGACACCCCGTCACCCGGCCCCGGGCCGGCGCCCCGGCCGCTCACCCGGGCCTGGCTGCGCGGCCTGCTGTGGCACAGGCCGCGCCCTGCCGACGAGCGACGCCTGGCCGCCGCACGGGCGTTGCGCCCGGCCCCGGAGCAACAGGCCGTACAGCCCGGCCCGTACTGGGCGATCGACGCGGGCCCGGTGCGGATCGTCGGGATCGACACCGGGCTGCTCGGCACCGTCGACGCCGAACAGGGCGCCTGGCTGCGCGAGATATCCGCCGGCCCGAAGCCGAAGATCCTGATCACCGGCTCCCCGCTGTACGTCGACGGCGAGCACCACCCGTGCCCCATCGAGGGCGGCGGCACGGTCGACGACATCGTCCGCGACCCGGACCACCACTACGTGGCCGCGATCGGCGGCGACATCCACAACTACCAGCGGTACCCGGTCGACGTGGACGGCCGCACCGTCCAGTACGTGGTCGCGGGCGGCGGCGGGGCGTTCATGCACGCCACGCACACCATCCCCCGGGTCTCCGTCGCGAACGTCACCGAGCGGGAGTTCCGCTGCTATCCGCTGCGCGGCGACTCGCTGGCCTTCCACAGCCGCCTGTACGGCCACCGGCTGCGGCTGCGCCGCTTCTTCGCCCTGAGCGAGGCCGAGGCGACGGCGGTTATCGCCGAGTACCTCGGTATCGAGACGGGCCGCGCGCCGGGACCGGACATCCGGGTGACCCGGCGCATGCGGCTGATCGGGACCCTGCTGGGCGCCGGCGGCAACCCGGAGCGCACCTCCCGGTTCCGGCTGCCGGTGCGCAGGATGTACACCCAGCTGCTGTCACCGGGCTCGGCCACCTACAGTCCGCCGTTCTTCAAGTCCTTCCTGCGCCTGGACGTCACCCCGGAGGAGGTCCGGCTGCGCTGCTTCGCCGCGACCGGGAACCGTGCCCAGGAACTCGAACCTCCGGTCGAGGACGAGGTCACCATCCCCTTGAAGTGAGCCGACGGGGACGGTCCGCGCGCGCAGGACGGTCGCGGCGGGCGGGTCGACGCGGGTGCCGTGGTCGAAGCACCAGCCGCACAGCAGGGTGTGCAGGCGCCGGTGCAGCCACTCGTCGCGGTCCATGCCCTACCGTCCGGCCGGTTCCAGCTGGTCGGCGGGTGTGCCGACCTCGGGGACCGGTTCGCCGAAGCGGCGCGCGAAGGCGACATGCCCGGCGTGGTCGAGCTTCAGGTCCCGGAAGAACACCGCCTTCCAGCGCTGCACCGCCTCTCACGCGTCCGGGAGCGGCTGCTCCGCCCAGATGGTCTTGCCGCTGCCCGTCTGGCGGCTGCCCCAGCGCTGGGTGAGCTGCGCGACCAGCAGCAGTCCGCGACCGCCCTCGTCGTAGGCGTGGGCGCGGCGCAGGTGCGGTGAGGTGGAGCTGGCGTCGGAGACCTCGCAGATGAGCGCACGGTCGCGGATCAGGCGCAGCTGGATGGGCGGTTCGCCGTAGCGGATGGCGTTGGTGACGAGTTCGCTGACCACGAGTTCGGTGACGAAGGCGGCCTCGTCCAGTCCCCAGACGGCCAGTTGCTCGCCGGTCGCCTGGCGCAGTACGGCGACCTGGGCGGGGTCGGGCGCGACGTCCCAGGTGGCGACGTGGTCGGCGCCGAGGGCGCGGGTGCGGGCCAGCAGCAGGGCGACGTCGTCGCCGGGCGCCTGCGGCAGGACGGCCTTGAGGACGGCGTCGCCGAGATCCTCCAGGGAGTCGGCGGGTGCGCTCAGGGCACGCCGGAGTTCGGCGTCGCCGGCGTGGTCGACGTCCCGTTCGCGGTTCTCGAGCAGGCCGTCGGTGTAGAGGGCGACGATGGTGCCCTCGGGCAGTCGTAGTTCCGTAGCCTCGAACGGCAGCCCGCCGACCCCGAGGGGTGGTCCCGCCGTCATGGGTACGAACTCGGCGACGCCGCCGGGCAGGATGACGGCCGGGGCCGGGTGGCCGGCGGCGGCCAGGGACAGGCGGCGCGAAATGGGGTCGTAGACGGCGTACAGGCAGGTGGCGCCGAGTTCGGCGGCCTCCTCGCCGCCGTTGTCGGAGGCCAGGTGGGTGACCAGGTCGTCGAGATGGGTCAGGAGTTCGTCCGGGGCCAGGTCGACATCGGCGAGCGTGCGTACGGCCGTGCGCAGCCGGCCCATGGTCGCCGAGGACTGGATGCCGTGCCCGACCACGTCGCCGACGACCAGGGCGACGCGGCTGCCGGAGAGCGGGATGATGTCGAACCAGTCACCGCCGACGCCGGCGAGCGATCCGCACGGCAGATACCGGTGGGCGACGTCGACCGCGGCCTGTCCGGACAGGCCGCGCGGCAGCAGGCTGTGCTGGAGGGCGAGGGCCGTGGAGCGCTCGCGGGCGAAGCGGCGGGCGTTGTCGATGCAGACGGCGGCGCGGCTGGCGAGTTCCTCGGCGAAGAGGGCGTCGTCGGGGGCGTAGGGGTCGAGGCGCGTAGTGCGGACGACGACGGCCACGCCGAGCCGGACGCCGCGGGCGTGCAGGGGCACGGCGATCACCGAGTGGACGTCCCGGTTCGTGGGGCTGGTCTCGGGTGAGCGGACATTGCGCTCGGTGATCAACTCGATGAACCCGAGCTCGTCGGCCTGGCTGATCACCGCGCGTCCCTCGCGCAGGGCGCGCACGGGCGGCGAGTCGGGCGGGTACATGTCGCTCCCGCCGAGGGCGACGGCGGGCTCGGGGGCGCCCCCGGCGGCGGAGGCGTGGGCGACACGGCGCAGTTCGAGAGGGCTCCCCAGGTCGACGGGCCGCTCCTCCGCACCGAGGACCCAGTCGAACAGATCCACCGAGGCGAAGTCGGCGTAGTGCGGAACGAGGAGTCCTGTCAGTTCCTCCGCGGTGCGCACGACGTCCAGCGTGGTGCCGATCGCCCTGGCGGCCTCGTTGAGCAGGGCGGCCCGGCGCCGCGCCCAGTACTGCTCGGTGCTGTCGAAGGCCGCGAGGGCGACGGCGCTCAGCTCGCCCCGGCCGTCCCGCAGCGGCCACATCTCGATGCTCCAGGTGTGCTCCTCGTTCAGCGTGGGGGCACTGGCGAAGCTCTCGTAGCGGACGGGCTCCCCCGTCTCGGCGACCTCACGCAGATGGCGCAGGAATCCCCGGTGGGGTTCGGCGTCCTCCACGGTGTCCGGAAAGTACCGGCCGAGCAGCTCCCCCTCGGGCACGCCCATCACCTCGCAGGCGGCCTCGTTGAGGCGCAGGTAGCGCTGCCGGAGATCGAAGACCGACATGGACATCGAGGCCTGCTGGAAGGCCTGGGCGGCCAGGGCGGCGCCGGGCGGGCCGGCCGTGACGACGTACGCGGCGGGCCGGCCGTCGGCGTCGAGGACGGGGCAGGCGGTCAGGGCCACCTCGAGCTCGTGACCGTCGCGGTGGCGCAGGGTGAGGGTGCCGGTCCGTGCGGCGAGGGCCCCGGCGGTCGTGGCTGCGCCGGATACGGCTGCGGTGGGCATGTCCGCGGCGAGGAGACCGGCCGCGGGCCGGCCCACGACCTCCTCGGCCAGGTGCCCGGTGAGCAGCCGCGCGCCCTCACTCCACCCGGTCACCCTGCCCTGGGCATCGATGATCGCCGTGGCCGCGACTTGCTCCATATGCCCCAGCATGGGCCGATTGTCCCGGCGCATCAAGCGCCGGGACGGCCACTTGGGCCCCGCTGGGCGGCGCCGGCCGAGCCGGGTCAGCCCCGGTGGGCGCGCAGCGCGTCCAGGGCCCGGTCGGCGTGGGTGTTCATGCGCAGTTCGCTGCGGACGACGTCCAGGACGGTGTGGTCCTGGGCGATGACGAAGGTGACACGCTTGGTGGGCGCGAGGGAGAAGCCGCGCTTGACGCCGAACCGCTCACGGACCGCGCCGTCGGTGTCGGAGAGCAGCGGCATGCCGAGGGTGTGCCGCCCGGCGAACTCCTGCTGCCGCTCCACGCTGTCTCCGCTGATCCCGACGGGCCGGGCGCCGACGGCGGCGAACTCGGCGGCGAGGTCACGGAAGTGGCAGGCCTCGGCGGTGCAGCCGGGCGTCATGGCGGCGGGGTAGAAGAAGAGGACGACCGGCCCTTCGGCCAGCAGTTCGCTGAGCCGGCGCGTGGTGCCGGTCTCGTCGGGCAGCGCGAAGTCCTCGATCTTGTCGCCGACCTCGATGGCTTTCGTCACGACAGTCCTTTCCCGTTCCGGGCGACACCACGGGCCCACAGCACCAGGGGGACCTGAAGAGGCAGCCGCGCGAGGGCGGCCGTCCGCTGCGGGGCGGGCCGGTGCCGCCAGTCGATGGCCATCTTCACATTGGCCGGGACCACCCCGACGAAGAAGGCCGCTGCCGCCTTCGCGGCCACCACACGCGTCCGGAGCACGGCCACCCCGGCGGCCGGCAGGCCTGCGAGCAGTAGGGGCGAGCGTTCGGACCGGGGCACGGATCCTCCTGTGATGACCTGCCGCCGGATCCTACTGGACGGTAGCCGAGGGGGTGACCCTGCCGTCCGGATCCCGCGGCGGGCCCGCACCCGTCGCCGTGCCCGTCCCGGGAGACGTCCCCGACGTCCCACGGGACGCGGGGACGGCATCGCGACGGCCCGTCGCGGCAACGCTGGCTGTCGTGATCACTTCCCGTGGTCACGAGAACGACAGCCGGAGGTTTCCATGATCCGACGGACTCTCAAGAGCGGCCTGCTGGCCACAGTCGTGGTGCTCGCACTCCTGCCGACGGCGGCCGGGGCCGCCCCGGCGAGCACCACCACCCCGCTCCCGGCCCCCACCGCGACGGCCGGACACCACACGCACCGCGCGGCGCACCCCGCCCGGCACAAGGCGACACCCGGCCACCACAAGGCGACGCCCGGCCACCACTGCAAGCACACCACGCACCGCAAGCACGCCACGCGCCGCGTCCACCACCGCCGCCACCAGTTCCGCCGCACCCACCGGTTCACGGTCCAGGGCATGGCCAACCGCCTGACCCTGCCCGCCACCGGCCGTGTCGCCACGCACCGCGCCGCGCTGAACGTGCGCTCCGGCCCGGGCACCGGCTACCGGGTGATCGGCCACCGGCACGCGCACCAGCTGCTGGCCCTCAGCTGCAGGACGTACGGCTCCTCGGTGTTCGGCAACCACACCTGGTACCGGCTTCGCCACCACAAGGGCTACGTCTCCGCGTACTACGTCCGCACCAACCGCGTCCTCCGCTGCTGCTGACGGCCCCTCACCGCCGTACGAGCTGACCGCCGAGGCCTGTTCGGAAACCCCGCGTTCCCGAACAGGCCCTCGACATGCGCACGCCTCACCTTCCTCATACCTCGCCGGGCGTTGCGGCCGCCGATCGCCCGGGAAGCCATTCCGGCATCAGGGGCTAAAAACGCCCATAGCGGAAAGGGAGTCGAGGGACGCGCAATGCGGCATCCCCACACATCGACCACGCCGGACGAGCCGCCGGACCAGCTACTGGCGGCGAGACTGCGCGAGTTGAAGGGCAGTACGGGACTGAGCCTGGCGGCGCTGGCCGCGCGCACCCCGTACAGCAAGTCGGCCTGGCACCGCTATCTCTCGGGCGGCAAGCGGCCACCTCGGGCGGCCGTGGAGGCCCTCAGCCGGCTGGCCGGCGCCGATCCCGTCGCCGTACTGGCCCTGTGGGAGGCGGCCGAGGCCCCGCCCACCGCGAGCCCGCCCGGGCGCGAAGGCCGCAGGGGGCCGGGGCGGGCTCACTGGCTGCCGCTGTCGGTGACGCTCGCGCTGCTCGGTGTCGCCGCCGCCGTGGCCCTGCCCGACCGGGACGACTCCCCCACCGCCCAGGTGCTTCCCGCCGTTCCCCGCTGCCATGGCCGCTCCTGCCAGGGCGAGTTGCCCGACGCCTCGGTGTGCGCCCGGGACGCGCGGACCACGAGCACGGTCACCGGCCCCGGCTACGTCGTGCGCCTGCGCTATTCACCGGCTTGCGGCACCGCCTGGTCGGAGGTTCGGATGCGCTCCGGGCAGGCCCGGAAGGTGTCGGTGCGGGCGGGCCAGGACGTGCTCTCGGCGAGCTATCCGGGGGACGGCGCCGGCGAGAACACCAGCCCGATACTCCCGGTGCCCTCACCGAGGGGCGTGGAGGCGTGTGCCGAGGTGGACGGGGAACTGGCGTGCACCGGGCTGGACGTATCGACGGGCGCGCAGGGGTGAAGCCAACAAGCCGCTCCTCTATTGCGACCGGTACAGCTCGGTGAGCAGTTCGAGTACGGCCTGCTGGGCCGGGTGCGGATCCTCGCGCCACCAGGCGAGGCGCACGGCGACGGGTTCGGCGTCCCGGACCGGCCGGTAGCCGATGCCGGGCCTCGGGTACTGGTTCGCCGTGGACTCGGCCGTCACCCCGATGCCCCGTCCGGCGGCGATGGCGGTGAGCCAGTCGTCCACGTCATGGGTCTCCTCGGTGACCGGCCGCGCGCCGGGCGGCCACAGCTCGGGGGTGGCGGTGCCGGTGCGCCGGTCGACGAGGAGGGTGCGGTCGGCGAGGTCGGCGAGCCGCACCGAACGGCGTCTGGCCAGCGGATCGTCGGAGGCGAGCGCGCACAGCCGCCGTTCCAGGCCGACGATGGCGGTGCCGAAGCGCCGGTCGGCCAGGGGACGGCGGACGACGGAGAGGTCGCAGGCCCCTTCCGCGAGACCCGCCGACGGCGAGTTGACACGGACCAGGTGCAGGTCGGTGTCCGCGTGCGCCGCGCTCCAGCGGCGTTGGAAGGCGACCGTGTGGCGGCCGAGCGCCGACCAGGCGTAGCCGATCCGCAGCCGCGTGTGTCCCGAGGTCGCCTCCCGGACCAGGTCGGACACGTCGGCGAGCACCCGCCTGGCCTGCGCCACCACGCGGAGCCCGGTCGCGGTCGGCGTCACCTCGCGGGAGGTGCGTCTGAGCAGCCGTACTCCCAGGGCCCGTTCGAGCGAGGCGAGGGTGCGGGAGACGGCGGCCTGGGAGACTCCGAGAGCGATCGCCGCGTCGGTGAAGGTGCCTTCGTCGACGATGGCCACGAGGCAGCGCAGCTGCCGCAGATCGATGTCGTCCATACGCTCAGCGTATAGATCGAGCCACGCATGCATTTTGCGCAAGGTTCCGGGCGGCGCACGATCCGGGCATGCGACAAGCTCTCGAACGCCCTCCGGCGTCCGCTTCCCCGAGCACGCGCGGCCCGGCGCCCACCGCCCGGCGCCTGGCCGGGGTGGCCACCATGGCCGGCAGCGGGCTGTGCACCCAGACCGGTGCCGCCGTCGGGGCGCTGGCCTTCCCCGTCCTCGGGCCCCTCGGTGTGGTGGCGGTACGGCAGTACGTCGCGGCACTCGCGCTGCTGGCCGTGGGCAGGCCGCGGCTGCGCGACTTCACCTGGGGGCAGTGGTGGCCGGTGCTGCTGCTGGCCGGGGTCTTCGGCACGATGAACCTCAGCCTGTACAGCGCCGTCGACCGGATCGGCCTCGGTCTCGCCGTCACCCTGGAGTTCCTGGGCCCGCTCGCCGTCGCGCTGACCGCCGCGCGCCGACGGCTCGACGCGGGGTGCGCGGTGCTGGCGGCGGGCGGGGTGGTCGTCCTGATGCGCCCGCGGCCCTCCGCCGACTACGTGGGCATGGCGCTGGGCCTGGTGGCGGCGTGCTGCTGGGCGTCGTACATCCTGCTCAACCGGCTCGCCGGCCGCCGGATCCCCGGGGCGCAGGGCTCGGCGGCGGCAGCGCTGGTGTCCGCCCTCGCCTTCCTCCCGGCCGCAGGCGCCGTCGCGCTGCGCCACCCGCCCACGGCGGGGGCCGTCCTGTGCGCCGTCGCGGCCGGTGTCCTCTCCTCCGCGGTGCCGTATCTCGCGGACCTGCTGACACTGCGTCACGTTCCCGCACAGACCTTCGGGCTGTTCATGAGCGTCAACCCGGTGCTCGCCGCCGTGGTCGGCTGGGTGGTCCTCGGCCAGGGCCTGGGCGGTGCGGAGTGGGCGGGCATCGGGGCCGTGGTGGCGGCGAACGCGGTCAGCATCGCGACGATGCGCGACTGACGACCAGCAGGGCAGCCGCGGTCGGGCCCGTTCAGGGGAACCGGTGGGGAAAGGCGCGTGCGGAGGCCACCGACGGTCGAGATCTTCACCCGTGACCGCCGTGCCCGCCGCGCCCCTGCCGCTCGTCCCGCCCATGCTCGCCACGCCCGGGACGCTGCCGCCCGCCGCCCAGGACGAGAAGTGGGCCTACGAGACCAAGCAGGACGGCCAGCGGGTGATGGCCTATCTGCCCGGCGACGGCAGCGTACTGCTGCGGGCCCGCTCGGGTGAGGACATCACCGGCGCCTACCCCGAACTGCGGCCGCTCGGCGGCGTCATGGGTGCCACGCCGGCGATCCTGGACGGCGAGGTGCTGGCCCTGGACGAGCTGGGTCGGGCCGACTTCCAGTTGCTGCAGAGCCGGATGGGCCTCGCGCACGCCCCCGCCAGGGCCGCCCGCCGGGCCGCCCAGGTGCCGGTGCATCTGGTGCTGTTCGACGTGCCGTATCTGGCGGAGCCACTGCTCCGGCTCCCCTACGTACGACGGCGGGAGCGGCTGGAGGACCTGAGGCTCGCCGGGCCGCACTGGTCGACCCCCGCAGCCGTCGTCGGCCACGGCGCCGAGGCGCTGCGGGCCACCCGGGAGCACGGCCTGGAGGGCATCGTGTGCAAGCGGCTGGACTCGGTGTACGAGCCGGGGGTCCGTTCCCGCGCCTGGATCAAGATCCGAAACCTGCGTGCCGAGGACGTCGTCGTCGGAGGCTGGCTGCCGGGCAAGGGGCGGCTGACCGGGCTGCCCGGGGCGCTCCTGCTCGGCCAGCGCGCGGGTGACCGGTTGCGCTACGTCGGCGCAGTGGGCACCGGCTGGAGCGAGGCGGAGCGCACGGAACTGGCGGGGCTGCTGCGGGCCGCCGCGAGCCCCCGGTGCCCCTTCGCCCCGGAGCCAAGGATCGCGGGCGCCCACTGGGTGCTGCCCCGGCTGGTCGGCGAGGTCAGCTACAGCACCCGTACCCGGGCCGGACTGCTCCGCCAGCCGTCCTGGCTGCGACTGCGCCCGGACCTCACACCGGAGGACTCGGCGGCGGCCTTGCCGGAGGGCTTCGGGTGAGCGTGCGGGACCACTGCAACTCGGCTTCCGCAGACCGACTTTGGCGCGCAACCGGCATGATGGCGGGATGGATCTTCACGGAGAACTGCCCCCGGCGGTGGACGCCGCCGGTCTGCTCGAACTCGCCGGGGAGCATCATGCCCGTACCGCCCGGGCCCTGGGCGTCCGGGAGGCCGCCGGGCACCTGGTGAAGGTGTACGCCCTCGCGGCACCGGGCCGCTCGGTCGACTCGGACGCCATGAAGGCGGCGCTGGAACTCGCCAAGGGGCATCTGGCGCTCGGCCGGCTGCGCGGCTCGCTCGGGCTCGCGGTGCTCCTGGTGCACGCGGGCGGCGACGGGGACTACGTCCTGGTGCACACGTGGATCGAGGGCCATATGTCCGATCTGGCCGTGTTCACCGGCCCGGCCGGCAGACCCGCGGAACTGCGGCCGGGCCGGACGGGCCTCGCACCGTGCGTCTGGGAGGCGGCCCTGCTCGCGCACGAGCGGGAGGCCTTCTCCCGGCACGTCCTCGACGGGACGGGCCCGCTCGCCGAGCGCCTCGCGGCCTGGGGAGCGGACACCGTGGAGGGCGAGGTCCGGTGAGCGGCACTCCCCTGGTCCGGCACGCCAAGCCCGCCGACCTGCCTCGCGTCGTCGAACTCGCCGCCCTGCACGCCGAGTACGAACGCGACGACCCACCGGCTCCCGGCCTGGCCGGCCGGCTGGCCGAGCTGCTGTTCGGCACCCCGGTCCCGCGGCTGTGCTGCCTGGTCGCCGAGACCGCGGACGGCGAGGTCGTCGGCTACGCCACCTGCTCGCCCCAGCTGTCCACCTGGGATGGCCGCGAGTACCTGCACATGGACTGCCTGTTCCTGGCCCCCGGCCATCGCGGCCTCGGGCTCGGTGCGCTGCTGGTGGACGCGGTGGTCGCCGAGGCCCACCGGCTCGGGCTCACCGAGGTGCAGTGGCAGACCCCGGCCTGGAACGAGGGTGCGGTGCGCTTCTACGACCGTCTCGGCGCCCATGCGAAGGACAAGGTCCGTTACAGCCTGCGCCTGACACGATGACAGGGCGCGCCCACGCCCTGTCGGCCGAAGGTCTATCGTGTCCGCATGCCGGTTCCCGAACTGATCCGTATCGTCTCCCGCGACTCGCCCATGGCGCTGGCCCAAGTAGAGCGTGTCCGAGCCGAGTTGGCCGTACTGCATCCGGGTGTGCGCACCGCGGTCGTACCGGTGAAGACCACCGGCGACAAGTGGCTCGGCGACCTGTCCAAGGTCGAGGGCAAGGGGGCGTTCACCAAGGAGGTGGACGCCGCGCTGCTGGCCGGCGAGGCGGATCTCGCGGTGCACTGCGTGAAGGACGTGCCCGCCGACCGGCCGCTGCCCGCGGGCACGGTGTTCGCCGCGTTCCTGAAGCGGGACGACATCCGCGACGCGCTGGTGCACCCGGGCGGGCTCACCCTCGACGAGCTGCCGGCCGGCTGCCGGATCGGCACCTCCTCGGTGCGCCGGGTGGCCCAACTGGCGGCCACCCACCCGCATCTGGAATGTGTGCCGTTCCGCGGCAACGCCAACCGCCGGCTGGAGAAGCTGGCCGCCGGCGACGCGGACGCGCTGCTGCTGGCGGTGTCCGGCCTGGAGCGGATCGACCGCCGTGACGTGATCAGCGAGGTGCTGTCCCCGGAGACGATGATGCCGCCGATCGGCGCGGGCATCCTCGCCCTGCAGTGCCGGCAGGACGACACCGATCTGATCGACGCGGTCAGCGGGCTCGGCGATCCGGCCACCCACCGGGAGGCGACGGCCGAGCGGATGTTCCTGCACGTGCTGCAGGGCCACTGCAACAGCCCCATCGCCGGTTACGCTCGCATGGACCGCAGCGGTGAACTCTCCCTGCGCGCCTGCGTGTTCACCCCGGACGGCAAGACCCGGCTGAACGCCCACGAGTGGGCGGGCCGGCTCGACCCGGCCACGCTCGGAACCTCGGTCGCGGTGGCGCTGCTCAGGCAGGGGGCGCGGGAGATCATCGACGGCATCCCGCACTGATCGACGGCGTCCCGCACCCGGCGGGGTGATGGAGAGCCGACGACCGGGTCAGGCGGTGTCCGGCCCGGTCTGGTCCCTCAGAAACTCGGTCTGGTCCTTCAGGAAGGCGCCGAGCTGGTGGGCCAGGCTGCCTGGCCCGGCGCCGGCCGGCGTGGCCGCCGCGGTCGTCTCCAGCACGCCGATGCCGCCCGCCCACAGCCGCCGGTCGGCCCACTCCTCGTTCACGCGCAGCTGGACCTGCACGTCCACGTGGGTGAGGGCGGCCTCGGGGCCCGCCGCATAGAGCACGGCGGTGACCCGGCGCAGCGGGTAGACGTCGAAGCCCTCGATGAACTGCGAGTTGCGCCAGTCGATGAAGGCGCCCTCCCCGTCCGGGCCGACCCGGACGTCGACCTGGCCGTCCTCCAGATGGATGCCGTAGTGCTGCGCACCACGGTTTTCGACGGTCACCCGGACACTGAAGTACGTCAGTCCGACGGCGGCGTCGTCGCGTCCGCGCGGCGGTTCTGCCGCCTCCAGGCGGTGGACGCGGACCCGCAGACCGGCATGCTCGTCACACTCATGCCAGTCCCCGACCACGTTCGGCTCGTACACAATGCCCCTCTCGACCTTCGAGAGGTGCTGTCTATCTGTGGGCTCAGCGCACTGTCAAATGAGCAGAATGCGCTGCGGGCGGCTGATTCGCCCGCTTTGATCACTGATCAAGCGCTGCCCAGGAAAAACCCGCGCAGGGGCCCTTCCGGCGGAGCGCCGGCGCGTGCCGCACATCACGTTCAGGCCGGCCTGCACCTCCGTCCCATTCACACCCATATCTCCCAATTTGTTCCGCTATCTCCCTCTGTGGGATTCTGAGGTGAGTGCTTCGGACCTTCAGCACCTGCTGAGAGAGGTTCGCACCATGCGCGTCACTGACAGCACGAAAGCCCATCCGCACGACGACGCCCCCGACACGGGCGAGTCCTTCGAACGGCTTGCGACGCTGCCCGACGGTCCGGAGCGACGGGCGCTGCGGGACGAGGTGGTCCGGTCCTGGCTACCGATGGCGGAGCGGATAGCGGTGCGGTTCCGCGGTCGCGGGGAGTGTCTGGAGGACCTGTACCAGGTGGCCGCGCTGGGCCTGGTCAAGGCCGTCGACCACTACGATCCGGAGCGCGGTCGTGCGTTCGAGGCGTACGCGGTGCCTACGATCACCGGCGAGATCAAGCGCCACTTCCGTGACCACATGTGGACCCTGCACGTGCCGCGCCGGGTGCAGGATCTGCGCAACCGGGTGCGCGTCGCCGCGAAGGAGCTGGCACAGACCACCCCGGGCCGGGCGCCCACCGTCGCCGAGATCGCCGCGCACGCCCGGCTCAGCGAGGCCGAGGTGCGCACCGGGATGGAGGCGCTGGAGTGCTTCACGGCGCTGTCGCTGGACGCCGAGGTCGCGGGTACGGACGGTTACGCCCTCGGTGACTCGCTGGGCGGGTCCGACCCCGGCTACGACCTCGTCGTCGACCGAGCCGCCGTGGGACCGTGCCTGGCCGCGCTGCCCGAGCGCGAGCGCACCATCCTCTACCTGCGGTTCTTCCGCGGGATGACCCAGAGCCGGATCGCCGAGCAGCTCGGCATCTCGCAGATGCACGTGTCCCGGCTGCTGAGCGGCTGCTTCGACCGCATTCGCGAGGAACTGCTCGCCGAGGCCCGCTGAGCCGCACGTCTGTCACTCGACTGGCCCTCTGCCACCCGGGTACTCGACCTGCGCCCGACCCCGTTGCGGTTGGACACTGGAACGAGAGCCGGGCCGCCGGGCCCCGAGACCAGGACGCGACTGCCATGAACCAAGACACGCCTGCCAGCGGTGCACCCAGGAAGCGCGAGATCCTCTCGACGCACTCCGTCTTCGGCGCGCCGTGCTGGGTGAGCCTCACCAGCCGCGACCTGGAGGGCACCCAGGATTTCTACACGGCCGTGCTGGGCTGGCGCTGGCGCGGCGCCAAGCTCGGTGAGCACTTCCGGATCGCGCTGGCGAACGGGGTGCCGGTGGCCGGGATCGCCGCGATCGCCGCGATGTGGCAGATGGCGGTGGCCTGGACGCCGTACTTCGCGGTACCGGACGCCGACCTGGCCGTGGCCCGGGCCCGGGAGCGCGGCGGTACGGCGGCGGTCGGGCCGCTGTCCTTCCCGCCCGGCCGGGCCGCTCTGCTCGCCGACCGGGACGGCGCCACCTTCGGGATCTGGCAGGGGGAACTGATCTCCAACTGGGAGTCGTGGCGGCGGGCGGCACCGACCTTCATCCGGCTGCACACCCGCAACGCCTTCGACTCCGCGCTCTTCTACGGCGAGATCCTCGACTGGGCCTCGAACAAGCCGGGCTGCTGCGAGGTCGAGTACGAGGGCGGCGAGGTGGTGCTGCGCAGCCGGGGTGACGTGGTGGCCCGCATCGACTCGGGCGCGGCGGAGGCCGTCCCGGACCCCGAGGTGCGACCGCACTGGCAGGTCCACTTCGCGGTGGCGAGCGTGGCGGACTGCGCCCGCGCGGCGGAGAAGCACGGCGGCAGCGTGCTGCGCGAGGACGAGTCCGAGGCGATCCTGCGCGACCCCGACGGCGCCCAGTTCACAGTGACCTCACACCCCACCCGCTGACCCGTCCCGCGCGGTACGGCTCAGCGCCCGGCCCGTGATGAACGCGACGGACGGGACGGACGGGACGGACGGGACGGACGGGACGGACGAGACGGACGGGACAGCAGGACCATGCTGCGGGCCTCCACGCGAAGCCTCGTGCCCGCCTTGTGTTCGCGTTCGTCGGGGATGCCCTCGGGGTCGGCGGTGTCGGTCAGGGTCGTCCAGCGTTCGCCGTAGGAGGCGTCGGGCAGGCGGAAGTCGACCGGTTCCCAGTAGCCGTTGAGGAGCAGCAGGAACGAGTCGTCGACGAGGCGGCGGCCGTAGGGGTCGCGTTCGGCGATGGCGTCGCCGTTGAGGAACACGCCGACCGAGTGCGCGTCGTCGCGCTGCCAGTCCCGGCCGGTCATCTCACGGGCGTCGGGCCGCAGCCACACCAGGTCGGGCAGCGGCTGCCGCGCGTTGGTCGCCGTCTCGCCCTGGAAGAAGCGTCGGCGGCGCAGCACCGGGTGCGCGGCGCGCAGGGCGATCAGCCGGCCGGTGAAGTCCGCGAGGGCCCGCTGCTCTTCGGTAAGCTCCCAGTTCACCCAGGAGATTTCGTTGTCCTGGCAGTAGGCGTTGTTGTTGCCGCGCTGGGTACGGCCGATCTCGTCGCCGTGGCAGAGCATCGGGATGCCCTGCGACAGCAGCAGCGTGGCCAGCAGGTTGCGCTGCTGGCGGGCGCGCAGTTCGAGGACGGCCGGGTCGTCGGTGTCGCCCTCCGCCCCGCAGTTCCAGGACCGGTTGACGCTTTCGCCGTCCCGATTGCCTTCCCCGTTCGCCTCGTTGTGCTTGTCGTTGTACGACACCAGGTCGCGCAGCGTGAAACCGTCGTGCGCGGTGACGAAGTTGACGCTCGCGCGCGGCCTGCGCCGACTGTGCTGGTAGAGGTCGGAGGAGCCGGTCAGACGGGAGGCGAACTCGCCGAGCGAGCCGGGTTCCGCGCGCCAGAAGTCCCGTACGGCGTCCCGGTACCTGCCGTTCCACTCCGACCACAACGGCGGGAAGTTGCCCACCTGGTAGCCGCCCTCCCCCACGTCCCAGGGTTCGGCGATGAGCTTGACGCGGCTGATCACCGGGTCCTGCTGGATCAGGTCGAAGAACGCCGACAGCCGGTCCACCTCGTGGAACTGCCGGGCCAGGGTTGCCGCGAGGTCGAAACGGAAGCCGTCGACGTGCATCTCGGTGACCCAGTACCGCAGCGAGTCCATGATCAGCTGAAGCACGTACGGGTGCCGCATGAGCAGGCTGTTCCCGGTGCCCGTGGTGTCGTAGTAGTGCGCCCAGTCGCCGTCGACCAGGCGGTAGTAGGAGGCGTTGTCGATGCCCCGGAACGACAGGGTCGGGCCGAACTCGTTGCCCTCGGCGGTGTGGTTGTAGACCACGTCGAGGATCACTTCGAGGCCGGCCGCGTGCAGCGCCTTCACCATCGCCTTGAACTCGTTGACCTGCTGGCCCCGGCTGCCGAAGGCGGCGTAGGCGTTGTGCGGGGCGAAGAAGCCGATGGTGTTGTAGCCCCAGTAGTTGGCGAGGCCCCGGTCCTGGAGCACACCGTCCTGCACGAACTGGTGCACCGGCATCAGCTCCACCGCGGTCACGCCGAGCGAGGTCAGGTGCTCGGTCACCGCGGGGTGCGCGAGGCCGGCGTAGGTGCCGCGCAGCTGTTCCGGGACGTCCGGGTGGGCACGGGTCATGCCCCGCACATGGGCCTCGTAGATCACGGAGTCCGCGTACTGGGTCCGGGGCGGGCGGTCGTCGCCCCAGTCGAAGTACGGGTCGGTGACCACGCCGAGCATGGAGTGCCCGGCGCTGTCGGCCGAGGAGCGGCCGTGCGGCGCGCGTTCGTAGAGCGAGGCGTGGTTGTCGATCTGGCCTTCCACGGCCCGGGCGTACGGGTCGAGCAGCAGCTTCGCCGGATTGCACCGGTTGCCGAGCGACGGGTCCCAGGGGCCGTGCACCCGGTAGCCGTAGCGCCGGCCGGGGCCGATGCCGGGGAGGTACGCGTGCCACACGAACCCGTCGACCTCGTGCAGCGGCACGGGGGTCTGGGCGCCGGCGTCGTCGACGAGGATCAGCTCGACCCGCTCGGCGACCTCGCTGAACAGGGCGAAGTTGGTGCCCTGTCCGTCGAACACGGCGCCCAACGGGTAGGGGTGCCCGCTCCACACGGGCACCCCTTTCCTGGCCTTGCGGGCCGTCACCGGCTGCCCTCCAGGGCGTCGTCCAAGGCGGCGGCCGGGGCAGCCAGCACGACCAACGGTTCCTCGCGCGGCACCTGGAGGCCCTGGGTCAGGGTCGGCGCCGGGGCGAGGGGCACCAGCGGGACGCGCTCACCGGCGCGGGCCCGCTGCGAGAACCAGATGAGCTTGCTGCCGGTCTCCGGGGCGCAGCAGCCCCAGCCGTCGCTCATGGCGGCGATGTCCGTCAGGCAGGCCCGCAGATCCTGGTCCGGGCGCAGGTCGGGATCGTCGCCCCCGAACGCGGTGATGAGGTGCTGGCCGTTCCACCACAGCTCGATGGACGTGCGCTTGTCGGTCGCGTGCTCGTCGATCGCCCGCAGCAGCAGTTCGGCGCCGCGGCAGACGGGGGCCACGAGGTTGTCGAGGTCCCAGTAGCGGAGATGGGCGGCCAGGATACGGCTGACCTGTCCCACCCGTTCAGTGCTGACTTCCACGTCAAGGTGGTAGTAGCAGGGCACTGCGGTCTTCATAGTCGCTTGCTCCTCACCCGCGAAGCTCCCGCTCCCCCCACCCGTCCGGAAGGGATCCAGACACACAGCGTGAGCGTCGATCGCTTCTGAGTCACATCCACAGTGCGGCCACTACGCCATTCGTGCAACACGAGCACCGCGACACGACCGTGGTTGAAGCTCCAACAAGACGCTGCGTCCTCATGCGTGCACCATGAGTGAAAGCCTCGATCGCCGTAACGGTGCCGCGCCCCTCCGTGCGCGGACGCCACCCGAGGGTCGGGAACGCGCCCAGTCGAGAGCGTGGAGGGTGAAGAGGGCCATGCTGCTACCCGCCAAGGCCGAAGTGGCCCGGCAGTTGCGGCGTTACCGGGCGTGGGAGCGGATGATGCTCGCCTCGCCGCACGACCGCTCGCTCCGAGCCACCTTCGAGGACTCGGGCTACACACTGTGCGTGCTCATGGGCAAGCGCTGCGCCCGGGAGGCCGCGGACGCCGCCGAGCGCTATCTGCGCACCAACCTGGTCACCTACCTGCAGGAGCAGGACGGCCGGTCCAAACCGGCCCGGACCGCCAGAAGGAGGCCGCCGGAGCGGCGTTCCCCGGCGTCAAGCCCCTGACCTGGCACCGTACATGGCGTCTTGGCGGTTCGGCGGAAGCCGAACCGTTTTCTCGGATCGCGAGGCCGGGCCGGGTGCCCGGCTTCGCACACGGCGGAGGTGAACACATGCGCAGGACCCCGGCCATCGGCCGCGTACCGGTACGTGACGTCCGGCCGGCCGTTGAGTGCGGCAGGCGCCCGGCGAAGGCGGTGGCCGGGGAGACCTTCCAGGTCACCGCCACCGTGTTCCGCGAGGGGCACGATGCCGTCGGTGCCAATGTCGTCCTGCGCGATCCCTGGGCCCGTCGTGGCCCCTGGACACCGATGCGCGAACTCGCCCCCGGCAGCGACCGCTGGGGCGCGGACGTCACTCCGGACGCCACGGGCCGCTGGACCTTCCGCGTGGAGGCCTGGAGCCATCCGCTGGCCACCTGGCGGCACACCGCCTCCGTGAAGGTGCCGGCCGGGATCGACACCGGGCTGGTCCTGGAGGAGGGTGCCGAGCTGTACGAGCGTGCGGCGGCCGGCGTGCCCAAGGGGCCGGAACGGCAACTGGTCCTGACCGCGGCGCGCGCCCTCGACGACGACTCGCTACCGGTGCACGAGCGCTTCAAGGCGGCGCTGGCGCCGGAGGTGGACGCGATCCTGGCCCTTTACCCCTTGCGGGAGTTGGTCACCGCCTCCGACGCGATGCCGCTGCTGGTCGAGCGCGAACGCGCCCTGTACGGCTCCTGGTACGAGTTCTTCCCGCGCTCAGAGGGCACCGCCGAGCAGCCCCACGGCACGTTCCGCACCGCCGCCCGCCGCCTCGAGGACATCGCGGAGATGGGCTTCGACGTCGTCTACCTGCCGCCGATCCATCCGATCGGTACGACGTTCCGCAAGGGCCGCAACAACACCCTCACCCCCGC
>NZ_JBSFVT010000011.1:178323-271166 GCF_053592455.1 Streptomyces sp. NPDC002676 | reverse complement strand
AGGCCCTGCTGCCATGCGCTGGCCCTCGCGCGATCACCCGATCAGGAACCCTGTTCGACCGGGCCAGCCCCGTGATCGATAAGCGGATGGCGTCTCACAATGCGCCTTTTCCTACCCAGCTGATCGCGGGCTGAGTTGAGTTGGGGGGAGTGTGGGGGAAGAGGTCGTCGGGTGGCCCGGAGGTGAGACCCTTCCGGGCCACCCGACCATCGAGGCCCACTTCGGACCGTTGCGACAGTTCACCATCGCCAACTCCAACCACCGCAACCTCACCGCCCAGACCCGAGCCCTCCATGCCTACCTCCGCTGGCGGAACGCGAACACCCGCCACCCCGACGTGCCGGCCGCCCAACGTCGCGAACGCGCCCGTATCCGCAGCGAGAGGGCATCCGCCGGGGCGGCCGAAGTCAGGCAGCCGCCGCCTGAACTGCCCGTCCTCCCTGGCGGCCACGCACTACGGTGGGATACATGTCCGAGCTCTCCGTGCGGGATTTCTACGACGAGTTGGCCCACGACTACCACCTGATGTTCCGGGACTGGGACGCGAGCATGGCCTACCAGGCCGAGGTACTGGGCGGGCTCGTCCGTCAATTTCTCGGCGCGGGACCGCACACCGTCCTGGACTGCTCGTGCGGGATCGGCACCCAGGCCATCGGGCTGGCCCTGGCCGGGCACCAGGTCGTCGGCAGCGACCTGAGCCCGGTCGCCGCCGCGCGCGCCGCCGCCGAGGCGGCGGCCCGGGGCAGCCGGCTTCCGGCCGCTGCGGCTGACATGCGCCAACTGCCGTTCACAGAGACGTCATTCGACGTCGTGCTCTGCGCGGACAACTCGCTCCCGCACCTGCTCTCCGGGCGAGATCTCCGGGCGGCACTCCTCGGCATGAGACGGGTGCTCCGAGACGACGGACTTTTGGTGATCACTGTCCGGGCCTATGACGAGACGCGCCGGACCAGACCCACGGCGACACCTCCCCAGGTCTCGGAAACACAGGACGGCCACGTGGTCACCTTCCAGCTGTGGCACTGGCATGAGGACGGCGAGCGCTACGACCTGGAGCACTTCCAGCTCACCCCCGCGGAGAACACCTGGCATGTCCGAGTCCGCCGGAGCACCTACTGGGCGCTGACGCGCCCGCAGCTGACAGAGTTCGTGACTGAAGCCGGCTTCACCAACATCACCTGGCACAGTCCGGCCTCCAGCGGGTACTACCAGCCCGTGCTCACCGCACAGCGCGCTCCCTCGGCGCAGTAGTCCAGGCATCGGTTCCGCTACGGGTTCGCAGGCCTGCCCGCCGGCGAGCACATCAAGGCATTCCGTGTCCTCGTCTCCGCGTTCGCCATCGCCGACACCCGCCGCAGGCACACGTACTGCAAGGGCACCTGCGGACACACATGGCACAACCTGACCGTCCCGTCAGGAACCGTCCCCACCCGCTGACAACCAAGCGCTGCCACCACACCACCCACTCACACCGTTTTCCAGGAAGCGCGGGCGGCCAGCCATTTGGTGAGGTCGCCCGCCATGCGGTCTGTACTGATCTCGAGGGTCACGTCGTTTCCCGGCGGGTGGTGTCGCGGCGGACGTTCTCGTATCCGCCCTCGTCCGCGACGGCGACTGAGGCGAACCAGACGGGGTCGTCTTGGTCCGGCTGAACGACGACGAAGGTGTTGTCGGAGTCGTTCAGGTCGCTGATCAGTATGAACAGCGCCTCCTCGGACGGGTCGTCGACGTGGTCGCCGTTCTCGCTGAGGGCGCAGTAGTACCTGGCAGCCACTGAACCCTCCCCGTGCGCGTGCTGCCCGATGTCGTGATCAGCATGGCACGGCCGCATGGACGGCCGCTGGTTCACAGCCGGTCGGCGGCCGACATCGGCATGCGATGGACCTAACAGCGTACGAAAGGACAGCGGGGTCAGGCAGGAGCGATCCTGCCCGACCCCGCTGTCATGCGCCTGAACCAGCGCCTGCGCGTCCCCTGGCTACGGACGGTTGGTGATGGTACCGGCCTGCACGCTGGTCCCGCTGCCCGTGACAGCCGTCCCCACAGCAACGAGCGCGGTAACAGCGAATGCGGCAGCCAGCACTGCACCGATGAACTTCTTCACTGGACTCCCCCTACTCCGGGCCCGCTCAACGGCCCGATCGATGATCAACAACGGACACAGTACGCACCCACCCAGACGGAAGCCACACGTCCACATGATCGCCACGCACAGCATCGCGGACGGACCCCGTAGCTTGACACGCAGGCCCGTCCGCCAGCACCGGACAGCAGTGCGACAGTCGACCTGTTCGTACAACGCGGGCAACGAAACCTGGAGGGCCAGGTCGCGGCATCGGACTCCCCACCCCGCAACACAGGCCGACCGATGCGCCATCAACTACACCGCCACCCGACAGTTCTACGAACGCGAGGGGCACCTCCGAGGGCCCAGGAAGAGCCTCGACACTGTAGCCCGAGCTCGTGGAACAACTGTCCGTCATTCCCGCCGGCGATGCGGCGGGGCCGGGGCCGAGTTGGACTTCTGTCTCAGAGTCGGCCCGGGCCGCCCGCAGGATCCGATGGCCGCTCTTCGCCGTCGTCTCCGTGCGGCAGGAGTTCGGCGATGATCTCGGTGCCGAGTGCGTACGCCGGCACGCCCGCGGTGATGAGCGCGGTCTCGGCGACGCCGATGAGGTCGGCGATGCCGGCTCCGGCGTGGAGCGCGCCCTGGGCGTGGATCCGGGCGGGGTGTGCCCGGCCAAGGGCCAGCAGCTGCCCGAAGTGGACGAGCTGCTGCACTCGCGCTCCCAGCGGATTGTCGGTCAGCACGATGTGGCGCAGTGCCGCGATCGCCTCTTCGGTCGGCAGTCGGCCGAACTCCTGGGCCAGGCGCAGCCTCTCTTGCACCCCGCCGGGGACGGTTCCGAGGGTGGAGCGGTAACGGTCGCGTATGGCCTCCGTACGGGAGGCGAGGGTGTCGTCCGTCATGACCTGACCCGCGCGATCGCGGCACGCACGGCCTCCTGGGCGCCTGGGGGGAAGTCCACAGCGCCGCCGATCGCCGCGGCAGCGATCTCGGCTTCGGCGCTCTCCTCGATCGCCACCACGAGGTGGGCGGTGGCCGCCGAATCCGGGCCGAACACCAAGAGGCCGTGGTTGGCCAGAAGAACCGCGGCCGTTGTCGGGCACCGTTCCAGCACGTCGGCGATACCGCGCACCGACACGTCCGATCCGCGAGGTCCCCAGGGAACCACGGGGACCTCCTCGGCCTGTCCGAAGCGCAGCATCGGCTCCGTGCGGCAGGGCAGCGGCCGGTGGGCCACGGCGAAGGCGGTCGCGGACGGTGAGTGGGTGTGGATGATCGCGCCCACGTGGGGGCGGGCCTTGTACACGGCGCTGTGCATGGCGATGATCTCGGCGCTGACGGACTGCAGCTCGCCTTCCAGGACCTGCCCGTCGAAACCGACGGTTGCCAGTTGTTCGGGCCGCAGGCCGCGGACGAATCCCGGCGTCAGCAGAAGGCGCTCACCGTCAAGCCTGGCGCTCAGGTTGGCGTGCCCGGAGTGGGACATCACCCCGGCCACGAAGAGCTTCTCCGCGGCTTCCACCAGCTGGTCGGCCCGCTCTTTCCGTACGTATGTGTCGCTCATAGCGGCATCTCCAAGTGTGCTGCCAGCGGCCGCTCGTTCGCCGCTGTCCACGTGCCGACCACTCTTCAACTTGAACTAAGGTTTAAGTCAAATGCCAGGATCGACAAGGGGCAGGAGGAGCGGAACGTGCGCATGACGATCGGCCGACTCGCCGAGATCACCGGAGTGCCCGCTTCGGCCATCCGATACTGGGAGCGCCACGGCCTGCTGCCGGCGCCCGAGCGTGAGAGCGGCCAGCGGCGCTATCCGCCGGAAGCCGCCGAGCGGATCACGGTGCTGCGCAAGTGTCAGCAAGCTGGGCTGACCCTGGCCGAGATCAGCGAGTTCCAGCGGGAGCAGCCACGCAGAGAGGCGATGATCCGCGCCAAGATCACCGAGATCGAGCAGCGCTTGGTCGATCTCGACCACGCCCATCAGCTCCTGACCCATGCCCTCAAATGCAGCGAAGAGGACATCGTCAGATGCCCGAAGTTCCGAGAGCAGATGGCGGCGTGGCAGACGCCGGATCCGGCGCCGTGAACTGGGCGAGGGGCTTCGCCAGTTGCGAAGTGCCGGTTTCGAGGCAACGCCAGTCGAGCCCAGACGCCGCCTCGTGGCAGTACAACCGCCCCAGGCGCCGGCGACCTGCCTGGGAGTGCGTGAGTCCGGAGTGCCGGTACTCATGAAGGTCACCCAGCCGGTGCCGGGGGCCGGCATCCATCACGCCGCCGGACTTCCCCGGTAACCGGCCTTGCTTCAAAGGTCGTTGGGAAACCTCCGGACACCTCTGCTGGGACATGCAGCCCGCAGGGGCCTGGATGTCGCGGCGGCGGACAGGGTCAGCCGATGCCGGTGACCTGCAGGGCCGTGGTCCAGCTGGTCTTGATGGCGCTGGGGACGGCGGACAGGGTGATGCTGCCGGCGTAGACGGCGTTCTTCAGCTTCGTCTCCACTGCCTCCTTGGAGTGCGCGGTCCGGGAGCCGGAGTAGGGCTCGGGCCACAGGTTGCCAGGGTCGCGCGGCGCGCCGCCGAGTTCGAGGGGGACGAGGTGCTGTCCGGGGTTGTGATCTGATGCCGCTGACGACGCCGACGGCTGGCTCCGCAGCTGAGCACCTCCCGCATTCACCCGGCCTGGTTGGCGGAATGTCCCTGGACGCGAGACCTCCTCGCCAAGAGCGCGGCCAAGCGGCAGAACATGGGCTGCGGACACGGGCCCTGCACAACGGCCCGCTGACGAGGCCGGACCCGGCTGCCTGCCCCCTCGACCGTACGGATTCGGCAGGCGGACCGCTGCAGAAGGGGTTCCGGTGTGCCCTGACTGCAGCAGCACAGCCCTGCAGGCGAATTGAACGCTGAGCGATCCCGTCCGGGCGCGGGGATGGCGGGCGCTCGCGAGAGCGTCCTGCCGGCTCCGGCCGGCAGGACGGGGCCAGTCGCTGGTCAGCTGATCCCGGCGACGTTCTCCGCCTGCGGCCCCTTGGGCCCCTTGGGTGACGTCGTACTCGACCTGCTCGCCCTCGTTCTTCTTCAGGGGCCCCGCGTCTGCCTGGCGGTGCCGCCCATGACGACCAGGGCGCGGCCCGGCCAAGCGGGCAGCGTCATCGGGGCAGCCGAGGCCCTCCCCCCTCCCGGATGGACAGGCGGCCTGTCAAGTCCCGAGATTCAGTCGCATGACGGGGCTGCTCGCCTAAGGCCTACTTGAAGCACGGGTTCACGCAGACCAAGTGGCCCGCCCGCACCATCCAGAAAAGCCAGGGTGGCGCGTTTCAGGGGACATGAGTCCCACTGTCGAAGGCACATAGCGCCGATCGGCAGCCCATCCACCCCTGTGGGTGGCTAGGCAAAGCATCGACTTCGATCGAGATAAGGTGAAGAAAATGGCTTTCAAGAAAGTCGTCGTAAAGCTGCACAACCTCCTCAACGACAACACGGGGGACGACCCCGGAAACGAGCTTGAAGTCTTTGGCCGTTTCGATGTCGCACGCCTCGCCTTCAACCCCGACATCGGGGAAGTCGTTCCCCTGGCGTCGTTCAACCTGTTCGACAGGTCAGGCGACAACGCCCAGGACATCGTAGAAGGAACAGCGTTCATCGTGGAGAGCTCCGCCGAATTGGACATTTTCGACGGAGAATTCCTGCAGATCACCGGCCACGTTGGCGAACAGGACACCTTCGGCCCCGACGATAACCTTGGCAGTGTAGACATCAGAATTCCGTTCAACAATATTGGAACCGGCCTCGTGCAATTGCCGGTTTTCGAAGAGAGCAATCAGCGGGTCATCGTGAAGATGTCGACGACAGTGGCAGCGCAGGGTTAGAAGGGCCATCGAACTGACGACCTCACGCAATCAGGAATCGCGTATTCGTCAGCCGATAAGTTCCTGCTCTGATCCCCGAGCAGCTCAGGGCTCCTGACTCAGACGTCAGGAGCCCTGGGTTTGCGACTGTCGCCGATCATCCCTGGCTACGGTCACGGCCCCGGCGTTGTTCCGTTGTGTCCGACGTCGTAGTGGTTGATCAGATGCCGTAGACGGCGAAGACATGGTTTTGGTGGGTCCGGCTCCTTGCCGGGGCCGGCGGTCATTCAGGGTCTGACGGGCGACCATGTCTTTGGCGGAGTGGGCGGCCTGCAGGTTGTCGCTGCCCAGTCACAGCATCACTGCAGGCCGTAACAGCCAGCTTTCATTTGCCTCGGATGAGGCGTGTCGCGAAGGAGATGGCCGTGCCCGCAGCTGCTCCTGAGAGTGCAAACGGGATGCTCGGATGTCCGCCATTGACCTGGTAGCCGATGAATGAGGCGAGGAGTGTGACGGCGAAAGCGAGGATGAATCCAAACTGCCTCGTTCTCAATGGGCTTCCCGTTGACTGTGGAGCGGGGATCAGGGGCACGGCCCCAGTTCTGATGATCTTCCAGTTCTCCAGACCGGATGATCTTCGAGGAGTCGTGCTCGTGTCCGTATCCTCCCTGACGAACCCCGTTGCTGACCAGCTCGCCGATCTGGCGCGACGCTGGTGGTCGGCGGCGACTGTGTCGCAGCGATCCGGCAGTGGGCGCCACTCTCCCCGCAGGACACGCTCGCCCGCGTCGGTGCCCGCCGGAACCCGCTCACCGGCCGGTATCTCGTGCCCTGCGAGCGCGCCCCCCGGCGGGTGCTCCAGTGGGCCCTGAACACGTCGGCAGGGCGCGCCAGCAGCGAAACGCCTCCGGGTAGCCGGCCGCCGCCCTCCCCCTCTCGGGCCCGCTCACGCAGACGTCCCGCCCGCCGCGCCCCAGCCTGCAAGAAAGTCGGACAGGGCGCGGCGTTGCTGTTCGGCAAGGACGTCGCGGTCGACGTACAGGCCGACAGCGGCGATGACCAGGCGCTGGACCTGGTCGTCGGTGAGCAGTACGCGCCTCACCCGGCTCCAGCAGCCCGTGCGCGCCACCCAGTCGCGTTCGACGTCCTCACCGGAACAGTCGAAGTCCCCGCAGTTCCCCCGGAGCGCCACGAGCGTGCGGTTCGGCTTTACGCAGCTCAGAAACGGTCAGGAGGACCGTAGCGGGTGCAACAGGTGTGGTGCACGAAGCCCGCGCGAGATTCACCGGCTGCGATGATCGGGCTCATGTCCGGTTGTTCAGCCGGTCGATGAAGGCTTGCCGTTCGGTGGGTTCACGTGCGATCGCTTGCCAGAGGACGTCCATGTCGCGGCGGACTTCGACGGCCTCGCGCACGATCGTGGCCAGGACGTTGAGGGTCAGGGGTTCGACCTGGGTGGTGGTGGAGCCGGAGAACGAGCGGCGATCGGTGACGCTCGGGAGTGCGGTCAGGGCAGCCAGCCGTGGGGCGTCCTCGCCGACCCCGAAGACGACGAGTTCTGCGTCCTCGGCAAACGCCACAAGTGACCCGCAACCGGCACAGGCGGTCCCGGGACCTACGGTGCTGTCACGCCCGCCGCGTGGTGTCGTGCCGGTGCTGCGGGCCGAGCACGCGCAACTCGTCCAGCACCGTGGTGCCACCGGGCGGAGGGGTGAAGATCCGCAGGCGCTGGTCCGCCGCGGGCGTCGCCAGCACCTCGCAGTCCAGGTCGATCCTGCCCAGGTCGGGATGCACGAGCCGGTACGGGTGCGACCTGCGCACCGCGACCTCGTGCCGGTCCCACAACGCCGTGAATTCTGGGCTCACGCCCCGGAGCCGCGTCACAAGCGAGCGGGACGCCGCGTCGTCACCGCGACGGGTCGTCGCGGCCCGCAGGTCGGCGACCAACTGCCGGGCCTGCACCTCGTGTTCCTCGACCGCGAAGTGACCGCGGACGCCGGGGTCGGTGAACCAGCTCAGCACGATGTTGCGGTCCTCCTCGGCGACCGTGCACACGCACCCGAACAGCGCGAGCGCCAGGTCGTTCTGCGCCAGCAGGTCGCCCAGATCGCTCACCACCTGCACGGGCACGCCGTCCAGGCGGTCGAGGAGGTACCGCAGACCCGGCCGCAGGTACTCCCCGGCCCGCGCGCCCTCCGGCGGGCGGTGCCCGGCGAGCAGGTACAGGTGGTCCCGCTCGTCCTCGGTCAGCCGCAGCGCGCCGGTCAGCGCGGCGAGCACCTGGACCGAGGGCTGGGAGCCGCGAGCCTGTTCGAGCCGCATGTAGTAGTCGGCCGACATCCCGGCGAGCATCGCGACCTCCTCGCGACGCAGGCCCGGGGTCCGCCGCCTCGGCCTTTCGACGAGCCCGACGTCGCGCGGCGTCAGCCGCTCCCGGGACCGGCGCAGGAAATCGGCGAGGTCGGGACGGTTCAGTGTCATGTCCTTCTCAGGATATCGGTGTCGTGAAAGCGCATCCTGGGACCCCCGGTCCTAGGAAAAGCGCTCCGCTTCCGCGGTGCCGGCCGGCGGCGGCACGATCGGCACATGGCCGTCCAAGGCCTGTCCGACGAGAAGATCGGTGGTCGCATCATGAGGGAATCCGTGCTGGAAGTGCCGGGCGCGCGCCTGCGCTACACCGTCCGCGGCGAGGGCCCCTTGCTCCTGCTCGTCGCCGGGGGCCACCACGGTGTCGACGCGAACGAACCGCTCGCGCGCCACCTCGCCGACCGGTACACCGTCCTCGCCTACGACCGGCGCGGCATGTCGGGGAGCACCACCCACGCCCCCGCGACGACGCTCGCCACGCACGCCGACGACGTCTCCCGCCTGCTCTGCGCCCTCACCCCGGAACCCGCACTCGTCTACGGCACCAGCATCGGCGCCCTGATCTCGCTGGAGCTGACCGTCAGGCACCCCGGGCAGGTCGCGGCGGTCGTCGCGCACGAACCGCCCGTCACACACCTGCTGCCGGAACCCGGGCGCGCCCTCGCCCTCGGGCAGCTGCTCACCGTCGAGGAGACCTTCAGGGCGCAGGGCGCGGCCCCCGCGATGCGCAGGTTCGCGGCCGACATCGACATCGACCCGAACGACTGCGAGCCGGACGTCCCGGCACGCGCTCCGGGACCCGATCACCTGCGCAACGCGGAGGTTCTCCTCACGCACGACATGCCGGCCATCAGGGCGCACGTCCTCGACGTGGCCGCGCTCAAGGGCTCACCCGCCCGTGTCGTGCCCGCCGCCGGTGAGAACTCGGGCCACGTCTGGCCGCACACGTGCGCCGCGATGCTCGCCGGCGAACTGGGGACGCGCCTGGAGACGTTTCCCGGCGGCCACAACGGATATGTCTTCCGCCCGCGCGGAACCGCGGAACGGATCCGCGCGGTGCTCGGTTCCCGAGGCTCGATGCGGCCCAGCGGCCGTACCGTCGAGGCCGTCACCGAGGAGGGCGTCCCATGCGCAGCGTGACCTATTCGATGAGCGTCTCGCTCGACGGCTATATCGTCGGCCCGGACGGCAACTTCGGCTGGACGGCGCCCGACGACGAGGTCTTCGGCTTCGTCACCGCCGAGTTCCGGGAGGCCGGCGTCCACCTGCTGGGGCGGCGGCTGTAGGAGACGATGCTGTACGGGAAGACCGCCGACCGGGATCCGTCGCTCGACGACGCGATGCCGGGGCTTCCATCCCGGAGGCGGGGGCGTTTCGCGTCCGCGGTCGAGCTGGGCCATCAGCTCGCGGTTGGCCGTGCGGGCGACGGCGCGGGTCCGGATCACGGTGCGGCCGGAAGCCGGAACGTACGTGCCCTCAGTGGTTCTCCAAGGCGCGCCATCCCTCGGCCGGCAGTCCTTCCGGCTCGACCACCTGGATGCCGCACTGCTCGCGGAGGGGGACAACGACGACATCGACGTCGACCGAGTTCTCGCACCGGTCACCAACGCCAACCACGGCTCGGACCGACCCGGCATCCATCACGCCGCCGAACTTCCCCGGTAACCGGCTCTGCTTCAAAGGTCGTTGGGAAACCTCCGGACACTTCCGCTGGGACATGCAGCCCGTGTGGCCCTGCATGTCCCGGCGGTGGGACTGGGCCAGCCGATGCCGGTGACCTGCAGGGCCATGGTCCACTTGGTCCTGACAGCACCGCGGGCGCCGGACAGGGTGACGGCGCCGGCGCAAACAACGTTCAGCTTCATCTCCACTCCGTCCTTGGAGTGCGCGATCGGGGAACGGGAGTAGGGCTCGGGCCACACGTCGCCTACTTCTGACCAGCCCTTTCCCCTCCTCGGGTCACGAAGGACACGGGTGTTCAGGGCGGCGGCGAGGCAGGCGGCAAGCTGGGGCCGCTGGCCGACGGCCACGCCTGCTGCGGTCAGGGTCCACCAGGTCCGTAACCGGCACCCTCGGCCGATCATGAGATCACGGTGGCGAGTTGGGGCCAACTGCGCCCACGCTGCTCGCCTGGCGGGGCGGGCGTCGAGATGCCCACACGATCGCGTTGTGCAACGTGCCGTATGAGCACCCTGCAGCGCGCCGATCCGATACGGGACGCAGAGCACCGTCTGGATCGCCGCCGCTTGCGCTGCGACGGCCGAACGACCCCGCCGTGCTGCCCGGCCCTGCCCTGGGGTGGGGACGGCCCACAGCAGGGCGCAGCGGCAGAGGTCGCCCCATTCCCTGCCGTCCCGTCAGAGCAGGGCGGTCCAATGGCAGATGCCAGGTGTCGCCAACCACTGGAACTGCGCAATATCCGGTGAACCTGCGCCGCCAGCCTCCTCAACCGGAAGAACCCCAGGCCAGAGGGACACTCAGCTACTCGTCGGCTCACCTTCGTTGGGTCATCAAGAACGGTCGGCCAACCAGTCCATCTGCACAATCCCAGCTCACAGCCCTACTCGCCGCGCAGAAAGACCGGCCGCTGACAGCGGACCGCAGACTCAGCCCGTTGCGTCCGAGAGCCCGTCGTCGCCCGGGCGGGCCGACCGGTCATGCTCCGCACGCGCCGCCTCCAGCAGCCTGCGCCAGGAGCTCACCGTCGGCCGGCGTCGCAGCAGAGCCCGCCGTTCCCGCTCCGTCATCCCGCCCCAGATCCCGTGCTCGATCCGGTTGTCGAGGGCGTAGGCAAGGCACTCGGTCCGCACCACGCAGCCCGTGCACACGGCCTTCGCTCCGTGCTGCGCGGCTCCTTCGACGAACAGCTCGTCCGGATCGGCCGCACGGCACGCCGCATGCTCGCTCCACTCCTCATCCGCGCCCACCCCGATGCCGTCCCCTCTCCCGAACCGGCCCGCCCCACTCCCCCATCTGCGGAACACGCAGTTGAGACCGTACGACGCAGTTGAGACCGTACGACAACCGGTCCCGCGCAGGGAACACCGCTCCCGGGCAGCCATCCCATCGGGTGACAGCCCATCACCGAGTAGCACCGGGATGCAGATTCGCAGCCGAGCGTGACCGGGCGAGCCGGAGAAAAACCTCCTGCGAACGGCGCTGAGCCACTGAGAGAATCCCGGACATGCCAAGCCACACCGCGGAAGAACTCCTTGCCAGCGTTCAAGGACTGACCCCTGAACGCGCGCAACAGATCGGCGATCAGATCGATGAATGCAGAAGGCTACTGGCCACAAACGTCGGCATGGACGCCGTTCAGCAACATCTGAAAGACGAAGGCATCGGCATCATCCAAGCGATCCTGATCACCACCAGACTGCTGGATGACCACCCGAGCAGACTGCGTGCAGCACGAGAGATCGTGGAGTGCAGCCCAGCCTGGGCACGCAGCACTGCTTGAGTACTGAGTGGTCGACCCCGAAGTCCTTCGGGGGTTGATCAAGCGGCTAGCGCAACGGAGGATTCTTCCCGGTGATCGGCGCTGGGCCTCATGTGCTCTGCATGGAGTGCACCCCGGCTCCCTCCTGTGATCGGACGGCGCGTGTGGGCGGGGCGTCAGTTCGCGTGGGCTGACGTCAGCGCGCTCCGGATCAGTTGCTGCTCGTAGGTCATGCCCTGCTGCATCTGGTGCAGCACCTGCGGCGGCAGCTTGTCCCCGGAGCCGAAGTCGAAGGGCGGCTGCGGTTCGTACTGCATGACCGCCTGCGTACGGGCGACCACATCGCGGCCCCACAGCTTGTCCACCAGGACGAGTGCGAGGTCGATGCCCGCAGAGATGCCCGCCGAGGTGAGGAGTTTGCCGTCCTGCACCCAGCGGTCCTCCATGGCGCTGGCGCCGGCCCACCGCAGGTAGTCCCGGAAGGCCCAGTGGGTGGTCGCACGGCGACCGCGCAGTAGCCCGGCCATGCCGAGAACGAGTGCGCCCGTGCACACCGAGGCGGTGTAGGTGGACGTCCGGTCGGCAGTCCGTACCCAGTCGGTGATCCGCCGGTCCGACATCGGTACGTGCGGTGTCCCGGTGCCGGGGACGATGAGGATGTCCGGGGCCGGCACGTCGGCAAGTGTCGCCGTCGGCTGCAGCAGCATGCCCGCGTCGGTGGTCACGTGATCGCGCGTCGCCGCTACCAGATGACGTGTCACGTCGCCTCCCGACATTCGTGCTGCCACGCTGATGGCCTCCCACGGTCCGTGGAGGTCGAGCCCGGTCATCCCGTCGTAGAGGAGAAAAGCGATCACCACTCGGTTCTGCGGTGTGTTGTGCCGGTTCCTCTCGGACAGGGTGCTGGCGGCGTGTGCAACCTCGGTCGGGTACGGATCAACGGTCTCGTGCAAGGCTTCGGCTCCGTCCTTGGTGGCTCCGAGCCGCGCCAAGCGGCCCTGAAGGCATCGTGACCCCTCGGTCGGCCGATCCGATGCAGGCGCGAGGACAAAGTGGGCTCCGCCGGCGACGCAGACCCTCAGCGGGAAACGACAGCCACCTGCACCAGGAGAACGCCCCCTACACCACCCCACACAGTCCCACGACCAGCAGCCGTCCTCCCCACACCCGGTGCAGAAGACTGTCGCCACCCACTGCGACTTGCACGTCGCTCATCAAGGCGAAGCGCGACAGTTCACCGCGCAGCCACGCGAGCCGTTCGTCCGACCCCCGCTCCTGACGCCGGCACTCCTCGATGAGCTCCCAGAAAGAATCAATGTTCACGGCGGCACTGTGCCAGGCACCTCTGACAACGCATTTTCGACGGACTATGTTCGAGCGGTGGAGAATCCGGAGATCCTCATCAGACTCACCCCGGTCGAGGCGCTTGTCCTGTCTGACTGGCTGGAGCAGGTGCAGATGACAAACCTCAGTCGTCTCATCGACGATGCGGCGGTCTGGGCGCCCCTACACCACATTGCAGCAACGCTCGACAAGTCGCTGCCCGGAATCTTTGCAGCGGACCATGCCGAGCGCCTGGAAGCGGCCCGCAGCAGACTTCGTCCACCACGAGACGACGGCACCGGCGAACACGGCGGCGGGGACGTATGAAATCCCTCTCGGAGATGACTGAGCGCGAGTACTTCGCCAGCGTCGGCCAACGTCCCGGCATGTTCGTCGGCAAGAGCTCCTTCCACATGCTGACCGCATTCCTGACCGGCTATGACCAGCACGCCACCCGCCACGGCGGAGACGGCCTCGACGGCTGGCACGAATGGCTCGTCGCGCGTCGCGGAGACGACTGCAACCACGCCTGGCCCGGCCAGGTCCTCCACATCGCTTTCCCGAACGGCTGGGACGACATCTGGAACCTTGAACAAGAGGACGAACAGCATGCGATCAAGGTTCTGTTCGAGCTGCTCAACGAGTTCGCTGCTGAGCGCGAGGCAGCGCAGGACCCACAGAGCTCAGATTGAGTGAGACCGGGCCGCACCGCGTCTCACTCAAGACGAACCACTGCTGGTTAGGGCTGGGCGTGGTCCGCGATAGGTGGGAGCGACCGTCAGGGTGCCGAGAGAGGCCGCCGGGCTACCGGCTGATGGGACCCACAGCCGTGTCAGCGGCGGTGGCCGCCGCCGTGGCGCTCACCGCCGTCACGGTGGTGGCCCCAGGACGCGTCGGCGGGTCTCCCCTGGACCACGAATGCCTGTACGAGCGCCCGAGGTTCTAGCGAGGTGCAGCGGGAACGAAAGGGTCACATGACAGGCTTGCCACAGCAAAACAGGGCCTGCGACCCGTACCATCACTGCTCCAGGCGTTACTGCTTCAGCTTCCGCGCGTTCCCTATCAGGAGGATCTACCTGACCTGATACACCAGCCACCAGGACCCGGAAAATTCGGCCATACAGGAGGACATGATGTCTGGAAGCAACGCCACAGCCACCGAACTGACATCGCAGTACATCAGCCAGGTGACCAGCGACCTCGAACGCAACGCCAAGGAACAGGAACGCATCACGGCTGAAATCGCCGCGCTGCAGCAGCAACTGGCTGTCCTGCAGCATGACCACAGCGTCCTGGACACCATGCGAAAGGCACTCGGCGTCCCGGCCCACACTGCACCGGCTGCTGAGCCGGCCGGCTCCACGGTGCCCTCGCCCCGGAAGAAGGCCACCACGGCCACCGGCAGGCGCCAGCAGACGAAGAACGGCACAGGTGCGCAGCCCGACGCTGCGAAGCGGCCTCGTAAGAAGGCCGCGACTGCAGCGCAGTCCGGACGACCTGCTCAGCCCACCCTGGTGACACTCATCGACCAGCATCTGGCCGACCAGAGCGAACCGCGCTCGGCAGCCGAAATCACCGCAGCCCTCAGCCAGGCACACCCGGACCGGGACATCCAGGCGACGGTCGTGCGCACCACTCTGGAAAACCTTGTGGCAAGGAACAAGGCCCAACGCACCAAGCAGGGCCGCTCCGTCTTCTACACCGCGCACAACACGCCGGAACCCTCGGCATCCCCTGAGGCTGAGGAACAGCCCGACACCGCTGAATAACCTGCTGAAGACGCTCTTCGGTTTCCACGACCCTTCGCATCGCCAAGCCTGCCACCCTTGTGCTGTGCGCGTTTGAGGCCCCGTACCGAGAACGGCCTGCGGCATCTGCTCAATGAGTGGGATCCGATTGGCGTTGGGCGCAGGTCCCTTCAAGGGAAGGGTCGCTGTGGCCTGGCCAAGCGACCCGTCGTAAGCATGGTGTCGGTTCGCAGCGTGCGTGGTCGTCGTCGGCAATGCATTGGCCGGTCCAGGCGGTAGGTGTGGCGGTTTCCCCTTGCATCAACGTACGGCTCGAAGGGCGGGTTGACCGCACAGTCCCGGTCACAGAGTTCCCCGCGGTGCGGGCCGACAACGATGAACCAGCCGGTCATCCCGCATCCGTTGTCGCTGATGTGAATCGCACCCCGCCTCATACCCGGCGGCGCGAAGGGTCGCTATCTGCTGGTCGGCCCAGCCTTCCGTCTCGACGAACGGCCCACTGGGGGCACATCTCCGTCGCGGGCGCCTGCGCCACCGGCACTCACGGCTCCGGCACGGCCAACCCGGGCATCGCGGCCGCCGTCCGCTCCCCTGGACCTCGTCACCGCCGATCGGCGGCCATGCGCGTCGACCTGCTCTGCCCCACTCCGGCCGACGTCCTCGCCGAGTGCGGACGGATCACCCCGCCCGGTCTTTCCCATCAACGGCTGGACCGGGAGGGCGCCGTACCGTGGCGCTGCCCGCACCCCGACCGCCCGGGTCAGGCCAAGCTGTACGAGAAACGGTTCGCCACGCCGGACGGGCGAGCCAGCCTCGCAGCGCACAGCTCACCGTGGAGAGCCGACACGGCAAGGCCCGGCTCATCGCCCGGATCAGCGAACAGACGGTCCCCGGCCAGGTCTTCTACTCCTTTCCCTTCCCCGCGAGCGGATTGAACCGTCTCACCTCCGTCCACGCGGACACCGTCATGTCCCGTCCCGAGCACAAGGTCACGGCCGTACGGCTGGCCGCGCGGTGACACCAGCTGGGGCAAACGCCGATGGGCCCCGTTACCGGCTGCCAGTTCGGCGGTTCTGGTGGGCGGCCTAACGGTCGGGGGCAGCGTCGACGCTCGGCTGTACCTCGACCACCTCGGTGGCCGACAGCGGTTCGGGGCGCCAGCGGTGCAACCGGGAGGCGTTGGTGACCACGGACAGGAGGACAGGGCCATGGCCGCGGCGGCGATCATCGGGCTGAGGCGGATGCCCCACAGCGGGTAGAGGGCGCCGACGGCGATCGGGATGCCGACGGCGTTGTAGACGAGGGCGAAGAACAGGTTCTGCTTGATGTTGCGCATGGTCGCGCGGGACAGGCGGATCGCGGTCACGCCGCTCGCGAGCGAGCCGGAGATGAGGGTGATTTCGGCAGCATCGATGGCGACGTCGGAGCCGGTGGCGATCGCGAGACTCACGTCGGCCTGGGCGAGAGCGGGGGCGTCGTTGATGCCGTCGCCGACCATGCCGATGATTCGGCCCTCGACCTGGAGGCGGCGGATCTCGTCGTCCTTGTGCTCCGGCAGTACCTCGGCCAGGACGCGCCGCACACCGACCTGCACAGCCGTCGCCCGCTGCTCGCGCAGCAGCTCAAGCCGCCGGTCGCTGACCTGCTCGACCTCCCAGGGAGAGTCGGACAAGAAGAACTGCACCCCCGGCATCCCCGCACCCGCCACCGGCTCCGCCCCTGCTAGACAGGTGTTGGTCTTGTTCCGCTCCCGTGGCGCCAGCAGTCCGGCCAGGTACTCGCGAAAGCCCCGCCCCTGCGCCAGGCTGAAGAAGAGGTCGCAGCAAGCCAGTTGACTCCGTCCACCGGGCTATGACCAACCCGACCTGCCGTCAACCCGCCCCAACACCGGAGCTATCGAACTGCCGATATACGCGGGACGAACTCAAGGATTTCGACACCGGCGTGGCGACGTTCGTCAAACGGCTGCTCGTGGCCCGCCGTTCAGCCATGCCGACCTGAGGCCGCTCCTGAACATGGTCAAGGTCCGCAAGAGTCGGCGAACTCCGGAACCACCATCCGGCTCCTCATCCTCACACCGGCCCCGCCGTGACCCCCTTCGGCACCGCGTTCGGCGCCCTGTTCAGCCCGGACACCTTCCAAGGGCAGCAGATCGAACGCGCCACCTACGGCGACGGTGACGCCGTGAAGAAGTTCGTGTGGAGCCAGCCCGGCCTCCGCTCGGTGAGCCACTTCCTCGCCGTCATCAACAACAAACGGCTCGACCACGGGCCAATGACCAATGAGGTCGGCTGGTTCAGCAAGGCCCGCGATTCCTGGCCCGCTACTCCGGCCTCGACGGCAGCGGCTTCATCCACCACGTACGCGACGGCGGGGCAGGCCTGGACCCGGTGAGCAACGTCCGGCCACCCGGCCCCGGGGGGCCTGTCGATTCTCGGCGTGGGCGCCCGGGCGATCGGCCGCGTGAGACCTCACCCTCCACGACGACTGAGACGCCCGTCGGTGGCGGAACGAGGTGAGGCCTCCTGATGTGGTTCAGGAGGCCCCACCCGTACGGCAGCAACTACTGGGCTAGGGAAGGCGCGTCAGAAGCGGGGCGCTTGCGGTGTGTGCTGCGGCGTCGGGACGATGCGCTGGGTCACGCCGGGGCCCTGGCGCCCGGACGCCTGGCAGGTGACATCGTGCGCCGGAAGCTTTCCGTTGCTCAGGTAGGCGTTGACGGTGCGGTCGGCACAGGCGCGCGGGTTTCCGGAGTAGACGCCGTGGCCCTCGCCGCCCTTGACGTACACCATGCGCGAGCCCTTCAGGGCGTGGTGCATGCCGAGGCCGCTGATCAGGGGTGTCTGGGAGTCCCACTGGTTCTGCACGGTGAGCAGGCCGACCTTGTTGTGTACCACGGTGACCGGCTCGGCCGGCTTGTCCCAGAAGGCGCAGGGCGTGATGTTGGAGCCGAAGTCGCCGTAGAGCGGGTACTTGGCCTTGTCCCGGATCGCGTCACGCCGGTACTGCTCGGGGTCGCGCGGCCAGGCGGCGGTGTCGCCGCAGACCACGGTCCAGAAGACGGCGGTCTCGTTGTCGGCCGGCGCCGCCGCGCCGGAAGCCGCGAAGCGGCGTGGCGTCCGCTGAACGTCCGGTCCGGGGGACAGGCGGGAGACCCTATGGCCGTCGGCGGCCTTCTTGAGGTCGGCGACCGCCTGGGCCGCGTACTTGGGACTGAAGAACGCGGGGCGCAGGGTGGCACGGATGTCGTCCCCGGTGAGCTTGTCGCCACCGACGTCGATGGGAGTGCGGTCGGCCCGGGCGATCAGGTCCCAGAACGTCTTCTTCACCTTGGCCGGGGAGTCGCCGAGCTTGTAGGTGCGGTGGTGCTGCGCGGTCCACTTCGTCCAGCGGGTGAACGCCGGCTGGGTACCCTCCGCCCAGACCTGGATCATGCCGCGCCAGACCCGCGCGGGGTCGACCGCGCTGTCCAGCACGAAGCGATCGGTCCGCGAGGGGAACATCTGGGAGTAGACGGCACCCAGGTATGTGCCGTAGGAGTAGCCCAGGTAGGAGATCTTCTTCTCGCCCAGAACGGCGCGGATGACGTCCATGTCGCGGGCGGTGTTGCGGGTGGTGATGTACGGAAGCCTGTCGCCGTTCCTGGTGCGGCACTTGTCGGCGACGGTCCGGGCCCACTTGACGTCATGGCTGAACGTCTCGGGCTTGTAAGGGTGTTCGAAGTTCTGCTCGGTGTTTGTGAGACCGCACGTGAGCGGGCTGCTGCGACCCACGCCGCGCGGGTCGAAACCGATGAGGTCGTACTGCTCGCGGACCTCCTTGGGCATTATGCCCTTCATCATGGCCGGCATGTCCAGGCCCGAACCGCCCGGACCGCCCGGGTTGAAGAGGAGCGCGCCGTGCCGCTTGCCGGGGACACTGGTCTTGAAGCGGGAGATGGCCAGCTTGATCGTCTTGGAGTCGGGGCGGCTGTAGTCGAGCGGAACCTTGATCGTTGCGCACTGGAACGCAGCGGGCTGCGATGCGTCGCACCGGTGCCACGCGGGCTTCTGGTTCTCGAATCTCTGCAGCGGTTCTGCCGCGGATGCCTGCGCCGGGGCTAGGGCGGGGATCAGCGTTGCGGTGATCCCCACGGCGAGCAAGGGCGCGATGCGTCCTATCCGCACGATGGCCGTTCCTTTCTGTCAACTTCCAGGACGGAACGACCATTTCGCGTCCGCGGGGGCGGGCGAATCCACCTGCAGGGCGGTCTTGCTACGACTCCCGGCGTACACAGAAAAGGACGTACGGAGGAGAACCCGAACGGCCTGATTTCCGTCCGCACCAGCAGGAGTTGGAGTGTTGGCGCAGGGAAGGCGCACGGTGCAGCCTCGCCGCGCCGTCCGGCACCCCGCAACTGCCAAGGAGGCTCCGGCTCCTCACCCGGAAGGAACGCCCGAAAGAACCCGGTCTGGCGCCCTGCGCGTCCTGCTCGGCGCCAGGGCACCAGGGCTGGGCGCGGTCTTCGCCCGGCTCAGCTGCTGCCTCTACTACCGGATGTCGGGCGGGTGTTACTGCGGGAACTGCGTGCTGCGGCGGCGCGTACGGCCAAATGCGGCCGTGACGGAACGCCGGGCAGGGGGTGAGGAGGCCGCCCGGGCCGCGACCCGCCGGGCCATCCATGAGGCGGTCACCGATACATGGGAGCCGATCACCCTGCTGGGGCCGCTCCTCGTCGCCACCGTGCTCCCCTGGCTCGCCCGCGTCATTCACACACACGACGCCCCCACACCCCACTCCGCGCCGTTCTGGACCGGCTTCGGCCTCGTTTCAACGGCCACCCGGCGCGCGGAGCCTGCACGCCGGGCGGCCGGCCTTCAGTTCAAGGTGACAGCGTGCCACTTCGACTCATCGACGACCGAGCAACATAGCGCTGCGTCACCACCTTGCGGCGAATCTCGCCAACCAGCGGGGAACGGACTCGCCAACCGCCATGCACTGCAGTGAGCTGACCAGCCACCAACCGATCGAAGGGCGCCAACTGTCGAGCAAGGGCGCAGGATTGGCGGCGTGGGTCAGGGGGTCTTGGGTGGAGGGCCACGTCACCATGGCCAGCTGGCAGGGCGCACAAAGTCGCCACCTCACGCCCCCGGCGCGCACCAAAGGCGCGCTGACGAGCCGATGCGCAATGGTTTGCAACCACCCGCCATAGCCGACGAGAAGCACACCTCCACTAAATTCGAAGATCCGATATGACGAACCTCACCCAATGCCGGTAAATCCTTAGAAAGGTGCTGCAGTGCGTCTGTTCGCCGATCACGTCTCGGGTCCGCCGTCCACTGAGCGATTCGCCGGGCCGCTGTGGTTGCGGGAGCGGCCCGGTGGACTCAACGAGATCGAATGGCGGCTACGTCCTGGTTTGCCTGCTTTTGTGCTTTACCACGCCAGGATGACGTCGTCGATGTCCCTGTTGTTGGCCTGCTGCGGCAACGCGTTCGACTCGACGTTGGCCGCGATGAGGGAGGGCGCCGAGGAGCATCTGCCCATGGAGATGGTGAAGCACTGGACGTCCTTCGCGCACATGGTGGTCAATGGGCAGCGAGGTGATCTCTCCGATCTCGGGATCACGTTGGTCACCGACCCCGTTGACGGTGTGAAGGGCGGTTGTGTCGCCACGATCGTGAGCCCGCGCGGGAGTGAGAGTGAGCTGAAAGACGCCCTGACCCGGGTGATCAGGGGAGCGGCCTCCGCGATCGGGGAAGGGGTCGAGGCAGCTGAGCGTTCACCCCGGATCCACAGCCTGCTGGCCCGGCAGTCGGATCACGCGGTGCTGGACGACCGAGTGGAGGCCATCGCCGCGACCGGGTTTCGTTTCGGCGACACCAGGTCCTTGCTCGACCTGGACTGGCCTACAGAATGAACAGTGGCCTTCCGTCGCGAACGGTGTACAGCGGGTTGCCGAGCTTGTCGACGCCGGTGCGGCGGATCAGGTCCATCGCTTCGTCGAACGTCTCGGCGACGCCGTGGATGTCGCGGTCCTCCTCGAACAGCCGGCGCGCGGTGTCCAGGTCTGGCAGCGCACCGATGGACATGACCAGACCGCCCCAGGCCAGCGCGCGGACGTAGCGGATCCGGTCGAACACGCCGGCCAGCCCGGCAGGTGTGAGGATCGCGACGGACTTGGCGACCGCATCGAGGTCGGGAGCGCGGTGCTCCATCGCCGCGATGAGCACCGCGGCCGCCAGCTGGGTGAACACCTCGGTGGCGCCGGTGGCACGATCCCGCGCGATCTCCAGGGGATAGATCACGCCGGACGCCTGCGTGGCGACGTCGCGCAGCAGCGTGAGCAGTTCCTGGGCCTCACCTTGCGCCCGGGACAGGGCGGCCCGCGTGCTGTGGAAGGAGTGCCGCCAGTCTTCGCTCGCGTCGTCGGAGAACCAGTACACGGGCGTGTCGTCGCCGATCGACAGCTCGATCGCGGCACAGCCACTGTGGGCGTCGATGGAGACGTTGACGTGGCCATCAACCACCGTCCCGATGGGCAGTCCGAACGCGTACGTGCCGGTCATGACCACCTGCTCGCCTTCGGTGACGGTGTACCGGTCGCCCTCGCCGACGGCGACCGTGACCGGGTGGCGGCCGAGTGACAGCACCGTGCGCTGGAACATCAGCGCGACGTTCCGGACGAGGTCCTCGTCCGGAGCGCGTTCAAGCGTTTCGTCGTGCAGCGCGATGAGCCGGTCCGCACCCAGGTCGGCGGTGGCGTCGTCGACTTCCCACCGCCGGTTGCCGTGGCGCGCCCATGCGTCGAACTCCGTGTACATCTTCCGGTCCCGGTTGCTCGCGAGGAACTCATCGAGGTTCGCGGCGTGGTCCGCGCGGCCGAAGTCGATCACCCGCCGCACGAAGTACTCGATCATCTGGTCGACCGCGCGTTGGCTGTCGTCCTCGTCGAGTAGATGGGCGATCAATCCGAGGTCGGTGTACAAGTACTCGATGGCGTACGAGAAGAACAGCTCGGGGTCACCAAGGCGGGCGTCGACGCCCATGCTGGCGCTCCACAGCGCTTTCACCAGGAGATAGCCGGGCAGATAGCCGCCGTCCTCGGGATCGGTCGGCCGGACGAGGACATCGCAACGGCGGGTCACGACCTGCCGCTGCCGACGCGTCGAACCGAGGACGAAGTCGAGCATATTGCGGGTCACCGCGTCCCGGCGCTCCTCCGGTTCGAAGGACGCGATCACGCCGGGGCCGAAGTAGTCGGCGACCCGAGCCAACACCGGGCACAGCCGGGGCAGCGTGCCGTGCGACGTCAGGTCGAACTCGGCAAACAGCGCCAGTCCCTCGGCGAGCGGGCGCTGGAGCGCGATGAAGGCCTCGTACCGCATCATGGCTCCGGTGATCCGACGCGCGAGATCCTTGTCCCGACGCCCGCCGCGGTAAGCCGCCGCATCGGTCAGCGCGCGCTGGTGCAGCAGGCTCACCGCCACGCCGACAGCGTTCATGAAGCACCAGTGGTGGGTCGCCTCGTGCAGGAAAGCCGGCAGGCAGTCGGGCGAGATGTGCCGCTGGATCAGGCCCTGGACGTGCTTGCCTGCCCGGAAGGACGAGATGGCGGTCTCGTTGGTGATGGGATTGATGAAGCTGCGCCCGCTCAGCGCCGACGCGAAGTGCTCGCTCAGTTCTCGTCACCGACCATCTTGTCCCAGGGAATTCCGGTGGCGGAGGCTAGCTCCTTCACCAACGCGGAATCGATGGGCTCGCTTGACGTGTCCCGCCACTTCACGGTCCTCCGCTCGATCCGGCCATCGGGATGCTCGATCTCAACAACCTGCTCGAACGACTTGCCCCGGTGTCGGTACAGCAGATAGCTGACCATCCCCTTGAGCGCAATGGCGGAAGCGACCAACTCAACGGTCACCACGCCGAGATCACCGAAGCTTCCCTCCGGCACGGGCTCGTGGTGGAACGCGATCGCCCCGCGGTCGACGAACTCGCCCAGCTCGAGGGCATCGGACCTGGACAGTCCTGATAAGCGGAGCTTGCTTGCTGACACGGAAGTCTCCAAACAACGCACGGCGGAGCGGCATCGTACCGCGCGCGATGGCGTCGCCGTATGGCGTTCGAACGGCTGGTGGCGGGCTCGTTCGAGCTGCCGGCGTTCTGCACGCACAACGACCTGGCCACTGCGATTCGCGACCGGGTCAACGACTAGATCTTCGCCCGGGTGATGGCCCGGTTCGGGGCGGCGCGGATGGAAGGGCTGCTAGCGGTGGGGTGGGAGGCAAGAGCGAGTTCAACTGGTTCAAGCGCACCGCGCGGCGCCCGTCGTGGACGGACTTACGGTTGCGATTGGAGCACCTGACGTGGGTGGACGGGTTCGGTGACGCGCGGGCGTGGTGGGGCGATGTTCCGCCGTTGAAGATCGCCGACTTCGCCGGTGGCGCCTCGGCGGACGCGGCGGTGCTGGGTGACTACTCGCCGGCAATGCGAGGGGGGCGGCTCCGGCGAAGCAGGTGACGCTGGCGCGAACGGCGGCTAATCCTGCGTCCCTCTTGTGGTGACGGAGCGTCGTGAGGTGTTGTTGATGTCCGCGTGAAGGATGTCAACGAGCTTGTTCAGACGGTGTTTTCGGGGCTGACCCCGCTGGTCATCGAGGACGTCGTCGACGAGGGAAGCGGATCGTCGTGTGGACGCGGACGCCGCAGGAGATGGCGCCGTAGCCGGACTGCGGGGCACTGTCGGGACGTATGCACGGCTATCACCTGCGGACCGTGGCAGGTTCGGCCGCCCCACCTGCTCTGGGGCACTGCCCGCCATGGACGGTGAGAAGGGTGACGAAGCCGGATCAGGTCGAGCAGATACCGGAAGCGAGCCCAGGGGGCAGTAGCTGGGAGTCGATGATCGTGGCCACCGCCCGGGGGTCTTTGCCCATCTCGCGCCGGATTCGCCCGGCAAGATGGTCGCGGATCTGGCCGATCACGCCACCGGCGGCCCAGCGGGCCATGAAGCCCCAGACCGGTCCGGCCGACCCTTCGGTCGGCGGCTTCTTCGGCCGGTGCCCGTGGCGGCGCCTGAGGAGTCGGGCCCGGCTCAACAGGTGCCCCGGTATCCCGGCGCGTCCGGTCGCGGCAACCGGCGGCGTGGCGCGTGCCGGGCAGTGGGGCGCGCGGCGAGGATGGCGGGCGGAGCAGCCGGTCGGGAGGCGGAGGCGGGTATGGCGGTGAACCGTGTCGGCCTGGTGGTGCACGGTGGGCGGGCCGAGGCGGGGGCCGCCGCGCGGGCCGTGCGCGAGTGGTGCGCGGAGCACGCGGTGGGATGTACCGACATCGACGTATGGCAGGAGGGCGCCCGGCACAGCGCCCTGGAGGAGGTCGAGGCCGCGGGCGATCCGGACCTGATCGTGACGCTCGGCGGCGACGGCACCTTTCTGCGCGGTGCCCGGCTGGCGGCCGAGCACGACGCCCTGGTCCTCGGCGTCGACCTCGGCCGGGTCGGCTTTCTGACGGAGATGCCGGCCTCGGCGGTGCGCGTGGCGCTGGACGCCGTACGGGACGGGCGGATCACGGTCGAGCACCGGATGCTGCTGACCATGCGCGCCTCCTGCCGGCTGGAGGTGCCGGCGCAGATGGAGGCGCTGCTGCGGTACGGGCGCGGACCGATGCTGCCGCCGCCCCGGGTGCGCACGGAGTGCGAGACGGGCGACGAGTGGGGCGTCGCCCTGAACGTCACGGCGCTGAACGACATCGTCGTGGAGAAGCTGGCCCGGAACCGCCAGGTGTCCGTCGGCGTCTATCTCGCGGGCCGGCTGCTCGCGTCGTACTCCGCCGACGCGCTGCTGGTGGCCACACCCACGGGGTCCACGGCGTACAGCTTCGCGGCAGGCGGTCCGGTGGTCTCGCCGCGCGCGGAGGGGCTCGTCTTCACGCCGGTCGCCCCGCACATGGCGTTCAACCGCTCGGTCGTAGCCGCTCCCGACGAGCCCATCGGGCTACGGGTGCTGGAGCGTTCGGGCCAGGCAGCCGTGAGCATCGACGGCCAGTTGCGCGGGGTGCTGGACCCCGGGGACTGGATCGGCGTGTACGCGGCCCCACGCCCGCTCAAGGCCGCCCGGCTGGGCCCGATGGACTTCTACGGCCGCCTCCGCGAGCGCATGAACCTCACCGACGCCCCGGCCGCGCTGGCCGACGGATGGGCGGCTCCCCTGTGGCCGGTCACCACTCCCCCGCCGGACGACCTGGCCCATCTCGCGCTGCCCCCGGCCCCGACCGACGGACCTCCCCCGTCGTGAGCCGGGCCCGCTGCACTTGCCCGCCTCCTGGAGGTTCACCCCGTCGACCGTGACGACGTCCGTTCGCCCGGAGCCCCCGACGACGCGGATCCAGCTGTCCACGGTCAGTTCCCGGCCGCTCAGCTCGATCTGGAAACCGCCGTACATGCCGGGACGGGGAACCAGCACACCGGGTACGCCAGTTCGGTCAGCGCCTCCACCTCCGGCAGCCGCGTCCCCTGCTGTGTGGCGAGGTCCGAGCCGTCCTCCAGGCCCGCCCAGCGCCGGATCAGCCCGTGCAGGTGGCAGGCCGCCGCCGGTGAGCCAGCCGGACCGGCTGGCCCCCGTTGTGCTGCCCGCGCCGCGCCGGGCCGCAATGAGGCGGCAGCCGGTAGGCTTCGCAATGAGTATCCGCGCACACCATCGCCATGGGCTGCGCACCCGCACGCCGGGGTCTGACCACCGCCTGGCAGACGTGCCTTCCCGGCATTGCCCCATTTGCAGCTGCGGTTGGCAGTCGGCTCGTGACTCTCGTCGCCAGCAGCACGCTGCTCTCTCCCAGGTGCGGAAGTTGCCCCGCGCCACCGTGGCATCCGCCCACTCCACATCCGCCGGATCCACGCCCTGCCACACGTCGTGAAACATGGCCGGCGTCTCCATAAGCCGGTCCTGTTCCACCCCTGCGACCTGGTTCCAGGTCAGTACCCTCGACCGCAAAGCCGGCGCCCGCGCGATCGTCCGTTTCGCACCCGCCCCGCACAGCACCAGCGCCGCAGCCGTCCCCGGCTCGTCCCACAGCAGCCTCAGATAGTCCAGCAACGGAGGCGACAGACGCTGCGCATCATCGAAGAACAGCACCCCAGGCGCTCGCAATGCCTCCCCCCAAAGCCCGGTCCGCCGACCCCGCCCGGTGCGCCGGAGAACCCGCTGGCAACCCCCACGCCTCCAGCAGCGACGCGCGCATCTGAGCCAGGCCCGGCTTCACCCCGACCACTGCCCGCCACACCGGCAACCGCGACGGCAACAGATGCAGCGCCTGCTGCACCGCCACCGGCACCCCCGGCTCCCCGAACACGCACCCGATCCCCCGCGCCGCGACCGTATGCCCCACCGCCTCCACCACCGCGGCAACCCCAGCTGTCGACACCAACCGCGCACCCGGCACGAACAACCGCACCCCACCCCGCGACGGCGGGACGCCATCCTCATCCGGCACAGCAGCGGCCGCCTTTCCCGGCTCAACGTCGACCACCGGCAGGCCCTCACCCGCCCGCTGAAGCTTCAACACATCCAGGACCCGGTCATAGCGGCCGGCCTCGACCCGTCCCCGCGCCGACCGCGCCACCTGAAGCACCCGCCCCGCGCGCAGATCACGGCTCACCGAACGGTGCAACGTACCCAGTGATGGCACACCCTCCACCGCACCGTCGTCCCTCATCCGCCGGTGCAAGCCGCGACGTTCCCACCCACCTCCGCCAACCGCGCCCCCAGCTCATCATTCAGCACTAACCTGTCCTGCCGCGGCGCCAGCTCCAACCGCCCCGCCCGGGCCTCGGACAACCACCGCCACACCGTCCGCCCGGTCACCCCGGCAGCCTCGGCCATCACCTGCACATGAAGCGACGACACAGAACCAGACGCCTCATCCACCGCCAACAACCGACGCACCACCACACCACGCGCCAGCCGAACACCCTCGCTCACACCAGCCAGCACACCCCGAACCCGACACCCCACACACAGGAATGAGCGCACACCTGACAGCCACCCACCACCGTGCCAGGGCCTGTCCAGCCGATCTTCGGCAGGCGGGCGACGTTGCACCATCGGCGCGCGGGGGCTGACCAACAGGCGGTCACCCCGCGCCCGCATCCGCTCGCCGTCGGCCCGGGATCGCCTGGACAGGCCCTGGCGGGCTCCCCAGGGCCGCTCAGTGAGCGAGCAGGCGGCTACGCAGCTCGGCATGGGCCGCCAGTCCCCTCTGCGCCTGCGATCTCAGCCAGGACTCCATCGGCTCGCGGTCCAGGCCCGGCCAGTCGATCGGACCGAGCGGCGGCTGGGGGTCGTACTCGATGGCGGACTGGATCATGCGGCAGGCGTCCTCGCCCACCAGCTCGGCGACCAGCTGCAGGGCCATGTCGATGCCGGCCGCCACTCCCGCGGCAGTGCGGACCGGCCCGTCCGCGACCCAACGCCGCGGCAATGGCGTCGCGCCGAACGCCCGCAGCATCGGCATGGCGGCCCAGTGCGTGACCGCCTCCCGGCCCTCGAGCAGCCCGGCGGCGCCGAGCACCAGCGAGCCGGTGCAGACCGAGCCCACCAGTTCGGCCGTGGAGGCGGCCCGCCGGACGTAGCCGACCAGGCATTCGTCCGCTAGGGCGGCGAAGGTCGCGGCACCGCCGCCTGGGACGATCAGACCGAACGGCTCGGGCACCTGCGCGAAGGTGTGCGAGGCGGTAACGGACACCGCGACGTCGGTGTGCAGCGGCTCGACATCGGCGGCGACCGTAACGGCCTCGAAGCCGAGGCCGAACTCCTGCAGGGCACCGAGCACCTGGAGCGGCCCGACGAAGTCGAGCGGTGTGAGGCCGGGGTAGAGCACGAAGGCGAAGGTCCTGGTTGCGGTCATGCCGTCAGCTTCGCCCGGGGCGGAGGCCTGCGGGCCGGTCCGGTCTGAAATCCTGTGATCCCTGTCTTTCGGACACCGCCCCTTGGATCCAGGAGCCGCTCGTGCGCCGCGTGGTCGTGATCGGATACCCGGACGCCGAACTCCTGGACATCGCCTGCCCCGCCGACGTGTTCGACGCGGCGAGCCGCTGGGGCGCGGACCCCGGCTACCAGGTGGAGCTGGTCTCGCTCGGCGGCCGCCCGGTGCGGACCACCTGCGGCCTGACGCTGGCCGCCGGGGCGCTGGAACAGGTCGCCGGCCCGCTCGACAGCGTGCTCGTGGCGGGTGGGCTCGGGCACCAGGCGGCTGCCGAGGACGCCCGGGTGCTCACCCATCTGCGCCGCCTGGCTGGGCTCAGCCGCCGGGTGGTGTCGGTGTGCACCGGCGCCACCGTGCTGGCAGCCGCCGGGCTGCTCGACGGCCGCCGCGCGACCACCCACTGGATGTGGGCGGCCCAGCTGGCCGCCCGCTACCCCACCGTCCGCGTAGACCCGGCGCCACTGTTCGTCACCGACGACAACGTCCACACCTCGGCAGGCGTCACCAGTGCACTTGACCTCTCGCTCGCCCTGGTCGAACAGGACCACGGCCCGGAACTGGCGCGCCAGGTGGCCCGCTCGCTGGTCGCCTACCTGCAGCGCCCCGGCAACCAGGCGCAGGTCAGCATGCATCTCGCCGCCGCGCCGCCTGCGGAGCACCGGCTGGTCCGCGACGTCTGCGCGCACATCACCGCCAACCTCGCCGCCAAGCTGGACGCCGCCACGCTGGCCCGGACAGCCGGAGTGAGCCCCCGTCATCTCACCCGGCTCTTCGCCGCCCAGCTCGACACCACCCCGGCCCGGCACGTTCGCGCGCTGCGCACCGAAGCGGCCGCCCAGCTCCTGGCGACCACCGGGCTGCCACTGTCCGCGATCGCCCGCAGCTGTGGTCTCGGCACGACCGAGACCCTCCGCCAGGCCTTCGCTGACCACTACGCGACCACGCCGTCGGCGTACCGGCAGGCGGCCCGGCGAGGTTAGGCAGTGTTGGCTATGCCGCTGTTGAGGTCCTGACTGCCGATGTGCACCGTCGATGGGTGGCCTCAGACGTTCCCGCCGGGCTGGCCGGCGACCAGGGTGACGGTGGACTGCACGAACTCGGCGGGTCGCACGGGTGCGACGCCGATGTCGCAGACCAGCTGACCGGCGTCGATCGTCGTCTGCGTGTTGTTCGTGTTGTCACAGATCACGTAGAACGCCTCTTCGAGGTTACGCCCCAGAAGCGCCCCCCTGCCGCCACTGGTCGGCCAGGAAACTGGTGACCGATTGCCCGCGCCACCTCGTTCGTGTCGCGTGAGGCGAGCGTGTCGACGAATTGCTTGAGCAAGTCGACGGACGGGGCGGGCGGCGTGTCGACCTCTGCGAGCCTGTTGCGCTGCTCGGCGCAGTGGGCAAGTACCTTGTCGATGAGTTTCTTGCCGGTCGGTGGGTCCGGTTGTGGCGGCGTCGCGCTTTCGGTGGCGGCCACGGTCATGTCCCAGAGGCCAACCATGGTCACCTCGGGGACCGTCTCCAGCCCGCCCAGCCCCGTACGCTCGCCGGCGTCACCGGCCAGTGCCGTCTCGGTCACGGTCTGGTACGGGCTGAGGAACCCGACCACGTAGCAGGACCCGCCGCCATTGGCGAAGAACCCATACACCGCCTCGGCCAGCGTGAAGCACCGCTGGAGCACCTGGATCCGCTTGAACTCCACGGGGGTCAGGTCCTGATTGTTGCTCTGCTTCTTCAGCAGGACGGCCAGTTCGCCGCCCAGCTCGACGATGCTGTAGCGGTCGGTGAACTCCTGCCAGCCGTGGATCGGCTGCGGAACGACCCGTTCGCCCGCGCCGAACGGGCAGGTAAACCGTTCCTTGGCGTCGTTGCTCGGCGCCTCGGTGTACCCGAGGAACGCAGGGGCCGACGTCCCCGCCTCCACGATCATGCGTACGCCGCTGGACCTCTCGGTGACATAGGCACGCGAGGGGCCTCTTGTCCATCGGTGCTGCTCCTCTCGACCGGCTGGCACTACTCGAGGGTGATGTCCGCGTAGGCGAAAGGCGTCATCCGCAGGTGAACGGTCAGCCGAGGACGACGGGTTCGCCGGTCAGTGTGATGCCTGCCTGGTGCATTTCGTCGATGGCGTTGTCGGTGGTGTCGGCGGCGACGCCAGCGGTGTAGTCAAGCAGGACGCGGACGGCGAAGCCGGCTTTCGCGCCGTCCAGCGCGGTGGCCTTCACACAGTGGTCGGTGGCGATGCCGACGACGTCGAGGTCGCTGACGCGGCGCGCGTGAAGCCATTCGGCCAGGGATGTGCCGTCTTGGGCCGAGCCTTCGAAGCCGCTCTTCGAGGCGGAGTGCGCACCCTTGTAGAAGACCTCGTCGACGGCCCCGGAGGCGGCGGTCGGCGCGAAGTTCGGGTGGAAGTCTCCGCCTTCGCTGCCGACGACACAGTGCACGGGGAAGGAGTTCTGGAAGTCCGGGTGGTCAGAGAAGTGGCCGCCCGGGTCGATGTGGTGGTCGCGGGTGGCGACGACGTGCGCGTAGCCGTCGCCGGCCGAGCGCCGGACGAGGTCGGCGATGGCGCGGGCCCGGTCGGCGCCGCCCTTCACGGGGATGCTGCCGCCTTCACAGAAGTCCTTTTGAACATCGACGACGATCAGTGCTCGGCGCACAGCGCAGTCCTTTCCTCACGGAATCGGTGCTTGGATGGCTTCCCGTTCCGCTGTGGTCGGGTGCATCATGGCCTGGCCGTTCACCCGTTCGGCCGGGTCAGCTGGGCGTGGTCAGCTCGGCGGTGCCGCGCAGAACCGGGCCACGTCCGCCTGGATGAAACCGATCCTCGGGTCATCACTCACACGCACACCCTGACCGTTCAGATCACACACAGTCAAAACTTCTGACAGCAACGCCGGTTCATGGTGCCTCCAGCTCCGAGGTCCGGATGCTGCAGGTCACCGGCGTGGACCCGGTGGCCCAGACTGTCAGGCTCGGCAAGCGACCCCACTCTGTTCCCTTGGACCCGGCCTCCTGAACCGTGATCCAACCCGAGGGCATCTGGTCGTACTCCGTCGCTCTGCCACGGCCAACGTGGTTTTCGCCGACCGAGACCACCTCGTCAGAGCCGTCCGAAGCGGCATGCGCCGCATCCAACGACAGCCATGCCTCAGGCTTCGTGGATGTCGTCGCGTCGTTCCCAGCGGATGCGCAGGCGGCGGAAGCCGTGTAGCCAGGCGATCGTTCCCCCAGATCGGCACGCAGCCCGCGGGTACTGGGCGTGGACGACTTCGCCTTCCGCAAGGGCAAGGCCTACGGCACCGTCCTGGTCGACGTCGACGCCTCCACGGTGATCGACCTGCTGCCCGACCGTTCCTCCGACACCCTCATCGCGTGGCTCGCCAAGTACCCCGGCGCCGAGGTCATCTGCCGTGACCGCGACAGCAGTTACAGCTGCACCGAGACCACGGCCTGCCGGGACGCGGTCCAAGTCGCTGATCGCCGGCGCCTGCTCCAGAGCCTGTCCCGGGCCGTCGAGCAGGTCTGGCACCAGCACCGCGGCTGTCTGGAGAAGCACGCCGAGCTCGGACGGGACCAGCCCGTGCAGATACCCCTGCTCGGCGCGCTGCCGCCGACTCTGGTCGTCCAGCGTGTCCTGGACCGGCACGAGGAGTTCAACCGAGGCAGATGTTCAACCGGGCCGGACTCCCGTTGCTGCACGAGAAGTGCGTGCGAAGCGCGCCGACCGGCGGTCGACCGGCCCTGATGATTGACGGCGGGTCAGTACTGGCGCAGTGACGGCCAGAGCACGGACCACCGCTGGTGCATGCCTTCGCACAGCACGACCTCTGCGTACTGCTCCTGGTTGCTGATGCCGTGGCCGTTGTCGATCCGGCCAACGGTGTGGCAGTTGGTGAAGGGTCGTTCCAGGCGGTGCTGACCGTCGGCCTGTTCGACCAGCAGGACGGGGCCGTCGTGGTTGTCCGCGGGCGGGCCCCAGTCGTACAGGCTCATGTGACCGGAGTAGGCGATGGGGAGCCCGTAGGCGGGCCCGTAGCGGGCGAGGGCGCCCGCCTCGCCGTAGTTCGAGGTGAGCAGGACAGCGTGGGCGCGCTGTGCTGCGGGGATCGCGGTCCAGGCGGCCGCTGTGGCACGAGTGAACTGGGGCCAGCCGACCTGCTCGCCCTGGTCGACGTCGATGGCGTTGGTCACGGCGACCGCCGAGACCGGCAGCACTGGCAGGGCGGCCAGAGCGCTGGTGGCCGCCGCCAGGAGAAGAAAGGGTGTGAGGGTTCGCCAGGACCGGCGGGCACGGTGGACGACGGGTTCGCAGCCGGCCGCCGTCACGGCGAGCAGCAGCGGGAGCGGGTAGTACGGCTTGCCGCCGCCGAGGAGCACCAGGATGCAGAGCGCCGGGTAGGCGAGCGCCAGCGGCCGGGCCCAGCGCAGCTCGTCATCGAGGAGCAGCCGACGCAGGCCGGCTATCGCGACTGGAACGAGGACCGGGGAGAACTGGAGCAACTGGAGCGGCAGGAACAGCAGCCGTCCCGACACGCCTTGGACGTGGCTGAGAACCCGGGCCACCTTCAGCTCGGGCCAGCCGTGCGTGGCCTGCCACCAGAGTGTGGGTGCGCATATGAGGAGCGCGAGGAACAGCGCGAGCAGCGGTCCGAGGAGCAGCCCTGCACTGTCGGGCCGAGGGGGCCGCGCGAGCTCGCGCCGGGGGCGGGCCACCAGCAGACCCAGCGGCAGTGCGAGGAGCAGCGACAGGACGAGCTGCTTGTTCAGCAGTGTCACCCCGATCATCGCGCCCAGGGCCGGCCACCAGCGGGGGTCTCTGGTCCGCAGCAGCCGAAGGGTCAGGAGCAGGACGCCCAGCTCGGCGGTCAGATCGAAGGTACTGGTGGACAGCAAGTGGCCAATGGCCAGGACATACCCCGAGCAGGCACAGCACCCAGCCGCGAAAATCTGCCCGCCACGACCGGCTCCCAGCTCCCGGGCCAGCAGGGCGGTCAGCACCACGGAGCATGCGGAGAGCAGGGCGGGTATGACCCGCAGTCCTGTCGGGCTCGCGCCGAATACGGCGGCGCCGGCCCGGGCGAGCAACGGGGTCAGCGGCGGCTCGTCGACGTAGCCCCAGGCCGGATGTCGGCCGGCGAGCAGGAAGTAGAGCTCGTCGCGATGAAAGCCGTACCGCCCAGACAGCGCGATCAACACTGCGGCGAGAGCAGCCGCCACGAACGCGACCGGCCGTAACGCGAACGGTTGCGGCCCAACCCGCCCATCCCCCCGAATGTTCACCGCCGCAGTCTGGCAGCCACGACCGGCGCGGCCAAGGGGGCCGCCGCAGATCGCCAAGTGGGGAGATCATCTGAGCAGGTTTGGCGAGTCCCTCAGTACGAGGTGGGGATTTTCAAGGCTCTGTCCGCAGTTCCGTGATCGGACAACGCTGCGTCCCTCACCGCCTCAGTAGCCTGGCTGGGTGACTGATCACGGCATTGAGTTCCCCGATTTTCGTCTGCATGTCGTTCCGGCGGTTCTCGCTCTGGCGAGTCCCTCGTGGCAACGCGACGTGTGGCTGCAGCCGGAGGAGCATGAGGACCTGGACTACGTGATCAACGTGCTGTTCGACGACTTCTGCAACGCTGACGACCCCGCTCCATGGTTGGGCAAAAGCCTTCGGACCGAGGAGGAGGTCACGCTCATGCAAGAGTTGGGAACGGTCTACTCGGCGGTGCAAGAGTCCGTGGGTCGCTGCGCCCGAGATGAGGCTTATCTCGATGCTCCGGGGTGGGGCATCGTGATCACCGTCGCGGCCAGACTGGCTCAGGTGATGGTGACCAATGACCTCCAAGCTGCGGCCGAGCCGTCGCATCCGGTCCCACACCCCGTCTGTCAAGATCAATTATCAGACGGGCCTTGGCTAGTGCTGTGACCAGTTGATGTGCGCGCCGGTTCGGCCGAGTGCTCGTCCCTGTGCTGGCCACTGGATGCGGTCGCCGGTGTGAGGGGGTCGGCCACGTTGTCCGTGGCCGTGAAGCGGCGGACGCCCGGTACGCCTGCGGTTCCGGCGCAAGCCACGCCCACCACGGCCGCTGCGGCCCACAGCGGAGCCTGCGGGCCCCACGCGCTCGCCGCGAGCGGGGCGAGAACGTAGCCGAGGGGCATGGCGCCCAGGGACAGGAGCCAGTCGTACGAAGTGACGCGGGCCAGCACGCCGGGCGGGATGGCAGCCTGGACGGAGGTCTCCCAGACAGGATTGAGGAAGCCGAGGCCGGCGAGGGCGAGGCCGTAGGCGGCGATAACGGCAACGGCCGGGGCGCCGGCTGCGAAGAGAGCGAGGGGCAGGGCATACGTCGCGAGGCCCAGGTTGGCCACGAGGATCGGACGGCGGGGGCGGGCGCGTCCGGCCAGGAGGGAGCCGAGCAGCAGTCCGACTGCGCCGGCTTGGAGGATCTCCACCCAGGTCTGCTCACCGCCCAACTGCCGTACGGCCAATGCGGGTCCAAGCGTCGTCAGCACGGCCGCGGCGCCGTTCCAGACGGCGTGCGCGATCAGGCTCGTCCAGTACCAGTCACGGCTGCGGACCTCCTGCCAGCCTTCCACGAGGTCGGTGCGGAGGGGGCGGTGCCCGACTGGGACGTGCGCGATGCGGATTACGGCGAGCAGGGATGCGCTGGCCGCGAAGGAAATGGCGTCCAGGATGAACGCCCATCCGGGTCCCGCGGCGAGGATGAGTACGCCGGCAAGGGCCGGGCCGCCGAGGCCGGTGGCGCTTCTGACCACGCCGAGCGCGGAGTTGGCGGCTTGCCGGTCCTTGTCCGGCACCGTGCCGGTGATCAGCCGCGGCAGGGTCGGCATGGCGAACGCGGAAGCAGCCCCGCCGACCGCCGCGGCGAACGCGATCTGCCACAACACCGGCGTATGGTCGAGGAGTTGGAAGCCGATGCAGAGTTGTGCGGCACCGCGTACGAGGTCGGTCGTGAGTGCCACGGTCCGGGCGTTGAACCGGTCGGCGACGACTCCGCCGAGGGGGAGAAGCAGAAGTCGCGGGACCATCGCGCAACCGAGGACGAGTGCGAGGGCGGATGTGGAGCCGGTGGCCCGCAGGACGGCGAGGGAGAGCGCGGCGGGCACGACGGCGTCGCCGACGAGGGACAGCGATCGCCCCAGGAAGAGCAGCTGGAAAGGACGGTTGCGCAGCAGTCGGTGTGACATACACCTGAATGTATTTCGGCATCGAACTTTCGTCAACGAAATATCTGGTGTCGAAATATAAGAGGCTGAAGCGTCGCGCCGTATCCTGGAGTCATGGAGCGGATCGCGCCCACGGGGCAGGACTGGACGGATGAGCACGTCACCCGCTGGAAGACGGTGCTGCCCGATCTCGATCCGGACATCGAGGGCGCGGTGACCCGCATGCAGAAGATCACCTCGCACCTGAGCAAGGTCCGCGAGCGGTCGCTGGTCAACTGTGAACTGGAACGGCACGAGTTCGACACCCTGCACAAGCTCGCCGCCCGCGCGGGCTGGGCGACCCCGTCCGAGCTCGCCGCCGACCTCGACCTCGCCCCGGCTTCGGTTACTGGCCGCCTCGACGCCCTGGAGCGCCGCGGCTTCGTGCGCCGTACACCGTCGAAGACAGACCGGCGTCGCGTCGACGTCGAACTGACCGAACCGGGCCGCGCAACCTGGCTGGGTGCGATGGACGTGATCGGCCACGAGGAATATCGACTGCTCGGCGCCCTCACCCAAGACGAACGCCGCACCCTTTCCGACCTGCTGCGGCGCGTCGCACTCGCAGCGGAGGCGCACGACGACGCCCCTTGATGCCCGGCCACAACGCCCGAACGACCGACGGCCCGACGGCTTCCTGAACGATCTCCATGGCCACTCTGTGCCTCACAGTTGGCCGCATCGGCCGACCTCGATGAGTCCGGCGTCGCCGGCGTCGCGGTCGAGTTCGAAGCCGTTCGCGAAGGAGTGCAGGTGAGGCAGGTCGGCGGCGATGATGCCCTGGGCCGGACGGTCAGGAACTGGCGCCGGGTCGGGCCGGAGCGCTGCGGAGCGGGGTCGATGCCGACGGCCTGAAGGATCCCCCACACCGTGGAGGGTGGCGACAGGGCAGCCAGGCCGGCGAGTTCACCTTGTACATATGCCGGGATGAAGCCCACGAGCGACACCAGGAACAGGGCCAACGTATGACCACTGAGGACATCGGACTCATTCGGGGCCAACGCCAGATGCGTGCTACTTCTCCTCGGTGAAGCCCAGTGTCGCAGATCTCAAGCAGCCTGGCCTGGTGCACAGGCTGCCTGCGGTGGCATTCGGGGAACCCCGGGGCCCCTGTACCGGTCCCCGGGGCCCAAGGCCACGGAACAGACAGGGCTACTGCCAGGCGACCAGGCGGAGTTCCGACTGCACGCCGGGGCTGTTCGGTGTGATGGTGCCGATCTTCTTCGGGGCGGCCCCGGGGGTGAGGTCCAGGCGGTACAGCTCGGCGACGTCCTGGCCCTGCCGGGACAGGAACACAACGGACTTCAGGTCGGGCGAGGGGGCCACGGCACGGTTGTCGCGGTCGTTGTCGGGCAGGAGCTGCTCGACCTTCTGCACGGAGTCGAGGGAGTTCGAGAGCACGACGCGGGAGAAGCCCTTGCCGGCGCAGAAGAGGCTGTGGTCGTCGATCCAGAACTTCGGGGTGCACTGGGGGACGGTGCCGCCCCCGGGCAGAGCCTTGTCGCCAGTGCCGGAGGAGTTCGGACCGAAGCGCAGCGGCTCGACGTACTCATCACCGGATGAGGGCGCGGCGGCATCCTTGAGCCAGATCCCGCTGCCGAAGCTGCCTCCGGCTGCCGCGGCCGTGCCGGACGGGTTGACGATCACGTCCTTGAAGTCGCTGCCCAGGGGCAGCCGGGACCAGGGCTGGTCGCCGGCGAGGACGAAGCCCCAGTTGTGCGAGACCCCGCGGTCGGTGGCGGCGGCGCCCCGCCGGCCGAGGTCACGGCTCATCACGTGCCGGTCGCCGTTCTCGTACCACAGCGTCGACGTGCCGCTCTGGAAGACCGGCGTACGGTCCTTGGCACCGGCTGTGACGGGATCGGCGGACGGGGCCCCGACCGGCGTGCTCTGAGGCTTGAGCGAGAACGCGACGGCGGGGCCGTCCGAACTTCCTGCCGACTGCTGAAGGGCCGGCATCACACCAGCGACCAGCGTGAAGTCCTTGTTGAAGGCCCCCCTCAGGGCGCTCGGGACGCTTGTCTGGCCGGTGGGAGTGGAATCGCAGAGGATCCCGGTGTCCGCGCCCGGAGGGAGCACCGACACCCTGCGGGCGACCTCCTGTCCGTCTGTCACGGAGTACGAGGCGAGCGTCAGCTGCTGGGTGTTCGGCGCGCCGCTGGTGCCGCCCTTCACGTCGCACCACGACACGGTGACGGTCCCGGGAGCGCCGATCGCCTTGGCCACGGCGCTCGGGGAACTGGCGGAGGAGGCGCCACTGTCCTCGGACCCCTTCGAATCACCCGAACCACTGCTGCAACCGGTGACCGCCAGAGCGATCACGGCCGCAACCGCGGACCCGCCGAAGTTCCGAGCACGCATATGTCGTCTCCCCCACCCCTGAAAATGATCAACGAGCCGGACGGTACCAGACGCACTGCGCTCGCAGTTCTGATCGCTCAGCGCTCCCGGGCGCCGACCAGCGGGCCAGGTCATGCGCCCCAGGGCACGCGACCAGGGCCACCTCAGCCTGGAGCAACACAGCGCACGAACCGAGGCCGACGTGTTCGCCCGCACCGGTCAGCGACTGCTCGCCCTCGCCGCCGCCATCCGGCACAACTGGACCACCAACGCCACGATCAAGCGCTCACTGATCGCGTATGACCACTGAGGACATCGGACTCATCCATCTAGTCCCGGTCGGCGTCGGTCGACTGCCGGGTGGCGGTGCGCTGTTCGCCGGGCTGTCGGCGTGGAAGGCATCACGGCATGACGTGGTCCCTGCCCGAGCCGATGCTGACCGTGGCCGTGGACTGCCCCTCACTGCACGCCAGGTGGGCCGGCGAGCCGAAGGGGGACGGTTCTCCAGACGCTCAAATGTGTCTCAGGAAGCCTGCGGAGCGTCGTACGTCCACCTCGGCGGCCGTTGTTCGAAGGCGATGCGTCTTCTGGGCCAACTGCTCAGCCTGATCGGCGACTCCGTCACTGCGAGCCGTAGTACAGCCGGAGGAACTCCTCCATTGCCGCGTCGACGCCGGGGCGGTCACCGGTGGCGAGCAGGTCGAGCAACAGACCGCGGACGGTGGCAAGCCCCAGCCTGGCGCGGCTGCGGGCCGTGGCAGGATCCGTCCCTGCGGCCATCTCGGCGGCCGCCAGCGGCTCCAGCCAGTCCGTCACGAGCCCTTCGAGGACCGGGACGGCCTCGGGGCGGCCCCGTAGTGCGTGCCCGCAGATCTCGAAGAAGAGCCGCTCCTGACCGGCCAGCCCGGGATCCGTCAACTGCTGCCACAGTCGCCGCGCGACATCGGCGGGTGAGAGACCGGGCTCCAGCCGCAGCCGGGACAGCAGATCGCGCTGGCGCCGCTCCGACGTCCTGACGATCTCGACAAGCAACTGTTCCTTGGAGCCGAAGTAATGGATCAGCATGCGGTGACTGACGCCGATCGCAGCGCCCAGGCGGCGCAGGCTCAGGTCAGCGATGCCGTGTGCTGCGACGTGGTCGACGGCGGCGTCCACCAGCCGGGCGCGCCGGTCCCCCTCCGTACCGTGCGCGGCCTCTGATCGCACGTCATCCGCATCCATCACGTCGCGAGTGTACCAATTGGTACATGAGGCATGTACCGTGTGGTACATGCAGTCTGTCACCGTGTCGATCGACGTACCGCAGACGCCCGAGCAGGTCTACGACTTCCTCGATGTCATGGCTCACCACGAGCGATTCACCGACCACTACCTGACCGACTGGCGCTACAGCGGCCCCGGTCGCGGCGTCGGATCGTGCGCCACGGTCACCGCCGCGCTGGCCGGCGCAAAGACCAGCGTCACCATCGAGGTCGTCGAAACCGACGCACCGCGGCGCATCGTCGAACGCAACGTCAGTGCGGCCGGTCGGCGCCTGGCTCACGGCATCTACACCATCGAACCGCTGCGAACCGGTCGGACCCGCGTCTCGTTCATGTACGCCTGGGCACGTGCCCCTCTCGCCGACCGCCTGCTGGCACCTGTGGTCCGGGCCACGATGCGGCGCGCCAACCGCACGGTCATGCGACGGCTGGCCACGGAGCTGGCCCGCCACGTCTCCCCAGCCGCCTCCTGACAGCGGTGCGTCTCGGCTCTTCCGCCCGCCCCAGGAACCGACCCTCGCGGCAGAACATCCCAGACACCCCGACGCTGACTCCCCGAGCCGGAACTTCGCCCACAACCGGGTCCACGTGCCTGGTCCTTGCCGCGACAGGGTACGTGGCCCAGAGAACGGACATGACGGCCTCGTTCCCCGAGATCCGGGCGGCGGCCCTCGCGCAACTGCCGGCGGATACCGGCCTGGACGGCTGGTGGTGCGGGAGCGGGACCGGCCGGCGTTCGAACGCCTTCAGCAGCGCCTCGCCCGGCGCGGGGCGGCTGCGGTAGAGGTGGCGCGCCAATGGCCGGCGCGGGGCGCTGGAGGAACTGTTCGCCGGCCACGGCCTGACGGTGCCCGTTCACCTTGTGCCCGTCGACCACCGACCGACCATGGCGCAGCAGCGGCCGGGCTGGGCGGCGGCCGGCTTGGAGGGGCTGTGCTTCAAGCGGCTGGACGAGCCCTACCGCGGGGGTGTGCGGTCGTGGCGGAAGCGCAGGGTGCGTTTCACCACCGAGGCGGTGATCGGCGCGGTCACCGGATCCCTCGCTGCGCCCCGGACGGTGCTGCTGGGCCGTTACGACACCGCAGGCCGTCGGCAGTACATCGGCCGCAGCACCGCCCTGTCCCAGGCCGCTGGCCGTGCCCTGGCCGGCCGGCTGACCCCGTCGGCGGGTGCGCACCCGCGGGAGGGATGGACGATTTCCGCAGGCTGGGGAGCGCAGGAAACTGTCGATGTCGTCCTGGTCCGGCCCGAGGTCGTGATGGAGCCATCACCCCCTCGGAGCAACGTGACCGACCTCGACCACCGCAGGAAAGACAGTCACCCGTCACGGTGTGCGGTGCAGGCGGCTTGACGCCTCGTGGTTCCGCAGCGGCAGCGCGGGCCAGCGCCGGATTACGGATCAGGCCATTGTCTTGGCAGGATGGGCGCATGACCGAGATCCGCACACCCCGCCTCCTCCTCCGTAGCTGGCACGACGACGACCTCGCGCCGATGGCGGACATCAACGCGGACCCACGGGTCATGCGCTGGATCGACGACGGCTCGGTGCGCGACCTGGACCACACGGCCGAGGACATCGAGCGGTGGGAGGAGGAGTGGGACGAGGAGGGCTTCGGACTCTTCGCCGTCGAGCTGCTGGCCTCGGGCGAACTGATCGGCTTCACGGGACTGTCCGTGCCCGACTTCCTGCCGGAGGTGATGCCCGCCGTGGCGATCAGCTGGCGTATCGGCTCACAGTTCTGGGGCCAGGGATACGCGTCCGAAGCCGCCCACGCCACACTGGAGTTCGCTCTCCAGGACCGCGGCCTGGACCGCGTCATCAGCATCAACCGGGTGGGTGACAACGCCTCCGAGAACGTCATCCGCAAGCTCGGCATGGTGCCCGAGCGGGAGACGACACACCCGGTGTACGGCTACCCGCTTCGCATTCACGCCATCGACCTCACCGAGTTCCAGGCATGAACCGGCCGAGCCGTCGATCCTCACAAGACAGCCGCCCACTGTCCCTAAGTCCCCGAGCGCATTGATCGCGACGGTACGGGCACCCAAGGACGGATGGTGTCTTCCCCTCGCTGACCTCCGCTTTCACGGAACTGCGGCCAGAGCCAGATTCAAATGTCCCCATCAACCACAGGTCCGCGCCCCGAGCATCGCTGATCACTCACCCCCTTGACCACGGTCTGATCGACGGCCGGAACGAGGGCTGCCAAGGCATCTCAGGGGGATGCGGTGGGCAGTACGTTGATCACGCGGGTCCTTTATGAGGCGGCCGGAGCTCCCACCTTGGCTGGGGCCTATGCCACGGCGGCACTCAACGTCGGCGCCGCCGTCGGCTCCCTCATTGCTGCGACCGCTCTCGCCAGTGTGGGGAAACGTGGGCCGCTGTGGGCAAGCGGACTCCTCGTCCTGACCGCTTTGCTCGCCTCGCCCCACTGCCCGAGCTGCCACCGACAGCCTTCCCCCGGTGTCACGTCCTCGCGAGGATCACCGGCGTCATGGTCAGCCGGTCATGCTGTCGGGTCTGGAGGCAGTGATGGAGCTGCCAGTCACCCTGCTCGCGCGGCGTGGAGCTCCAGCGAGGCTTCGCCCTGCTCATGCCGCTGCCCACGATCGAGTACCGGGCCTGGATGCTCGCGGCTCTGCTCGACATCTCACTCGGCAGCGCGATGGACATCCGTCCGTGGTTTCGGGCGGGAGCTCGGGGCTCAGGCGGATCAACCGCCCTCAAGGGGCTCCATGTCCCCGGGGCCTGTGCTCAACGGATTCTGCAATGAACACGGTTGAGAAGAGTTCACTTCCCGTAACGGCGGACATCGGCGGTGTACTCCTCCACTCGGTGCCGTACGACCTCTGGAAGTTCGCCGCGGGCGAGATCGGCGATCGTAGTGGTCTCCAACACCTGGCGCAGGCTGGTACGCACCGCCCGCCACACGTCCGGGAGTGCCGCCGCCCCCGGATACTTGAGGCTCGACAGGCTCAGGTCCCGTACTTTGGCCAACGGGCCGTCCACCGTGCGGATCACTGCGGCGAGGCTGATCTCCTCGGCCGGCACGGGCACGCCGCGCCCCGTGACGGCTCTGCACCCTGGGCTCCTGCGAGCGCCCCTCTTCTTGTGGAACCAGCCGTTGACCGTCTTGTGGGACAGGTCCCTGCCGCCTTCCCCCCTCCCCCGCCGCTTCAGCTCGGCCTGGAGCAGCTCGAGTTGCCTCTCCAGAGCTCGCCGGCCCGTAGGTTCTTCCGTCGTGCTCACTTCCCTCCCCCTCCTCTACTCGGGTGCTGATCCGATCCGGAGCAATCCGGCGGCCCAGGACCGGACGGCGCTGTGGCCTGGGGACTTGCGGCCGGAAATCCGGCGATCCAGCATCCATTGCCGACCCCCGGGGTCCTAGCAACAGTGCTCGTGGCCGCCTCGTCCGGGGCGGTCGAGGCCGCTTGGGGAAGGACTGACACATGGACATCCGGTGGGCAGCGGTGCTCCTGGCAGGGCTCGCGATCCTCGCGATCGCCGCGGTGACCATCGCCGACCTGGCGCTGAAGGACACCGCGTCGCAGGACCGCGCCGGCATCCCGCACGCCGTCGTTGAACTCGTGCGGGAACTCCGCCGACGCCGATGACGGCCCAGGTCCGGCCGCCCACCGCCTCACCTAGGGGCGCACGCGGGCTCCTTGGCAAGTGCTCAGTGGAACGCCCCAAGGGACAGCCTCGACGAGGGCGGGGGTGGTGGAGTGGAGGGATGCCCGTGCGAACGCCGGCCAGCGGCTGCGCGCCTCATGGCCCCAGGTGGACGAAGTGTGTCCAGCAACTGGGCAGCTGCGGCATCTTGTCACGCAACCCTCGCACCACATGATGAAGGGCCTCCGCGGCCTCGTACGGGTGGAACTCGCCGCCCGGCATGAGTCGCGGGTAGAGACCGCGGGTGATCAGCGAGGCATCCTCGTCTCCGACGGTCCACAGGGTCCCGACGACATGGCGGAATCCGCCGTGGCTGAGGGCCGTGGCGAAGCTGATCATCTCGTCCGGCACGCCGATGCTGCCGACGGCCGACTGGCAGGCCGCGATGAAGGCGAACTGCCCGTGGGGGTGGTTCAGAGCCGCCAGGTGGGCGATGGTCAGCATGCCGTCCCACAGTCGCAGACCGCTTCGTGCGGGCTGCCACGGATCCCAGGCGCCGTGGCAGCCCATGTGGAGCCAGGGATGCTGACGGACCGCCGAGACGACGGCGTGGGTCGTGGCGTCCGGGCCGTCGAGGACGGTCGTGCGCCCCTCCCCGAACAGCGCCGCGAGCCCGTCCCGGTCCCTGGCCACGCCGCGCAGCGGCGGTTCAGCGCCGATCTGCACCACGCTCGTGATCAGCATGCGTTCCCGGCGGTGTTCGGACGCGGTGTCCTTCTCCGCGTCGGACGCGGCCTCCTGGCCGCGGTGGACCGCGGCGAGCGCGGCGAGGGTCGGCGTGTATGAGGAGACGACTCGGTCCATGACCGTCCGTCCGCCGCCCTGCGGACCGTGGTGGCCGGCTGCGTGCAGCGGCAACCACGTGGTCGTTCCGGTCGGACACCACCACAGACGGGGCCACGGCTCGCCAGTTGCGGGGGCCCGGTCGAACCCGAGGGCGGTCAGAACAGGTTCCGCGATCGTGTCCCACATCCACTTGTGGGTGTCGGTGATGGTCTTCTCAAGCCGGTGCTGAACGGCTATCCCCGCATCACGGTCCGCGTCATGAAGGGTGCCCAAATACTCCGTGATCCGCTCCACGGCCTTTGCATCGTCGACCGGAAGCTCTACCGCCTTGATGCCGTCCGCGGTCACCAGGATGGCGTGGTTCCCCCAGCCGCCGTGGTGCAGGTTGATCATCACCACGGGGCCTGCGGCGGCGGCCGTACCCGGCTCCGCGGTGGCGACGTGGGGGAAGGTCTCGAAACGCGGCCCGGCGCGCACGCGGGCGACGACGGAGTCCCAGCGCATCGCCAGAGCGACCCGGCGGTCTGACGTCCCGACGCGTGTCGGTCCCAGCTCCTCACCCGAGTCGTCATCTGGCAAGTCTGCGAACTCCCGTCGGACCGCTTCCAGTTCGTCGGCCAGTTCGGGTGCGGCCGCGCGCAGCGCCGACAGCTCGGACCGGTCCTGTGACCGCTGCGCCCACAGGATCCCTCTGCCTCGTTCGAGAAGGTCCACCGCGCGGGCAGGGTCACCGGCCGCGATCGCGGCGGCGGCCGCCGCGCTGATCAGTCCGGCGGATTCGCTCAGTAGACGCTCTTGGGTTCGCCGGCCTGCGCCCCGCCAGACCAACGTCGGCAGCAGGTCGATCATCGCTGCGAACGGCTCCAGGGCGGTGGCCGGATTCCCACTGCGCAGCACTTCGTGCACGCCCCAGTTCCGCGCGGCCTCCATGCGAATGTGCGTGGGCGCGTCGGACATGCCCGTGAGGGTGCGGCACAGGTCGATGGCCTCTTCGCGCGTCCGTGTCCGAGAGCCGTCGAGCTGGAAGAGATCCCACAGCCTCAGGGCCAGATTCAGCAGCGCCTTGGGGCGCTCGTACGCCCCTTCCGGGGCGGCCTCCAGCGCCTGCCGGACGAGTGCGATTCCCTCGGCCATCGTCTCGGCCGACGACGAGGCGCCGGCAAGGGCATGCAGCGTGTTCGCAACCGACATGATCCGGCGCCAGCGGTCCGGGTGTGTCGGGGGCGTGCGGTCCAAGGCTTCTTGGGTCAGGGCGAGAGCGCGGGTGCCGTCCGTGGGACTGCCATCGCGCTGGTATCGGTTGCGGAGCAGCGTGCCGAACATTGACGCCCGCAGTGCCCAGGCCGGGGAGCCCTCTTCGGTTGCCTCGAGCGACGCTCCGGCTTCCTCGATGGCTTCGTTGAGCAGGGCGTGATCCTTGTCCAGGGTCCGTTGGTACATCGTCATCAGTGCATGGGCGAGTGTGTATCTGACCGCGGGGCCGCACCGCTTGGCCGTGACGGCCTGTCTGCCGAGCTCGATCGCCTCGGTGAGGTCGGTGAGTGTGCCGCGCGCCTCGTAGCGGGTCTTGAGCGCCAGCATGAAGTTGTTGAGACATCCCTCACGGACCGCGGGCCCCGCAGCGGCCAGGGATTCACGTCCGCGGCTGACAGAGGCTTCCAGGTCGCTCCACCGCTTCTCGAGCTCGAAGCGGGTTCGCAATGCGACCGACAGGACTGACAGCGCCATGGCACGTCGGCCCTCGCCGGCCGGCATGTGGTGCACGACCTGCTCAGCCAGGGTCACCAGTTCGTCGATGTCCTGCTGCTCCTGGACGTGGTCCGTGCGGATCTGCAGGGCGATGGTGAGAGTGAGGGTGAACTCCAGCCAATCGGCCGCCGAGCGTGCTGCCTTCCGGGCTTCCCGGGCCGCGCTCACGGCTGCGTCGAGATGACCCTGATCTCCCGTCGTCTCAAACCTCTGGATCAGCAGATGGGCCAGCGCATCGAGCGGGCGGGCACGGTCGGGTCCCTCGCCACCGACCGCCGACAGCGTCTCGGCCAAGCGGTCCAGGAGCGTCGTCCGACCGGTCAGCCGTGCCAGGTGGTGAGCCGTGCGAGTCAAGTTCCGGGCCAGGTCATGGTGTACGGACGTTCCGGGGACGGCGCTGTGCAGGGCGCGTTCGCCAGCTTCAGCGGCTTCCTGGTAGTCGGCCATGGCTTGCGTGTGTTCGGCCTTGGTCCCCAGCGCGGCCGCCAGTGACCCCAGCAGTGCCGTCATGTCCGGGTAGCCGGTGTTTTCGGCTAAGGCGACTGCCTCCCGCAGCAGCTCGACGGCTTCCTCGACGCCCCGGAGATCGTCCTGGGTACGCCCTTGGGCCGTGAGCGCGTTGGCCAGGGCGGACAGGCAGGTGATCTTCAGGTCGGAGGTGGTGCCCTCGTTCAGGGACCGCCGTGCGAGCCGTACTGCTTCCTCTACATCCTCCGGGTTGCCCACCCGCTCGTACCGGGTGCGCAGCAGAACGGCGGAGTAGGCGAGACACAGCGGGTGGTAAGGGTGGCCGACGGTGATGCGTTCAGCGAGGGCTGCCATCTGGCCGATCGCTCTGTCGAGGGCCGTCGGGTCGTTCCGGCCGGTCCCCTCCTCAAGGATGATGCCTGCCACGTGTGCGGCCGCCTCCGGCGCCTCGGGCATTCCGCGGTGTGCTTCGGCGCTCTGGCGCAGCAGCTCCACAAGTTCCGGTGGTACCAGCCCTTGGGCGATGTGCTCCGGAGCATTGTCCCAAAGCCAGGTGAACACCCTCAGCGCCTCAAAGGTGTCCTGCCCGCGATCGTCGCCTTCCGGGCCGGCCAGTGCACGGTAGTAGTGGATCCAGCCGACGGCGTGCCTCGCCGTGATCGCCGCTACCGGGTCCTCGGCCTGGTCGGCGAGTCTCCTGACCTGCCGGGTCGCTTCGACGACCTGGGGGTCGAGGATCGGTCTCGGGTCCTGCCACTCCCGCCACACGTCGATGCGTTTCCACAGGTCGTCCACCAGCGCGCCGAGGATGTCCGGTTGCCGCTGTGCTGGCGAAGGCTCTTCTGTCACTGAAGCGGTGTCCTTCCTGCGATCGGCGGGGGCTCGGCGTCGGCGAGGGAGATGTGGCCCTTGTGGAGTCGTTGGCTGACGGCGAAGCCGACCTCGGGGGTGAGCGCACCGGCGTGCGGGACGCCGAGTTCGGTGGCGAGGTTCTTGCCGTACAAGTCGACTGCAGACTCGGTCAGTTCGGCCAGCGCCGCGACAGCGGCACGGGAACGCAACCATGCCGTGGTGGCGGCGACGAGGGCGACCAGCTCCGCGGGCCACCACCGTGTGCCCAGCGCGGCGTAGAGCACCGCCCATCCCCACAGGCGTGCGGATGCCGTGTAGGCATCGTGGGCGGCAGCCAGTTCAGTCCGGGCCGTGTCCGGCATCACCAGCCACAGCCGGGGCCAGGCGGTACCGAGATCGAGATGGTAAGCGTCGCGCACGCGCGTGTCCGGTGCGTGCAACCGATCCCCGGTCCAGGTTGGGTATTGCGGCGGCACGAGGCTGATCCTGTCCCGCGCGACCATCATCGACCGTACGTGATCGGCCGCGGTCTCGGGGGCAGCGGGGCCGACGGCAGCGGAGACGGCTGCCCCCAGTCGCCGGCCGGCTGCCTCCCACCGCCGGCGCCGCCGGTCGGCGAGCCAACGCAGTGGCCGGCGGTCGCCTTCCAACGACCACAGGAGCTCAACGGCGCTTCCGAGGACGGTGGCGGCCAGCCCGGCCAGAGCGGATGCGGCGAGCACTGCGCACACGACGAGGACGACAGTCGCCGTGTCGCGGGCGTGCGGGGAACCCGCCCGACCGGTCATCCACGTCCGCAGAGCACCGGGGTCCAGTGCCTGCCGGTGCCCGAGTGCCCCGGCGACCGCCGTGGCGCCGACGAACAGCAGTCCCGGGCCCACCAGCACGCTCACCCAGCGCTCCGCGAGCCTCTTGCCGAGCTCGGAGAGCAGGGATGTCACCATCGAATGTGCTTACGCGTCAGTGCCGTACCCGTCACCTCGCACGTGGGTGGCTCGTCGAGAGCGTCGGCGACAGCGTGCCAGCGGCTGCACCGGCCGGCCGGGCAGGCCCAGACCTCGATCGTCGGAAGGCTCCCGGCAGAGGAGGCAGGCGAGGCCCGGTACTGCCGTCTGACAGTCGGGGCAAGCCCGCCCGCGACTCCGTACCGGATCAACGCCGCGTGGAGTTCAAGCAGTGCGGCGGCCAGGCGCTCCTGCCCTACGTCGCCGCGCAGTTCGGCCAGGATTCGGTCCAGGGGTTCGGCCGCCCCGGCATCAACGGCGATCGCCCGCAGCCCGCCCCCGCCGAGTTCGCGGCAGACGGTTGCCAACAGCTCACCGATTTCGGCCATCCAATTCCCCCGCAGCCCCGGCCGATGGCGAACCGGCCCAGCCCTCAACGCCCGAAGTCACAGTAGCGACGCAGCTACTCCCAATCGGACACTTTTGAAGAACTGGCCAGAAGTAGATCCATGACGGACAGAGGTGATCCCGGTGCCCAGTCCGTACTGACGGGTGGCACCGGAGCCAGCGGCACCACCCGCTGCAGCAAGGTCACACCGAGCGAAATGAGCCGTTAGCAACTTGTGCGCCGGGGGTATTCCCCTTAGAGCACCACCGCGCCCACGGATCCGGCGCGGCAGGCGCGCAGGGCGATGGCTGCCGGTGCGGTGGTGGTCCAGTGGTGTTGCCGCCATGGGGGTGAGGCATATGCCGCGAATACCTAACACCCGTCTGCAGGCGCTCGTACGGTCAGCCGACTGGAGTCCCACCCAGCTCGCCCGCGCGCTGCGCGCGGTCGCCGCCGAGCAGGGCCTAGCGGTGTCATACGACCACACCACAGTGCGGCGCTGGTTGGAGGGTATGCGGCCCAGACCACCCGCCCCCGCACTGCTGCTGGAATGTCTCTCCCGCCAATTGGGCAGGCCCATCACAGCACAGGAGGCCGGCCTCACCGACGCCCCCGCTGGCGTTGTGGCCCTCTCCTGGCAGGCCGAACCGGTCCACAAACTCACCCGGCTCACCCGTGCCGAACTCGACCCCACCCGTCCGATGCCGTTCGACGCCCGCGTCTTCAGTCTGGCCGCCCTGACCCTCCCAGACCAGATCACGCCCACTCGTCGCCCTCCGCGCCAGCCGGAAGCCGGCCCCGGGGCGCTGTCTCTCGGACCGTCCGAAGCCGGGCGCATACGCGGTATGACCGATCTGTTCCACAGCGCGGCCGAGCAATACGGCGGGCAGCCTGTGCGCTCTGCACTGGCCGCCTGCCTGGCTCACGACGTCATCCCCCTGCTGTATACGCGCTTACGCGAACCTTTCCACCGAGATCTGCTGTCCGCCGCCGCTCAGCTGACCCTGCTGCTCGCCACGATGTGCGCCGACAGCGGGCACGACCGCACCGCGCAGCACTACCACCAGGTCGCGGCCCAGCTAGCCGCCGATGCCGGCGATTCCGCCACATTCGCCATCATCCTGCGTGCTATGGCCACCCACGCCTACGACCTCGGCCACCACAGCACGGCAGTTCTCAACCTTGCCGACCAGGCCGCTGTCTATGCCCGCCGCGCCGCGCCCGCCGTCCAGGCCTACGCCCAAGCCCATCTGGCGGTAGTGCAAGCCCACTACGACCGCTATGCCGCCCTGGCCGCCCTGGCTCGGGCGGAATCCTTATTCTCCCGGGCCGACGCGGCACCCGGCCCCTTCACCGCCTACCCGCCCGGTGCCCTGCACTATCAGCGCGCCCGGACCCTCACAGCCCTCGGCGACCCCGCAGGCGCCGTCCGCGCCCTCGCCACTTCCCTGCGCCTGCGCACACCAGCCGAACATCGCGCCACCATCCTGACCCGGGCGTACCTCGCCGAAACCCACCTCCGTCTCGGGCACCTCGATCAAGCCCTCCCCCACTGGGGGACATTCCTCACCGCCTACCCCACCCTCCACTCCGCCCGCGCCACCCGCCATCTCCACACGCTTCGTGAGCAGTTGCGGCCCCATCAGCGGCACCCCCAGGTCGCCGCACTCCTGGCCGAGTCGACGCTCCTCATCTGACACCCGGTCACCAGGCGGCGCCGCCCCGATCTTCCGTCCAGATAAGGACTCCGTAACATCAAAAGGATCTTGCATCTCTACATAATCCACAAAACATTCGCATCCGCACCAGGACACAACCAGCGAAGAAGGGGTATTTCGCTCGCCGGGGCACGGCCCGCCTCGGTCTGCACGAACTCGTCCCGCCGTCCCCCCATTACATGCAGGGCAGGTTGAAGAACGGTCAGAGCCGAAAAAGATGCATAAGGGCTCGCCGTCGGGGCAGGGTGCCGATAGGCGCGGTTGCCGCCTGCATCGACGTGGTGGCCGTGACGGTCGACAGCAGGAGAGGTCACGAAGGATGACCCAAGAGGGCGGACGTACTGTTGATCTACGGCAACCATGCACAACTGTTCGAGGGGTGATCTCGTACAAATACCCTCAAGATCTGATCGATGCCCAGACGGAACTGGATGAGGTCCACGACGCCTTGAAGAACTGCTTCGGCAGTCCTCCAGGGCCAGTCGAACCAAGGAACACAGACGACGCCGCCACGGTCGCCCGGCTGCGGGCGCGGGCAGCCGAACTCGTCGGGAAGATCGTGGCTCACCGATTCTGGCGCGAGCTCGACCCCGCCGATGTGCCGACGGCATGGGATGCGCTCAGAAACAGCCGAGAGAGGCAATCGACGGCGTCGTCAACTTGAGTGGGGGTGTCTCGGAGTCCATTCGACGGTTGTCGGCCCCGTGGAGGTCGCGGCGTGTGGCTCGCTCACGCTGTGGGTGGCCCGGAGTTCCAGGGCCATGCTGACAGCCTCGGGCAGTGTGCCGGCCAGCGGAACGCCGGCGGCTTTCAGGTTCTCCGAGTGCTGTGAGCCTCCGGTGAACAGGATGACACCGGCAAGTTGGCAGGATTGAGCGGCGTACGCGTCGTCGAGGGTGTCGCCGATCGCGATGGCGTCCGCCGGTTCGACACCAAGGCGCTGGAGGTGCCGTCGCATGGCGCGTGCCTTGGTTCCGCCGGTGGGGCCGAGGCGGCCTTCGGCGGGACGGAAGAAGCTGCCGACGCCGAGAGCGGTGATCTCGGCGAGGAGAAGGTCGTGTGTGTGCAGGCTCAACAGGCTCTGGGTGCCGCCTGCGGTTTGCCAGTTGAGCAGGGCCTGACGTGCGCCGGGCATCAGGCGGCGGTAGTGCGGCAGCTGGCGGGCGTAGCTCTCCTGGTACACGCTGTCGAGGAGTTGCCATTCCACTGCGGTAGGCCGACGCCCCATCAGGACGGCGTAGAAGTCGGGTACGGGGACGCGGTAGGTTCGCCGGTAGGTGTCCATGTCGATGGCGGGCAGTCCGGCGGCGGCGAGGGATTCGTTGCATGCCACAAGCCTGGCTTGCTGATCCTGGAGGAGCGTCCCGTTCCAGTCCCAGATCAGATGGATTCTTTCGCGAAATGTCATGGTCATGCCCTGTCGGAGTCTTGTGTGGTACGGCCGTCGGCACAGATCGGAGTCAGCGGGTCCGGTAGTACCGCGCCGGTAGAAGGAGCGCTGGGTGTCAGCCGTAGTGATGGCGTGCCATCAGGTCGCCACTCCTGCGCGGATTAGCGCGCGCGTGCCGGCGGGACCGCGACCGTCATAGCCACGGCGGCCGGACGAGTGCGAAGGTCGTAGGAGCAACGGGAGGCATACTGCGGTCTGGCGCGGCGGTGGGTGATGCCGGCTGCTCGGCTGCTCGGCTGCCCATGGTGAAGACAGCGCGTGGTACACCGGCGTTGTACGGATGGTGGGTGCGGGCCACGCACGTGGCCGCGGCGTCGGTCCGACTGCCGGTCGTGACACCCGCAAGGGTGCGGCCGGGGTCCGGAAGCCCGGTGTGCACACTGGGCCGGGCTGGTTGGTCGGGGCCGTGCGGCCGGCACGGTGCAGGCCGTGCGACGGGCCGCCGGGAGCGGTCGGCGGCGGTGCATGCAGTCACCCGCGATCCGGCGAGGTCGAGGCCGGCGGCTGCGGTGGGGCCGCAGCCGGCGTGAGCCGGCGTGTGGCGGTGGCGAGGAGGAGGCGGGCGGATGAAGAGGCCGGAGCGGGCGGCGCCAGCCGTGATCGATGGCCCCTCATGACCACCTCCGCCGCTCTGCCTCATGCGTCTCTGCCGGGATCCGCTGTCAGTGCGCTTCATCAGATTGCACGTCAGTTCCCGCGGCCTCCCTGATGACGGAAGACCGCCGAGCCGAAGAAGGGGAAGGCGAAGCGGCGGTGTCAGCCTCACGTGTATGTCCCGGCGCCCCAAGCGCCGTGGTCCTGCCCGTAGTTCCCAGTAGCACTACGCCGCTCGCTGCCGCCGCCAAGAGCGTCGGTACCAGCAGGAAGGCGTGATGCATGCCGATTTTCTCGGCGATTACGCCAAGGGCCAGGGGCGCAACACCGAAAGAGAGCCCAAAGGCGTATTGCGTCCGGGCGGCAGCGAGGTCGGGACGGCCAGCCGAGGCCTCAACCGCCAGGTCCACGGCCAGCGGGTACTGGAGTGCGATACCGAGGCCGGTAATCCCCAGCCCGCTCACCGCCAACCAGGAAACGCTCGGGGCCCAGAAAACCACGAACCCCACAGCGGCTACGGCCATGACGGCGAGCAGGAGTCGCCTGCGGCCGTACCGGCCGGCCATCTGACCACCGATCAATCGGCCGACGAGAATCCCGCCGAACAACGCTGACGCAGCGGCCGCCGCAGAGCTTGCCGACATACCAGTCTGCACGCGCAACTCATCGGACATCCACAGCGACAAGCACACTTCGGTGCTGATGCACAGGACGATCACCGACCAGGCCAACCAGTACTGCTTGGGCAGCCTCCCGTGAGCACGCGCGCCCTGAGACGTCACAGACGTCGCAGGGGTGCGTGCCCCTCCCCCGGCCTTCGCCAGCACAGCGACCACGACCACCAGTGCGGCGGTGACGCCAAGGCCCGCCCGCCATCCGACGGCGGCGAGCATGAGCGGCGCGAGCAGTCCCATGCCGACGTTCGCCGCCATCGCCTCGCTGATCGCCGCGGGGCCGGCCTTGCCGTGGTGGTCGGCGAGGAAGGCGATGACACACCCGCTCAGGGTCGAGCCCGCCAGAGCCGCCAGAGCCGCACCTGACAACGTGCCGGCAAGATTGGGTGCCAAACTCAGCACGATGACGGAAACGGCGATGCCGGCGAATGCCAGCCACAATGTACGCCCCCGTCCGAGGCGCCGGACCAGGTACGGCAACGCGGCACCGCTGGCGAGTGTGCCGATTGCCATGGCGCTTCCATGCAACCCGGCGGCGGCTCGGTTGAGGTGAAATTCGTCGCGGATCATCGGCACTGCCGGACCGAATCCATACCCGAAATATCCCCAAACCGCAAACTGGCCGTAGAACAGCCAGGTCGGGCGGTCTCTGACCAGAGTGGCCGCAGTGTCGATCTCCTTGCGTCGACTACTCACGAGTCCACTGCGGCGCATGATTCTCCACCGTCCTCCGATAGACGCTTTCGCCCAGGGGCTTTTCTGTTCGTCGCAGAACACGGACTATCGCCGCTGCAACCTCACCGGCAGTTCCGCAAGGCGACGCAGCGTGGTCCTGCTGTGGCGAAGTTGCTGCGAAGACTCCTGCAGTGTGATTTCCGAGTAGCGGTCGAGCAGAGTGCGGAATACGACTTCACCGATGAGTTTGCCCATCCGGTAACCCAGACAGTGGTGGATTCCGTACCCGAATCCAAGATGGCTGACCTCGCCTCGTTCGACATCCAGCCGATCAGGGTGATCGAATTTCCTTGGATCGCGGTTGGCGCTTCCGAGACATAGCAGTATGACCCGTCCGGCCGGTATGCGGGTGCCGGCGATGTCGACGGCTTCCTTGGTGAACTTGTACTTCTCCAGCAGGGAGCCGTCGTAGCGGATGAGCTCGTCTATCGCGGGCGGAAGAAGTTCGGGGCGACGACGCAACACCGCCATCTGGTCAGGATTGCGCAGCAGTGCCAGCACGCCGTTCCCGATCATGGAAATCGCGCCATGAATTCCCGCCGTTATCAGCTCCGTACAGATTTCGGCGAGTTCGCCCAAGGACAACCGAGCCATGACGTCGGTGTCGTTCACCATGGCGCTGAACAGGTTGTCATCCGGTTCCCGCTGGTAGCGATCGGCCAACTCCGAGAGGTAGTCGGTCATCCGGCGGGCCGCGTCGGCTGCAGCATGTCCTGATTCGGGATCGTCGAAGGGCTGGAAGAAGGACGCTGTCAGTTCGTACAGCTCTCCGCGGTCCTCCACGGGCACGCCGAACAGATCACCGAGCACGAACAACGGTGGCTTCTCCAGGATGCCGATCAGGTCGACCTCATCCTCATCGATGCTGTCGATCCGGTCGGTGACGATCCGCTCGACGGCCGGTGCGAGGCCCTCGGTGCAGCGAGCCGCGAAGAACTTGGAGACAGCCCGACGTAGACGTGTGTGTTCCGGCGGATCGTTGCTCTCCAGCTTGAGAAACGGGGCAACATCGTTGCCGAAGTGTGCCGACAGTTCGGTCTGCACGAAGCGCGTCTCGTGGCTGAGTACGGGGTTGGCGAGGGCTTCGCAGCAGTCGTCGTAACGCGTCACCAGCCAGGTCTGGAGGGTGCCGCGCCACAACACGGGTACCACGGGCGCCTGTTCCCTCAGGTCGCTCATGAACCCATAGGGGTCGGCGTGCTGAGCGATGTCTGCGGGAAATTCGATCAGGTTACTCATCATGCTCCGCCATTCGTGTGGAATCGAGCGGCACCTCCATGAGCGCCGTCCGATGGAGATGCCAGGTGCACCGAGCCTGCGCCGGCGTGCAGCAGCACGGTGGCGTGTCCGTCGGTGGCAGTGCCGTCGAACTGGCGCACCGGTGCAGGGGCGGCATGGGCGCCATGACCTGTTCCGTTGCATGAGCGATCAGGTCAGAGGTTTTCGACCGCGCCCCAAGAACACCAGGCTGGCGCAGCGCCGTCGAGAGGAACGAGGCGGGCAGTCACATGCACAAGGAGCAAGATTGTGAGCCTGTGAAATTCGGTAGCCCGGAGCCTTGAGGACGCTACCGAGGGCTCTCCCAACCCGCTCGAAGGCGATCCCCGTCCCGCCCGGACACGGCGAGCGAGCCACGCGCGACGGTGGTCCCGATGCCGGTTGGGGTGCACCGGCTGCCTGCGGCCGACCGGCCCTCGGTGGACGGGCACGCCGACTCGCTGCGGACTCCAGCGTTCCGGCCGACGCCGCACCCGTGTGCGCGGTTCACAGGGGGGCGCGTACGGAGGGCATGGGGTGGGAACCGACGCCTCGCGCGTGCCCGTCGCACACGCTTGCCTCCCTCGGGACCGCTTCGCTTGACTGCCGTACCGCATCCAAGGCACGCATCCCAAGTCAGCAACGCGCAAGCGGAAGGGGAACCCGCTGTGCAAGATCCTTTCTTAATGGCCGACGTCTTGTCCCCCTGGGGGACTGTGATGCTTCGGGGCGCCGGAAGAGAGTCTGCCGACCAGGTCGGGGATCCCTGTGGAGCGGCCCGTGTTCAGCAAGCGGGCCGGGACTGTGACGGGCTGCCGACGGGGTGTGCGGCCCGCGCAAGGCCGTATTGGGCAAGCCCCGTGGCGGACTGCTGGGACCTGTCCGGGCGATCACCGTGACCGCCCCGTGCCGCGGTCGTTGTTGTGCGCATGGGGCGCGGCGATCTGACAGATGCCGAGTGGGAACGGTTGCGGCCGTTCCTGCCGGTGAGCAATGGCCGTTGTGGCCGATGGCGGGATCATCGACAGGTGATCGATGGGATCCTGCACCGGGTGTGAAGTGGGGTGCATCGGCGGGATCTTCCCGAGCGGTTCGGCCCCTGGAAGACCGTCTATCAACGCCACCGGCTGTGGTCGGCCGACGTCACGTGGGAGCGTCTGCTGCAGCAGGTCCAGGCCGCTGCCGACGTCGCGGGCGAGGTCGACTGGGCGAAACACCGTGGCAAAGCCTGCTCGCCCGGGTGGTGGAGGTGGTGCAGGAGGTGAGGGCCTGGGCCGCTCGCGAGGCGGGTTCATCAGCAAACTCCACCTGAGCGCGAACGGCCGCTGCGCCCGCTGTCCCTGGTCGGCACCGGCGGACAGCGGGCGGACTGCACACAGTTTCAGACGGTGCTGGCGAAGATCCGCGTGCCGCGGGTCGGTCCGGGCCGGCCCCGCACGAAGCCCGACAGCATCGCGGCCGACAAGGAATACAGCAACGGCCTGGCCCGTGCCGCGAGTACCTGCGGCGCCGGGGCATCCGGCACACGCTCCCGGAGAAGTCCGATAGCCAGGCCGTCAGGCGGCCGGTTCGAGGCCGACCGCCCCAACGAGCTCTATACGGGCGATGCCCTGCACGGGCCGCGGATCGACGGCCTCAAGACCTACCTCTTCGCCTTCATCGACGACCATTCCCGGGCGGTGGTCGGCCACCGCTGGGGCTTCGCCGAAGACAGAGAACGGCTACCACCGCCGGAAACACCCGTCCGATCTGGTGGAGGCTTTCCGCTGGTCCGAGCACCGCACGGTCGCCAAGACCGGCACGGTCTCCCTGCACGGCAACCGCTACCAGGTCGACCCGCAACTGGTCGGCCGCAAGGTCGAGTTGGTCTTCGACCCGTTCGACCTGACCTTCCTCCAGGTCCGCGTCGACGGCGCCGACGCCGGCACCGCGCTGCCGCTCCGGATCAGGCGCAACAACCACCCCCAAGGCCAAGTCCGAGGTCCCGGCCGAACTGCCCAAGCCGACGACCGGCATCGACTACCTCGGGCCGATCGACCGCGCACACGCCACCGACCTGTCGACCAAGGTCAACTACGCGCTTGCTGTCCGAGCTGCACGGCTTCTTCGCAGCCTGCACCCCGGATGTCGACGCGGCCCTGTCCAGGCACTTCGGCGAAGAAACCGCCGTCGACAAGGACGGGCTCACCTCCGCGCGGGCCCGGGGCGGGTCGGCGGGCGCCGCCCGAAGCTCACCGAGGAGCAAGCCGCGCTCGCCCAACGGCTCTACGCCGAGCGGGAGAAGACCGTCCAACAGATCGCCGACATGTTCGGCGTCCCGCGATCGACGGTGTACGGGCGCCTCGACAAGGCCAAGACCGTCCCCCGTCAGCCCAAGAAGGTCGTGGTCACGAAGCCCTGATGGGGTTACGGCCCTCCGCTCCAAAGCTGTCACCTGGCCGTGGCATCGGGAACGACGGGCTGATCCGGGCTCGTGGGCGATGGGCGCCGCCGCGGGAGCATCATGGCCGTGGTCACTGCGGTGGCGAGGATGAGCGCGGCGGCGAGGCAGAAGGCGTTGCGGGCGCCGGTGAGCGCGGCGGCGGCCGGGGTGGGGTCGCCGGGCGCGGCGTCATGGAAGAAGAGGCTGCCGAGCAGGGCGACGCCGAGAGTGCCGCCGAGTTGCTGCACCGCGTTGAGCAGGCCGGCGGCGGAGCCCGTCTCGTGTGGGCGGACTCGATGTAGGGCGGTGGTGAAGAACGGCACGGCGTACAGGCCCTGACCGATCCCGGCCATGGCCAGCGCGGGCAGCAGCAGCCAGGGGTAGGAGGCGGGCGGGCTGGTGGCGTACACCGCGGCGGCCGATACGACTCCGGCGAGCAGGGCCAGCAGGCCGGCGCTCATGACCCGGGCCCCGTACCGGGGTATGAGCCAGGCGCCGGCGGCCCAGGAAGACAGCGCCATCGCCGCGGACCAGGGCAGCAGCGTGAAGCCGGCCGAGAGGACGTCGCGGTGCAGGCCCAGCTGCATCTGCATCACGGCCACCAGCATCAGACCGCCCACCACAGAGAAGAACAGCACGCTGGACACCAGCGCGGCGGTGAAGCCGCGGTCGACGAACAGGCCCGGCTCGATGAGCGGGCTGCGGCCCCTGCGGGCCCGCCGCCGTTGATGTGCGGCGAAGCCCGCCAGCACCGCGCCGCCAGCGGCGAGCATGGCCCAAGACCAGCCCGGCCAGCCATATGCGCCGCCCTGGATGAGCGGATAGACCAGCAGGCTGCTGCCCAGGACCGCCAGCACCGTGCCAGTGTGGTCCAGCCGCGGCCGGAGCGCGGCACGGTCCTCGTGCAGCAACGGGCTGGCCGCCAGCACGGCGGCACCCAGCGGAACGTTGACGAGGAAGACCGCGCGCCAGGAGGAACCCAGCACATCCGCTTGGGTCAGCGCGCCGCCGACCACCGGGCCGGTGACCGCGGCAAGCCCCATGACCGGGCCGATGGTGCCCATGGCCCGCGCCAGTTCTGGGCCGGCGAACATGGCACGGATCATGCCGATGGTCTGCGGGATGATCAGCGCTGCCGCCGAGCCCTGCACCGCCCGCAGCGCGATCAGCGCCGCCGTGGACGGTGCGAGCGCGCACCCCAGTGAGGCCAGGATGAAGCCGGCCATGCCGAGGCGGAACACCCGCCGCCGGCCGACGATGTCACCCAGCCGCCCGCCGGTGATCAAGAAGACGGCGAACGGCAAGGTATACGCGGCACTGAACCACTGGATGCTGGCGGCAGGGCCGCCCAAACCGGCGCGGATCACGGGGGCGGCGACGGTCATGATGGTGGCGTCGAGGAGGTTCATGGCCTCGGCGACCAGCAGCACGGCGAGTGCGGCCCAGCGCCGCTGCGGGGACGGGGTGGTGGTGGAGTACGACATGCGCCCGAGAGTGCGCGCTGCCGCCGGGGCACCTCCACTTTGGGCGGCTGGATTGCTGAATCATTCCATTGGAACGTCTCTCATGCATGATTTTCACATGTTGGACGACATCGACCGTGGTCTCATCCACGCCCTGCGCATCGACGGGCGGGCGCCGTTCAGCGCGATCGCCGACGTCCTCGGCGTCTCGGCGCAGACGGCCTCCCGCCGATACCGGCGGCTGTGTGCAGACGCTGCGCTGCGGGTGGTCGGCCTGGCCGAGCCGCAGCGCAGCGGCCTCACCCAGTGGCTGCTGCGGCTGACCACGGGCCCGCGCGCCGCCCAGGACCTTGCCGACGCGCTGGCCCGCCGCGCCGACACCTCCTGGGTCAAGCTCGCCTCGGGCGGCACCGAGATCGTCGCGATCGTGCACACCTCCACCGCCGACGGGCCCGCCGGACACGCGCTGCTGTTGCACGACATCCCGCGCACGGCCGGCATCACCGCGGTCTCCGCACACTGCGTGCTGCACACCTACCTCGGTGGGCCCACCGCCTGGTCCGGCCATCAACAAGCCCTCGACGCCACGCAGCAGTGCCGCCTGCGCACCGCCGTAGCTGATACGGCTCCTGTCACCGCCGCTTCTGGGGTGCGGGCGGCTCTTACCGATGCCGATTCCGACCTGCTCGCTGCCCTCCAGCGCGACGGTCGGGCAAGCCTGAGCAGCCTGGCCGCGGCCACCGGCTGGTCGCCCGCCACCGTCGCGCGCCGGCTGGAGCAACTGCGGGCCGACGGCCAGCTCTTCTTCGACGTGGAACTCGACTCCACCCTGCTGGGCGTCGCCACGCAGGCGCTCCTGTGGATGGCCGTCGCCCCCGCTCACCTCGACCAGGTCGCCCGCGCCCTGGCCCGGCACCCCGAGCTGGCCTACGTGGCCGCCGTCACCGGCCCCCACAATCTCACCGCCCATGCCCTGTGCCCCGACCCGGCGGCGCTGCACCGCTACCTGACCGAACGCCTGGGCACCCTGGAGGCGATCCGGACCCTGGAGACCGCGCCCGTGCTGCGCACGCTCAAAATGGCAGGACCGCTCCTGGCCACCGGCAAGCCGCCCATGCGCCGCCGTTAGAGGTCGTGTCATCAAGGCCGCGAAGTCAGGCGGGACCCTCCGAGGCCCCGTTGCACCGCCAGTCTGCCGTCAGCCCGTCCACACGGCCCTCGCTCGTCCGGCCAGGGGGTGCTGACCGGGGATGTCGAGGATTGGCTCGACCGCGGCGAGCTCGCCGACGGTGGTCGCTGCCCCGTCGATGCGGTGCCGGTGCTCGTCCATCCGGACGGCAAGTTTGTAGACGCCGGACTGGGCCTGGGCGAGGGTGACCGGTGCGCCGGTCCATTCATCGTCGGCTGGAGTACGCCCGCATGATCTTCGCTACGAGGAGCAGTGTCAGCGAGTTCAGCACATGAGGTGCATGGTGGCCCCCGTCAGTGTATGGATGCGGTTACTGAAGCCGGCAGTCAGTCTCGGGGGCGGAGGCTGGCTTCTTCGAGGTCGAGTTCGTGTTGGATCCGGCGCCGGGTGGCGTTGCTGATCTTGTTCGCTTCGTAGAGGCGCTGGAGCTCGGCCAGCTCGATGGCGATGAGTGTCCGGCGTATCTCGCGGTAGGCGTCGGCAGGACGAGCGTCCGGGTCGCTGTAGTGGGCGTCCTCAACCTGGTGGATGCGCGCTTCCAGATGACGACGGGCCTGTATCAAGGCGGCCTCGGCGGCGGTACCCAGATCGGCGAGCTGATCCAGATCGCCCAGCAGTTTGAGCTCGTCCAGAGCGGCCTTGGCGATGTGTCGGCGGGTCCGGGCCTCCTCGCGGGCGGTGTGCTCCGGTTCCAGAGCGATGCCGGAGCGGCGGACGACAGGGGCCAGGGTGAAACCCTGGAAGATGAGAGTGAGCGCGACGGTCCCCGTGGTGAGTGTGAGAACGAGTGCCCGGTGCGGCAGCGGCGCCCCTGTGTGGGTGACCAGGGGGATGGAGAGCGCGGCTGCCAGCGGCATGACGCCTCGGGTGCCCGCCCAGGACAGGACGGCCGGAACGCGCCAGGACAGGCGGTTGTCACCCTCCATGTGCCGGTGGTGGATCAGGGCGGACAGCGGGAAGATCCACAGCAGGCGGATCGCCAGCAGAGTGAAGGCGATCACCGGCACCCACAGCGGCCAGCCGTGCTCGTCGCGCGCGAGATGACGGACCGCCCAAGGGAGCTCGAGGCCGATCAGGGCGAAGACGACGCTCTCCAGCAGAAAGGTCAAGGTGTCGTAGACGGCGTGGACCTGGAGGCGGACGCGGGCGTTGCTGAGCTTGTGGCCGGTGCTGCCGAGGACGACCCCGGCCACGATGACGGCGGTCACGCCGGAGGTGTGCGATTGCTCCGCAATGACGTAGGAGGCGTACGGAGCGACCAACGCGATCACGGTCTCCAGCATGGGGTCGTCGGTCCGTCTGTGGATCAGGGTCACCACTGCGGCGACCGCCGCCCCGATGAGGGCTCCCCCGCCTGCAAGGACCAGGAACTCCTCAACGGTCCCGGGCACACTGATGGCGCTGCCGGACACCGCGGTGGCCACGGCGACCTTGTACAGGACCAGTGAGGTGGCATCGTTGAACAGGCTTTCCGCCTGCACCATGGCCTGCACGCGCGGTGGGAGAGACAGGCGTCGGCCGAGCGCGGTCACGGCCACGGGGTCGGTGCTGGCCAGCACAGAGCCGAGGATGAACGCGGTCGCGGCCGTGAGCGGGGTGATCGCGCGGGCCACGTACCCGACGGCGATGGCCGAGGCGAGGACCAGGCCGAAGACCAGGCCGGTCACAGGCCGCCACACGGTGCGCAGGTCGCGGACGGAGATTTCGCCGGCCGAGGCGTAGAGCAGCGGTGGCAGCACCAGCACGTTGATCACGTGAGGCGGCAGGCGCACCTCGGGAACCCAGGGCATCAGCCCCACGACCAGACCCACCACCACAAGGAGCGAGGGGGCGGGCAGGCTCCAGCGCCGGGCACCGGTCGCCACGGCTGTGGCCACGACCACCAGCAGCAAGACGACGATCAAGCCGGTCATGGAGCGTCCTCGGTGGATTACGGCTTGTTGCCCCCCTCTGGCCAGGTGCTTTACCAACGTAACGGACCTCGGGCGGTGATGCAGCCGACATGGAGCAGCAACGTCGAGTGCCTCAGCAGCTCTACACCCGGCGGCACGCACGGCCCGGCGGCGTCAGCGGGCCCGCATGCTGCGGACAGAGCCGGTGAGGGGTGCCGGCGTCGCCTTTGGCGGGGAGCGGCTCGGCGTTCTGGTTGCGCCCATCACCGTCTGAACCGGATCATCATGCGACTGGCCGGCGGCGAGGATCTGGACCCCGACTGGATCTCGTTCGTCAAGGTCTTCAAGCACACACGACGCAGCGTCGTCCTCCAGGCTGTTCATGAAACGGATGGCCACGAAAGTCGTGCGCAAGCTCGACAACCGTCTCCGGCGGCTGTGCGAGGCGGACCGCTACACCCGCCATCCGGTCTCGCAGTACATCGTGGGGCGGTCCGCGTCCCACGGGGTCGCGAGCTCAGATCACGACCGCATCGACGCAGTCCGCGGCCGACTGCCCCTTGCGCTGGAGCGCTTCCGGCGTGCGCCAAGACCACCTGTGGCCACCTGGCCCTCGGCGCCCTCAAGCTCGCCGGCGCCACGAACGTCGCCTCCCGTCTCCGCCGCAGCGCCCGCAACTTACACCGCCCACCCGCACTGCTTGGGCTCACGTGATGACCAAACAGAAATCACGCGACTACCCGAAGCCGACGCGCCGTCGCGGATCGCGTCCTGGCCCGGCTGCGCGGGTGGGGACTACGGCGTGCCCGACGGCAGTCGACCCGCCGCGGGAACGACCCCGTTGTGGTGCCATGAAGCAGGGCCTGGTAGGGATGGGTTGTGCGATTCGAGAGTGTTCCCATGCCGGCGGGGGTTGCGGCGCGGCCAAGGGACATACGGGGGTATCCGGTGCCGGCGATCACTCCGTGGGAGGGGGACGAGCCACAGTTCGCGCTGACCGACTACGAGCGCAGCGCCCAGTGCGCGGGGAAGCGGTTGTGCTCGGTGTGCAACCAGGGCATGCCGCAGGGGCCGGTGTGGCGTGTGCTGGGGGCCGCGGAGAGTGCGGCGATCGGCGAGGCCTTGGCTGCCGGGCAGCCGTATCGCAATCTCGCGCCGACTCTGGAGGGTCCGGGGCACCGCGCGTGCATGCTGTACGCCTCGATGGTGTGCCCGTACCTGGCCCGGCCCAACGCCCGGCGCGGGCTGTCGGCGGACCGGCCGGACGAGCTGACCTCGCATGTGGTGCGGGGTGCCGCCCGGGGATCCATGGGCGCGGTGGTGGGGTTCGCGGAGTACGAGTACGCCATCACCAGCAGCCAGGTGCTGTTCCGGTTCCTCGACGTCATCGAGTTCCTGCCGCACGACACGGCCGACGCGCACCTGGAAGAACTGCGGGCCGAGCTTGCCCGCACGGCGCGGTGACTCGCACCGCGCTGCGCGGACTCGCTCGGCCCACCCTGTCGGCCGAGGTCAGGGTCGGTACGCCGCCAGGCCGACAGTCGTCGTGACCTTCGTCGGGTGGCCCGTGCCGTCGGAGGGCAGGGTCACCGTCCCGGCGGGGGTGCGCGCCGCGAGCGTCTTACCATCGGGGGACCAGGCCGGCTCGGTGTAGTCGGTGGTGGCGTGCGGGGTGAGGTCCTTGATGTGGGCGCCGTTGTCGAAGTTCTCGACGAAGAGGTGGTCGTGGCCGGCGACCGAGCGGACGAAGACGATCTCCTCCTCGTTGGGCGACAGGGCCGGCTGGGAGCCCTTGGTCAGCTTGCCGCCCTGCTGGCGGATGTAGTCGTCACGGATGTAGACGTCGCCGGTGTTGGTGTTGGCGTAGACCGAGGTGCCGTAGTGGCCGGCGGCGTTCGGCCAGACGTTGCCGGTCTGCGGCAGCGCCGGCGAGTCGAGCTCGGCCGACAGGGGCAGCAGCTTGGGCGTGCCGTGGACGGCCTTGGCGGAGACGTACTTCAGGCGGGACACGCCGTTGGCGCGCGCCGCGAAGATGAGGTTGTTCTTGGCAGGGATGCCGGTCTGCGTGTCCTTCGCGGTCACCTGCCAGGTGGGGTGGGACCAGTTCTGGTCGCCGGGGTTCTTGGCGACGACCACACGACCGCTGCCGTCGGGGTTGGCGACGTCCAGGTTGCCGGAGCCGTCGACGAAGGCGGCCTTGGTACCGCTCGGAGACCAGGCGAGGTCCCGGACGGGTACCCCGAAGTTGACCTTGTGACCGTTGATCAGCACGTACTTGGTGCCGTTGCTGATGGTCAGGGTGCCGTGCGAGGCGCCGGTGGCGGCCGAGGCGGCACCGGAGGTGCCCAGCAGGGCGGTGCCGGTGACGGCCGCGGCCACGGCGATCGCAGCAGCGGTGGTACGGGTGCGTGTGGTCATGACTGATTCCCCCAGGAACGTCGACAGTGGGTCGGTCCATCAACGCCAGAGCCGATCCGCCATTCCCCCGGGGCCGTGAGGGCCACACAGCAGCCTGCCGCTCTGTTCGCAAGCAGAGCCTGTCACGCCTCGATCTTGGAACGGTTCGTTCGGTGTCACAGGGGCGTAACACGGCGAGGGTGCCGGACGGCACCGACGGGCCCTGCTCCGTCAGAGGAGGGCCTCGCGCGCAGCCGCGTCGTGACGAGACCGGAGGGGTTGCGGCGGTTGGACGTGAGTGAGCCCTGCAGTTGGCGGCCGAGCGCTTCGCCTGGCGGATGTGAGCGGCAGCGTATTCGGTTGTGGGGAACAAAGTCTGTACCTGTCCGACGGCGGCACGGAGGTGTTCATCGACGTGCTGATGCTGGCTGTATCTGATCTTGCTAATGATGTGCGGGATTCGTACCGGTCGGCACCCCTCGCCGCGCGGGAGGCTTCCCCGGACCTGAGGAACGTGCGGTGGCCGCATGCTCACGGCATCGGATCCTTGGCGCGCTCCCGTACTGGGACGGGTGTTTCCTCTGTACCAGGCCCTCTTGAGCATTCAGTTGGCGAAAGCAGCCAACTGTGGGGCTCAGTCACATTGAATGTACCCGCGCCTGCGCGCCCTCGGTTACAGGCGGTTGATGATGGTGCCGGCCTGGACGCCGGTCTCACCGCCCGTGATAGCCGCCCCCACGGCGACGAGCGCGGTGACAGCGAACGCGGCAGCCAGCACTGCACCGATGAACTTCTTCACGAGCCGGAGTACAACCGCGGGTTCGGCCGGCTCTAGATGTCGTCGAAGCGGGTCATCTGCGTGGCGCACCCGATGCGTGCTGGTTGCGATCCTTGGCCACCAGGATGCCTCCTTATACGGATGAGGCAGGCATGGCGCATTACGCCGCCGGTTGGGAAGACCGCCGGTGCCTCCGCGCTGACCGCGGCATTCCGGGCCACCTGGCATTGCACACAGGGACAATGCGTCCATGACCGATGATCAGTCCCTCATACGCACCCGTCCGCTGCTGCGCCGTCCCGAGGACGGTGAGCTGATAGACGTTGCCGGTGTCGCACACTTCTTCCGGCTCACCGGCGAGCACACGGACGGGCGCTTCGCGTTCGAGGAGTTCGTCCTCGCCCCCGGCACCATCGGTGCCAGACCGCACGTGCACGAAGGACACGACGAGTACTTCTACGTCCTGGAGGGCGAGTTGACCCTCCACACCGGAGACGGAGAGGTGACGGCAGGCGCCGGGCATCTGCTGGCGGCGACCCGGCGTACTCCGCACGGCTTTCGCAACGCCGGCACGGCCCCGGCGCGCGCCCTGTGCCTCTACACCCCGGCCGGCTACGAAGACTACTTCCGTGACGTCCACGCCGCGGTGAGCGCCGGAGCCGAGGCCACGGAGGAGTTGCTGGCCGAATTCCGCAGCCGCTACCGGACCAACTCCTTCTGAAAGAGCGTATTGTCCCGCCCAGGGCGGGGCGCCAGGATTGGCGTCCCGCCCTCTGTCCTCGGCCAGCGCGCTCGTATCGCACGATGGCTTCGGCCAGGTGCCTAACCGATTCCGGTGACCTGCAGGGTGGTGATGCCGGCACAGACGGCGTTCTTGAGGGTCGGTGCAGGACGTCGGGATCAACCGTCTGAGGCGGCACCACGCCGTGGCGCCCCGCTATGACAAACTCGCGTCACGGGGTTCTAGACGACGCAGAATTCGTTGCCCTCGGGGTCCTGCAGAACGACGGCGTAGTGCTCCATGTCCGGCTCATCCATGATCCGCAGCACGGTGGCACCGGCCTTGGTGAGCCGTTCCACCATGGCGGTGACCCGCTGAGCGCGGACCGCCAACGGGACCTCACGCCCTCCGCCCACCTTCAGGTCAAGGTGCACCCGGTTCTTGGTGACCTTCGGCTCGGGGACCTGCTGGAACCACACCCGCGGCCCCTGTCCCGCAGGATCGATGATCGACTCCGGCACCTCCCCGGCACCGGCGGGCAACTCCTCCTCGGGCACCCCCATCCCGGCCCAATACTCCCGCCACGTGGAGTGCCCGCCCGGCGGAGGCTCTGGAACGTACCCCAGAGCCTCGGCCCAGAAGCTCACCAGCCTCTGCGGGTCAGCACAGTCGATCACCAGTTGCAGCGTCATCTCCATACCCGAAGGATGCCAGGCAGGTCTGACAGGGCGGTTCGTGAGCGTTCGGCCGGATCTGTTGTCGCCCGATGGTGTGGGAGTGGAGCGAGGTCTGCTGGTTCCGCAGCCGGCGATCTGGGCGAGGTGAGTGCCCGGGCAGCAAGATCCTCGGCATCGACGTCGCCACCGCCACCGCCGAGGACGGGGCCGGCTGGCTCGCCTTCCTGCGCTCGCTCGTCGCCCGCGGCCTGACCACCCTCCAGCTGGTCATCGAAATCGGCCCAGCCCTGGGTGGCCTCGCTGCTGCGGGGTTTCCCAAAGCTCAGCAGGTTGCGGGCGTAGTGCGTGCGACAGCGTTGCCAGGACGCGCCGGACGCGTTTGTCCGGGTGGATGCGCTGACCCAGAAGGTCCGCGAAGGCGGCGGCCGGTCCCCCGTTGGGGGGAAGACCACGCCATGCCGTGGGTGGATGGCTCTCGTACGGCCATCTCGGCAGAGTGATGACATGAGTCTCCGACACCGCGATGGCCCGCCGCTCCAACACGGCCTCCGCCTCGACCAGTTCAGCCAAGAGCGTTGGTGCCCGGCTCGGGGCGGCCGAGCCAGGAGATGAAGAGGCCGTCCGGATCCCAGGTGGCGCGGAGGTCGTCGAGGCGTCGGAGGTTCTCGTCGGTCACGAAGCGGTAGGGGCGGTTGATCAGGTTCTCGTCGGCCAGCTGGATGCCGCTGGCGTACGGCTCCCAGACTCGCATGTGCTCGGTCACCCAGTCCGTGTACTTCCGGTCGTCGGCCGGATCGGACCAGGCCGCGTACAGCCCGTAGTACAGCTCGTCTTCCACCGAGAAGGCCATCGGCGGGCGTTCGGGCTGTCCCTCATATCCTCCCCAGTTGTACAGCACCATGTGCGAGGGTGCCGGAGGCCAGGACTTCAGCATGGCCTCGAAGTTGGGCCAGAGGTCGTCGAAGGAGGCATGGGTCCACATGTTGTCGGCCAGATAGCGCTTGGTCTCGTCGTAGTGCGGATCGGTGCCGAAACGACTCAAGGTGCCGGTGTCCGTCACCTCGTTGAGCCGCGTGGTCAGCACCTGAGCGCGTGACGGGCAGGACTCGAAGACCGACAGCTGCTCCCTGGCCTCCTCCTCGGTGTCGGTGAAGGCGGTGACGTTGAGGGAGATGAGCGGCTCGTCGTTCGTCATCGGATCGCGGTTGCACATGAGATTGATCTCTGCAGGCGCCCGACGGCCGATCTCGTGCACGAAGCCGTAGACGTCACGCGCGGCCGAGGCAGGCCAGAAGTAGCCGCTGTTCATCGTGATCCGCTTGCGCGGGTGGAGCTTGACGTAGAACCGGGTGACGACGGCGAAGAAGCCCGGACCAGCGCCTCGGGCGGCCCAGAGCAGGTCGGCGTTCCGGGACTCGTCGGCGTGGATCCGCTCCCCGTCGGCAGTGACCGCGTCGATGCCGATGACCGACATGCAGGCCGGTCCGTAGTCCCGCCCGGCCCAGGCGAATCCGCCCTGCAGCAGATAACCGCCGATGGCGACGCCCGTGCAGTGACCCGTGGGGAAGAACAGGTCCTTCTCCGCCAGCAGCGAGTTGAGCTCCGACCCCTTGACGCCGGGCTGGGCAGTGCCGGTCATCGCCTCCATGTCGACGGTCACATGGCGCAGATTCGAGAGGTCGATCAGCACCGTGCCGTCGCGCAGGTGCGACCCGGACCAGCTGTGGCCGCCGGAACGCACCGCGATCTGCAGGCCTTCCTCCCTGGCCAGCTTCACCGCTCCGACGACGTCGTCCTCGTTGTTCGCCAGCACGATCACCTCGGGACAGCGGTCCGGGACCCCCGAGTGCCAGCAAGCTTCACGGCGCAGGCTCTCGTAGCGGTAGTCACCGCGTCGCAGCACCCTGCCCTCGATATGATTAGCCATTTTTCACACCTGTTCACGGCGTTTGAACTCGTCGAAGATGTCCGGCAGGAACACGGCGAGGTGGTTCATCTCCTGCGAGCAGTGCACGACCATGGCGCGGGCCTGCCCGTCTCCGAGATTTCTCACGGCTTCCGCGGCCTTTTCGAGTTCACCGGTCAGGGAGGCTCCTCCGCGGCAGGCGACGTGATTCCCGCCCATCCAGAAGCGCGAACGCATCTCGGCGCCATCGTTCACCCGGCGCACGTAATGGACCAGATGGCCCCAGTCGAGTGGGACATGCGAGAATCCGACTCTCGCGCAGATCGCAGTCGCCTTCTCCGGATCGAGCCTGTCCTCGCTGAATCCCGGACTGCTGGGACGGACGAAGCGAATAGCGAGCTCACCCAGCACGTTACCGACGTACTCGTCGACGAACGACGTGCCGCCGACATACCTCTCACGGTAGGAAGCGCTCCGGTCCGCGGTGCCGCCGGACCATTCCGCGTACAGGTGGGCACGTGGGTACCACAGCTTGTACCGCTCGGTCTCCCTGGTGTGCCACCAGAACCACCAGTCCATCATGTCCGGGGACACCCTCGGCATATGAGTTGATACGGCGATGTGCATGGAGCCGTCGTCGAAGAGGCTGTATCCGTTCTCGAGATCCTGATGGCCGGACTCGCTCAGTGTTCCCGCGTCGTCCAGGTTCAGACACAGAGGGGGCGCCTGCGGACCGAGATCGATCGCCTCCTTGATGTGCTCCGGCAGTGGAGCCATCACCGGGTTCCAGTACTTCGCATACCACTTGCCGTCGAGTTCGCCAGGCCGCATTCCCAGGTGGGTCCGACGGTCGGGATCGGGACGTGGTTCTGTCATGGGCTCGGTCATGGGCTCGGTCATGGGCCGGCCTTCAGTGGGACAGGGTCACGACATCGGAGGACTTGAGGACGTGACCCTCTTCGTCCAACGCCTTGACCTGGAAGTACGGTCCTGGATCGCCCGTCGGGATCGCCGTCTCGAACCCGGTCCGTCCTGCGTGTCGCACGACCACCGACAGAGAATTGGGGTCTGGTCCTGCGAGCACCCGCCACGCTCTGACCTGCGTCGAACCGTTCCAGGAAGCGTAGACGACGCTGTTCCCTGCGTCGGTCTTCGCCGCTGCGCTCGGTGGATAGTAGGGCTTGCCGACCCACTGGTCCCGGAAGGCCCGGTACGAGATGTTAGAGCCTGGCATCTTCGCGTCGTAGAGCAGGTTCTTCGAGCCGCTGCCCTCCGTGTTTCCCCCGTTGGCGTATTCCGAGTAGTACGAGCTCTGGCCCCATCCGATGAACTTGTTGCCGTTGTCCAAGGCCTGGGTGTTCCCTTGGGACGCCGAGAAGAGCGGTGGCTGGTGGTAGTAGGTCCGCGCGGCGGTCGCGCGGCGGTGGTCGAAGTCCAGGTTCAGGATCAGGCCGTGCGACTCCTGTTCCGGTGTGCCGTCCGGTTGGTTGCAGCAGCCGTCGTCGAACAAGCTGATCTTGTTGTCCCCCCCGAACCGCGCGTCGTGCTGCCAGTAGAAGTGCGCGTTGCGGCCGAAGGTGAAGTTGCTCTTCTTGCCGCCGAGTTGCCACCGGATCCTTCCGGTCTTCTTGGAGATGCCATAGATCGCCCAAAAGTTCCGAAGCGAGATCAATAGCTCCCCTCTGGGTCCCTCGTCGATCGAGTTCAAGTGGTAGGCATCCCAGACCCCGCCTGACGTTGCCGCGTCGGAGGCCGACACCTCGGAACCGGCAGGGTTCAGGTGATCCAGCAGGTCCCATGAGAAGACGAGCTTTCCCGTTTCCAGGTCGACTTCCTGGATCTCGCTGTCCAGGATGGCTCCGTCCTTCGGCCCCCCGTAGCGGGTGAGATCCATGCGGACCGGCTTGGTCGCGATGAACAGTGCGGTCCCCCTGCGGGTCAGCAGGAACTCGTGCTCGTCCGGATAGAAGCCGTGATGCGCGAAGACCGTCTTGAGCAGGCGGTAGTGATTGTCGACGATGTAGTAGCACCCGCCCGGCTCGGGAGCGCCACCCGGCAGGTTCGTATAGGTGGGCGGAATGGCGATGGAGCCCTGCCACCAGGTCAGCACTGGCTGAGCCTTCCCGGTCCTGGGATTGTGATAGGTCTGAACCTTGAAGTCCGCGTTCTGAAGGTCAGGGGAGCGCAGGGGGCGGAACCAGACCGGATCGCCGGAGTTGTCAGAGATCAGTGCCCCCGTCTGACCGACCACCGCGGTGCCGATGGCATAGGGGCCGACGAAGATCTTGCCGCGAGCCGTCCCGGGCTTGTGCGCAGTCACCGTGACCCGCTGGGGGTGAAGGCCTGGCTCGGAGACGAAGCTCCATACGTGGCTGCCCGAAGTGATCGGCCGCGGGGTGGTCGCACTGCCGGTCGGGGGCGCGGGCTTCGTCGCGCACAGGTGCGCCCGGTCCGGTCGTGAACCCGCGGCGGCGGGGGGTGGGCAGCTCGCGAAAGCGAACCCCACGGCGATCACGCAGGTCCCTGCGGTGCGGCTCAGGCCTCTTTTAGCACCGCGCGCCCCTGGCTGGCGTTCCGCCATGCTCCGTCTCCTTACGGCCCTGTCTCCGTCTGCAGCGCTTCAACTGTTGCTCCTGGCGACGGTAGGCGTTACCGCCGGCCTGCGCCTGTTGCGGGCCAGTGCAGTGGGCCATTCGGACGCGGTCCTGGAGGGTGGTGTCACCGGGCCCGTGGGGCGCCGTTTGAAACGCTGATAAGAGGTCCGACTACCGCCTGGCCTGGCGCAACCCCCGGCCGCTTGCGGGCGGCAGGTCTGCATAACGTGGATGCGCGTGGACGGCACCATCGCCCCGGCCAGCACCGCACGAACCTCGTTCGGGAGAACGGTTTGTACAACATCGACGACGTGGGCGTCTTCCTCCACCTGGACGTCGGCAAAACGGCCCATCACGGGCACCGGCTCGTGGCTCCGGGATGAGGGTTCGCTGTTGACTTAGGTCATGTCCTGCTGACTTACGTCACGTTCCGCGCGGTGCCAGTCGGTGGCGGAATCCTCATCTTCGGCTCGCACGAGCACGGCCCGCGGCGGTGCCAAACGCACCGTCAACTTCCCTCCTTTCCTGCCTTCTTCGGCCATCAAGTGACCGATGTGCGCGGCTGGACACCTGGCGAAGAGTTGATGGCGCAGGCTTCGTCCCACGGAGAGGGAACTCCCGTCATGCATCCTGATCAGGCGCAACTGCCGGTGTGTTCGGTTGCCGAGCAGGTGCCGTCGCTGTGTCTGGACCTGGTCCAGATGCTCGATGAATTCACCCGGCTGCCGATGCGGGCCACGTTCCGTTTCGACATGGCCGCGCCCGCGGTGGTCACGGTCGAGTTTCTGGCGGAACGTGGGCCGAGTCTCGTGCGGCGTATCGGCCGTGAGCTGCCTTCTGCTGGTTCTGCTGGTTCTGCTGGACGACGTAGCCGGTCTTCACGGGTGACTGGGCGAAGCTTGGAAGCGGGCCGCCGCCCTTCACCTTGCACATCGGCCGCTACGGCTCCCTGGGCCGTCCACGAGTCTTGACAGCACCTGAGTGCTTGACCGGCCAGCATCAAGATGGTCCAGGGAAAGGTGTTGGTCATGCCGCTGAAAGCTTTTGCGCGTGCTGCCGTCCGGATGATGAGGTGGCACGGTGACCAACCACGATGGGGCGGCGGCCGTCCGACCGTTGACACTGGCTTGGGTGAGCCGGCATCTGGAGGTCGGCGAACGGATCGTCAGAATCGAGGCGCTGCACGGCGGCATCACTGCCGAAATGCGGAGGCTGACCATCGGCACGCAGGACGGAGGTACCCGTGACCTGGTGCTGCGGACCTTCGTCGACCCGTTCTACGTGGCGCGCGCCGAGGACTGGCTGAGCAGGGAGGCCGGCGCCCTGAACCTGCTGGCGGGGACTGGCGTGCCGGCTCCGGGGCTGGTCGCGGTTGATCCGACCGCCGCGCATTGCGAGTATCCGTCGCTCCTTATGACACATCTGGCGGGCCGGACGGTCCTCGACGATGAGGGATTGGAGACGCGCGTCCCTCTGCTGGCCCGTCAACTCGTGGCGATCCACGCGTTGCGGCCCGCCGAGCGGCCCCGGGAGTATGTGGCGTTGACGACCGCCGACACCGTCGTGGTTCCGAAGGGTGCCGACGCGGCGGTATGGGCCGCGGCGATCGACGTGATCCGGGGGCCCGCGCCGCCCTATGAAGGGCGGTTCCTGCACCGGGACTTCCAACCCGGCAATGTGCTGTTCGACGTGCTGCCCTCAAGGTCAGCGGGTGCGCGGATCACCGGCGTCGTCGACTGGGCGGCTACCTCCTGGGGCCCGGCGGATCTCGATGTGGCGCACTGCTCCACCAATCTCGCGCTGCTGCACGGCCCGGCGTGGGGTCTGCGGTTCGCCGAGGCGTATGAGGAGGCCGGTGGGGTGCTGGCCGCGGACGCGAGCGAGCGGCTGTACTGGTGGGTGCGGGACGGACTGGCGTGCTCAGAAGAAGTGCAGTCGGTGGCGCAGGCATGGCGCCAGGCAGGGAGGGCAGAGCTGACGACGCGAGCCGTGGAGGAGCGGCTGGATGCCTATGTCACCGCCCTGATGGACCCGCTGGGCTGAGCCAAAGCAGTCCGGGGCGCGGGCCCGGCGCCGAGCGCCGGGCCCGGCATCACGGAAAGTGCCGAAGATCCAATCTCGGCGAAGATCACCAGCTGCTGCTGAAACTCATCAACAAACGCTGTCCCTGAAAGTGAACGCAGCCATTCATGGCCTGTTGGCTTCCGCGTCCGTGGACTGGCCGGCCACCGCCGTCTGGGATCCGGCCGACCTTCTTCACGTCGATGTGGACCACGTGGCCGGGACGACGAGCGGTGGTCTTCCGCGGGTCTTGGTTCGTGTCGCCGTCGGGGTCGAGGAACCGGCCTCGGCCTGGAGTTCAAATGCGATCCGGGACGCCGACCACTTCTCGGCACGGCGGAGTGCCTCGATCCTGGCCCCGAGGTCAGCGCCGGTCGCGGTGCTGGCAACGTTGCACGAGGCCCGGCCGACCCTCGGGGGACAGTGGGGCATTGCGGTGCGTCACAGGCGTTCCTATCGCCAGGGATCGAGTGCGTGCTTGCCGCGGGTATGGCCTGCTTCGAGTTGCTGCAGCACCGCTGGCCCCTCGGCCAGGGGGTGAACCTGGGGGGTGCCGGGCGGGTACACGCCGTGAGCGATGAGTGCCTCGATCTCGACGAGCAACGATCGATAGATGGACGGGGCCGCGGCCGCCAGCGCACCGATGTGCAGGCCCTTGACTTGGACCTGGTGGGTGAAGACCAGGTCGTGCGTGCTGAGGCTGGCATCGCCGGAAGCGGCGCCGAACACGACGATGCGTCCGGTGAAGGGTTTCGTGACCGAAAGACTGACCTCGAACGTGGCCTGTCCCACCGATTCCAGCACCAGGTCGACACCGCCGGTCAGGCGGGTGATCTCCGCGGCCAGATCGGGGCGTCGGCTGTCCAGGACCTCTTCAGCGCCGAGCGCTTTTACGGTGTCGTGCTTGGCCGGTGTCGCCGTGGCGATCACGCGCGCACCGTAGTGGCGGGCGAGTCGGACGGCGGCCTGCCCCACGCCTCCGGCCGCGGCATGAACGAGCACCACATCACCCGTCTTGATCTCGCCCAACGGCTTCAGCGCCGCCAATGCGGTTGCCCAGTTCAGCACCAGGCCGAGGGCTTCGGCGTCGCTCCAGCCGGAAGGCACGGGAAGTACACCCGCGGCCGGCATCGTCATGTACTGCGCGAAGGCGCCCGGGCCGGCTCCGACGACGTGCGTGCCGACTGGCAATGGGCGTTCGATCCCCGCGCCGACACCCACGATGGCGCCGGCGGCTTCGAAGCCTGCCACGTAGGGCGCCTGCGGGCCTCCTCCGTAGATGCCATGGGTTTGCATGACGTCTGCGAAGTTGACCCCGGCGGCGCCGACGCGGATCAGGTACTCGCCGGGCCCTGGGGTGGGGTGGCGGTGATCGGTCGTGAGGGTCAGATCCTTCGGTCCCCGGTGCGACCTCTGGACCAGTGCTCGTACCGTCTGCTCAGCGGTGTGCTGCTGCTCGTTGATCTCCATGCGCCGAACGTAGGAGTCTGACACTTACGTCAAGGTCAAGTGGCGGTTATAGATCAGAGCGGCGGGCCTCCCTCAGGTAGGCGTCGAGTGCCGCCTGCTGATTGCTGAGAATGGCGATGCGTGCAGCGAGCCGATCGCGATGGCTCTGCACCTCGTGCAGGAACTCCGCGCACACCGCATCCGTGCCGGCATCGGGGCCGTCAGTGAGGTGGGGCAGAACTTCCCTGATCAGCCGCACGGGCAGCCCGGACTCCAGCAGCGAGCGGATGACGAAGACCCGGTCGATAGTGGACTGGCAGTAGTCGCGGAACCCATTGCTGCAACGGCCAGGGACGATCAAGCCCTCATCCTCGTAGTGCCGCAACGATCTCGCACTCACGCCGCTGACTCTGGAGGCTTCGCTGATCTTCATATCTGGAGGCAACGTCTGGGCGCACCGCGATCTTCCAGTACTTGCTACGACGAAGTGAAGTCCCGCTCGGACGTCAACAACCTCCTGTCCCTCAACAGCTAGAGATCTGACGGTTGGTGTCGGCCGCGCTGTGCCGATGGCGGTGGAATGACGGCCGAGGAACGGGCTCGACGTGAACGAGTCCGGCTCGCGGCTACTGACCTGATCGAAGCGGGGGCCACTGACCGGGTGGTGGCCCGGCGGTTCAGGGTGACACGGATGTCGGCGAACCGCTGGCGGCGGGCGTTGGCTTCGGGCGGTCGGCAGGCTCTGACCTCCAAGGGCCCCGGCGGTGCTCGGTGCAAGCTCGAATGCGGGACAACTCCGCCTTCTGCCATCGGTGTTGGATGCAGGCCCGGCCACGTCCGGCTGAAGTGACCAGTGCCGGACGCCGGCGGGGATCGCCGAGGTCGTGCGCCGCCGGCTCGGCATCGAGTACACCCTGGCCGGGCTGAACCTGCTGCTGGGTGAAGCCCTCCAAGACGGCGACGGCGGGCATGCCGTGCCGTTTGGCGGCGGTGACCAGCGGCGCCCTGGCATCGCGGCTGATGTTCGTTGCGTTCCCCGTCAAGTTCTTCTGTTCGGCTTCTTGAAGTCCGTAGCTTCACGCAGCTTTTGGCCGCTGAGAAGATCACCACCATGACCATCTCGTTCCGCATCGACCGAATCCTCGGTGACCGTCCCTTCGCCGAGGTCGGTGATCCCGTCCTCGCCGTCGACGACGAGGGCCGCGGCCTGCTGGCAGTGGCAGGCACGCACGTGGCAGTGGCGGGCGTGCAAGAGTTCGGCAGTACTGCGCCGGTTGGTGTCTACGGCACCGATGATCTGGCCTGCCGTGCCCTTCTCCGTGCGCGCTATCCCGTGCACGCGATGGCTTTCCACCCCAGGCTCCCCCTCCTGGCAGCCGGCACGGGCGACTACGACGGCGGCTACTTCTTCGAAGGGGAACTGCTCCTACTGGACTTGGAGACGGGCAGCGCCACGTCCCTCATCGAACACGAGCTCGGCCGCCAGGTCCTGGGTCTGGAATGGCTCAGCGAACAGGAACTGCGCGTGCTGATGGCACCGCCGGACGACTGGCAGGACAAAAGTGCGTGGAGCGCGGGGCACGTCGCGGTGGTGCATCGGCCCGATTGGAGGGTCGTACCGCCCCGGTCGATCACCGGACATGATCTGGCCGGACCGCGGGTGGCGGCCCCGCGAACCGACCGTCGAGAGGATGCCCGCCGGACGGTCTCCGGTCTGAGTACGAACTGGGATCCGCGGCGCAACCTCCGCGCGGTCGAGAAGCTGTCCGACGGCAGGATCGTGGCGACGCTCGACGGGATCCGGCTGGAGTCCTGGCTGCCCTCGGGGCGACGGCAGTGGGCTGTCCTGGACGACGGCGACGGCGGCCGTGACATTGTCATCGCCGCAGATGAGCGATCGGCCTGGGTTGGTCTGGTGCGGCCTCCGTGGGAGGAGCGTGCTCAGGCCGTGGTCCGGCTCGCACTCCAGGACGGGGCGCAGCTCGACCACCTCACTCCCTCCGGCTCGGTGTCCCTGGTGCGATGTGCTGACGGCCTGCCCGCCCTCGCACCTGCTGGGCGCAACGGGGAGCGGAGCAGGTTGCGTATCCGGCGTGGCAGCCGGATCTACTTTCGGGAGACCGTTTGCACCCAGGGCGGACAGAACCCTGGGCCAGGTGAAGCCTGGCTTACAGCAGCGGAACTGGGGTCCATACCGGTTGCCGAACGTCCGCGTGAGCCAAGGGAGGCGGAGGTCCATCAGTTGTTTCCCTACTCCTGGCAGCCAGGTGAGACACACTTCGCCGGCCCCGGCGTGGAGACCTCCGACGGTGACCTGATTTATGCCGGCACCGTCTATCACGGCCACGGGTTGCAGCCCGGCGGCTCGTTCGTCGTACGGCGCGCGATGGCCCGTACAGAACCGACTTGGGTCTTTCGGACAGACCGGAAGGCCACGGCCCTCGACCACGACACGGAGACCGTCTACGTCACGTACGACGACGGCGAGATCGTCGGGCTCGATCTTCGTGACGGCAACGTCCGCTGGCGTCGGCACCTGGCTGTTGCCGGAATACCCGTCGTGGCGACCGCGCTGACCGTCGCCGAACCTGGCCGACTGCTCATTGGCACCACCGACGGGCGACTTCTGGAATGCTCGACCGTCTGATGCGGTCGGCCGTGGACTTCGAGACCCTGAAGAGCAGGGCGAGCTGGCGCAGTGTGAGGTTCGTGCGCCAGTACGCCGCGACCCGTAGCACCCGGTCTTCCAGCGGCAGGCCCCATGGCCGGCCCCGCCGGACCGTGTCCGAGCCTTCACGCCGCAGCATGGTCACCAACTTGCCGACACTGCGCTGGACAGCCCTTAGGGTGAGCGGGTGGTCGAACGTGATGTGAGGAAGGTGCGTGCGGTGCTGCCTGCCCACGTGGTCGAGGTCGGGACCGAGCCGCTGGACCGGCCGATGCGGAACTCAGTGGGCGGCTGGCCCTTCCTCGACGACACCCAGGAATGGCCCGAGTGCTTCTGCGGCGAGCGGATGGCTCTGTTCTTCCAACTCGACATACCCCAGGACGTGGAGTTTTTCAGTGGCGACCACCTGCTGGTCTTCCACTGCCGTGCGCACAACGACGCATCCAACCCCGAGTTGGCCAATGGCCGGCTCGTACCCCGGTACTGGGACGCTCCGCAGCCGCCCTACCCGCGCCCCTTCTGGCGCGCGCTGCTCCAGCGCCACGCGGCGCTGCCGGCGGCGGAAGCCGAACCGTCCCTGCGCGCACTGCCGCTTGCGCTGCACCCATTCACGGACACCCCCAACTCGCGAGGGCTCGGAGCCCAGACGTTCAAGGTGGGCGGTACGCCGTCCTGGGCGCAGGATCCCGAGTACTACAGGTGCGCATGCGGCGCCGAGCTGGTGTACCTCTGCCAGGTGCCGGAGGACATGGAGTTCGCCGTCCACCCCGGCCAACCAGAGCAGCCCTACAGCGTCGGCGCCGACACGTACTCACTGTTTCTTGGCAACGAGGTCTACCTGCAGGCGTGCCCGGCCCACTGCGACCCGGCAGCGGTCTGGCCTGTGAACCAGAACTGAATCCGGAAAGCGTGCTGCCCGGTCTCGATGACACCCGGGCAGCACGTCTGACGTCCGGTTACCTGATCGGTTTGCGAGTGCTGTACATGCTTACTTGGAGACCTGGACCGTAGCTGTAGCGGTTGTTCCGTTGTGGGCGTTGTCACCCGTGTAGGTGACGGTGTAGGTGACCACCCCTGCCACCGGCGGGGTGTCGGTGATCGTGAAGGTGTTCAGGCTGCTGACGCTGGCCGTGCCCACCGTGACGCCGTTGGGCGAGGCCGAGTCCGTGCGAGTCACGCTGACATCAGTTGCGTCCGGAATGGCGATGGGCGAGCTGAGCGTACCGTTCAGGGTCAGCTGCCTGCCGCGTTTGCCCGTGGCGGGAACCTGGAGCGCCATTGTGGTGTCGGCCTTCGCGGGCGTTTCCACGTGCAGCGTGACGGGGCCTCCGCCGCTGGGCTGGGTGAGGGCGAAGAGGCGGTTGTTGAACGGATCCCACGTGAGCCCGGCAGGCACCAGGTCGTCGGACAGATCGGTGTTCTGCAGGGCGCTGGAGTTGCCGGGCAGGAAGACGGAAAGGTCCGGCGACGCCGGCCCGGCCATGCCGGTGGCGACTCTGCCTTCCGGGGAAAGGGCCACGGCGTTCGGCGAGCCGCTGGTTGCGTAAGTGCCGTCCACGCTCAGGTCCGAGGTTCGGAGAACGGGGGCGGACTGGGGCGAAGTACCGGCAGTGACGAGTTGCTTGCCGTCGAGGGTGAGGGCCATGTCCGACAGGTTGCCGCTGCCCTGACCGCCGGGGTCCGAGGCGTATGCCGTCGATACCGCGGTGCCGGACGAGACGTCGTAGACCTGCAGCTCGGTCGAGCTCGGTCCGGTGGCTCCAGCCGCCAACGTTCCTGGAGCCCCCGAAGAAGACGCGAGGAGCGGCGCCGACTTCCACGAATGGGTTCCGTCCTGATTGAGTGCCACGTACCAGTCGGTGGGGTCGAGGGAGCCGAGCTTGCCCTGAAGTGAGGTGTCGTAGCCGAACCACAGTTTGCCGGCCACGAAGGCCAGGTGCCGAGGCTGGATGCCGACGCCGGTGGAACGGCGGGTTATCTCTTGAAGTGTGGACGTGTTGATCACCGAGATGGCGTTGGCATCCGGCAACGCGACGTAGATCAAATCCCGCGAATCCCCCGACAACGCGAGCCCTGCCGCGCCGGACTGCGAAGGGATCTCGGTGACGACGGAGCCGTCGTAGTTGGTGACGAGGACACTGTTGTCAGCAGGGTCGCTGATGAAAAGGTGCTGATGGACACTGTCCACCACGATGTCCGAGGCCGAGGAGATCGGCAGCGGGACGCTGCTGTCCGCAACAGCGGGGGCGCTCCCGGCGCCCAGCAGGGCGACGGCGGACAGGAGGACGACGGGCAGTGCTCTTCTGCGGGTCAAGCGACCGGCGGGCATACGAGTCTCCCTTTGTCTGTGGTGTGGAGGGAAGAGTTCCGACCACTTCCCGCACACTAGTTCGCACCACTGACAGTGGCGCCGTCGTGCGCAGCAATGCTCATGACTTGTGGATCGGCCTCGGGCCGGGCGCGCGAAGGGCGCACCTTCCCGAATGAGGTCCGGCAGACACGGATTCTGACGGGGCTGAGCAAGTGCCCTTCTATGCGTTCACTCGGGTCACTGACCCGGCCGCACTGGAGGCCCAACCGCCTCGGGAGCCTGGCTTGGCCTCACCGCCCGGGTCATTGGCCCGTCTCACATGTTTTCGAGGTTGTCGGCAACGGTGGAGGTCGGGGTGTGGAGGATGGCGTCGAACGCCTCAAGGACGGGGGTGTGGAGGTATGCGCTTTGGATCCGGATGCGGTCGGGGCCCGGGGCAAGGTCGGCGTTTCCATGGGCCTCCTGCGGGCGTGCCTGGTGGAGATCGGCGATGCTGAGCCCGAGTTCGGCGTCGGCGAAGGCGGCTTCGATGCTTCCCGGCTCGGCCGGCTCCAGGGCGGTGGCGTCGATGGTGAAGCCGAAGGGTGTGTTCTCGTCGCGGGGCATGTCTGCGGTATGTCCGGTGGTGCTCGCCAGGCCGAGGGCGAAGTAATCATCGCCGAGCGCGCGGTGCAGGTGCTGTCCCATGGGGAGCCCCGTGAGGTGGCCGTTGAAGGACACCGGTGTCTTCTGGATGTGGGCGTTGTGAGCCGCCAGCACGACGCGGGTGCCGGGTGGGAAGCGGTCCAGGTGCCACAGGACCGACTCGGCCATGTAGACGTCGCGGGCTGAGGTGTCGGCGGTCAGCCCTTTACCGGCGAAGAGGTCGGCCATGGCGCGGAAGGTGTAGTCGGCGTGGCAGGCGCCTTCGAGTCGGCGCAAGGCGATGTCGTAGCTGTGCTGGTCGGCGCGGGAGACATACAGCGGTTCGACGGAGCGGAACCGGATGAGCAGGCGTGTCAGGGTCGCGCTGAGGGCGTCCTGTTCGGCGGTGGCCAGGCGTGCCCACGCGGGCGCGGCGACGGCCGCAGAGCCACCGGCGAACGATTCGGCGATCCGCATCGCCTCCTGGACGACCGGCAGGGTTTCGGGATCGATCCGGCGAAGGTAGTCGGCGACCGGGGTCAGGGCGGGAAGCAAGGAACCACCGGCCGCCGGGATGTCGATGCCTATGAAGCGCACCGGTGTTGAGGCGGTTTGGTTGTGCCGGCGTATCCAGCGCAGCGGCTCGTCGACTCCCACGGGGATCGTCCCGGCAAGGTGCGCCGACAGGTCGTCGTTCGTCCCCTCACCCTGGGCCCATGCGTCAAGGGGGAAGCCTTCGCTGAAGCCGTACTCGAAGGCCAGGACGGTGAATCCGCAGCGCTCGGTCAGGAACCGCAGGATGCGCTCGCGCATGGATGCGAACTCGTTGATGAAGTGGGAACTTTCGCCGATCGCGACGACACGTGCGTCGCCGATGATGGCGCGCAGCGGCTCCAGATCGTCGAGTGGTGCCTCGGGGTCGAGGTGGTCGAGGGGGACGGCGTGGGTGCGAAGCCAGTCGGCGAACGGGTTGTGGTGGGGCGAAGCAGGCATGCTGACAGCTCGATTCTCGGTGCTGGAATGGTGGATCGCGGATAGGGGAGCGGGTCACCGCGCAGGTCGTCCTGGGCCGGGTTCGTTCAACGGTCCGTGGCACTGGGGGCTGTTGGGTCCAGACGCTCCGTTTCCACGTGCCCGGGCGCCGCGTTCTCCAGGTCGTCGATGCTGCCGGACATGATCGTGCGGATGTGTTCGGTGATGTGCTGGAGCGGCCAGTCCCACCACGCCACGGCGAGGAGCCGGGCGATGTCCGCAGCGTCGTAGCGGGTGCGGATGAGCCGGGCGGGGTTGCCGCCGACGATGCCGTAGTCGGGGACGTCGCCGGTGACCACGGCGCCGGCGGCGATGATCGCGCCGTGCCCGATGCGTACGCCCGGCATGACCGTGGCGCCGTGGCCGAACCACACGTCGTTGCCGACGATGGTGTCGCCCCGGCCGGGCAGGTCGGTGATCAGGTCGAAGTGCTCCGCCCAGGAGCCCCCCATGGTGGGGAACGGGAAGGTGGAAGGACCGTCCATGCGGTGGTTGGCGCCGTTCATGATGAACCGGGTGCCCGTCCCCAGCGCGCAGTACTTGCCGATGACGAGCCGCTCGGGCCCGTAGTGGTACAGGACGTTGCGCGTCTCGAACACGGTCGGGTCGTCCGGATCGTCGTAGTAGGTGAAGTCACCGACCTCGATCAGCGGCGACTTCACCAGTTGCTTGAGCAGAATCACGCGCGGGTGCTCGGGCATCGGGTGGAGCACGGTGGGGTCAGCGGGAGTGGGCGGCATCGTGGAGGCGGTTCCTCTCCAGTGGGGGTGTGTCCCAGATACGGCAGAAAACGGGCCATGGGATGATCTTGGCCTAGTGCGGGCTGTTCGCGGATGCCTCGTTCAAGGTGGTGACCGCACCTGGATCGGTGGCCCGTTGCGGGGCCGTGGAGCCTTCCACAACCTTGGACCTCGCGAGCCACAGGCCGGTGAACACGGCGGTGGCCAGGGTGACGGCTCCGGCTGCGAGGAAGGCGTTGTCGAGGCCGGTCTCGAAGGAGGCGCCGTCGGCTTGCCGGGTGCGGACGATGGCTCCGAGTACCGCCACGCCGAGCACCGCGCCGATCTGCCGCGTGGTGCTGCTGATGCCTGAGGCGAGGCCGCCTTCCTGCGGGCTGACTGCCTGGATGGCGGCTCCCGTCAGTGGAGACATGGTCAGGGCGAAGCCGGTGCCGACGATTGCCAGCCGCCACCACACGTTCCCGTAGCCGGTGTCGGCGTGCACCGTGCCGAGCGCCAGCAGTCCCAGGCCGGCCAGGGCCAGGCCGGTGGTGACCACGATGCGGTAGCCGTACCGGGCGGCGAGCCGGCCCGCGTACGGGCTGACGATCACCATGGCGAGGGACACCGGCAGGGTCTGCAGGCCGGCGCGCAGGATCGAGCTGCCCTGGACGTACACGAAGAACTGGGAGAAGAAGAACGACGAGCCCATGAGCGCGAACCCGACCACGACCATGGCGGTGTTGGACACGGTGAACAGGCGCTGCCCAAACAGCCGCAGCGGCAGCATCGGCGCGGACCGGCGCGCTTCGACGACGACGAAGGCGGCGAGGAGGATCACCGCGGCGGTGAAGCTGCCCAGGATCAGCGGCGAGGTCCAGCCGCGGGCACCGCCCTCGATCAGCCCGTAGGTCATCGTCCCCACACCCAGAACGGACAGCACCGTCCCCGGGACGTCGATCGCGGGGGCGCCGGGATTGCGGGTCTCTTCGAGGCTGCGCAGACCGGCCAGCAGCAGGACCACGCCGATGGGCAGATTGACCAGGAAGATGGCGGGCCAGCCGAAAGCGTCCGTCAGCGCACCGCCGGCCACGGGTCCCGCGGCCAGGCCGATTCCGCTGAGTCCGGCCCACAGCCCGATCGCCTTGACGCGTTCCTGCGGCACGGGATAGGCGGCGGCGAGCAGGGCGAGCGAGGCCGGGCTCAGCGCCGCGGCCCCGATGCCCTGCAGCACCCGGCCGGTGACCAGCCAGCCGAGCGAGGGCGCGAGGCTGCACAGCAGCGACGCGGCGGTGAACATCGCCACACCGGTCAGGTACACCCGCTTGCGGCCGAACCGGTCGGCGAAGACACCGCCGGACAGCAGCAGCATGGCGACCAGCAGTACGTACGCGTCGACGATCCATTGCAGACCGGTCAGTTGAGTGTGCAGCCGGTGCTGCATATCGGGCAGCGCCGCCCCGACGATCGTGTTGTCGAGCAGGACCATGAACTGGCCCAGGCAGGTCACCGTGAGCAGCACGGCCCGGTGTGAACGACTGCCTACGGCCGCAGGCGAAGCCGCCATGGGGATTCCTCTCGATCGTTGGTCGCGCCCGGCCATGGCCGACGGGGCCGGTGGTGCACCTGAGCGCCTTAAAGCAGCCAGTGACTGCGTTAGGCGACTGTACGGGGCGTCACCCGTAAACGCAAGCATTGGCTGCGTTAAGGTGGGGGTATGAACGAGAAGGAGCGGGCCCGGCGGCCCGGCGGGCGCAGCGCCCGCGTCGGTGCGCAGGTGCACCAGGCCGTCACCGAACTGATCAGCGAGCGCGGCTACGGCAACTTCACCGTCGGCGAGGTGGCGGCCCGCGCGGGCGTGGCCGACAGCAGCATCTACCGCCGGTGGGGCAGCCTGGAGACCCTGCTCAGCGAGGTGGCGCTCACCCGCCTCAATGCACAGTCGCCGATGCCCGACACCGGGAGCCTCGCCGGCGACCTGCGCACGTACGCGGCCCAAGTGGCCCGCGAGATCACCGGACCCGACGGTCCGGCGGTGCTGCACCTGGCCTTCGCCCTGTCGAGCAGCGGTCAGCAGGGCCTGCAGGCTGGTGCCGACCTCCGCGCCGAACGCACCCGGCAACTGCAGTCCATGCTCGATCGCGCCCGCGACCGTGGCGAGCCCGCACTCGACGCGTTCGACGTGCTGGACCACATCCTGGCCCCGATGTATATCCGCGTCTTGTTCGGCATGGTCCCGCTCACCCCGGACTACGTCGACGGGCTGGTCGACCGATTGCTGTGACCTCAACCCGGTTCCCGCGATCAGCCCTCGGACGCGGTGCCAGGGCTCCCCGAGGTGCTCGCCGACACGCGCCAGGCCAGCTCAGGCATCCGGCCCTTGGCCGGCTCACGCGGCCTGGCTGAATCCGTCGGCCGGCGGGCCGTCGCCGCGGATCGGGGTGGAGTCGACGTCCAGGTGCGGGTCGTAGGCGTCGGGTTTGTCGGCGAGCTCGTGGGTGGAGTATTCGCCGAAGCGGCGGATGCGCTCGGGCAGGTACGGCGAGACCTGCGCCAGGCCCTCCGGGTCGACCTTCTGCCCTTCGTCCTGCAACTGGCGGACAATCTCGGCGATGTCGGGGTGCCGGTGAGAAGGTCCTGTCCTCCCGTAGCTCCGGCGAAGTGACAAGTAGCTCAGAGTGACCGGGCAGCGCCTTCGGTCTGGAGGGCGGCGAAGTCGGCGTGGGCCGCTTCGACGGCTTCGGGGCATGCCTGGCGCTTCTCGTGCTCGGCGAGCGCCCGGTAGATGCTGGCCAGGCCGGGATTCTGGCCCTTGCGCTTGCCGGTGGGGACGATCAGGTCGGGGCGGATCTGTTCGACGGACTCGCCCGCCGCCCGGCGCCGAAGCACGGTGTGCAGCATCTCGTCGTTGATGACGGGCGGCCGGCGGCCGTGCTTGCCATTGTGGGCGGCGGCGTCGAGTCCTTCGAGGGTGGCTTCAGGGATGCTCTCGCGCTCAGTCTCGGCCATCGCGGCGAAGAACCCGAAGAGCATCCGGCCGGGGCCGGAGGGGTCGTAGATGCCGGGCAGCGGGCCGGCCGGCATCTCCAGGACCAAGCCGTGGGCGGTCAGGTGGTCGGCCGGCGCGGTGAGCTCGGCAGCGTCGCGGCCGAGCCGCCTCATCTCGTAGACGGTGAACAGCACCCGGCAGTGCGGCGCATGGGCCTTGATCTCGCGGGCCAGGGCGAGGGTGGCCTCGAACTGGGGGCGGACCCGGACGCGGGTGCTGATCTTCTCGGAAAAGATCTTGTCGCGCCGGATGCCGTGCGCGCTGAGCGCGTTCGGCTGCGACTGCAGCTCCTGCGTGAGGTGGCCGCAACGGGCGTACCCGATGCGGATCTCCGCGCCCGGGGTGTCCGTCTCGGGCGCGGCCGGCGGCGGGGTGCCGGGCCGCCAGGGCTGTCCGGGGCCGCGGTCGACCGGGGTCGGCACCCGCAGCAGCTTGGCGAGCCGGGCCACCTTCTTGAAGCGGCCGGTGTGGTAGAGCCCGGCGACCGCACCCGAGCGCGGGCCGCAGGGCGAACCGGGCTGGACGCCACAGCGCGGGCAGTCGTGGCGCTCGACGTCGTCGGCGTCGCTCTCGATGGTGTCCTGAGGGCCCGTCACACCCGAAATGCCTCACAAACTATTCCCAGAACAGGGGTCGGGCGCCAGTTGCGTGAGAACGAGTTCTGAGAACCGATCGGGCATCCGCGTCGGCCCCGACGACCGTTTCCGATCTTGCTCCCGGAAAGGACCGTTTGTGAGAGTCCGGCCGGGGTGTCGCCGGTGCACGGTAGGTATCCCGGGTGCAGGGTGTCCGAGTATCGGCTGCGCTGTTCTACGGCTTGTACGCGGTGGTGAGGAAGTCCAGGACGAGGGGGCTGGCGTGGGTGCGGAACTCCTCGAAGTAGGCGTGCCGGGCTTCGGGGATCAGATGGAGTCGGGCGTTGGGGATGCGGTCGGCGAGCAGGTGTGCGTTGGCGGTGGGGTTGAGCAGGTCGTCGCTTCCGTGGAGGACCAGGGTGGGTGCGCTGATGTCCGGCAGGAGGTCCCAGGCGTCGTGCCGGTTGCTGGCCGCGAGGTGGTGGCGCCGGGCGTGGGCAGGCATGCCGGGGTCGCCGAGGGTGTGGTGCGGGCCGGGGTGGGAGGCGAGCCATTGGGGGGTGTACATCAGCCCGAGCAGGGCCTGTCTCGCGGCTCCGGGCTGAGGTTGCGTCAGGGCTTGGCGGACGTCGTTGCCGCGTTCGACGCTGTGCGTGCCGCCGGGTGAGGTGCAGCCGAGGACCAGGGCGCCTACCCGATGGGGGTGGCGGGCCGCAAGCTGCTGGGCCACCCGTCCGCCCATGGACGTGCCGTAGACGTCGGCCCGGTCGATGCCGAGTTCGTCGAGGACGGCGATGACGTCCTCAGCGAACAGTTCGGTGCTGTAGGGGGTGTCGGGCTTGGCACTGTCGCCGGTGCCGCGGTAGTCGATCGTGAGGGTGCTGCGAGCGGGATGGAAGTCGGCGCGAATCGCGTCCCACCAGTGGTGGTTGTTGGCCTGGCCCGCCAGCAGGACCAGCGGCGTCCCCTGGTCCTGGAGCTGGTAGGCGATGCGGGTTCCGTCCGGTGTCATCGCGTGCGTCATCGGCTTCCTCGCTCCCGCGTGGGATCTATCCGGGCCTGAGTGGGCGGTGAAGCCGGGGCGACCGTCTTGGTGCGCTTCGTCGCCACCGGCCGTGCAGGGCAACTGCATGGCTGCCGGTACACAAGGGCGGTAGATGGCCCGCGCGGTCGGTTGCCGGAAGAAGTACCGGCCCGGCACTCAGACACCGGCTGCCACCGCGGCCCCCAGCCCAAGCAGGACGACGCCGGTCGTCACGCTGAGTCCCCGCAGGACGGTCGGCCGCGATACCAAGGCGCGCCCTCGTCCGACGGCCCAGGTGAGCAGCAGGTACCAGGAGGCACTGACGAGGGCCCACAGGGCTCCCAGGGCGACGGTCGACAGGAACACCGGGCCCTTCGCCGTCACGAATTGGGGCAGGACCGAGACGGCGAACACGCCGGCCTTCGGGTTGCCGAGGTTGGTGCTCAGGCCGGTGAGGTATCCACCCGCGAAGCCGGTGCGGCGCCCGCCCTCGCGGGGCGGACAGGTGGAGGCGGTGGTGAGCGCGGTCCGCAGCGTGTTCACCCCGAGGATCATCAGCACGATGCCGCCTGCGATCCGGAGTATCGCGTACGCGCGCGGGCTGGCCAGCAGGACAGCGGACAGCCCGGCCGCAGCGGCCGTGGACCACAGCAGGAAGCCGGTGGCGTTGCCCGCGAGCGTGCCTCGGACTGTACGTTGCCCGCCTTCCAGGACCTGCCGGATCATCATGGCTTGACTCGCGCCTGGCAGCATCGCCAGGAGCAAGGTGGTGGCGATGAAAACGGGCACATGCGTAGGCATGGGCAAAGACCCCTTCCAGGGATCGCGTCGATGGGTGCACCACCAGGCTTCCTCTCCCGCACTTATAAGAGAAGTTAAAGAAGAAGGGTGCAGTGTTAGCATTATTGAATGCTCGTGGATCCGGGACAGCTCCGGCTTCTTGCATTGATCGAGCGGCACGGCTCCTTGACGGCGGCGGCTCACGCCCTCCAGCTCACGCCCGCGGCGGTCACCCAGCAGGTGGCCAAGGCCGAGCGCGACTGGCAGGTGCCCCTGGTCATCCGTGGTCCTCGCGGAGCAAAGCTCACCGCGGCTGGTGCGCTGCTCGCCTCCCACGGTCGAACCGTGGAGGAGGCGTCGGACAAGGCTGAGGCGGAACTGGCCGCGCTGCTCGGTCACCTCTCCCTACGGCTGCGCATCGGAACGTTCCAGGCGGCTGCCCTGCACCTGCTGCCGCCCGCCCTGACGGCCCTGCGGCACCGCCATCCGGACGCCGACGTCTCCGTCGTAGACGTGGTGTCCGGACGCGGAGCGGACGAGATCAGCGCGGGGCGCCTGGACCTCGCCATCGTCGCGTCCTGGGGCACGCCGCTCGCGCCGCCCCCGCACCTACGCGCCCACTCGCTCCTGCTGGACCCGATGGTCGTGGTTCTCCCCGATGACCACTCACTGGCCACGGGGCGGCCTGTGGACAGCGAACTTCGCCTGGAAGAACTGCGCGACGAATCGTGGGTTTCCATCCTGGCTGGCCATGCCGCCCGCGAACAGTTCCACGACGCTGCCCGCGGGGCCGGCTTCACCCCCACCGTGCGGTTCGAGACCGAGTCCTACGACGTTGTCCAGGCCCTCGTCGGCACAGGCAGCGCCGTGGCTCTGGTATCGCGCCTGGCCCTGACCCATGCGCCCGGCACCACCCATCGCGAACTGGCCCACCCCAGGCCCTACCGCCAGCTCTACGCCGTGACCAAAGCCGACGCCAGCCTCACACCACTCGCAGACATGCTGATCGACCTCCTACGTGATGTCGCCCGCGACATCACCGCCACCTGGGAGGCTCCCCTGCAAGAAGAACAACGCTCATCGGACTCACCGCACGGAGCCTGAAGAGCCCCCGGTCCTCAATCGACACCGCCTGGTCGATGGGCGGCCGGCCCGCCAGCCGACCATCGACGTCGGCCGCTGGCTCGGCGTCGGCCCGGCCCTCCAACCGCCCGGCCGTGACCAAGGGGTTCGGGGTCGAAGCCGCGGCAGACGGCTTCGACCCCGAACCGCTGTCCTACCACTGCCCGGTGCTCTCCTGGGCGGGCGCCGTCTGCCGTGCGTCCGCCCGCTGGCCGGGGATGACCACGGTCGAACCGGCCGTAGGGGTTGACGTGTGTCCGGAACAGCGGGGACAACGCGGGCCGGTCGGCGTCGCCGAGGCGCTCGACCCTCTTCGGCTCGGCCAGGACCTCCTGCAGCAGCAGGGGGTTCACGTGGACCAGGGCGGCCTGCAGCAGGTGCAGAGCGAGCATCGAGATCTCCTGGCTCTCCCGGTCGGCGCCGGTCAGATCCCCGTCCTTGCCGTAGAACAGGTCGTGGTTGGCGGAGTTCCAGTTCTCCACCACCTGCAGGCCCTCGTGGATCTCCCGCCGCAGCTCCGGGTCGGCCAGGTAGTCGCAGACGAACGCCGTCCGCACCGCCCGCCCCAGTCCTCGATCGCCCGGTAGGTCGGGTGCTTCGGGCCGCCGCGGGTGAACCGTCGCAGCACCTGCTCGGCCTCGGCCGTGCCCAGGCGAAGCGCGGTGGTGTACTTGACGATCTGGTCGTACTGCTGGCGAATCAGCTCCCAGTCGATCGTCTTGCTGGACAGCACCGGCACCAGGTGCGGCCACGTCTCGCCCTCCCCGGCGGCCGGCCGGTACAGCCGGGCCGAGCCCACGTTCTTCAACCGGGGCAGCAGGTTGAAGCCGAGCATGTGCGCGAACGCGAACCCGACGATGGACGCGCCGTGGGTGTCGGTGTACTGCCGGTCCACCACCATCTCGGTGCAGTGCCGCAGCACGCCCTCGATCATCGCGGCGACCTCGGAGGCCGAGCAGTTCTTGAGGTCCTCGGAGATCTCTTCGGCCCGGCGGTAGGAGAGCCGGGCACGGCCGGTCTCGGGGCACACGTCCAATGTCGGCGTCCCGGCAGGAGCCTTGCCGTCGGTGAGGAACAGCGGGCCGCGGGTACGGGGGCGATGAGGCGAGGCAGGAGTTGGGCGGTGCCAGACTGCCAGTGGATCCACTCCGTGGCCCCGCCCTTCGCGGTGATCTTCCCGCGTTTGTCCAGCGGGTACAGGTCTTCCACGTTCAGGCACAGCACCTCGTTCGGTGATCTGGTTCTCGGCGAGGGCCTTGGTGCGGTCGGGCGGTGCCGGCCGCCGTTCGATGCCGATCGTCGGCTCGCAGTCGATCCAGCCCTGGCGCTGCCACCAGCCCATCGCCTTGCGGGCGATGGACAGTTCACGGTTGACGGTGTCGGCGTCCATCTCGTCCGCCCGCGCTGCCGCCAGTTCGGCCAGGGCCTCCGGCAGTGCCGGGTCGTCGATCACGGTGACGGGGAAGACGGCGGCTTTGCGCCCCGGCGGATCCGGTCGGCGCGGGTTCGCCGGCGAGCATCCATCCCCAAGTCGTCAGCGAGATCCGGTAGATCCGCGCGAAGGACTTCGCGATGCCCGCGCCGGTGAGGTAGCGCTCGACCGCCGCGGTGTACGACAGCGTCCTTCCGAAACTTCTCCGGGTACGGAGACTGGCGTCCCACCTCGACATCCACGCGCCATTTCACCCGCGACGACGACAGCCGCTACCGCCGCGGCAACTCCCGTCACCGGTACGCGTGGCCGGCTGAGCGCGACCTGATGGCACGGATCGCGGGGCTCGAGCTGGAACGGCGCGTTGCGGACTGGGACGGGGCGCCGTTCACCCAGAACTCCACGAAGCACATCGCCGTGTGGCGCAGGCCTGCCTGAGTCACGCACACAACGATGGCCGCCGGCTTCCTTGGCGCTCATGGGTGTTTATGAGCGTGCGGCGCGCCAGCGGCAAGGTTCGCGGACGCTCCCCGGCCCGCCTCGGACTCCCCGTTCCAGAGCCTCGTTTCCTCGAGGTCCCAGCGGATGAGGACCAGCGGATGCCGGCCTCGGCAAGGGCGTCGGAGGCTGGGCCATCGGCTACGTGGTGACGGCCGCCGACGTGACGGTCAGGGCTCGCGGTTGTACGGAGGCCATTGTCGACCTATCCGCCACGACGGACCCGGGCGGCCTTACGGGCTTCGGCAATCTGGCGGGCCTCAGCAGACCGGCGAGACTCGCCGCCGCCGGCCCTCCCCGGCCGGGTGCCCAGACCGCGGAAGGGGGCACCGCCGCGCTTCGGCCGCTCCGCGACCGTCCCGCTGCCGCTGACGGGGACACCGGAGGGAGCCTGAGCGCCGGTGATGCGGCTCAGCTCGGCCTCGCCGGAGCGGACCTGCGTGATCTGCGGCCTGATACCTGCGTCGGACAGGAGACGGGCCAGGTCCCGGCGCTGGCTGGGGAGAACCAGCGTGACGACACTGCCGGACTCGCCGGCGCGGGCCGTACGGCCGCCGCGGTGCAGGTAGTCCTTGTGGTCGGTGGGCGGGTCGACGTTGACGACGAGATCGAGGTCGTCGATGTGGATGCCCCGAGCCGCGACGTTGGTGGCCACCAGCGTCGTGACGTCGCCGGTCTTGAACTGTGCCAGGGTGCGGGTGCGCTGGGGCTGCGACTTGCCGCCGTGCAGCGCCGCGGCCTTCACGCCGCTGCTCAGCAGGTGCTTGGTGAACTGGTCGACGGCATGCTTGGTGTCCAGGAACATGATCACGCGCCCGTCGCGGGCAGCGATCTCGGTGGCGGTGGCGTACTTGTCGGCGCCGTGCACCTGCAGCACGTGATGCTCCATCGTGGTGACCGCGCCCGCCGAGGGGTCGACCGAATGGACCACCGGGTCATGGAGGTAACGACGGACCAGGAGGTCGATGTTGCGGTCCAGCGTGGCCGAGAACAGCATGCGCTGGCCGTCGGGGCGTACCTGGTCCAGCAGTTCGGTGACCTGCGGCATGAAGCCCATGTCCGCCATCTGGTCGGCCTCGTCCAGGACGGTGATGTTCACCCGGTCCAGACGGCAGTCCTTGCGCTCGATGAGATCCGTGAGGCGGCCAGGGGTCGCGACGACCACCTCGGCCCCGGCACGCAGTGCGCCGGCCTGCCTGCCGATCGACATGCCGCCGACCACAGTGGCCAGCCGCAGCTTCAGCAACCGGGCGTACGGGGCGAGCGCATCGGTGACCTGCTGGGCCAGTTCGCGCGTGGGGACGAGGATCAGGGCCAGCGGCTTTCGCGACTCGGCACGCTGCCCGGCCGTGCGCACGAGGAGCGCCAGGCCGAAGGCGAGCGTCTTGCCCGATCCGGTGCGCCCGCGGCCCAGGACATCGCGCCCTGCGAGGGAGTTCGGCAACGTGGCGGCCTGGATCGGGAACGGCTCGTTCAGGCCGAGACTGGTGAGCATCTTCAGCAACTCGACCGGCATGTCCAGTTCACCGAAGGTCTCAGCCGCGGGGAGGGGCGGGGTGACGGTGACCGGCAGCGCGAACTCCCCCTGTGGTGCGGAGGGACGGCGCCCGGTGCCACCTGGACCGGCGCCGGGGCGGCCCTGACCTCGTGGACGGAAACGGTCGTTCGTGCGAGCTGAACGGCTCATGGAGAACCTTCCTCGACAGGGCGCGCATCGAGGAATTCCCGACAGGAACGAGCCGGATGAATTGCAAGAACGAGCCGGATGTGAGACTAAAAGAATTCCATCGGAATGCAAAAAACAGTAAGCTGGAGCCCCACCGCAAGGCGGGGCTCCAGCTATCTCATACGCCTCGGCGTCAGGCGGGAGTGATGTTCTCCGCCTGCGGACCCTTCTGGCCCTGCACGACGTCGAAGTTCACCCTCTGGCCTTCCTGCAGCTCACGGAAGCCCTGGGCGGCGATGTTCGAGTAGTGGGCGAAGACGTCAGGGCCGCCACCGTCCTGCTCGATGAAGCCGAAGCCCTTTTCCGCGTTGAACCACTTGACGGTGCCAGTAGCCATGTCACATCTCCTTGGGGGCAGTGCCCGCGGGTCCACGCCGTGTGAACCCCTGCGTTGCCACAATGAACCCCGTCCGGATAAGCACCGGAGATACAAAAATGCCCGACGACATACAGCCGCCAAGGCACTTGAAGTTTCGGGAACCACAACTGCAACTACAGCCAAGTTTAGCATGGCGCAGGCATCCGCACTACTTTCGCCGTGGCATGAGGCCCTAGGCCTCCACGACCCTTTCGTTGCCTGAGAAAAGCCAATCGCATCTTTCGGCTCAGATTATCTCGATTCGTTTCCGCGAAAGACAGGCCCGGAATCACCCACGATGGCCTCGGTCAGCCAGGTGTGCTCGACCAGGCGGTTCGACGGCGGCCGGTCCCGCCAGGCGCAGTACCCGGACTCGGCGACATGCAGCACCCGGCAGGCCAGCTGCACCGGCAGATGCTCACGGGCCATCACACGGTTGGCTTCGAACCGGCTTTGGGGGGAACACATCGCGCGTATCGAGGACGCCTTGTTCGACCACCAACCCGGTTCCTGCATCAACAAGAAGTAGCCGAACCCTCTGATCATCGACGGCATCCAGCGGACGCGAGGGGCTCGTGGTGGCAGGAAGCCGCACCGCGAGCCCCGCATGCCGTTCAGGAGCAGTGGACGGTCACCTGGGCGCTGCCGCCGTTGCTGGAGAAGCTGATCGTGAACTGGCCGTTCCCGGGCTGCTGCTCGGTCCGGCCGTCCAGCGCAATCTCCTGCGAGGCGTTCCCGGCGAGGGACCCTCCGCTCTGGCTGAGGGTGACCCCGGCGGGCAGCCCGCCGGCCGTCCAGTCGAGATTGCCGCTGCCGGTGTTGAGAACGACCAGCTTGTTCGGCCACTCGCCGTTGGCGCAGTACTCCTGGACGTCGGTCGAACGAAGCGCCAGCACCCCCACGGCTGCCGGGGAAGGCGGGTTCGATTGCCTCGGCAGCCGCGCCTGGTTCGGCGACTCGGTGGTCCCCTGATCGGGGCTGTCGCTTTCGGCGGGCGGGGTGGAGAGGTCGGCCGTGGGCGAGTGCGCCCTGCTGGGCGAGTCGCTCGCGCTGGGCGTGGACGCCGGGCTCGCGGCCGGGGCGGCAGAGGCGCCAGACAGGCTGGTTGAGACGCCACTGGAGGGGCTGGCCACACCCAGTGGCGTGGTGGCGGCCGGGTCGTTGCCGAGCCGCTGCCCGACGACCACGCCGCCGACGGCAACCACCATCACGCCGCCGATGATCAACGCGAGGAGCTTCGGCTTCGCGGCCCTCCTCGGTCGCGGTTTCTTCGAGTGGCCGGTACGCCCGCCCTGAACGATGATCCCGTGACCCACCGCCCGGGGGTCGTCCTGCTTGGGCCCGATGGCCCGAGGATCGTCCCCACCGCCGCCTCCGGCGACCCGGCCGCCCTGCACGATGATGCCGCCCTGCACGATGATGCCTTCGTCGGCTGGGTCGCCGATGGCCCGGGGGTCATCCTGCTTGGGGCCGATCGCCCGGGGGTCATCCTGCTTCGGGCCAATGGCGCGGGGGTCATCCCGCTTCGGGCCGATC
>NZ_JBSFVT010000011.1:0-178224 GCF_053592455.1 Streptomyces sp. NPDC002676 | reverse complement strand
CGCCCGAGGATCATCCTGCTTCGGCCCGATCGCCCGAGGATCATCCTGCTTCGGCCCGATCGCCCGAGGATCATCCTGCTTCGGCCCGATCGCCCGAGGATCATCCTGCTTCGGCCCGATCGCCCGCGACGAATCCTGACCCGTCGGGCGGCTGCCCTGGACGGTGATGGCGGTCGGGTCCGGGGCCGGGTCGGTGAAACCGCCGTCCGGGGCGGCGGGCACGTCGTGGGATCCGACCGTCGTGTTCTCGCCGCCGGGGCGGGCGGCCTCGGACGGATCCGCGGCCTCCGCATGCGTACCTGCCGTCGCGTCGCTCTCCGGACGCGGCACGCCCGGCTCCCGTCTGCCGTCGCTCATCACGCGCAATCCCCCCACTGGTCCTCGATGGCCGTCACTGAACATCGCCCCCGTCACCACCGTCGTGAGTCATGACGTCGAGGGGCTGCTCATAATTAGCCACCGTTTGACCGAGAGGTCCACCCCAGGGATATGGCGGCAACGTCCCGATCTCGTACCGAAACCCCCCATCCGGCTACCTCGAACCCTCGCGTTCCGCCAGACGCTCCAGCAGCCGTGCACGCTGCGCGGGCTCCGTCCGGCAGGGGCGTGGTCATGCGGCCCGAGGCCCTGGTGGAGGCCATCCGCCGGGCCGCCGCGAGAGCAGCCGGCGGCCATCGCGGTCGGCTCACGCCGGGCCAGAAGCCGAACCTCAAGCGAATGGCGACCGTGGCCTGCGTCTTCGACACCCGCCCCGCGCCCCAGCGCCCGCACGACGTGATCCACCCGCCCGTCCAGGACAGAGGGCCGAGAACAAGTGGTGGCCGACCCGCCAGGCGGGATCACGCATCACCGAACTCCCCCAGCTCAGCCCCTGGCGGACGGCCTGCCGTGCCTGATTGGCCGAGTATCGCTCGCTTGCCCGGCGATCAGGTCGTTCCTGCGTGCCGACGGCATCGCGCACCCCGGCGGCACCCCTCCTCGCGCACCATAGGTGCGTACGGCACTGACGGCTCCCGACGGGACTGCTGCCCGTGGACCGCCGTACGGACTTCGCGGCAGCGATCGACGCCGACGCCGAGGCGATCGTCAGCCTGTGCACCTCCTGCGACCGGAAAGCCACGCACCCGGATCTCGCCCGGCCCGGCGCCCCCTTCCACGACCGCTGCACCGGCCGCTCGCGCGTTCCGGAACCGCGGCTGCGCCGGGACTTCGCCGAACTGTCGGCGTCCCACGAAACCGACCTCGCCCGCATCGTCCCCGCCTTCCGCGACCGCTCGGACCCCGAGCGCCTCGCCCTCCCCACCCTCGCGGTGATTGCTGTCTTGCCTGTGCCGGGGCGCCCGGCGCAGTCTGGTCCTATGGGCGCTCAGGACGGCCCGACGCTCATCACGTCCGTGCAGCGAGCCTTGCGTCTGCTGGAGGCAGTGAGCGCGCACGAGAACGGCGCGCCGGCGAAACAGCTGGCACGCGAGACGGAGCTGCCCCTGGCCACCGCCTACCATCTGCTGCGCACCCTGGTCCACGACGGATACGTGCGGAAGCTGGGCGACGGCGGCTTCGTCCTGGGCGACAAACTGGGCTCCTTGCAAGGGGCGAGCCGCGCGCAGTCGCTGCTCAGCCGCGTCCGCCCGACGCTCGCCGCCCTGCGGGACGAGCTGGCCACGGCCGCCTACCTCACGTTCTACGAGGAGGGCGAGATCAGGGTTGCCGAGATCGTCGATGGCCCCCGTACGCCTCGGGTGGATCTCTGGGTGGGGTTCGAAGACGCCGGACACGCCACAGCGCTGGGCAAGTCCGTACTGCGAGAACTGGACGAGGACGCCCGCCGGGACTATCTGTCCAGGCACCACCTCGCCGACCTCACGCCGCGGACGATCACCAGTCTTCCGGAGTTGCTCCGCAGGATCGAGTCCTCCCCCTGGGCACCGGCCTGCACGGACCTCGAGGAGTACGCGCTCGGCACGGTGTGCGTCGCCGTGCCCGTGCACTGCGGGGACACGCTCGGCTCGCTCGGCGTGTCCCTGCCGGTGGAGCGGAAGGCCCAGCTCCAGGAGATCCGGGCACGACTGCTCCCGATCGCGAGCCGTGTCACCAGAGGCCTCTCGCTCACTATCTGAAAATCCGCTCCTTGTGACCCCCCACGCCCAGCCCGTTTGCTTTATGAAACGGACATTCCAGACGAACATCCCGTAAAGGCAAGGACTGCGGACGAACATGAGCCAGGCCCGACACCATGGCGGCGGCCACGCGCCGATGCGGCTGTCCAGGAACCATGTGGCCGATGCCTGGGCATCGGTCCACCGGCGTGCGTCCGGGCAGCTGGCTGCCGGAATGCCCGTGCTGCCGGTTCTGGTCGTCGCCGTCGTCGTGCTGGTCGACGTCGTGGGAGGGGCGGGGATGGTCTGGCTGCCGCTGCTGGCGGCCGGACCCGCGCTGGCCGCCACCACCAATGGGCCGCGCGGTGTGGTCTGCGTCGGTCTCCTGGCCGCGGCACTCGGGGCACTGCTGGGCACCGGGCACGGGGTTCCCGGTCGCGAGCTGGCGGCCCTGATGTCCGCCCTGCTGGCCGTCACCGCGGCGAGTGTCCTGGCCAGCGCGCTGCGTGGCCGTCGGGAACGGGTCCTCGCGGCCGTCCGCTCCGTCGCGGAGGCCGCCCAGCACGCGCTGCTCCAGCCAGTCCCTGAGACCGTCGGCCCATTCCGGGTGGCCGTGCGCTACAGCGCCGCGACAGCGGAGGCACGGATCGGCGGGGACCTCTACGCCCTGGTGCGCACTCCGCACGGGGTCAGGCTGATCGTCGGCGACGTGCGCGGCAAGGGGCTGCCCGCCGTGGGAACCGCCGCGCTCGTGCTCGGGGTCTTCCGCGAGGCGGCCTACGACGAGCCCGACCTGCTCGCCGTGGTCGCCAGGATCGAGCAGAGCCTGGCGCGCAACCTCGGCCCCGACGACTTCGTCACCGCGGTGGTCGCCGGGTACGCGAGGGCGGGACACCTGGAAGTGGTCAACTGCGGACACGCGCCGCCGCTGCTGCTCTCCGCATCCGGAGACGTCACACCGGTGGAGCCCACCCACCCCGCGCCACCGCTCGGGCTGCGCGCCCTGTCGGACCAGGCGCCCTGCCTCATGCGGCTGCCCTTCGCGGTGGGCGATCAGCTGCTGCTCTACACCGACGGGGTCACCGAGGCCCGCGATCACGCGCGCGAGTTCTACCCGCTGGCCGAAGGGGTGGCCCGCCATCTCTGCGACGAGCCCGCACGCACGCTCAGCGCGCTCCACGACGAGCTGCTGGCCCATGTGGGCGGCCGCCTGCACGATGACGCTGCCCTGCTCCTGCTCCGCAAGCAGACTGCGGACGAGCCGGTCTCCGAGCTGCCCCGGTCAGCGGTTACGTCTCAGACCGCGACGAGTTCGACCCAGCGGGTGACCCTGCCCGGATGGACGCGTATGCCATGACGAGTCGCCAGGGCGTGGACGATCATCTCGCCACGGCCGTGCTCGTCAGGGTCGGTCCCGAGGACGGACTGCGCCGCCGGAACCGCGGGGCCCGCGTCGGTGACCTCGATCCGCAGAGTGGAAGCACCGTCGCCCCGCACCCACGACAGCCGTAGGTCGGCCGGGGGCCGGGCGTGAATGACCGCGTTGGTGACAAGCTCCGACACCACGAGCAGCGAGTCCTCGACGATCTCCGCAGACACGTTCCAGTCCGCGAGAACCGCCGCCGCACTTCGGCGTACCGCCGAGACCGCTCCGGCGACAGGCAGAATCGGACACACGTGTTCGCATGCCGCCCGAAGCAGCGTGTTGACCTGTGCCGCCATCTTCTCTCCCGGTGGTGTGTGCCGGTCCGGCGCCGTGTCCCGGCGCGTTCCGGGCTCCGAAGCAACCTATGGAGACAAATCGGGCAGGTCAATGAATGGCGGTCGGCATTACCGAACGCGGATCTTCCTGGGCGGCCCCGGAGCGGCCGTCCGCCCGCGCAGCGAAGCGTCCGTGGCGGTAATAGGCTCGCTACATGGCCGGCCCAGTCCAGTCGATCGAACGGGCAGCAGCGATTCTGCGCCTGCTCGCCGGTGGACCCCGCCGACTCGGGCTCGGCGAGGTGGCGGCCTCGCTCGGGCTGGCGAAGGGCACCGCCCACGGCATTCTCCGCACGCTCCAGCACGTGGACTTCGTGGAGCAGGACGCGGCGACCGGAAAATACCAGCTCGGGGCCGCCCTCCTGCACCTCGGCACCAGCTACCTGGACGTCAACGAGCTGCGCTCGCGCTCGCTCAACTGGGCCGATGCCCTGGCCGCCCGCAGCGGGGAGGCGGTACGCCTGGGGACCCCCCTGGAGGGCAGCGTGCTCGTCGTCCATCACGTGTTCCGGCCGGACGACACCTTCCAGACCCTGGACGTGGGCGCGCTGCTGCCCCTGCACGCCTCCTCGCTCGGCAAGGTACTGCTGGCCTTCGGGGCCGCGACGCTCGAGTCGGCCCAGGAGTCGGGGCGGGAGGGGTACACCCGGCACACCCTGGTCGATCCCGAGCAGCTCGCCCGGGCGCTCGCCGAGGTTCGTGAACTCGGCTGGGCCGCCGAGATACAGGAAATGAGCATGGGTGAGGCCGGGATCGCCGCGCCGATCCGAGGGCACGGCGGTCTCGTCGTCGGCGCCATCGGGCTGTCCGGGCCGGTCGAACGGATCTGCGACAGCCAGGGCCGCCCCCGCCCGAATCTGATCACCCTGATCCGTGAGGCCGCGCGGGCGATCTCCAGAGACCTTGGGGCCACCCGCTGGTAGGCCACGACAGCGGCCCCTCGATCCGTCGGAAGGCAGACCCGATCATGGCTGAACGGTACGTAATGTCCATCGATCAGGGCACCAACTCGACCCGATGCATTCTGTTCGACCACCGTGGACGGCTGGTGTCGGTCGCGCAGAAGGAGCACCAGCAGCACTTCCCCAGGCCTGGATGGGTCGAGCACGACGCCGTGGAGATATGGCACAGCCTGCAACGTGTCGCGCCCGAGGCCCTGTCCGACATAGGTGCCGACACGGGCCAGGTCGCCGCCGCCGGCCTGGCCAACCAGCGCGAGACGACGGTGCTCTGGGATCGGCGGACCGGCGCCCCACTGGGCCGGGCAATCGTCTGGCAGGACACCCGCACAGCGCCAATCGTCGAGGACCTCAGACAGCACCCCGGAGAGGAGTTCTTCCTGGAACGGTGCGGTCTGCCACCCTCGACCTACTTCTCAGCGCTGCGGATCCGCTGGCTCTTCGACCACGTCAAGGGTCTCGAGCAGCGCGCGAAGGACGGCGAGGTGCTGTTCGGAACGATGGAGAGCTGGCTGATCTGGAACCTCACCGGAGGCGCCGACGGCGGCCTGCACATCACCGACGTCACCAACGCCAGCCGCACGATGCTGATGAACATCCGCACGCTCACCTGGGACGAGGAGCTGCTGGCCTTCTTCGGGGTGCCCCCCTCGATGCTGCCCGAGATCAGGTCTTCCGCCGAGACGTACGGCGACGCCCGCACGCTGCTCCCGGGCGTCGCTCTCACGGCCGCCCTCGGCGACCAGCAGGCAGCCCTCTTCGGTCAGACCTGCTTCTCCCCGGGCGAGGCGAAGTGCACGTACGGAACGGGCAGCTTCCTGCTGCTCAACACCGGTCGCGACCTCGTGCGGTCCCGGCACGGATTGCTGACGACGGTCGCCTACAAGATCGGGGACCAGCAGCCGGTCTACGCCCTGGAAGGGTCGATAGCCGTCACCGGCGCACTCGTCCAGTGGTTCCGTGACCGCCTGGGACTGATCAGCAGCGCCCCGGAGATCGAGACCCTCGCGCGGACCGTCGAGGACAATGGCGGCTGCTACATCGTCCCCGCCTTCTCAGGTCTGTTCGCACCCCGCTGGCGCAGCGACGCACGCGGGGTCATCGTCGGCCTCACCTCCTACATCACCAAGGGACACCTGGCGCGTGCCGTCCTGGAGGCCACCGGATGGCAGACACGAGAGGTCGTCGACGCCATGAACGCCGACTTCTCGGTCTCCCTCCAGCAGCTCAAGGTGGACGGGGGCATGACCGCGGACAACCTGCTCATGCAGTTCGTGGCCGACGTGCTCGACGTGCCCGTGGTGCGGCCCATGGTCGCCGAGACGGTCTCCCTCGGCGCCGCCTATGCGGCAGGGCTCGCCGCCGGCTACTGGCCGGACCTGGAAGTGCTGCGCCGCAACTGGCACCGCGCAGCTCAATGGCTGCCCGGCATGGACCCCGAGCTACGGAAGTCGGAGTACGACAACTGGCAGCGGGCCGTCGAACGGTCCCTCGGGTGGGTCAGACCGCCCCAGTCCCCCTGACCCGGGTCCGGACCTGTACCGCCTCAGCCTCCCGGAGTTCGGACCACGTTCGGTAGGGCAATGGGGAAAGCCGGGATGCTGCCGTCTTCCCGCGGGCGGGTCGGCAAAACGGCCGGGACAGGTCCTTGAAGCACAGTCCGGGCGCTGGTGGGATGCCTGGCACCAAGAACACCCACAGCCCGGAGGTTCCTGTGCGGCCAGCGACTTTGACGGCGAGCGCGGTTGTCGTCGCGCTGCTTGCCCCCACGAGCGCATACGCCCGGCAATCCCAGCAGGACATACCCCGGCTGACGGACCGCCAGGGGCGTGTCCTGACCCTGCGCGGCTGGAACATTGAGGACAAGGCACACCGAGGCGACCAGGCCCTGTCGTCCATCACCGAACGCGACTTCCGCGACATGCGGTCCCAGGGCTTCAACTTCGCCCGGCTGCTGGTCTTCTGGGACGACCTGGAACCGCGGCCCGGCCAGTACAGCCAGGCGTACCTGCGGAAGATCGGACACATCCTGGACTGGGCCGCGCGGCACGACGTGAAGGTGCTGATCGATGCCCACCAAGACGTCTTCGGACCCGCTTTCGGCCACCGTGGCGTACCCGAGTGGGCGACCAGAACGGACGGACTGGCGTTCACACCGCATCCGGACGACTGGTTCGCCGAGTACTTCGAGCCTGCCGTCCAGCGCGCTTTCACTCATCTCTACGAGGACGACGATCTTCAGCGCGCCCAGGCCCGGATGTGGCGGGCACTCGCCGGCCGCTTCGCCCACCACCCGGCGGTTGTCGGCTACGACCTGATGAACGAGCCGATGGGCGAGCTGCACGAGGGGGAAGACCTGCCGGCTGCCGCCCGCCGGATCGAACGCGATCAGCTGACCCCCATGTACAACCGCCTTGCCGACTCGGTCCGTTCGGCCGACCGGGATGCCTGGGTCTTCGTCGAACCCACCCCGATCGTGGGCGAGGGCGTACCGACCGGCCTCGGACGCATCGATGATCCGAAGGTCGTGTACGCGCCGCACTTCTACAACACCGCCATGGAGGCGGGCGCCGACTACGATCCCGGTGCCGGCTGGATCGAGACGTACGAGCAGGCCGTCACCAAGTACCCGAAGGAGTACAAAGTCCCGATTGTGGTGGGCGAATGGGGCCCGCCCAACAGCTCCCTGCCGAACATGAACCGCTTCTACCGCGAGGCGATGACCTCCCTGGGCCGCTACACCTCCGGCTGGGCCGGCTATGAATGGTGCTACGGCGGCGGGTACTGCGCGGTCGACGACAGCGGCGCTTTCCGTAGCAACAAGGAGCTGACCGCGGAACCGTACGCGGAGACGGTTACCGGCACGATCCGATCCGCCTCTTACAACGCAACGGACGGCGTGTACCGGCTGGCGTACAGCGCGGCACCCCACGGCTCCGGGGTGACCGAGCTGTCCCTGCCCCCGGGCACGTGGCGTATCACGGCCGACGGCGGGGCGAGAATCGTGCGCAGGACATCGGGCACGGCGTGGGTGGTCGCCGCCCCGGGCAGCCAGGTCACCGTCACCGTAACGGACTGCTCCCGGCTGCCTGGCCATCGAGTACCGGTCTGACTGAGGGGCTTCGGGGGTGGCCGGTCAGTGGGTCAGTGTCCGCATGCGTGTGGTGTGCGCGGGGCTCTTCGGACGGCCGCTTCGGGGGGACGTTCTCGAAGGGCGCCGTATCCGATGAAGTACGCGGGGAGGCGTCGTATCCATCGCGACCCGGTGAACAGGCGTGCGACACGCTGGGCCCTCTCCGCGCTTCCGAGGGGCGGCCGGCCCTGCAGCACAGGAGCGATGAAGCGGGCGTGGGCCATCCGCTGGAGCCTCTGTGTGGCGACCGTGGTGGGTCGCCGGCGGCGCTGCACACGGCGAACGTCGCGCGGGCGCGCGATGCCGCAGCGCAACGGCCCGGTGAGGTAACGGGCGGCGGCCACGGCGTCCTGGACCGCGAGGTTGATGCCGATGCCGAACACGGGCGACATGGCGTGCGCGGCGTCGCCGATGCACAGCAGACCCGGGCGATGCCAGCGGCGCAGGCGGTCCAGGCGTACGTCGAGAAGCTTGACGTCGTCCCAGGAGCGCAGGGCGTGCGTGCGGCCGACGACAAAGGGGGCGGCCTCGGTGAAGTCGGCCAGGAAGCGGTCGAGGCCGGCGGCGCGGCGCTGCGTATCGGTGCCCTTGGGGATGAGTGCGGCGCACTGCCAGTAATCGCCGCGGTCGATCATCGCGGTCAGGAAGCGGTCGCCGGCGGCGCCGAAGAGTCCGCAAGGATCGTCTTCGTGTCGTGGCAGACGGAACCACCAGACGTCCATGGGGCAGGTGAAGCGGCGCAGTCCCAGTTCCGGGCGGGAACGGGCCAATGATCCGCGGCCGTCGCACGCGACGGTGAGAACAGCGCGCAATTCGCCGGTGCCGCCGTCGGCGGTGCGGTAGCGCACCCCGGTGACGCGTCCGGATTCGGTCAGGAAGGAGGTTGCTTCCGTACTCATCCGCAGATGGAAGGACGGCTCGCGCCGTGCCTCGTCCGCGAGCAGGTCCAGCAGGTCCCACTGGGGCACCATGGCCACGTAGTTGTAGGGACCGTGCAGCACCGTGAGGTCCGCGACCGTGACCGCCGAGCGTCCGGCTCCGACCGGTAGCTGGACGGTGCGTACGCGACGCTGCGGCAGCCGGGCGAAGCGCTCGGCCAGCCCCAGGTCGTCCAGCAGCGCCAGGGTGGAGGGATGGACGGTGTCGCCGCGGAAGTCGCGCAGGAAGTCTGCGTGCTTTTCCAGCACCGTCACCGCGATGCCGGCCCGGGCCAACAGCAGGGCGAGCACCATGCCCGCGGGGCCGCCCCCAACTACGCAGCACGTGGTCTGTTCCATTGCACCCTCTGCCCTTCGCGAGAGCAGTAATTCATCACCCGATGAATATTTTACCCCCACCGCGGCCCGCACAGCGCGCTCCCACACCGTCCGGAGGGTCGTCGTCTTCGCGCCGTCGGGGTCGAGAAGGGCACGCTGCCGCTCCCGCACTGTGCGGTCCGGACGACGAGGAGCTTGAGTTCCAAGTCGACCAAGTCGACGACCTGCTGTTCGAGGGTGGTGATCCGCGCCCTGAGCTGTTCGCCGTCCCCGGGACCGCCGATGCCGGACTCGCGGCGGACATGGTCGCCCAACACTTCGCTGACCCATGCTTCGAGGCGCCTGACCTGGCCGGCGAGGCGAGCGTGCGGGCATCGGCCGCCGGCAGGTCGGCCTGGAGGGGGGCCCGGCTGACGGCCGGACCACGGCCGCCGGGGAGGGCGGTCGGCTCGGCCTCCTGGGCGTGGACCTGACCGAGTAGGTCGCGGTGGCGATGGAGGAAGGTGCGGTCGACGCCGGCGCGGCGCGCGATCGCGGTGACGCTGGCCTCGGAGCCACTCTTCGCAGCGTCGGCCAACGCCGCGAGCACGCGCTGACGACGCGAACCGGTGTCGGCCCGGCTGCCCTCGATCATCGCCGCGACGGTGGTGCCGGGTGCGGTCATGCGGGTCGCTCCGGCCGGGGGTCGGGCAGGGGCTGGCGGATGCGCGGCATGCGGTGGAAGTTCTGCCCCATCCGGCGAACGACCTTGGCAGCCCGATGCATCTCGGCGCGTTCGGCTTCGGTGTTCACAGCCAGAGGCAGCCGGGCAGAAACGGCGGGTGCGGGGCGTTGTGGTCCGCACCGCGTACCCCCGCCGTCCGCTCACAGACCGACAGCGGCTCTGCGCTGCGCCTGTTCGAACTCCATGAGAGGGTCGCCACCGATCTGCCAGGGCCAGGCGGTGACGATGCCGCCGACCGCCTCGAACACCGCACGGGCCTCAGCGCGCCGGTCACCGGCCATCAGCGCGTAGGCGAGGAGGTTCAAGTCGGCAAGAGCCTTGGCGTGACGGAGGAATCCCGGCTGCCCCCAGGTGTGCACCACACGGTCGAGCGCCTGCGCGGCGATCCCCTGGGACCAGTGGTTGCGCGCCACCAGTGCTTCGTATCCGCCCCGGCCGAGGATGGCGTGGTACTGGAAGACCTGGGCGGTGAGTTCGGTGGCCACGCAAGGTGCGTTGGCGGGCATGCGGGCACCCAGGGCGTCCACGAACTCCAGGACCTGCAACCGGGATCCTGCTTCTTCCGGAGAGAGGTAGGCCAGCATGCTGGTATACGCCTCGCGGTTCCAGCGGTCACGCGCGAGCACCTCGTTCCACACCCCGAACACCTGGGGCTGCTTCCAGCGTTCGCAGCGCGCCGCTCCGAGCAGTACCACCCAGGGAGTGGGATCCTCCGGCGCGAGTTCGGCGGCGCGCAGACAGCTCTCTACGGCGTCAGACGCGTCGCCCGGACCGTCCTGGGCCCGGGCCTGCACGACCTGGGTCCAGGCATCCAGCACCAGTGCGTTCGCATTGCGGGGCTCGCGCGCAGCCCAGGATCTCGGCAGATGTGTTCCGGCGAGGAAGTCCGCCAGAACGCCGACGCGGTGGGTCCGGCGGTCCCAGTCGCCCGGATCCTGGTCCAGGAGCCGGGAGATCTGCGCCGCACACAGATCGATGGTGGCGATACTTCCCGTCCTGGTTGTCGCCACCAGGGACTTCAGCAGCCTGCCCAGCTCCTGGTCGTCGAGTTCAGGGGCCAAACGGGCCCGTCTGCGGCGGCTTGAAAGAAATCCCATGACCGGAGGCTAAAACGGATCACACTGCACACAAGGGCTGAGTCAAGATCGTTATCGACTATACGCCTCACCCGGACAAGTCCGGGCATTCCGGCTGCCCGCGGCACCGGGCCTCAAGGGAAGGGTGAAGCATCGGCGGTTGTAGTACGACAGACTCTGCCGCCTTACCACCTGCCGCGATCGGAGCAGCGCAGGGTGCTGGCGGGGGTAACGCTATTGCTGCTTTGCGAGCCACTCGTCGAAGGTGGTTGGCGCGATGCGGGCGCCCTCGCCGGGCAGGAGTACGTCGCCGGCCATCTCCGGGCCGAGCAGCGATGACCACGTCGGCACGAGCTTGACCGCGTGTCCGCGCGCGTCGTTGGTGCGCCGGGCCATGTCCACCAGGTCTTGTGGCTCCGGGCCGGCGACATCGCGGTAGCGCCCCTGCGGTTCGCCCGTGGCGATCTCGGCGAGGATGTCGGCCACGTCCGCGGGCGCGATCGGCTGGACCAGCAGCGGTGCGATCGCGGCGACGCCGTCCTGCTCGGTCCAGCTCGTCACCGTCGCGGCGAAGTCGTGGAACTGCGTGGCAGGAACAATCGTCCACGGCACGGGGCCCTCGGTCACCAGGCGCTCCTGCTCGCGCTTGCCGGCGTAGTGCGGGTTGCCTTCAATACGATCGGCGCCGGCGATCGAAAGCAGCACGTGGTGGCGGACGCCGGCCCGTTCCTCGGCGGCGAGCAGGTTCCGGGTGGTGGTGCCGAAGTACGCCACCGCGTCGTCCCGGTCGGCTGCCTCGTAGCTCGTGGCGTCCACGACGGCCTCGACGCCGGTCAGGGCGGCGTCGAGGCCGTCGCCGGTGGTCAGGTCCACGCCGAGTGAGCGGCTGATGCGCACGACTTCGTGTCCGGCCTGTTCCAGGGCGGCGACGGTGCGGGCCCCGATGTTCCCGGTTGCTCCGGCGACAGCGATTCGCATCGTGCGCATGGTGATCTCTCCTCTGTCACTCGTACGGCCACCTACGCTATATGGAACATATAAGACATCTCGAACTAAAGAGATCGGGAAGATCTTGGATAGCCGAAATCATGCAACTGCCTGAGTAACGCGCCCTCTGGGCGCCCCGCCCCTGATCCAGCGAATGCCGCCGGGGGATTTCATCGGTAAGAAGTCGTATCGGCCAACCGACGGAAACGCACAGCGCCACGGCCATCGCCGCCCCACGCGATGGGGCATCGCATACCTGCCGACACGTCAGCTCGCCCGCATCTCGGCTCGGGCCTGCTCAGCGCGCCGGCCGCCGCCCAGGTCGACGACGCCGACCGTCACCCGCACACCACGGCGCACGGCCTCGGCGATGCCGGCACGCGTCGCGGTGCGGGAGCCGCGGCGGTTGGGGCTCGGCGCCGCGTACGCGGTGGGGAGGGGAAGCGCGAGGCGGTTCGAGCGCGATTCCGTGGAGGAATGACACTCGCTTTACGTCACGTCAATGATGCGAGCGCTATGGCATGCGAGTCATGGCGCCCCGGGATCGGCGTCCACGCCCAGCACGGTGCCTCAGTGCCGCTCCGGGGTCAGGTCCCTCTCCACCGCGTGCGCCGTGACCTCGAGCGCTGCCACCAGGGACTGGAGCCGGTGCGGGTTGTAGCGCACGCTGGGCATCGACACCGACAGACCTGCCAGCGCAGCGCCATCCCCGCCCCGCACCGGCACGCCGACGGCGACGAGACCGCGCTCGGACCGCTCCCTGTTCACGGCGAACCCGTTGCGGCGCAGCCGCCTCAGTTCGGTGCGCAGCCGGACGAGATCCGGCCGATCGGCCGACCGGTCCCGGTAGCGCTCGGCGGCGTATACCTCCTCCAGCTCCTCGTCGGAAAGGTCCGCGAGCAGGAGCAGCCCCGCCGTCGTGCGGTGCGCCGGGAACACCATGCCCTCCCTGGACCCGACCCGCAGCGCCTGTCGGCACTCCACGCTGGCGATGAAGCGTGCCGTGTCCCCCGTGCGCACGATCAGGTTCGTGGTCTCGTCCAGAACATCGACGGCCCGGTGCAGATGGGGAAGGGCCGCCGCGCGCAGCCTCGACACGAGGGACTGGGAGTGCGCGGCGAGTTCGAGCACAGGCCCCGCGCGGTAGACGCGGTCCTCGCCTTGGACGGCGAAGTCCCGGTAGACCAGCATCGCCAGGACGCGGTGCGCGGTCGACCTGGCGACACCGAGCCGCTCGGCCAGCTGCGACACGGTCGCGCCGCCTTCCATCTGCAGGATGGTTGCTGCCCGCAGCGCATGGTCCACGCTGGTGATGGGGTAGGGCGGTGGCGTCTTGAGCGGCTTGTCCACGATCCGGGCTCCAGATTCTGCTCTCCAGAATCTACATGTTCTTCCAGTGAGCGCGCCGCACGCTGGCCCCATGCATCAGCCCTCTCTCGCACCCGACACCGCCGCGGGCTCTCCGGTCCGCCTCCAGGCCGCCTCCGCGGAGGGGCAACCCGTCGTCACGCCAGCGCTCGAGGAGCTGTACCGGGGATTCGAGCAGGAGCTGCTCGTCCCGCTGTGGACCGAGATCGGCGAACTGATGCCCGCCCATCCACGCTCGCGCGCCGTGCCGCACCTGTGGCGCTGGGAGCGACTGCGGGCGCTGGCCGCACAGGCCGGCGACCTGGTCCCCGTCGGACGCGGCGGCGAGCGGCGGGCCATCGCCCTGGCCAATCCCTCCCTGGGCGGGAGGCCGTTCGCCACCCCGACCCTGTGGGCGGCCGTCCAGTACCTCATGCCCGGCGAGGACGCCCCCGAGCACCGGCACACCCAGCACGCCTTCCGCTTCGTCGTCGAGGGCGAGGGCGTCTGGACGGTCGTCGGGCGTGACCCGGTGGCCATGCGGCGCGGCGACTTCCTCCCGCAGGCCGGCTGGAACATGCACGCCCACCACAACGCCACCACCGAGCCGATGGCCTGGATCGACGGCCTCGACATCCCCTTCCAGTACGCCACTGAGAGCCAGTTCTTCGAGTTCGGCCGGGACGCGATCAGCGACGCCGAGCGGATCACGCCGGACCGTTCGCGCTCCGAGCGGCTCTGGGGGCACCCCGGTCTCCGCCCGGTGTCCGCCGGCTACACCGGCCCCGGCTCACCGCTGCTCGCCTACCGCTGGGAGCACACCGACCGCGCCCTGCACGACCAACTCGCCCTGGAGGCGGAGGGGTACGGGGGCACCGTGGAGCCCGGGCACGCCGCCGTTCGCTTCACCGACCCGATGACCGGTGGCGACGTGCTGCCCACCATCCGCGCCGAGATGCACCGGATCGCTCGCGGCACCGAGACCGCCCCAATACGCGAGACGGGCTCCTCTGTCTACCAGGTCTTCGACGGCTCCGGCACCGTCACGGTGGGCGGGACCAGCTGGTCGGTCACGCGCGGTGACCTGTTCGTCGTCCCGTCCTGGCAGCCGCTCTCCCTCCGGTCCGAGGCCGGCTCCACCGACTCGGAATCCGGCGCCCTGGACCTCTTCCGGTTCAGCGACTCCCCGATCTTCGAGGCCCTCCGGCTCGACCGTACGCACGTGGAAGGAACCACCCGATGAAGCTCGCGACCATTCGCACCGACGGGACGACAAGGGCCGTACGGCTCGACGGCGACGTCCTGGTCGACCTCGGCGCCCCGGACGTGGGCGCCCTCCTCGCCGAGCCCGGCTGGGCCGAGCGCGCCGCGACGGCGACCCCGACGACCGGGACCACCTACCCGGTCGAGGGCGCCGACTTCGCCCCTGCCGTCCCCACTCCCTCCAAGGTGCTGTGCGTCGGCCTCAACTACCGTAACCACATCCAGGAGATGGGCCGGGATCTGCCGCAACACCCCACCCTCTTCGCAAAGTTCGCCGACTCCCTCATCGGCCCCGGCGACGACATCGTCCGACCGGACGAGACGGACGCGTTCGACTGGGAGGTCGAACTCGCTGTCGTCATCGGCGCCCCGGTACGCCGGGCCCGTGGCGAGGATGCCGAGCGGGCCATCGCCGGTTTCACCGTACTGAACGACATCACGTGCCGGGACTGGCAGTTCCGCACCCGTGAGTGGCTCCAGGGCAAGACGTGGGACTCCACCACGCCCGTCGGCCCGTACGTCGTCACGCCCGACGAGCTGCCGGGCGGGGTCCGCCCGTCGCTGGACGTGCGCCTGCTCGTCGACGGCGAGGTGATGCAGGCCGACTCCACCGGCGACCTCCTCTTCGACCCGGTTGCCCTGGTCGAGTACGTCTCCACCGTCATCCGCCTCAACCCCGGTGACATCATCGCCACCGGCACCCCCGGCGGTGTCGGCCACGCCCGCAGGCCCGAGCGCTACCTCCTCGGCGGCGAGACCGTCGTCGCCGAGATCGACGGCATCGGCCGTCTGGAGAACCGGGTCGTGAAGGAGGGAACCGTCTGATGTCCCGTACCTTCGACGCCGCCAGCCGCTGGACCCGTTTCGGCACCGAGCTGATGATCCGAGCCGTCGACGGTCTCGACGACGACGCCTTCGCCACGCCGAGCCTCCTGCCCGGCTGGAGCAGGGCGCACGTGACGGCACACGTCGCCGCCAACGCCGAGGCGCTGTCCCGTCTGGTGCACTGGGCCGCCACGGGCGAGTGCACCCCGATGTACCCCTCCCCCGAGGACCGAGCCGCCGGGATCGAGCAGGGCCGGTTCCTGCCCGCCGCCGATCTGAACGCGTGGCTGCGCCGCACCGCCGACGCCCTGGAGAACGGCATGGCCGCGCTCGGCGAAGAGCAGTGGCGCACGCACGTCGTCACCGCGCAGGGCCGGACCGTACCGGCCACCGAGGTGCCCTGGCTCCGCTCCCGAGAGGTGTGCGTGCACGCCGTCGACCTGGCGACCGGCGTCACCTTCGCCGACCTGCCGGCCGACTTCCTCACCGCCCTCTGCGACGACGTCGTCACCAGGCGCGCTGCGGTCCCCGGCCCGGCACTGACCCTGCGGGCCCCCGGCGTAGGAGCCGCCTGGGACCTGCCCGGCGACGGCGAAGCCGTCCCGATCACGGGCGAGCTCCACGACATCGCCGCCTACCTCACCGGACGGGACGCCGGCCCGCTCACCGCCGACGGCGCGCCCCTTCCCGCGCTGGACGCGTGGCTCTGACCGGGGCCCGCCCGCGACCGAAGGAACAGATCATGAACCCTGAATCCAGCCCTGCCGGGCGGCCCGACGTCCTCGTGGTCGGCGGCGGTATCGGCGGCCTCAGCACCGCCTTCGCCCTGGCCCGTCAGGGAGTGCGCGTCCGTGTTCTCGAACGGGCCAAGGAGTTCGGCGAGGCGGGAGCGGGCTTGCAGATCGCCCCCAACTGCACTCGTATCCTCGCCCAGTACGGACTGCTCGACGAAGCCAGGAGCCTCGGAGTCGTCCCGGAGAACATGGTGATGCGGGACGCCCTCGACGCCCGGGAGCTGACCCGCCTGGACCTGCGCGACCTCGAACGGCGCTACGGCTGCCCGTACATGGTCATTCACCGCAGCGACCTGCACGGCATCTTCCTGCGGGCCTGCCGGCGAGCCGGGGTCGATCTGCTGACCGATCAAACGGTCATCGACTACGCGCACACGGACGACGGCGCCCTGGTCCGGCTGGAGGACGGCACCACCCAGGAGGCGCCGCTGGTGATCGCGGCCGACGGGCTGCACTCCGTGGCCCGCCGCAAGCTGATCGGCGACGAGACCGTCAGCTCCGACTACGTCGCCTACCGCGCCGCCGTCCCGATCGAGCAGGTCAGGGACAACGGCATCGCGGAAAGGGACGTCACCGTGTACATCGGCCCGCGCTGCCACTTCGTCCAGTACGCGCTGCGCGGCGGCGAGATGTTCAACCAGGTCGCCGTCTTCGAGTCGCCCAAGGCCCTCGCGGGGCAGGAGGACTGGGGCACGCCCGACGAACTCGACGCGGCCTTCGACGCCACCTGCGACACCGTGCGCAAGGGCATTCCGCTGATGTGGCGCGACCGCTGGTGGCAGATGCTCGACCGCGACCCCGTCGAGACATGGGTGCACGGCCGCATCGCCCTGCTCGGCGACGCCGCACACCCGCCGCTCCAGTACATGGCGCAGGGCGCGATCATGGCGATCGAGGACGGCTGGGTCCTCGCCGAGCACTACGCCCGCCTGGCCAAGGCCGCCCCCGAGGGCCGCCTGCCCGACTGGGACGCCGTGCTCGTGGCGTACGAGGCCGTCCGCGTGGAGCACTGCCGCCGCATCCAGACGACGGCGCGCGCCTGGGGCGAGCTGTGGCACCTCGACGGCGCCGAGCGGCTCCGGCGCAACGCGATCATGCGGGCCCGGGACACGTACGACTACTCCTTCACCGACTGGGTCTACGGCCCGACCGCGCTGACGCCCGACGAGGAGCCACCCATGTTCACGCCGATCCCGCTCTCCTCGGCGGCTGTCGAGGACCCGCTCACCAGGGGCGGCGCGTCATGAGCGACGCCTGGCCGTGCGCGGCCACCCGCGCCCCCTTCGGCCGTTCGACGGTGCCATGGCCGGGGTGCGGCCCGACGACCTCGCGACCATCGCGCTGACCGGTGTGACCGGAGTACTGGGCGCGGGCGGCCAGCAGGCCGACGACCTCCCGCACCCACCGGCTGACGGCGCGTCACCGGCCGCGTCAGCTACATGATCAGTCCCTATTCCACGACGTCGTACTCCACCCACAGCAGTACGTCCCGCGCGGCAGCAATCCTGTCGGCATCGTTGCCCTTGTTGATCTCGAGATCGATGGCCCGGTCGGGGGAGCCGCCGGTGGCTGCGTTGAGCGGCAGCGCGTTGGCGGGGTTGCCGTCGCTGAGCACACCGAGGTTGGACATCGCGACGCCGTTCTCGATCTGGAACGCTGTGGTGGTGGTACCGATGCGGAGCTTGGCGTCGAACCTCCCGCCGTCGACGCCGGGGATGAGTACGGCGAGGTTGGTGACCTTGCCGTTGTGGGGAAGCGGGAGCTTGTCGAGGGCGAAGTGCAGTTTCGCGGTGGGTGGGGGTACCCGCATCGCGGAGAGCCCGGCGGTGTCGACCGAGAGCGCCGAGACGAACAGCGACCGCGAACTCGGCGCGGCTGCCAGGTGGGTGCCGGTCCGGCTGGCGTCGTAGGCCGCTTCCAGGTCGAAGGTGAGCAGTACGTCGGTGATGCGGCCGAGTCCCACCGGGTTCACACCCGAGGGCAGTTCCAGCGTCCATGTCGTCGTGAACGCCGTGCCCTCGAACGGAAGCAGCTGCTCGCCGGGCAGGCCGTACAACTCCAGGTCGCGTCGGATCCGGAACTCGCTGATCGGGTAGGCGTCGGCGAACCGCAGCAGCGGGACGCGCTCGGCTCCGGCAGAGCGGCGCAGGAGTGAGAACCCCAGGTTGGTGAGGATTCCGCGCGGTTGCTCGACGGTGCCCGGGGCATCTACCAGGACGTCGACCGTGCGGACGCGGTGTGCGTAGGTGCCCGGATGGCTGGCCAGGAGGTCGTCGTCGGTGAGGGTGAACGTGCAGCGGCCGGTCTGCTTGAGCTGCCCGAACGCGAGCGGCAGGTCGCGCGCGAGGGAGTAGGTGCGGGTGAGGGGCAGGCTCAGCCGGGCGGAGCCGAGACGCACCGCCTCAAGCTCGGCGAGGTCGAGGGACAGCTGGTCGACGCCGCCGATGTCGCGCATGCGGGGGTCGAAGTATCCGAGCCGGATCACCTTGAGCGGTGTCGCCAGCTGGTACGCGAGCGCGCGCTCGGCGAACCACGCCGCCTGACCGGCGAGGTCGAGGTAGCGGTGCAGCGAGCGCCGGGCGACGCCCGCCAGCGCGTCCCAGAAGTCGCGGTTGAGGAACCGTTCGTTCTGGTAGACGACCAGGTCGCGGGCGTAGGCGAGGTCAGTGGCGGCGATCTGGGCCTGGAGGTTCGCGATGGCCACCTGCCGCTCCTGCACACGCACCGCGGCCTGGGCGGCGGGCAGCGTCTCGTTGCTCAGCGTCTTCAGCTCGTCCTCGCGCTTGGTGGCCGCCTTCGCCATGCCCTGCAGTGTCATCGTGCTGAGCACGGAGAACGCGGCGAAGCCTCCGACGACGGCCACACCGCCGGCAACCCCGCTGCCGGTCCACGCCTCGCTGCCGACGGTCTTGGCCGTTGCCTTGATCTCGGCGTCGGTGGTCACCCCCAGCGACGTCGAGACCGACGAAGCGTCTTTACCGACGTCGACGATGGAGGTGACGCTGGATTTCATACCGCTGAAGTAGTCCTTGAACTGGTTGAAGATGGACTTGGAGTCGTCGATCTCCTGCTGCTTCTTCTCGATCAGCTTCCCGACGTCGGTCACGAGCTTCTGTGCGACGACCACGCCCGCTTTCGCAACCTCGACCTGCTCGGCGGCGATCGCGACAGTCGCCTGCGCTTTGCGCTGCTGTGCCTGGGCGGCGAGCAGGTCCAGGTCGAGCTGCTCGACTCGGCCGAGGTAGGCGAGATAGTCGTTCTGGGCCGACTTGGCGCCGGTCGTCCAGCGCTGGGCAGCGCCGACGAGCGTCTGGTAGCGCAGTGTCGGCACCGTCTCGTCGTTGTAGCCGTAGAAGTTCAGCCCTGCCTCCAGTTGCTGCAGCGCGAGCCGGGCACGGTCGAGCTGGTTGCGTCGGCGCGGGTTCTCGACCGGATCGAACGGGAAGAACCCGGTGTCAGGCGGTCTGTAAGCCATGGTCCCGGGGTCCTCGCCGTGCAGGAACACGACGGCCTTGTAGAGCTCGCGAGCCCGCTCGAGACTCGCTGGGTCGTCTGTGCGGTACAGCATCTCCCCCCAGTCGAGCAGGGCGTCGGCCTGTACCAGTCGGGCGTAATGTTCTTCGAGCGGGTGCAGGATCGACGGATCAGGCTTCGTCACGTCGTGGAAGTCGCGCACTTGCGGCGTGAGCGGATACGGGCCGTCCAGACGGCGGTCGTTGGTATACATCAGTCGCGCCGTGTAGGGGCGGTCGCCCAGTGGGTCGTCCCAGCGCAGCCGGCCGGCCACCACTCGCTTGGCCTCTAGAGCATCGGGGTGCCTTACCATCCCGCTCGGCGTGCCCAGCATCCCTATGCCGACGTAGAGCCCCGTCACTGTCGACAGGACTTCTATGGCGCCCGGAATATCGCCTGCTCCGGAGCGGGCCATCGCGCGCAGCATCGGCAGCAGGAACCGCTGCTGGTAGACGCGCAGCCGGGTGGCGAAGTCCCGGGCTATCCGGAAGTGCACGACGTCGACCCAGACTTCCGTCGGCCGGCCCAGCTCAAGGAACCGCTCGAAGCCGTCGGGCAAGAACGTCTTGGGTGAACCGGTCAGTTCATCGATGGTCGCGACCTCAACGGCCCGTCGGCGGGCGAAGCTGGCCGGGCGCGGGAAGTTTCCGGCGCTGAACTCCGGCTCCCAGTTCTCGCCCGTGGCCGGGCTGGGAGCCGCGTCGTCAAGCAGCTGCTCGGCCTCATCGGCCAGACGTGCCGCGGTGGTGAACTGGCCTTCGTCGATTGCCTGGACGAGTTCGACGAGCTTCGCGTCCGCCGCGCCGTACCTCAGCAGGAACGTCGCTGACCGGTGAACTTCGCCGATCGAGCCGAAATAGGGCTTGTACGGCTCGATCGACTGTGTGGCGGGGACCGACTCGTGGAACTGGAGGAACTTCTTGCGGTCGTCATCGAGCCACAGGCCGCGCGCGACGCCGTCGACTTGGGTGCGTGGCGCGAAGAGGTTTTCCGGGAAGAAGGGCTGCTGCCGCCCGAGCCACTCGTCGAAGCGCAGGAAGAACGGCGCAGAGCCGACCACTTCGGGCCACAGGATCGGCTTTCCCTGCGCGTCGGGCAGCTGCGGATCGACGACGTTCTCGGTCGGTTCGACCGGACCCTGCGCGGTGTCGCTCAAGACTCGCGAGAGCGTATGAGCGTTCAGAAGCAGCGGCGTGGTCACGGTGGTGTCGGGCTCGCGAAGTGGGAGTCGGTATCGGTTGGCGACCTCGTCCACGCTTACCGGTGCCAGCGCGAGAAGCGCATCCAGGTACGCGCGGTCGGTTCTGCTGCCCTGGGCAGGGATGCTGGCCGCGGGCACAGCGAACCCGAATCCGCTCCCCGTCGGCGCGGTCAGGATCGCCGTGACGATGGGGATCAGCAGCTTGTTGAGAGGCCTCTCGGTACCGTCGGTGGTGCGGAAGTCCTGGAAGAAGCGGCGCTGCAACTGCTGCTCCACGACGTTCGGAAAAGCTGTGGGGTCAGCCGTGACCTCGAGCTTCTGCTGGTGCGCGAACAGCACGAACACGCCACGCAGGTAGTCGCGGTAGGACTGGTCGTCCGACAGTGCCCAAGGGAACAGACCCCAGATCGGCTTGGGCCAGGTGAACTTGTCCGGGTCGAAATTGTCGAAGTCGACGCGAGTGTCGATGCGGGGCGGCGGAAGGTAGCTCATGATGCCGTCCCGCAGCGCGTCGGGATCCACGAGACGTACACCGCTGCGTTCGTCGCCCGAGCCGAGCTCGTCGAGCAGGCGTACCCGCTCGCCAGGTGTCAGGAGGCGGACCATGCTGTCGAGGGCCGGGCGCGTCAGATCATTGGCCAGGTCGCTGGCGAGGACGCGGCGAGTGGCGACCAGGTAGTCGGCCAGCATCGCCAAGTGGAGCGGATCGACGTAGTCGCGTGCCCGTACGGAGAACCGGATCGGTTCGTCATCGAACAGCGCCTCTCTGGGGACCGGGATGCCCTGGCCGTCATGGTCGATCCGCACGACCAGTGGCTCCCGCCACAGGTGCTCGCCGATCTCCAGCACGGCGACGCCCTCTTCATCCGTCCGGGCCTGGCCGACGACGCGGTCGTGAGCCACCGCCTCCACGCCGACTTCCGAAAGCAGCTGTTCGGTTGTGCCATGTCGGACAAGTACGTTGATGGTGAGGGACTCGGCTGCTCGGCTGGTTCCCATGCCGATCATCTCCGCAAACGGCCATTGTCGAATTCACCGTGGGCCGCAGGAACCTGTTGGAGCTTCAACGAGTTTCCCACCCCACATGGTCGGGACGCCCTGTTTTGAGGGTCCGCAGAACCTCGCGCCTTCTCCCACCATCCTCATGCTTGTGGGGCTCATCGGCACCTCGGACCGGGGACAGGACCGGTGTGAGAAGCTGCTGACTTTTCGATCAAGACGGTGCCTCCTGAACAGCTCGTGGGTGTCGAATCCATGGAGCATCAAGAAAGCCCGGTGCCGCGGTCCTCCGTGTCGACCGCACCGGCACGGTCGCCCCAACCTCCCGGCACGGCCAGGAGGTCTAGCTCTCCGCCCCTGGGGACATACCCCGCTGGTGCAACACCTCCTTCCGCCGGTACTGCGCGGACGGCGGCGGCACCGCGATCGGACGGCCGCGCAGGTCTGGCGAGTCCTGGAGGACACCGCGGGCCGCACCTGGTCGGCCAGCAAGCCCAGCATCTACCTCGGCTACGGGTTCGCCCGTGCCCGGCAGATCCTGACCTGTGTCCGGGGACGGCCCGGCCCAGCCGACCGGAACACCAATCCGTGGGACGTCCAGCCGCTATCGGGGTCGCCCAGCCACGGCCCCGCCCTCAGACCCTCGACGACGGGTGCCAAGCCGACCGCCGGCTCCTTCGATGACTCCGGACTGCCGCTGACGGGCCTGGCCCTCGGCGCGGCGGCGATCTTCGTCCTCGGCGCCGGCGCCCTCTGGCCCCAACGGCACCGCCGCGCACGCTGACGGCCGCCGCGTGCTCCCCGCTCACGTCCACGCCGAAGCGATCCTCAGCGCCCTGCAGGAGGCCCGCCCCCGCCGGACTGACCATCACCCAGCTGATGGCCACCACCGAACGCACCCACGCGCAGATCCACACCTGGCTCGCGTACCTGCGCCAGGTCGCAGCCGCACGCGGCCTGCCGCCGGTGACCTGGGACCGCGAGTGGGGATATCGATTGCTGGACGACGAGAACTTCATCGCCGGGACCCTCCTCCCGCACTGGAAGAAGACCCCAAACGCCCCCTACATTCGCACGGGCATGGCGCAGATGGGTGCGATCGAGTCCACCCTTCAGCTGCTGGCCAACCTGGAGTGAACCGAAGAAATGCAGGCAACGGGCCGCAACCGACCCGCAGTTGGCCCTCTCCCCCCCAGGTCGCGGCCCAGCGTCGTCATGCTGCTGCCCCGCTACCGCTACCCATCCGCCACAAGCGACCTCGAATGGGCCCTGCTCGAACGCCTCCTCCCGACGCCCGCATGCCAGACCCCGAAGGGCGGCGCTCCCGAAAAGTGGCCTCGGCGTCGAGCGGTCGATGCGATCCGCTACATCGTCGGCAACGGGGCGAAATGGCGCGCGCTTCCCGCCGACGTCCAGGAGCGCGCCGCCGCCCGTGTCCTGCTCACCCGGCTGCATGCCGAACATCCCGGAATCGGCCTGCCTTGGGCCGACAACGCCTACGGCGGAGACGAGTTCGCTTCGTCGTGCTGCCCAAGAGGTGGGTAGTGGAACGGTCAAACTCGTGGACGATGCGGGCCGGCCGCCCTCGCGGCAGTCGGCTGAAGATCCCGCCACTGCCGTTCGGCTGCCTGTCCATCGACGCCCAACCGAACGGTAAACCAGATCGCAACCGCATCTCATCAAGCCGTGACCCGCGGAAAGGAGATGTGGCACCCGTTCGTGAGCTTCCTGGGGTTATCCAGGGCTACGCGGAGGCGGACGAGGTCTGCCGACTGCTGGCCGACGGGGAGGTGCCCGGGGCCTTGACGGCAACGCGTGCGAGCCGGCGTCGCCGGCGTCAGCGCGGGCGTGATCACCTGGGGAGGCTGCGCGTCAGCCTTCGTCTGCCCTGGACAGGGCTTCGGTGATCATGCGGGTGGCGAAGTCGCGGTCGTCGGTGAGTCGGTTGATGTGTTCCGCGAGCAGGAAGGCGGTGGCTTCCAGGGGGTTCATCTCGTCCTTGGTCCAGTATCCGTACTGCTTGCGCCACAGACTGGGGCTCAGGCCGGTGCCTGCAGCGACGACCAGGCCGGCCATGGTGGGGATGGCTTCGGGACGGACGCTCTTGGGCATCATGCGCATCGTGGCCACGAGGTTGGGTACCACGCACTCGATGACGTCCTTGCCGTGGTCCTCGTAGGCCATCCGCAGCCACTGCATGAACATGTAGACGAGCGTGCACGCGCCATCCAGCATGTCATCGACTCCGCCGGGGCCCAAGGACGCAACGAACTGCGCGGTCAGCGCTTGTTGTTCGGCGTCGGTCTGGACTTTGTCGTCGTAGATGGCCTTGAGCCGAGAGTCGACCATCATGAGTGCTGAGCCCACATCGCCGGCGGGAGCGTGCTGGGGGTCGCAGGGCGATGACACAGGATTCCTCCTCAGCTAACCGTGAGCAACGCGACGTGTACGTACAGTAGCCCGCCGATGATGCGAGGGTCTGGCGAATCGCGATGTTCCCGGAGGCTCTGCGCAGCCATCGTCGACCGCCTCACCTCCAGCCGGACGCGCACCGAACTCGACCAGATCGAGGACGAGTTGCGGACCGTCCTCGCCTGAGCCATTCACCCGGTCAGCTGGCACTCGCGGTCACGCTGGAGCAGGTGGTACGGGCGGGCCGCGTTCACCGCGCCCAACCAGTTGCGAAAGCCCCGGTCCCGGGCGGCGGCATCGCACTCCCTGGCGCCCGCATCGACGAGGCACCAACGCGCGGCGACGTGCCGGGCGAGCCGGTCCACCGCGAGCCGGGGGACGCCGTACTGCGGGTGTTCGGCGGCGACGGCGGCGTTCAGCTCCAGCGAGGCTGCCACGGTTGAGGCCGTGGCGGCGGGGTCGGCCAGCAGCCCGCCCACGTCCTCGCGGATGGCGGGCCACACGTTCCACGCGCTGTCCCAGCCGGCCGACTATGACCCGCCGCAGCATCTCGGCACAGTCCAGCGCCTGAAGCTCCTGGTCGATGAGCCAGAATGCGAGCTGACCGGAGTCGAGCGCGCCAGCGTGCGCGCCGTAGTCGACGGCTGCCTTCACCTCGCGTACGCCACCGCTGGGGGAACGCCCGGGCCGTAGAGCCGCGAGTACGAGATGAGCGCTCCGAGGGGCAGCTGTGGGGCCGGGTGTAGGGCCTCGCCTCGGTGAGCTGGCGGCCCTCCGGAGTGCGCCGAACGGCGACCGCACAGCTCGGCGACGCGCAGGGCCCTCGGCGGCGCCGAGCACCAGAAGGTCACCATGGCTGACCGGCGGGTGCCACACGGCTTCGGGGACGATCGCACCGGGGCGATCACCTTGACCACGTGCAGGCCGCGCCGCTGGTACCGGCCAAAGGACAGATCGACGGCCAGCGGGGCGGTGCCGACGCGAGCGGCGACCACGGCCGCCAGATACGCCGCCTCGCCCTCGTCGGCGGCGTGGCAGGTGATGTAGGCCTGAACGGTGTGGGCCCACGTCGCGGTCGGTCCGCGGTCCTCCCGGCTGCCGACGATCTGGGTGAGCCGGGCCCGGGCGGCTCCGGTGATGGCCCGCGACAGTGCGATGGCCCCGTGTCTGTGGTCCGGTGGTGCAGGGGGACCATGGAAGTCGAAGCGCCTGCAGACGCAGACAGGCGCGGCTCCCAGGCCGGCGGACGACTATGTGTGGCGGCGGCCGGCGGAAGGGGTGCCAGCGATGAGCGAAGCCGGATGGTCTTCCGCGGACCACGGCTGGGCGGAGATCCGCCGGCCGGCAGGTGAGCCGTCACAGCCGAGCGGGCTGATGGACCTGCTCGGTGTCGCGGCGGTGCTGCTGGACGCCGAGGGGCGGATCGTTCTGTGGAGTCCACAGGCCGAAGAGCTGTACGGCTACTCCGCCGAGGAGGCGCTCGGGCAGTACGCCGCACAGCTACTCATTCGCGAAGAGCAATGGGAGTGGGTGATCCACAAGTTCGCCGAGGTCATGCAGACCGGCCAGAGCTGGGGCGGCACGTTTCCTGTCCGGTGCAAGGACGGCGGCACGCGGCTGGTGGAGCTGCGCAACATGCGGCTGCTGGACGACCACGGTGACTTCTTCGCCCTCGGGCTCGGTACCGACTCGCTCCGATTGCGCCAGGTGGAGCGCGATGTCGCATTCTCCACGCGGCTGATCTCCCAGTCCCCCATCGGGATCGCGATTCTCGACACCGCGCTTCGGTACGTGGCCGTCAACCCCGCCCTCGAGCGTATCCACGGCATTCCCGCACAAGAGCACCTCGGCCGTCACTACCGCGAGATCATGAAGGACGCGAGATTCGAGGTACCCGAGGCCGCGATGCGGCACGTCCTGGAGACCGGGATCTCCCTGGTGGACCAGTCCACCATCCTGGGCCGCACCGCGGCTGATCCGGAGCAGCCGCATGCCTGGTCGATCTCGGTGTACCGGTTGGAGGACACCCGGGGGAAGGTTCTTGGAGTGGCCGAACTGGTGCTGGACGTCACTGACCGTTACCGGTCGGCCATGCAGGCCAGCCAGACGCGGCGGCGCCTGGCGCTGATCGCCGACGGCTCCGCCCGCATCGGCACCACCCTGGAGGTCGACGAGACGGCCCGGGAGCTGGCGGAGGTCACCGTTCCCGAGTTCGCCGACCTGGCCGCCGTCGACGTGCTCGACTCCGTCCTCGACGAACACCGCCCCGCCTCCGACCGCGGCCCCGCCCTCTTCCGCGCCCTCGCGGTGAAAGCCGCCTACCCCACCGAAGCGGTGAAGGCAGCCGATTCGCCCGGCCGGATCGCCGCCTACGAGGCCGACCGTCTGGCCACCCGTTGCGTGCGCACCGGCCGGCCCATCCTGATCCCCCACGCCGACGGGAATGACCTGTCATGCATCGCCCGCGACGAGTACGCGGCCCTGCTGCTCGCCCGTGCCGGGGTGCACTCCTACATGGCCGTCCCCCTCACCGCGCGCGGCACTGTCCTCGGCTTCCTGGGGCTGACCCGCGCCCGGGATCCGCGACCCTTCGACGAGGACGACCTCGCCATCGCCGTCGAGCTGGCCTCCCGCGCCGCGGTATGCATCGACAACGCCCGCGCGCACCAGAGCGTGCGCAACGCGGCCGAGACCCTGCAACGCAGCCTGCTCCCGACCGCCCCGCCCGGCCTGCCCGGCCTGCAGGTCGCCTGCCGGTACCGGCCTGCGCAGGCGGCCTACGAGGTCGGCGGCGACTGGTACGACGTGCTCCCGCTCGGCGGTGACAGGACGGCGCTCGTCGTGGGCGACGTCATGGGCAGCGGAATCGATGCCGCCGCCGCCATGGGGCGCCTGCGCACCGCCACGGCCGCCTTCGCCGACCTCAACCTCGACCCCGCACGAATCCTCGAACAGCTCGACTCGATCACCTCCAGGCTGGAGCGGTACATCGCCACCTGCGTGTACGCCGTCTACGATCCCCACCGCGGCGTGTGCCGCATCGCCAACGCCGGACACCTGCCGCCCGTCCTCGTCCGCTGCGGCGAGCACCCTCGACTCCTCGACCTGCCCAGCGGCGTCCCACTCGGAGTCGGCGGTGTCCCGTTCGAAACGACCACTGTGGTCTTCGGCCACGGCGACCAGCTGGTTCTCTACACCGACGGACTGGTCGAGACCCGCCACGACTCCATCGACGGACGCCTCGACAGCCTCCTCCGTCTCCTCGACGCGCCCGACTGCACCTTGGAGGAAACCTGCGACCGGCTCCTGGACGGGCTCCGGCGCCCTGACAACCACGACGACGTCGCCCTGCTCATCGCCCGCGCAGGTCCCGTCACACCTCAGCCGAGCACAGCTTCAACGACGGTGGCCGGGTGAGGCAAAGGTGGGGCGCAGTCGTCGAAACCGGCGCAGCCGATCGCCCGGTCCGCAACCGCGCAGGGCCGACCCCCCTCACCCATGGCTAGGGCCGGGGAATGGTGAGTTCACGGCCGCGGTAGAAGGCTTCCCGCTCCTCGACGACATACGAGGCCATATGGGCACGGCGCTGAGCCTCCGGCTCGGAGGCCCGATAGGAGTCGCATGCCGTCTTGGAATCCCAGAACGACACCCCGGTGATCTCCTGGCCGTCCTCGGACCAGTACGCGAAGGCACGTCGCAGCCCTTGCGGGTAGGGGGCGGGGCGCCATGCCCGCTCGAACTCCTCCAGAGTGTCCGGCTGAAGGCGACGCGTCGTCACCCAGACGAAGTGCTCCTCCATCGCAGCCTCCTCGGCAACGCTGGTTCCACCTGCCACCGCTTCTCAGACCACCGTAGGTGCACAGCACCGCTTCTGCCCGCGTGGCGATCCCTGTGCTGCCGGGGATCCCTGTGGTGGCGCATGCGCTGACCGCCTGCAGGGCGGGATACCCGTGCGGGACGTGATGCTGTGGACGCTATCGGTGGAATGACCCGGATGGACCGGCGGCGACGTCACGGACCGCGTTCACGGTCGCCGTCGGCGGGCCGCTCTCCGGCCTGCTGCTCGGCGCCATCGGCAGGGTTCTGAGACGCAGGCAGCCGGAGTGCGCCGTTCCTACCTCGCGGCCAGGGGGGCGGAGTGGAGTTCGCGTACCAACTGCGGGGTGAGCAGTTCTCCGGCGCGGTCGGCGAGGACGGCCATTTCGTAGCCGACCAGACCGACGTCGCACCCCTCTGCGGCCAGGACGCCGAGGCAGCTGCCGTCGCGGATGCGACCCACCATGAGGAAGCCCCCGAGCATCTCGATCATGACGAGCTTCATGCCGCGGAAGCCGTGCGCCGTCGCCGCGTTCTGGGCGAGGCTGGTGATGCCGGAGACGACGGCGGCGAGATGGTCGGCGCGTTCTCGGCCGAGGCTGTCCGAGGCGGCCATGAGCAGGCCGTCGGAGGAGACGGCGACGGCATCGGTGACGCCGTCGGCGGTGCGTACGAACTCCGAGATGAGCCAGCCGAAACTCTTAACGGCGGTGGTCACGATGACGCTCCTTGTGTGTTTCGGGCCTCGGCGCGGGCGACACCTGCCCTGAAGCCGTTGAGCAGGGAGGAGACAGCGGGCCGGGTGGGCGGGGGTGAGGCGGAGGGGCCCTCCACAGGGGCAAGCAGGCGCCCGGGGAGGGCAAGGAGTGCGGACAGGCCGCCGCCGGTGGTGTCGAAGAGGTGGACTTGGGCGCCTTCGCCGAGGCGACGGACGAGTCGGCCGACGACGAGGTGGCCGAGGAACCGCGTGGGCGCGGCGAGGAAGGCTTGTTCGCCGGTGTCGGAGAAGCGGGCGTGGGCACGTTCCTTGTCGGCTTCGGACATGCCGATGCCGTGGTCGACGACGGCGAAGCAGTACGTGTCGTCCTCGGTGTCGTACCAGCCGTGCACCTCGACCGGTTCGGTCGGTGGGGAGAAAGTCAGCCCGTTCTCGATGAGTTCGGCAAGGAGGTGGGCGACATCGGCGACGGCGTGCCCACGCACCCGCACCGGCTCCACGGCCGCGATCAGCACCCGCCGGTACTGCTCGACCTCGGCGACGGCGGACTGGACGACTTCCAGGCCGTCGGCGGGTGCTGCCGTGGGCTGCGGCGGATTCTGCCCGGCCAGGACCAGAAGGCTCTCGGCGTTGCGCCGCATACGGGTGGCGAGGTGGTCGAGCTCGAAGAGCTCGGCGAGGGCATCCGGGTCGAGTTCCTGCCGTTCCAGACGGGTGATGAGGCTGAGCTGACGACGCACGAGGTTCTGGTTGCGGCGGCCGAGATTGGCGAGTGATTCGGTGGTGTTGCGGCGCAGGCCGGCCTGCTGGGCAGCCAGGTGGACGGCGGTGCGTTCCACCTGGTGCAGGGACGCGGCGACCTCGGCGATCTCCGTCGCGCCGCCCAGCGGTTGTGAATCGGGGTCGTCCGGGACGTCGGCCGGCAGGAGGAGCTCCGCATGGTCCTGCGGGGCCTGCTGGATACGGGCGACTGTTGCAGGCAGTCGGTGCCGCGCCACGTCGTGGGCGGCCTCGGCGAGCGCGCCGAGCGGGCGCGTGAGGGAACGGGAGGCAAAAGCGGCGAGGCCCGCGACGAGGGCGGCCATGAGCATTCCTGCGCCGAGAGAGGCGGCGAGACCCACCTCGGCGTCGTGGCTGAGCCGGTCGGCCCGGTCCCGTATGTCGTCACCGACCGACTGCTGGACGGCGTACAGATCGTCGACGAGTACGGTCATCGCATCCCACCAGGCGCCGGCATCGGCGCGCAGCGTGGAGCCGTCGGCGGCGCCTTCCGCCTGGTTCTCGTAGGCGGTGGCGCGTTCGGCGTCCTCGGTGCCGAAGGCGTTCTTCAAGGCCGCGCGCTGCGAGGCGGTGGCGACCTGCCGGAAGCGGGCAAGGTCGGCGACACGCGTGGCACGCACCTCGGTGAACGTGAGGTACTCGCGGCCGTGAAAGCCACCGGCGGCGAACACGCCGTTGAGAAGTCCGCGTTCGAGAGCGACTGACTCCTTCGCTGCGGCCAGCTCCCGCAACGCCCCCAGCCCGTCGCGCAGTTGGCGGTCGGTGCCAGTCGCGGTCTCCGCCACCGGGTCGACGGCGTCGAGGGCGTCGACGGCGGTGGTGTAGAACTTCAGGGTCGCGGCCCGGTCTGCGGTGTCCGCGTCGGCAGCGGACCGGATGTCGCCGAGGTGCTGCAAGCGCCGGTGGATGACAACCTCGACGGTGCTTTCGCGGCGCATTGCGCGCAGCGCCGTGTCCACGCGCTTGCGCGTAGCGGCGAGCGGAGAGCGGAAATCCTCATCGCCTCCCAACAGACCGTTGGTCAGGCCGCGTTCGCGTTGCAGTTGGTGTACCAGGTCCTGGATCCGCAAGCTGAGGCCGACCTCGGTCCGGGTCGCCCGGGCGTCTTTGAGGGCCTCGGCGCGGCCGTGCACAACGAGACCGGCCACTGTCAGCAGCAGGCAGATCGGGACCGTGATGACCACCGCCACCCGGCCCCTGATGCTGCGCCAGCCAGGCATCGGCCGACGGCCGGGAGACGCTCGGCCACGGTGGCGGCGCCCCGAACTGCCCAGGCCTAAACCGCCTTTGCCGACTGTGCCAAGCCTGCCGAGCGCCGACTGTAGCGGCGTCCACACCCTCATAGTCACGAAGCTAGTCCGACGACCGTAGCGGCCGGTTTCCTACCTGTTAGCCGCGTGGGAAGTTCAGTTGCGCCCCCCCTCACACCGCGGGCCAGGAGACTGTGACAGCGATGCTCGAATCGAGAGGCTCCGCATCAACGAGCTCGAACAGCGCACGTCCGGCACCCGAGGCAGACCGGCACCCCATCCGTTCGAGCCGGTTCCTCACGGCGGTGGGGTGGGCCCGGTCGTTCTCAGGACCCACCCCGGAAAAATCTCAGACGCCGACGGGCTTGCCCGGGCCGGGAACGCGGCGGAAGCGGAACGGCTCGGGTTCGCGGCCGGCCTGGATGAACCAGCACTCCCCGGTGCCCTCACCAGTGAGGATCCGCAGCACCGTGTCCGCGACGGCCTCGGCCGGGATGACCGGCAGACCCTGCTCGGAGAGCATGCCACGCAGGTGGTCGATGATCCGCGACTCCGCGAACCCTGGGCAGACCGCGTTGAAGCGCACGTTCTCCGGCGCGAGAGCCGGCCCCAGGGAGCGCGCGAGTCCCACGACCGCATGCTTGTTGGCCGCGTACAGCGGATCGAGCGGCACCGCCGCCAGGCCCGCCAGGGACGCGGTCGCCACGATCGATCCTCCGCCGCGAGCCCGCAGCGCGGGCAGCACAGCGTGGGTGCCGAAGACCACTCCGTCGAGGTTGGCCCCCATCGCCCGGCGGTAGCGCGCCGGGGAGAAGTCCTCGCCGACGCCGCATCCGGTCGCCACCCCCGCATTGAGGAGCGCGATGTCGACGCCGCCGTACTGCTCCTGGGTGAACTCCACCAGCGCGCGGTTGGCGTCGAGGTCGGACACGTCGCAGGCGCGGAAATGGCCGCCGACCATGTCGGCCACTTCCCGGCCGCCCCGCGCGTCGAGGTCCGCGACGACCACGCGCGCCCCCGCCCTCGCCAGTGCCACCGCCGTGGCCCGGCCCAGCCCGCTGGCGGCGCCGGTGACGATCGCCACCTTTCCCTGCAGCGCAGCGCCTTCTCTCTGTTCTTCCCGCAGGGCGGCGGCCCCGCTCTCGGCGGCGGTCATGCCAGCTCCAGCACGAGCTTGCCGACGTTCTCGCCGCGGAAGAGCATCTGCAACGTCTCGGGGAAGTCGTCCACGGTGCCCCTCACCACGTGTTCCTTGACCTTGATGTGGCCGCCACCGATCCAGGCGGATATCTCCTGAGCTGCCTCCGTGTAGCGCTTGGCGTAGTCGAAGACGACGAAGCCCTCCATCCGGGCGCGGCGCACCAGCAGCGAGAGGTAGTTCGAGGGGCCCTTGACCGGGGTTGTGTTGTTGTACTGGCTGATCGCGCCGCAGACCACGACGCGCGCGTGCATCGCCAGCCGGGTCAGCGCGGTGTCGAGGATGTCCCCTCCGACGTTGTCGAAGTAGACGTCTATGCCGTCGGGGGCGTGCTCGCGCAGCGCCTTCTTGACGTCGTCGGCCCGGTAGTCGATCGCCGCGTCGAATCCGAGTTCGTCGGTGAGCAGCGCGCACTTCTCCGGCCCTCCGGCGATGCCCACGACCCGGCAGCCCTTGGCCTTCGCGATCTGACCCGCGATGGTGCCGACCGCGCCGGCGGCCCCGGACACCACGACGGTCTCGCCGTCCTTCAGTGCGCCGACGTCCAGCAGGCCGAAGTAGGCGGTCATGCCGGGCATGCCCAGCGCTCCCAGATACGTCGAGGGCGGGGCGAGCGAGGTGTCGATCTTCATCGCACCCCGGCCGTCGGAGACCACGTACTCCTGGACGCCGAACGTGCCGACCACGTGATCACCCGGTTGAAAGCCGGGGTGGTTGGATGCGGTGACCTCGATGACGGACCCGGCGCGCATCACCTCCCCGATGCCCACGGGCGGCAGGTAGGAGGGGCGGTCGTCCAGCCAGCCCCGCATGGCCGGATCCAGGGAGATGACGCGCGTCCGGCCCGTGAACCGGCCCGGGCCCGGTTCTTCGAGGGGTTCGCTGCGGTGCTCCCAGTCTTCGGGTTTCACTTCGCCCACAGGGCGGGCTGCCAGACGGATCTGGCGGTTGGTCGCGGACATCGCGCCTCCTGTCGTTCGCGGCTGCCCGCGACCATACCGACCAGTAGGTAGGTCTGTGGGCGTGATATTCCCCACACATCATCCGTGGGTTCAGAGGGCTAAGGTCCGGGGCGTCGCTCGTCGAGCGATCACTGTCTTGCGGCTGCCGCATCGAACCCGAAACGTGACACTCGGCAGGCTTATCAGGCATTCCAACCAGTCGGTATCGTGCGCGGCCACACCGAGCTTTGCCGCCCACCTCCCACGCGTCCAAGCCGCCCCGGAAGGCCATGCGATGACACGCCCCGACGACAACCCGTACCCGCACCCGCCACCAGCACTGCCGGGCTGGCCGCAGCCGCAGCCGCAGGCCGAGCCCTATGCCCACGCCCCTCGGCGCACGTCACCCGAGCGGGATCCATGGCAGGAGTCGTACGGACACTACGTCCCGCAGAACAACTCGTATGGATACGACACCTCTTCGTACGACCCCTATGGGCGGGCACCGCGGCACGCACCGTACGCACCCGAGACCGATCGGCACGGTGGCAACCTCGCCGCCCTGCGCTCGGCCTACCGCCTGCTCCGCCGGATCTCCACGCTCACCGCGCTCGGCTCCTTCGTGGTGTATGTCGTGCTGTCCTGCTACGCGCCCGGCCTGATGGGGGCCAAGATCGCCGGAGAGCTGAGCCTGGGAATGGCCCTGGGGGTCCTGCAACTCGTCGTCACCTTCGCTGCGGTCTTCTGGTACGGACGCAGCGCACAACGCTCAGTGGATCCATTGGCCCGTGCCGTCAGAGAGCGGGCGGTCCCCACCGGCCGGAACGCGGGGATCGCGAGATGAACGACTTCAGCTCCGGGACGCAGGCGACCGTCCTGATTCTGTTCACCACGCTGGTCACCGTCACGCTGCTGATGTGCGTGATGGCGGGACCGGACCGCGACGACCTGACGAACTTCTACACCGGCTACCGCTCGCTCACCCCGCTCAAGAACGGCCTGGCGATCGCCGGCGACTACATCTCCGCGGCCACGGTGCTGAGCACCACGGGCATCATCGCGCTCGCCGGATACGACGGCTACGTCCTCGCGGTCAGCACGGCCTTGTCCCTGGTGCTGCTGATGTTCCTGCTGGCCGAACCCCTGCGCAACGCCGGCCGGTTCACCATGGGCGACGTCCTGGCCCGCAACATGCCCGGACGGGCCGTGCGTGTCGCAGCCTGCGTGGTGACGCTTTCGGCGACCCTGCCGTTCCTGGTCGTCCAGCTCTCCGGGGCCGGGTCGCTGCTCACCTTCATCCTGAACATCCCGCACGTGGCGGGCGCCAGGACGGCGTGCATCGTCATCGTCGGCAGCCTGATGATCCTTTACGCGGCGCTCGGCGGCATGCGAGGCACCGCGCTCATTCAGATGATCAAGATCGTGCTCCTGCTCGGCACCAGCGTCGTCGTCGCCGCTCTGGTGCTGAACCGCTTCGACTGGAGCCCCGGAGGCGTCCTCAGAGCGGCCCAGCACGGCAGCGGCGCGGGCCCCGCCTTCCTCCACCAGGGCCTCCAGCTGGGCACCTCGGCCATGGACCGGCTGGACTTCGCCAGTCTCCAGATCACCGTGGTCCTCGGTGTCGCCTGCCTGCCCCACATCACGATGCGTCTGTACTCCGCGCAGGACGTGCCGGCCGTGCGTCGCTCCATGTCGTGGGCAGTCGGCACGGTCACCGCGTTCTGCCTGCTCGTGATCATCATGGGTACAGGCGCGGCAGCGCTGGTGGGATCGCGGTACATCACCGCGGCCGACCCGCGCGGCAGGACCTCGGTGCTCATGCTCTCGCAGGTGCTCGGCGGAGCCCCCGCTTCCGTGGGCGCGACGATTCTCTACTCGGCCGTGGCGGGCATGGTGTTCATCACCCTGCTGTCGTCGGTCGCGGGGATGACCCTGGCCGCGGCCTCGTCGCTGGCCCACGACCTGTTCGCCCATGCCGCGCTGCGGGGACGGGCCGAGCCGCGTACGGAGATGACGGTGGCGGCGTGGACGAGCGTGGCCGTGGGCATCCTTGCCATCGGGCTCTCCACCCTGGTCCAGAACTGGGACGTCGGCGTGCTGACCACTCTGGCCATCTGCATAGGGGCATCGGCGGTGGCACCCGCGCTCACGTACTCCCTGTTCTGGCGAGGATTCACGCGCACCGGCCTGCTCGCCACCCTGTACGGCGGCGCGGCCTGCGCGCTGCTGCTCATGGCACTCTCCAAGGCCGTTTCGGGCACACCGTCCGCCGTCTTCCCGAACGCCGACTTCGACCTGTTCCCCATGCAGTCCACCGGACTGGTCTCCGTCCCGTTCGGCTACCTGGCGGGGTGGCTGGGCAGCCGCTGGGACCACCGGCGCCGCCCCGCCGACAGCCGCGAGAACCGGCGGCTGTACGAGGAGAGCGAGGCACGGCTGCTCGCCGCAGCCGAATGACCACGTCACCGGAGGCGGGCTGCACGAGCGGCCTCGGTGCCGCAGCTGTAGTCCGCCCAGGGGCCCAAGTCCCGTTCGGCCATCCGGGCCACCAGGGCTGCGCCCGCCCTCGTCGGTGGTACGGGCGCGGCGCAGATGTGGTGACTCTGTTCATGGATCAGCCGCAGGGCCACAGGGCCGCCGGCGTACCGGTAGACGTCGGTGACCAGTGCGCCGGCGATCAGCTCGGTGGTGCGGGTGCGGGCGATCAGGAGTGCGACGTCGTCGCTGGGGCGCGATGGCACGAGCGAGTCGACCACCGCTTGGCAGGTCGGTTCCAACGCGTCGGCAGGGCGGGTGAGTGCTGCACATTTCGGCCGCCAACAGGTTGACCAGGTCGTCCAGTCGGGAGAGGACCTCGTCCGGCTCCAGGTCGAGGCAGGCGAGCGAGTTCCTGGGCGAGGGTGAGATCGTCCGCCTCGCAGGGTGTCCACCAGCTTGCCGAACAGCTGCCACCGCTCGCCCTTGAACCGCATCAGCTACGCACCGGCCGCAATCCGCGCCGGATCGGCGACCTCCTGGAACTACTGGTCGCCCTCGCCATCCGCGACGGCGCCGGGGAAGGTGAGGATTTCCAGTGAGCGGCATCGTGGAGTCCGCCGGGACCGAGGCGTGGCGATGTTCACCGAGCGCGGTTACACCGACAACCGGAGGCTCGGCAGACTCCTCGTGGAGGACGACGGCCCCGCGGGCTTCGACGCGCTGCGCCGCCAGTGGGACCGCGCCTGGGTACGACGCAACGCCCGGCTGCTGGAGGTGGACGAGCGGCGACGCGCCCGCCGGGTCCGATGAGCGTGCTGACCACCGTCATCGGAGGGGCGGCGCGAGCTGGGCGACTGCGGGGACGAGACGGAGGCCCGGGAGATCGTGGACGAGGTGTGCGGCATCCTGGTCCATCTGTCGGCCCCGCCCGGCTCAAACGACAGGCAGTGGCGCAGCTGCGCGTACACCATCGCCGACGGGAAGTCCTCGGCCGTCTGCTGCTCCGTGCAGCTGGATGTCGCCGGATCAGCGGTGGCCGGGGAACCGCAGGGCGTTCGCCCAGAGCCTGGTGACCGTGGACACGAGCTCCTCGAAGTCCACCGGCGTACCTTCTTCTTGCAGTTCGCCGAGCACGAATGCGTTGTAGGCCATGACGCTGACCATGCCCGACAGCGCACGGGAGGCCATCATCGGATCGAGCTCACGGTCCGCGACGCCTCGCACCTGCAGGTCGGCGATGCCGCGGGCATTGCGGCGGATGAACGCGTCAGCGCGCCGGCTTCGGAACGTACGGAACTCCGGCTCGACTTGCGCGACCTGCTCAAGCAGTGCCATCAGCTTCGCATTGCGCTTGTATGCCTCGAGATACGCCCGATTGCTCGCCTCGAGTACCGCATAGGGATCGTCGGTGCCCTCCACCCGGGCCATGCCGGGGTGCATCATGTCCTCCTGCGCCTCCAGGAGGACGGCGGCAAGCACCTCTTCCTTGTTGGCGAAGTAGGTGTAGAAGGATCCCGCCGCGCACTGAGCCTCTTTGGTGATGTCGGTCAGGCGGGTGTCGAGGTAGCCGTCCCGTTCGAACACCTTCCGCGCGGCCGTCACCAAAGCGGCCCGTGTCCGCGCTCCGCGCTTCGTCGTAGGCGGCTCGCGAAGGTGCGAGAGGGGCGCCATGGGTGGCGCCTTCTCGCCGTCGGTCTCCTCGGGCCCAGTGGTGTCCATCCCGGAAACAGTACTTGAATCCGACGCCATGGTCATAAGCCGCCTGCGCAGAAGAAAGCAGGTTCAGTGGGGGGTGGCAACATTGCCGGGAGGGGTGTCGCGGGTCAGAGCTGTACGGTCGATGGACCGCTTGAGGATCTTCCCGGTCGGGCCCTTGGGCAACGCGTCGACGAACCGGACGATGCGCGGGATCTTGTAGGCGGACAGCCGCTCTCGTGCCCAGGCCGACACTTCGGCGGCACCGAGCTCCGAACCGGGCCGGGCGGCGATGAGCGCGGCGACCTCCTCGCCGTAGTGCTCGTCGGGCACCCCGATCACTGCTGCCTCGACGATGTCCGGATGCTCGTAGAGAACTTCCTCGACCTCACCGGGGTAGACGTTGTAACCGCCGCGGATGATCAGGTCCTTGATACGGTCGACGATGCGCAGGTCGCCGTCCGAGTCGATTTCACCGAGGTCGCCGGTCCGGAACCAGCCGTCGGACGAGATGGCCGCGGCGGTGTCCGCGGGGCGGTTCCAGTAGCCGCGCATCACTGTGGGTCCCTTGATGTGGACCTCGCCGACGGTACCCGGCGGACACTCGTTGCCGTCGGCGTCGCGCACCTGAACCTTCAGCCGCGGGGCTGCCCTGCCGGTGTACCCGGTCTTGCCGCCGCGTTCGATGTCGTTGAAGGTGCCGAACGCGGTGGTCTCGGTGAGCCCGTACCCTTCGAGGATGGTGCAGCCGAAGCGGGCCTCGAAGGCCCGGGCGATCTCCCCGGGCAGCGAGGCGCCGCCGGAGACTGCGACGCGGAGCCCAGCGAAGTCCGCCGGGTTCGCATCGCCCGCCGCGTGCAGCAGAGCGTTCCACATGGTCGGTACGCCGGCCATGATGGTGAGCCCGTCGCGACGCAGCATCTCCAGCATCGACGCCGGATCGAATCGGGCCAGCAGTGACATCGAGCCGCCCACGGTCAAGGTCGCCATCATGATCGATGCCTGGCCGAACACGTGGAACAGCGGCAGTCCGGTGCCGGTTCGGTCGGCACTCGTGGCGCGACTGCACTCGGCACCGATCTCCCCGGCGGACAACAGGTTCCCGACACTGAGTTGGGCCCCCTTCGGCCGCCCCGTGGTGCCCGAGGTGTACAGGATGGCCGCGGTCTCGTCGCGGTCCCGGTCGACCACGCGGGCAGGGTCCGCACCGATGGCCGACGCGCCCGGGGACAACGTCCAGAAGGACACCTTGAGCACTGAGGCCGCCTCCGCGACAGCGGGGCCGAGGGTGTGCCATGCGATCGCCAATGAGCATCCGGCGTCGCCGAGAACGTACTCGACCTCGGCCCGGGTGGACATCGTGTTGACCGGCACCACGACGCAGCCCGCGGCCTGAATCCCGAGGTATGCCACCACGAACTCGGGCACCGACGGCGCTGCGAGCAGCACCCGGTCCCCGGGGGACAGGCCCGCGGCGGCCAGAGCGCCCGCGTACCGGAGACTCGCGTCACGCAGCTGAAGGTAGGTCCACTGATCGCTGGCGCCGCGCAGCGCGATGTTGTCGGGAGTGGCGGCCGCATGGCGGCTCACAGGATCGAAAACGCTGGTCATGGGCAGTACCTTCCGGGACGTGAGCAGGTGGCGGTGCGGGTCTCCTGCTCGCCGATCAGTTGACTTGGCCCGGCCTTGATCGGTCAGGCGGTGATCCCGAAGTGCTCGGCGAGTTGGCGGCGAGTGTCTGCGGCGCTGGTGTGCAGGACGCCCCCGATTCCGATCCGTGCCGCTCCATCGAGGTTCTGCTGCAGATCGTCGATCATCACCGCCTCCTCGGGGTCCACTCCGAGACGTTCACATGCGAACGCGTAAATCCGCCGGGAGGGCTTGCGGATCCCGACCTCGGCGGAGATGACGACCACATCGGCAACAGCGGCGAGGTCGACGCCGTCGTAGGCGCCGGTACCGAACGAATTGGATACGAGCGCCACAGGATGGCCGGCGGCACGAAGATCACCGAGCAGCGCGAGCATGTCCTGGTCGATCGTGATTCCCGCTTGCATTCGGGCCGTGAGCCCCTCGGCCGGTACGTCGGCGCCGTGGACGCGGAGACGTTCGGCGAATCCTCGCTCGAAGGCTTCGGCGTCGATACGGCCGCACTCATGGTCGGCCAGGAGGGTGCGTGATGACTGGTCCCGGCCGAGGAGGTCCAACGGCAGGCGCGGGTCGCAGCCGAGCGAGGCGCCGAAGTCGGTGAAAGCCCGCAACACACTGGAGGTGATGACACCGCCGAAGTCCACCAGGACCGCGGTTCGGGTCTTTTCCACCACGTTCGACACGGCATCCACGCCTCTCTCTCGTGATTGACTTGCAGCCGGCACGGATGCCGAGCTCAGGCGACCTCGAACAGTCCCCACAGGCCGATGTCGTCGATGGTGAGGTTGTGCTGCTTCAACAGTTTCGGAATGGCGAACACCGGGCCGATGCCCCTCTCGTCCGGCCCGCAGCCGGCAACTGTCATACCCGAGTAGACGCCCAGCGGTTCCAGGCCGCGGCGCTCGGCCTCCTTCGACTCCATCAACACCGGCGCCGGAGCGCCGTCCGACTGCAACATCGGCATGTAGATGCTCGGCTTGTGCTCGACCAGGACCTCACCTCCCTCGAGCCCGGTGCGCTGTACGGCGTGCGACAGGGCATGGGCGGCAAGTTCCTGCGCCTGGGTGTCGTTGAACGCGCCGCGGTAAGCCCTTCCGATCGGCGTCCGTGCCGTCGAAACGATGACTGCTTCCCTCATGTCACCTCCTGCGGTGCGGTGAGGGCTCGTTGACCGTCTCCCCGGGTGACCGATGACATGAGCCATGGCCGCAGAGAGACGGGAGTCGGCCTCCCGATGCGGTTATAGTTGAATTCGGCGTCATGTTCAACCAACTCCCCGGATGCTCGCAGCCTTGACAGCGCCTCTCTCCGCATGGAAGCTACCGACCAGTCGGTATGAAGAGGTGGATCGTGACCGAGCTGAGCATCTCCACCGGTGCGGGCGTGTTCGACGCGATCGCGGCAGGTCCGCCCGACGGCCGCCCGGTGCTACTGCTGCACGGCTTCCCGCAGACGGCGCTGGTGTGGCAACGACAGATCGAGGCGCTGGCCGCGCACGGCTACCGGGTGGTGGCACCCGACCAGCGTGGGTACTCCCCCGGCGCCCGCCCCCAGCGGCCCGAGGACTATCGCATCAGCCTTCTCGTCGACGACGTGGTCGCGATCACGGAGGAACTGGGCTGGGCAACGTTCGACCTGGTCGGCCACGACTGGGGAGGCGCGGTGGCCTGGTGGACCGCTGACGCCCACCCCGGCCGCGTACGCAGCCTGGCGATTGTCTCGACACCTCACCCCGGCGCTCTGGCCACCGCCCTGCGCACCGACAACGACCAGCGCAAGCGCTCGCACTACATGATCGACTGGCGCGAAACGCCCGCGACCGAAGAGCGCATGCTGGCCCACGATGCCCAAGAGCTTCGCGCCCTCTACGCCGGAAAGGTCCCGCAGGACAGCGCCGAGGCCTATGTACGGCACCTGTCCCAGCCAGGCGCTCTCACCGCTGCGCTGAACTGGTACCGCGCAGGCCGCCCCGACGGCGCGATCGGCATCATCGACGTACCCACGTTGTACATCTGGAGCACCAAGGACAGCGCGTTCGGCTCGGTGGCGGCGCAGGAGACCGGGCGGTGGGTCAACGGGCCGTACCGGTTCGAGACCCTGCGGGGCGTCAGCCACTGGGTCCCCGAGGAGGCGCCCGAAACGCTGAGCCGCCTGCTGCTCGAACACCTGCGAGCGCACGGCGAGTTCGGAACCTCAGCGAATGCCCCGCTCACTCACTCTCCGAAGAGGTGACCCATGAAGACAGCGCGCGCGGCCTGGCGCCGACTCGAGCCCGTACACGGCATGATCTACTTCGTCCCTGAGGCACGGCGACGGTACGCGGACCTCAGACTGAGCGGACGCGCAGGGTACTTCACCTCCCGGAGCGCCGCGTTCGGCCGAGCATCCGCCGAGCTGGTCATCTCGACCTTCTACAACTTCAACCCCGATTTCGTGCGGCAGGCGGTCGACGGGGCCTGGGACGCGGCGACGCCGCAACAGGTGCTGGATGCCCGGTACGCCGCGGCGGGCGAAGCCCTGCGGCGGGCGGGAATCCACGAGCTGCCCGCCCTGGACGAGGTCCTGGCGCTGACCCGCCGGGCCGCCGAGGCGGCGTGCGAACAAGCACAGGGCCGCCCGCTGTTCGCCGCGCATGCCGCCCTGCCCTGGCCGGAGGAGCCGGTGCTGCAGCTGTGGCACGCCCAGACGCTGCTCCGGGAATTCCGTGGAGACGGCCATGTCGCGTGCCTGCTGAGCGAGGGCGTCGGGGGCTTGGAAGCCCTGATTCTGCATGCCGCCACGGGTGAGGTTCCCGTCGACTTCCTCAAGGCGAGCCGCGCATGGCCCGAGGAGGAGTGGGCCGACACCCAGGAGCGCCTACGTGAGCGAGGTCTCCTCGACGGCGACTCCCTCAGTTCAGAAGGCGTCATCCTGCGCCGGCACATCGAGGACCGCACCGACCGCCTGGCCCTTCCCGCCTACGCCGCCCTGGGTGATGCCGGCTGTGACCGTCTCGCCGAACTCGCGAGCCCCTTCGGTCACGCCGTCGTCGAAGCCGGCCTCCTCAAGCTCGGCTGACCGGGCCTTTCACACCCTCCGCCTCGCGCTCGATCTGCTGCAACTGGCGGCCGTGCCTGGGGAGACGACCGTGTCCACGACAGCGAACGCACAATGACCCTGAAGGGGTCGATGAGTCGTGCCCCCCTCCCGGTCCCGAGGGTGCCGCAGGTCAGTACGCCGTTTGATCTCCCGGCTCAGCCTCAGAACTCGCCCAGTACGCCGGCACGTGCCCGGAAGTACCGGTCACCACCGACCCAGGGTGCTCGCCGCTGCTTTCGAGGACGGCCTCACGTCCGTTGGCACGGTGCGGTGACCAGCGCGCCCGCGGCAACCGGAAGAGGGCCGCGCACCGTCCTTCTTCTCACCATGCTCACTACAAAACCGGCCGGCCCCCCGGCGTCCCTGATCGGTCAGCTGCTCGAATTCACCTGGACCCAGACCCGCGCCTGCGCCTTCGCCATCGCCCTGCTGTCCGGAGTGGCAGCGTCGACACTGCTGCCACGGCTACCAGTGGCCCGTTACGACCTGCTCGTCGGCTACGGCGTGCTGCTCACGCTGCTGTTCTGGCGGCGTGGCTGGGAGAGCGGACGGGACGTCGCTGTCATCAGCGCCTGCCACGTCATCGGCCTCGCGTTCGAGCTGGTGAAGGTGTCACAGGGCTCGTGGAGCTACCCGGAACCAGCCGTGCTGAAGTTCGCGGGCGTTCCCCTGTACGGGGGCTTCCTCTACGCGGCCGTGGGCAGCTACGTCTGCCGAGCCTGGTACCTGTTCGAACTGGAGCTGTGCCGCTACCGGCCACGGGCTACGGCACTGGTGGCCGCCGGCGTCTACGTCAACTTCTTCAGCCACCACTGGCTGCCCGACGCCCGCTGGCTCCTCGCGGCCCTCCTCGTGGCCGTCACCGCGGGCACCTCCGTAAGCTTCACGGTGCGCGGGGTACGGCGAAGCATGCCGCTGGCGCTGTCGTTCGTCCTGATCGGGTTCTTCCTGTGGGTGGCCGAGAACCTCGCCACCTATGTGGGCGCCTGGCGTTACCCGTACCAGCTGCACGGCTGGCAGCCCGTCGGCGTCGGCAAGTTCGGCGCCTGGGCCCTGCTCATCAGCGTCACGTTCGTGCTCGCGGCACTCGGCCGGCCGCGGACGCCATCGCCTACCAGACCGCACTCCACCTCGAGGCCATCCTCATCTGGGCACGACGCTGACCAAAGAGACAGTAAACTCATGGCGTGGCATTCATGAGCTCTCCGCACTGCTGCTTCCTGTGATCGGAAGGCCTTGAGGGCGATGTCGGACGACGTCACCCTCCTTGGTGTGCCTGCCGCATGAACGGTCGGCAGAAGCAACCACACCGTTGACGCGGTGTTCCATCTCGTCGGCAACAACGTCCTGCGCGACTCCCTGGCCACGGTCCGCCCCCGCGGCCGGGTCTGCCAACTCGGCTTCCTCGGTGGCTTCGAGCGGCCGCCCCCGACACCGCCAGCGCGGACATCCTCAGGGACTTCGTCCTTCGGCGAAGGCAGGAGATCGCCGGGGCCGCCGGGGCGGCACTCGCGGCGGGGGACGGTCAGGACAGCTGCCACGGCTGGAGCTTGTCCGGATTGCGCACCGCCCAGATGTGCGTGATTCTGTCGTCCTCGGCGACCTCGAACGCGAACACCGTCTCGATCCGGCCCTCCGACTCGATCACCAGGCCCGGCAGCCCGTTGACGGTGCGCTCGAGGATCGTTCGGGCCGGCGCAAGCCGGGCGATCGTGAGATAGAGGTGGGCGATCCGCTCCGCACCCTCGATCGGCAGCAGGTGGGCGATGGCGCGGCCACCACCGTCGGAGATCGCGGTGGCGCCCGGGTCGAGCAGGCCGAGCAGGGCCTTGATGTCCTGCGCCTCCCAGGCCGCCTTGAACCGCCGGACGACGCTCGCCTGCCGGGTCACGTCCGGGCTCGCCTCCGCCCGCGCAGCGATGCGACGGCGGGCCGAGGACGCAAGCTGACGGCACGCCGCCGGGCTGCGGCCGACGATCTCGGCCACCTCGGCGAACGGGTAGCGGAAGATGTCGTGCAGCACGAACGCGACGCGCTCGGCCGGGGTCAACGACTCGAACACGACCAGGAAGGCCATGGTCACCGACTCGTCGAGGGTGATCCGGTCGGCCGGGTCCCCGCCGCCCGCCGCCCCGGCGATCCACTCGGCCGGATCGGGCAGCGGCTCCGGGATCCACTCCCCGACGTAGGTCTCCCGTCGACTGCGCGCGGAGCCGAGCAGGTTCAGACAGATACGGCTGGCCACCGTCGTCAGCCAGGCGCCCGGGGACTCGACGGCCTCCTGCTGCGCCCGGGACATCGCGTACCAACGGATGTAGGTCTCCTGGACGACGTCCTCCGCGTCGGCCAGAGACCCGAGCAGCCGGTAGGCGAGATTGAGCAGCTGTCGCCGCTCGCTCGTGATCGTGCCCAGGTCCGGGGCGCGTTGCTTCTCCGCCTGCCGCTGTGACTGTTCCCACGGGGTGGTCATACGCTCGCCGGCTCCCTCGTTCGCGGTCCCTCTCCATTACGACAAATCAGAGCGACGGAATGTGAGGTCGGCGGTTCGCCTCACATTCGGCGGGGCTGCGTTGTCGGACTGGGTGAAGAGGAACACCAGCCACAGGACAGGACGCCGAACATGAACGACTTCCAGGAGATCGCCGACCGCGTCGAGATCGAGGCGCTGCGCGGCGAGTTCACCGACGCGGCGATGATGCGCGACCGCGCCCGCCTCGCCGCGCTGTTCACCTACGACGGCGTGTTGCGCATGCCCAACATCCCGGTCGAGTTCGTCGGCCGCGAGGAGATCCGGACCGGAGGCGAACGCCTGCAGGCCCAGTGGGACTTCTTCGTGCAGAACAGCCACCCGGGAACGATCCGTCTCGACGGCGACACGGCCACGGGCCGCACCTACATGCAGGAGATCGCGCGGGTGCGCGACGGCCGCTCGGGCCTGAACTTCGCCGTGTACCACGACAGCTACCAGCGGACGCCGGAGGGTTGGAAGTTCGCCGAGCGGGTCTACGAGGTCAGGTACGTCGACACGACCCCGCTGCGGGGTTCCGCGCCCGGCCCCGACGCTCAGTCGCACAACTCCGGTGAGGCCTGGGACGCCGGCCTGGCCTCGGATGCCGCTGTGGCGGATGCGTCGGCCACGGGTGCGGCCGACGACTTCGGTGCACCGGCGTCCGCCGAGCGGCTGGACCGGGCGGTCGCGGCGCTGCGGGCGAACGGCTTCACCGCCGAACTGCTCGAGGACGCCGCGGCGGCCCGCGCCCGCATCAAGGAACTGATACCGGAGGGCGCGGGCGTGTTCACCGGGGCCAGCGAGACGCTTCGGCTCTCCGGCATCGCGCGGGACATCGAGGAGGGCGACCGCTACCAGGCCATCCGGCCGCGCGTGCTGAAGATGGACCGCGCCACCGAGTCCGACCAGATCCGCCGGCTGATGGCCACCCCGGACGTCTTCGTCGCCAGCGTCGCGGCCGTGACCGAGACCGGCTCGCTCGTCACAGCCTCGGGCAGCGGCAGCCAGCTGCCCGCCTCCGCAGGCGGCGCCGCAAAGGCCATCTGGATCGTCGGGGCGCAGAAGGTGGTGCCCGACCTGAGCACCGCACTGCGCCGGGTCGAGGAGCACGCTCTCCCGCTGGAAAACGCGCGTGCCCAGGCGGTCTACGGGCATCCGAGCGCGGTCAACCGTCTGCTCGTCCTCAACGCCGAGCCGCAGCCCGGGCGCGGCACTGTCCTGCTGCTGCGTGAGGCCATCGGATTCTGACATCCCGCGCGGCGGTGAGGACGCCGGGAGGCGAACCGTATCGGGGCTCGGCATCCGACCACCCGACTTGTGCGGGTGCTGCCGCGCCTGGAGCGCGTCCGGCCGATCATGCATGACGACAACCGGATCCGCGCGCATCGTCCGGGGTCTGGCCGTGCCGGCGGCGGCTGGCGGCGGTCAGGAGGAGCCTTTTACGCAGCAGCGGGGGCTTCGCACGGCCGAACATTCTGCGTTCGAGCGCCTTCAGGTCGTTGACGCGGCCCTCGACCGGGCCGGATGACCAGTCGGTGCTCATGCCGTGGACGACGGCGTCGAGGTCGGGGAGCAGTCCGGCGGCGAAGCCGACCAGGCCGGCCTGCTCGTCCGCGGAGACGTCGGCGATCCAGTGCCGCAGCCGGCCTCCTTCGCGGTTGGTCATGACGGTCGCGAAGGTGCGGACGTGGTCTGCGGCGGCCGTGAGCTCGGCAGCGTGCGGCAGGCCGACAGTTGGAACGGAGCGGCCGGACATAGTCACGCCGTGTTCTGTCGAAACCCGTCAGGGCTGAATGTTCTCCAAGTCCTCGAGGAGGCCGGAGTGCGTCGGCTGCCACCCGAGGGCATCGCGGGTGTGGGCGCTGGACGCCGGCTGGTCCATGGCGAAGATCGGGCCGAACGGGCCGAAGTCTTCTTGCGGAACCTCCTGGACCGGCAGGCCCAGTCGTCGGCCGATGACTGTCGCAATGTCCCGCACCGCGTCGCCCTCGTCGCCGACGGCGTGCCAGGACGTCCCCGCCGGTGCAGACTCAAGGACCAGACGGAACAGGACCGCTGCGTCGAGCGCGTGCACGGCCGGCCAGCGCTGGGTGCCGTCGCCCGGGTAACCGGACACCCCGGTGCGGCGCGCTGCATCGACCAACAGGCCGGCGAATCCGCCCTGACCCTCGTTGTGGACCGTGCGCGGCATGCGGACAGCCATGCTGCGCAGACCGCGCGAGGCGAGATCGAGCAGTGCTGTGACCGAACGGCCTCGACCGCCCACCGGTCCGTCGGTCGGCAGCGGATCGGCTTCGGTGGAGGCGCGCCCCGGCACCCAGGGCGTACCCGAGACCGTGACGATCGGGCGGTCGCTCCCGATGAGTTCCTGCCCCATCGCAGCGAGAGCGGCGCTCTCCTCGGCGATGGCCTGCGCGAGCGAATTCGGACTGCTGTAGTCGCGTCCGAACGCCAGACTGATCACGCCGTCGCACTGTGCAGCGCCGGACCGCAGGAGGTCGAGATCCGCCAGGTCTCCTCGCAGCACCTTGGCACCCGCGCTCTCGAGGGCCTGCGCGGAGCCGTCCGAGCGAGCCAGTGCGAGAACCGTGTGGCCTTTGCCGAGCAGTTCAGCGACGACGGCGGAGCCGATGGTGCCGGTACCGCCGGTGATGAAGACGCGCATGAGCCCTCCCTCAAGTGATGGGACCATTGTCCCATCACTGACCTTACACGGTGACGGGACAGGTGTCCCATCACCTATTCTGGTCTCATGGCTAGATGGCAACCGGGGGCGACCCAGCGACTCGTCGTTGCGGCCGTCGACCTGTTCACCGAGCAGGGGTACGACGCCACCACGGTGACGCAGATCGCCGAGCGCGCCGGCGTCACCAAGAGCACCTTCTTCCGACACTTCTCCGACAAGCGAGAGCTATTGGTCGCCGGCCAGGAGACGCTCAGCAGGCTGCTCGCCGACGGCATCGCCGAGGCGCCTGCGAGCGCCAGCCCGCTCCAGGCGGTGGCAGCCGGTCTCGAGCGCGCATCCAGCGCCATGGGGCCGGCCAACCGCGAACTCGGCCCCCGCCTCAAAGCGGCCGTGGCAGCCAGCACCGAACTTCAGGAGCGCGACGCCCTCAAGAGCGTCGGTCTCGCGGCCTCCATGACAGCCGCGCTCATCGCCCGCGGTGTCCCCGACCCGACTGCGCATCTCGCGGGCGAGCTGGGAGTCCTCGCGTTCAAGCGGGGCTACGCCCAGTGGTCCGAAGGCGATCGTGACGACACGGAAGGGCTCGCGCCTCACGCACTGGCAGCCCTGGAGGACCTGCGCGCGGCAACTGCGTCGTTGGGCTGATCGATGCCACCTGGCTGTTCGCCTACGGAGCACGGCCGGGCGCCCGGACCCTCGGCTCCGGGGTGCCCGGTCAGCCAGGCCGCGAACAGGTCGGAGGTGCGGTCGGGCAGGACGTCCATGCCCCGGCCGGCCTCGGCGTCGACCAGCACGGTGCCGTAGGGGCAGCCCTTGCGGAAGGCGAACTCATCCACCCCCAGCAGCCGCGGCGCGGTCCGGCCCTGCTGGCACCGTGAACAGCCCGAGAAGGCGAGTCCGGCTTCCGGAGAGTGAGAGCCGCTCCGCCTGCCCCAGTACTGTGGCTTCGCATGACCGACGCCGAGATCGAGATCACCGCAGATCTGGTCCACGACCTGCTGCGGGAGCAGCATCCGGACCTTGCAGGGCTGGCCATCCGCGAGGTGACGGGCGGGTGGGACAACCAAATGTGGCGCCTTGGGGACGAGTTGGCCGTGCGCATGCCGCGTACAGAACGTGCCCCGGACCTCCAGCGCAAGGAGTGCCGATGGCTGCCCGTCCTGGCCCCGCGCCTGCCGCTCCCGGTCCCGAACCCTGTGCGGACCGGTGAACCGTCCGCGCGCTTCCCGAAGCCCTGGACCATCGTGACGTGGGTTCCCGGCGAGCCACTGGACTTCACCTCCATCAGCCGCGGCGACCACTCGGCCGACACTCTGGCTGGCTTCCTCAGGGCGCTCCACGCGGAGGCGCCCGCCGAGGCGCCGACCAGTTCGGACCGCGGCGCTCACCCCAAGAAGTGCACGGACGGCTTCGACCACTTCTTTCAAGCCGTTGCACCCGGCGGCATTGCCGACGAGGTCCGGGCCGTCTGGGACGATGCCGTAGCGGCCCCCGAGTGGGAGGGCCCGCCGGTATGGGTGCACGGTGACCTTCATCCCGCAAATGTCGTCGTCTCGGACGGGACGCTCTCGGGCGTGATCGACTTCGGTGACCTGTTCGCCGGCGATCCGGCGTGGGACCTCGCGGCCGCATGGGTGATCCTTCCCGCGGGCGCCGCCTCACGCTTCTTCGACGTGTACGCGCATGCGGACGGGGCGACGATCCGGCGCGCCCGCGGGCTGGCTGCTCTGAAAAGCCTGTTCCTCATGCTGATGGGCCAGAACGGAGATCGGGGCCTTCCTGGCGGCAAGCCGACATGGGGACCCCCAGGCCGGGCAGCGCTCGATCGTGTCCTGAGAGGCGGTCTGACGTAGACGCGGAGCCTGGCTCACGATAGTTCTCCCCGCGGAGACGAACAGACCTCTGCCTGCTCGTGTCTATCCCAGGTGCCGGGCTGGGTCGGTTGCGGTACGGCGTGTAGGCGGGAAGGTCGTCCACCGGCACCGCGAACGCACCCAACGCCCGGGTGACCGCTCGGCGCAGGAACTCCTTGCCGCGGTCCACCCGCACCAGCCACGGCAGTCCGCCGAAGGGACCGTGTCCGGATCAAGCCGGGACGGCCGGGCCCGTGCCGTCGGGCACGAACCCGGGCGTGAATGTGACGGGCAGGTGCTCGGGGCCGCGCAGGCCGCTCGGCCTCCACTGCAGCTCGCCCGGCGGCACGGCCAGGGCCAGAGCGGGCAGACGGCGCAGGGCAGTCCCGATGGCGACCTGCCCCTCCAGCCGGGCCAGCGGGGCGCCCAGGCAGTAGTGGATTCCGTGCCCGAACGCGAGGTGGGCGTTGTCCCGGCGGGTGATGTCCAGACGATCGGGGTCCGGGAACCGCGCCGGATCCCGGTCGGCGATGGCGGAGGCCACCAGCACGGTGGCGCCGCGCGGGATCCGCACGCCTGCGATCTCGACGTTCTCGCGCGCGAAGCGGGCGATGCCGGGGTTCACCGGTCCGTCGTAGCGCAGGAACTCCTCGATCGCGTCAGGCAGCAGCGCCGGATCGTCCCGCAGCAGCTGAAGCTGGTCAGGGTGAGCGAGCAGTGCGGCGATGCCGCCGCTGATCAGGTTGACCGTGGTGACGTATCCGGCCACCAGCAACAGGAACGCCATGGCGATCAGCTCGTCCTCGTCCAGCCGCTGCTCCTCGTCCCGAGCGGTGATCAAAGCGCTGAGCAGGTCGTCTCCGGCGTTGGCCCGTTTGGCTTCCAGAAGCTTGATCAGGTACGCGCGCATCTGCTGCCAGGCAGCGTCGACCACGGTCGGGTCCGGCGGCTCGGGTCCCCGGAGGATCATGTCGTCGGTCCACCGCTGGAAGTCGTACCGGTCCATCGTGGGCACCCCGAGCAGCTCGCTGATCACCGTGACCGGAAGCGGCAGCGCGAAGTCGGCGACCAGGTCCGCGCGGCCGGACTGCACGATCGCGTCGAGCAGCCCGTCGGTGATGGCCTGGACACGGGGCCGCAGTTCGGCCACCCGGCGCGCGGTGAACGCCTTCGAGACCAGGCGACGCAGGCGGGTGTGGTCGGGCGGGTCCGCCCGGAGCATGTTGCGCAGCATGGACTCGCGCTCCGTCGCCGGCAGCTGTTCCAGGATCCGGGGGTCCGAGGCGTCGCGGACATCGCTGCTCAGGCGCGGGTCGCTGAGCGCGGCGAGGGCGTCCTCATAGCGTGTGACCAGCCAGGCCTCCAGGCCGCCGACGATGACCGCGCGCCGCACCGGGCCCTCCTCGCACAGCTGTCGATAGAACGGGAACGGGTTGGTCACGAAGGTCGGATCGGCATAGGGCAGGAGGAGCGGCTGCTCGCTCATCGTCGTCTCCCGAAGTACGTCGAATTGCTGCACAGAACGTCTGGGTCCGCCACGGACCGCATGGCGGATTCACCAGACTTTGAGTGCATGTATCCCAGTATGGCGACTCTGTGACTTACGCCGAAAGGAGGACCTTGACCGAGAGTGGCGGGCCCGTAGTCGGGCCGGCGGGCCACGGGAACTCATGTCAGCCGGCCACCGGGCGGACTCTCACTGTCCGGCCCAGCGCTTGATCGTGGCGATGGCCTCGTCCCGCTGGTCGGCGGGCAGAGAGGAGATCCGAGCGCCGTGGTTGGAACCGGGAACGATGTACTTGTACGAGTCGTGGGAGCTGGGCTCGAACTGCTCGGCGCTCCACGGGTCGTTCTGCCCGTAGACGAACATCATGCGTTCGGAGTCGCTCCGCACCCACTTGTCGACGTCGGAGATGGCCTTGCCGTTGTAGTCGGTGCGCATGTCGGCAGGCAGCACCGAGTTGGGCTGGTAGATGTCCGGGTAGTGGCGGACGCCCTTGAGGTGCTTGAACTTCAGGTCGGCCCAGCCCAGCTGAGCGGCGGCCTGCCGGTAGTAGGGGCCGGAGCCGTTGGCGCCGAGTGAGCTGTCCTCGTAGATGGACAGGCCGTGGCCGAGCGCCCAGGTGTAGAGGTCGTCGTCGGACACGGTCCCGGCGTCCGGGACGGTCGGGCAGTCGGCGGCGGTGCCGGACTGCCAGAAGTTCCAGACCTGGTCCAGGACGGCGAACTCGTAGGCACGATCGGTGGTGCCGAGGGTGTTGGTGAAGGTGTAGCCCTTCTCCTTCGCCGTCGCCTCGAACTTGGGAAGCAGGGTGTCGCGGCGTTCGAGCATCGCGCGCTGGACCGCGTTCAGCGCGTCACGGCACTCCTTCGTGCCAACGGTCTCGAAGAACCGCTCGTAGCCGTTGTCGTCATGGTTGTTGGCGTCGTCGGGAGCGACGTAGGCGATGACCGCGTCGAGGTCCTCGGGGTAGTAGCGGCGGTGGTACGTCTGCGTCATACCGCCCTTGCTGCCACCGGTGCCGAGCCACTTGGAGCTCTTGTCGTACAGCGGGCGGATCGCCTCGACGATGGCGTGCTCGTCGCTCGCCTCCTGCCAGACGGTCATCTTCGACCAGTCGACGTCGGCCGGCCGGGAGGGGCCGAAGAAGCGGTGCTCGACGCTGAGCTGGTTGGCGTCGACAATCGCGGTGGGCTCACGGGTGGAGCTGGAGAGACCGTAGCCACCGGTGTAGAAGACGACGGGCTTGGTGACCGACTTGTGCCAGAGGGTGAAGCGCTGCCCGAAGGTACCGAGTTCGGGCCTGCTGTGGTCGATCGGCTGGGTGATGGTGAGCGAGTAGAGCGGGTAGCCGCCCTTGTCGGTGACGCCGGAGCAGGGTCGGGATGGTGCGGGTACGCACTCTGGCCTCCGGTATCTCTGGACAGCGCGGGGGGTCCTGCTGACCTTGCCTCACCACGTGCCCCAAGTCACCACCTTCTGCGGGTGGTTCACCAGACACCGGACATCTTGCTGCAACACGCCCCAAAGACCGCTCTCCTGGAACGTCCCATGGAGACCACCCCCACGACTTCAGCACGAACCCGAGGGTCCACCGCCTGACATCTCGTTGAGTTACTCGCGGACCTGAGCGTTCACTGTGGGATGCGCGTCACTGCTGTCCGCGCCCAGGCCCGCGAGCAAGCGCAGCCCGTCCTCGGCGGGGCTGCCGGGGGCCGCGGACAGCACCAGCAGCTCCATGCCTGATTCGTCAGGTAGCGCGAAGTTCTCGTGGTGCAGTTCCAGCAGTCCGACCATCGGGTGCCGGTACGCCTTGCATCCATGTGTGCGGGCGCGCACGTCCGCGCGGGCCCACAGGCGGCGGAAGCGTTCGCTGCCCATCGCCAACTCGCCGATGAGCGAGGCCAGACGGGGGTCCTCGGGGTACTTGCCCGCGGCCAGGCGCAGGTGCCCGACCACGTCGAGGGTGCATGTCTCCCAGTCCGCGTACAGGCCGCGCTCGGCCTCCTCGAGGAAGATGTGCCGGGCCGTGTTCAGGCCCGGGATCGGCCGGCCGTAGAGGAGCCCGGCGAGGCGGTTACCGGCGAGCACGTCCAGGCGGTGGTCCATGATCAGCGCGGGTGCGTCGGTGACCAGGTCGAGGACGCGCAGCAGCTCCGGCCGGACCCGCCCGCCCGGCGCCTTCGCGCGCCGGCGGCGCTGCCGGGCGAGCCGGTAGAGGTGCCCGCGTTCGGTCTCGTCGAGGCCGAGGACGCGGGCGAGCGCGTCGAGGACCTGCTCGGAGGGCTGGGTCGCGCGGCCCTGCTCCAGGCGTACGTAGTAGTCGACGCTGACTCCCGACAGGTGCGCGACCTCTTCGCGGCGCAGGCCTTCGACCCGACGACGGCTGTCGGTAGGGATGCCGACGGCCGCCGGGTCGATCCGGGAACGCCGGGTCCGCAGGAAGCCCGCAAGATCGTCCATGGCCCCAGTATGGCCTCGGTGGTGCCCGCGAAGGTGGTCCTGCCGATACCAGGAAGTCCCGTCCGACGGAAGAGGCGCCCCTGAACGCCGGGCGCCGCGGCGCCCAGGATCGAAGGCACCCGATCCGAAGGAGTTCCCATGAAGACGCTGATCGTCTACGCCCACCCGGAGCCGAAGTCGCTCAACAGCTCGCTGAAGGACCTCGCGGTGTCCACGTTGGAAGCCGCCGGGCACGAGGTACGGGTGAGCGATCTGTACGCGATGAACTGGAAGGCGGTCGTGGACGCCGCGGACTACGGCCCCAACGCCTCAAGCCCGCTGAAGGTAGCCCTGGACTCGGGCCGGGCCTTCGACACCGGGACGCTCACCCCGGACGTCCTCGCCGAGCAGGAGAAGCTGCTGTGGGCTGAGACGATCATCTTTCAGTTTCCGCTGTGGTGGTACACGATGCCCGCGATCCTCAAAGGCTGGGTGGACCGGGTGTTCACCTACCACTTCGCCTACGGCGTCGGCGAGCACAGCGACACCAGGTACGGCGAGCGCTTCGGCGAAGGGACCCTCGCGGGCAGGAAGGCGCTGCTGTCGGTGACCGCCGGCGGCCCGGAGTCGCACTACGCCGCTCGGGGGATCAACGGCCCCATCGACGATCTGCTGTTCCCGATCCACCACGGCATCCTCTACTACCCCGGCATCGAGGTGCTGCCGCCGTTCGTGCTGTACGGCACCGACCGGATGACCGACGAGGACTACTCGGACGTCGCGAAGGCTTGGGAGCAGCGCCTGCTCACCCTGGAGTCGACCGAGCCGATCGCGTTCCGGCGGCAGAACTTCGGCGACTACGAGATCCCCTCGCTGCACCTGAAGGAGGGACTGGAGCCCGCGGGCCGCACGGGATTCGGGCTGCACGTGCGCGCCTGATCGCACGCCGCCGTACGGCGCCGAGCCTCGCCGGGCTCGTGCGCCGTCTGCGGCCGGGCCGGGTACTCAGCCGTCACCTCCTCCCTTGGTGGACGGTACGGTCAGGAGGTGCGGACTCCGTTGGCGGCCAGCAGGGCTCCGTCGGCCGCCCGTTGCGTCGCGATCAGCTGGGCGCGCAGTGCCGCGGGGATCCGGTCGCGGTCGCGGGGGTCGATCGTGAACGCCGGGTCGTCCGCCAGCTCCGGGTGTGCCGACTTCTGTGCGTCCGTCAGCTGCGTCGGGATCAGCCGCAGCCAGTAGCCTTCGTCGGACAACGCGCCGTCCTTGACGGTGATGCCTCCGTGCGGGGCGTACACGAGTTGCTGGCTGGTGGAGTCGGTGACCTTCACCTTCCACACGACCGTGTCCGAGTCGATCCAACGCGCCTTCGCCGTGTCCAGGTCCAGGTCCGGCGCGCCTCCCACGGTCGGCAGCAGGTAGTTGCTGTCACCGCTGATCAGCCAGGCCTCCTTGCCGTAGGTTCCGAAGTCCAGCGACCGGTCGGCGGCGATGTCCTTCTGGTCGCCCTTGTGGATGATGTAGCTGAGGGACGTCGCGCCTTCGGCGAGCGGCACCTCGAAGGTCACACCGAACGCGTCCTTCCTCACCGGCGTGAGCGGGCCGGACCAGTCGGTGGGGTTCTTGGCGCCGGTCCAGGTGTGCAGGCCCCAGCCGTCATAGTCGCCGTCGGCCCGGTGGTAGTGGATCACGGCCTTCGTCGCGTCGGGGGCCGGGTACGCCCCTTGCGGCGCCGTGTCCGCCTGGCCGTCGTCACCCTGCCGGATCCAGACCTCGCCCGTCTTCGTCAGGTCGACGGTGCGCTGCGGGCCGTCCGCGGTGCCGTTGCCGGTGACCGTGTACGTCACGCTCTTCGCGCCGTCCTCCGGCTTGACCCAGGCGAAGGCGCCGTAGGCGTCGCGCCCGGTGAACTCGGCCGAGAGGCCGGAGGATTCGAGGCGCCAGTCGGTGTAGTCGCCGTCCGTGCGCAGGTAGTGCACGACGGCGTAGTCGCGGTGCACGGCGCTCGGCGGCTGCGCCACCGGTGGCTGACCTGCCGTGGTCGTGGCGAGGGCGCTCGCCGTGCGGCCCGCGAGGTCGACCGCCACGGCCTTGTAGCGCAGCGGGGTGCCCTGCTTCACCGAGTCGGGCAGGTGCTGTGTGACCTTGTAGGGGGCGTGGTCGGCGGTGCCGAGAGTGTGCCAGGGGCCGTTGCCGACCTGGGCGGCGAAGACGACGCGGTTCAGGCCGCCACCGCTCACCTCCGCGCAGACGTCGGCGTCCCCGGTCGCGCCCGGTGCCGGGGCCCGGAGCGTGAGGGAGGGCGGCGTGGCCGGGGTGCCGAGCCGCTGCGTCGCCTTCAGGACCACGGCCGACAGCGCGGGGACGGTGACGGTCACCTTGGTGTCCGTCCCGCTGGTCACTGTGGCGGTCGTGCCGTACAGGCCCTGGTAGGTCATGCCGGCCGAACTCGTAGGGATCTCAACGGTCCTCGCCTCGGGGGCGTTGTTGAACGCGACCAGGTAGTCGCCGCCCCGGCGGGTGTCGGTGCGGGAGAACGCGTACACCGAGTCCTTGGCGTAGCGCTCGGTCTGGACGCCGTCGCGCAGCCCCGGGTTCTGCCGGGTGAGCCGGGACAGCGCGGATATCGCGCGGTACAGCGGGTGGGAGGTGTCGTACGCGTCCGAGGCGGCCGTACGGTCGGTGCCGATCTCGTCGTCGGCGAGGTAGTCGGGGACCTTGGAGGCGAACATCGTCTGGCGGGCGTCCTTGTCGCCGCCGGCGCCGGTGAAGCCCTGTTCGTCTCCGGCGTAGATGACCGGGTTGCCCCGCGAGAGGAACATCAGTTCGTGGGCGAAGCGGTCCCGTCGCAGGAGTTCGGTGTCGTCCGCCTTCGGGTTGTCCTTGAGCAGGAAACCGCCGATGCGGCCCATGTCGTGGTTGCCGAGAAAGGTCACCTCCTCGTAGGCGTTCGCTTTGTCGGTGGTGTAGCGGTAGTCCTGCGCGAAGACATCGGCGAGCCGGCCGGCCGCCCTGCCCTGGGAGGCGTACTGGCGGATCCCGTCCTGCAGCGGGAAGTCGAGCGTGGCGTCGAGGCGGCCCTGCCGTACGTACGGCGAGGTGACGGCAGGGTCGGAGGACAGTGTCTCGCCGAAGATGAAGAAGTTCTTCCGGCCCTTCTTCGCCGCGTACGCGTCGAGGGCCGTCGCCCACTGGGTCCAGAACGGCATGTCGACGTTGCGGACGGTGTCGACGCGGAAGCCGTCGATGCGGAAGTCCTTGACCCACTTCTCGTAGATCTGCTCCATGCCGTGTACGACTTCGGGGCGTTCGGTCCACAGGTCGTCCAGGCCGGTGTGGTCGCCGTAGAGGCCGCTCTCACCGACGAAGGTGGAGTCCCCGCGGTTGTGGTACATCGTCGGGTCGTTCAGCCATGCCGGGGCTTTGACGTTCTGTTCGGCCGGGTTGACCTGGGGTGTGTAGGGAAGGCCGCGCGCGTCCACCTTCCGCATCCCCTTGCTGTCGTCGAAGGGGCGGCCTTCGGTGTCGAGGTAGGGATAGGCGCCCTTGCTGCGGTATCCGAAGGTCTTCTCGGCATAGGTGATGGTGTCGGCCGTGTGGTTGGTGATGACGTCGAAGAAGACCTTCATGCCCTTGGCGTGGGCCTTGCGGATGAGTTCCGCGAGGTCCGCGTTGGTGCCGAAGTGCGGATCGACGCGGGTGAAGTCGCTGATCCAGTAGCCGTGGTAGGCGGCGCTCTCCCCGTTGCCCTGCACCGGCTTGTTCTTGAAGATCGGGGCCAGCCAGATCGCGGTGGTGCCGAGGCCTTTGATGTAGTCCAGCTTGTCGATCAGCCCCTTGAGGTCCCCGCCCTGGTAGAAGCCCTTGTCCGTGGGGTCGTATCCGGTGACCGTGCGGTCGCCGGTCAGACCGCCCCGGTCGTTGGCCGTGGAGCCGTTGGCGAACCGGTCGGGAAGGAGGAAGTAGAACTGCTCACGGGTCATGTCGTGGCGGGATGCCGACGCGGCCAGTCGGGCGTCCGACGGTGGAGCGGGCGGCCTTTCCGTCGCACTCGCCGGCTGGGCGGTGTGCAGGGCCGTGGCCAGGAGCGCGGCGGTGACGGCCAGGGTGGCGGAACGGGTGACGGTGCCCGGGCGGCTCCGGTGGCGGAGTCCGGCCGGGCGTTCGCCCGGGTTGCCACGGGCGGTGGGTTGTGCGGTCACTGTGCGGCTCTTTCCTTTGGTCGGTGCGCTTCAGTCGGTCAGCGCGCTTCAGGTCAGTGCGCTTCAGTCGGTCAGTGCGCTTTCGGATCGGTGGTCAGCGGCTGCACGGTGGTCGCGCCGAGCAGGGCGCCGTCCTCCCCTCGTTGGGTGGCGATCACCTGGCGGCTCGCCCGCGCCTCGGCGATCCGGCCGCGGTCACGTGGGTCGACGGTGAAGGCCTGGTAGTCCGAGAACTGCGGGTGGGCGGCCCGCTGCGCGTCGCTCAGTTGCGCGGGGTTGAGGCGCAGCCAGCGGCCCTCGTCCGACAGGGCCCCCTGCCGGAGGGTGATGCCGCCGTCCGGCGCATACACGAGCTGCTGACTGGCGACTCCGGCGCCGGTCCCCCGCCATACGACGGTGGTGTCGTCCAGCCAGGTCGCGGCCGACGACCCGAGGTCGAGGCCGAACGCGCCGCCGAGGGACGGCGTGAGGTAGGCGGGGTCGCCGGCCACGCGCCACACCTCGTGCCCGTAGAGGGAGAAGTCGAGGGCCTCGTCCGTGGTGACGTCCTTCTCCTCCCTCTTGTGCAGGATGTAGCTGAGAGAGTCCGCGTGGTCGGTCAGCGGGACCTCGAAGACCAGGCCGAAGGAGTCCCGGCCCACTGGCCGGATGGGGTCGTTCCACTCCGGTGGGTGCGCCGCGCCGGTCCAGGCGTGCAGGCCCCAGCCGTCGTAGTCCCCGTCAGGACGGTGGTAGTGGATGATCGCCTTTGTCGGGTCCGGCGCCGGGTACGCGTCCGCGGGCCGGGTCTGTGTCACCGCGTCACTGCCCTGTTCGGTCCATGCCTCCGGCGCCGCGGCGAAGTCGAGTGTGCGCTCGGGGCCGTCGGCGGCGCCGTCCTTCTCCACGGTGAAGGGGATCTCGGTGGCGCCCTCGGCCGGGGCGAACCAGGCGAAGGCTCCGTAGGCGTCCCGGCCGCTGAAGTCGGCGGTCCGGCCGTCGGCCGTCCGCAGCCGCAGACCTGTGTAGTCACCGTCGGGCCGCCGGTAGTGGACGACGGCCCAGTGGCGTCGCGCCGTCGGTTTCGGCGCCGCCGGCGCCTGGCCCGCGGTCGTCGTGGCGAGGTCGCTCGCGGTCCGGCCCGCGCTGTCGACGACGACCGCCTTGTACCTGAGCGGCGTGCCGGCCGGGACGTCCGCGGCGATGTTCTGCGTGACCCGGTAGGGGGCGTGGTCGGCGGTGCCGAGGGGCTGCCAGGCGCCGTCGCCGACCTGGGCGGCGAAGACGACCCGGTCGTATCCGCCGCCGCCGACGTCGGCGGAGATCTCCACGGTTCCGTCGGCGCCCGCGTCCGGGACGTTGAGCCTGAGGGAGGGCTCGGCCGTCGGCGGCGCGAGTGGCCGTGTCGACTCGTACACGACCGAGGACAGGGCGGGGACGGACACGGTGATCTTCCCGTCCGCGTCGCTGCGCACCCTGCCCGTGGTGCCGTACAGCGCCTGGTACGCCGTGTCCGCCGAACCGGACGGCAGGGTGACGGTCCGGTCTTCGGTCGCGTTGTTGAACGCGATCAGGTAGTCGCGCCCCCGGCGGACGTCGGTGCGGGTGAAGGCGTAGACGGAACCCTGGGAGTAGCGCTCGGTCTGGACGCCGTCGCGCAGGGCGGGGTGTTGCCGGGTCAGCCGGGAGAGGGCGGCGATCGCCCGGTAGAGGGGATGCGTGGTGTCGTAGGCGTCGGAGGCCGCGGTGCGGTCGGTGCCGATCTCGTCGTCGTCCAGGTAGTCGGGGACCTTGGAGGCGAACATCGTCTGGCGGGCGTCCACGTCCCCGCCGGGGCCCGTGAAGCCCTGCTCGTCACCGGAGTAGATCACCGGGTTGCCGCGTGAGAGGAACAGCAGCTCGTGCGCCAGGCGGTCCCGCCGCAGCAGTTCGGCGTCGTCCGCGCCGGGGTTGTCCTGGGCGACGAAGGTGCCGATGCGTCCCATGTCGTGACTGCCGAGAAAGGTGACCTCGCTGTAGGCGTTGGTCTTGTCCGTGCTGTAGCGGTAGTCCTGCGCGAAGACGTGGGCGAGGTCGTCGGCGGGTCCGCCGCGGGAGGCGAAGTTGCGGGCGGCGGCCTGGAACGGGAAGTCGAGCGTCGCGTCGAGCCGGCCCTGGGTGACGTACGGGGCCGTGATGGACGCGTCCGCCGAGAACGCCTCGGCGAAGAGGAAGAAGTGCCGGCGGCCGTGCTGTGCCGCGTGCCGGTCCAGAGCGGTGGCCCACTGGGTCCAGAAGGGCATGTCGACGTTCTTGGCCGTGTCGACGCGGAAACCGTCCACGCCGAAGTCGTCGACCCACTTCTCGTAGATCCGCTCCATGCCGTGGACGACCTCGGGCCGCTCGGTCCACAGGTCGTCCATGCCCATGAAGTCGCCGTACAGGGCACTCTCTCCGGCGAAGGTGGAGTTGCCGCGGTTGTGGTACATGGCCGGGTCGTTCAGCCAGTCGGGCACCTTGCGGTCCTGCCGGCCGGTGGAGACCTGCGGGGTGTAGGGGGCGCCGGCCGGGTCCGTCGTGTGCATGCCCGTGCTGTCGTCGAAGGGGCGGCCTTCGGTGTCCAGATAGGGGTAGGCGCCCTTGCTGCGGTACCCGTACCGCTTCTCGGCGTATTCGATGGTGTCCGCGGTGTGGTTGGTGATGACGTCGAAGAAGACCTTCATGCCCTTGGTGTGGGCCTTGTCGATCAGCTCCGACAGGTCGGCCTCGGTGCCGAAGTGGGGGTCGACCCGGGTGAAGTCGGTGATGGCGTAACCGTGGTAGTTGCCGGTCGCCTTGCCGTCGCGGATCGTCACGGGCTTGTTCTTGAACACGGGCGCGAGCCAGATGGCGGTGGTGCCGAGGCCCTTGATGTAGTCGAGGTGGTCGATGACGCCTCTGAGGTCGCCGCCCTGGAAGAAGTTCTTGTCGGTGGGGTCGTATCCCGTGGCCATACGGTCGCCGGTGAGGCCTCCTCGGTCGTTGGCCGGGGATCCGTCGGCGAACCGGTCGGGCAGCAGCAGGTAGAACTGTTCCCTGCTCGCGGCCGGGCGGGCCGGCTCCTGCGCGAGCCGGGTGTCCGACGGCGGCGGGGGCGCCCCCTCGGCCGCCGCCCGGGGCGCCAGCGGTGGCAGGGCCGCGGTCAACAGCGCGACGGCCAGGGCGGTTGCGTGGTGTCTGGGTCTGCCGACCACGTGACACATCTCCTCGGGAATGGTGGTTGTGGGCAAGGACGGGCACCGCCGTGAGGCGGAGCGTGGGACCGCCCGGTACAGGTGACGTGCCGGGCGGTCCTGATCGGTGACCGCCGTCTGTCGACGGCGGTCAGGGTCGCGTCGCGGGGATGGAGGTCAGCTGCGCCAGGTGTCGTTCAGCGTGATCATGCCGCTGGACGGGACGGTGGCCGTGCGGTTGGAGCCGCTCTCCCAGGTGACGTTGCCGCTTGCGTCCTTGCGGATGTACTTGTACTCGAAAGACGTCCCTGCGGGCATGGACACATCCAGCTTCCAGACGGGGTAGCTCGCGGGATCCAGCTTCGGGGCGCTGGAGGTGTTCCAGTTGCCGAGGGCGGAGTTGTTGCCGACGACGTAGATGTTCTCGCCCCACTGGGTGGTGGCGTTGACGTTGAAGGAGGCGCCGGTGGCCGGGGCGGGGTCGGTCGGGGTGGTGCTGGTGTCGCAGTTCTTCGCCCCGACGTGCAGGGCGAGGGCCGAGTTGGCGCCCAGGGTCGCGGTGAACTGCCCGGAGGAGTCGACCGTGACTCCCTTGCCGCTCTGCACGTCGCAGTAACTGCCGGCGGGCAGGGAGGTCTGGAAGGTGCGGGTCAGCGTGGAGCCCTCATGGTTGATGACGACGTACGCCTTGTCGCCACGGCCGAAGGCGATCTGGTTGTTGCCGTTGTCCCACCAGTTGGTCACCGCCGTCCCGGCGGCGGTGTTGCGGAACCTGACCATGCTGGCGATCTCGCGCCAGGCGTGCTGGCACTTCCAGCCGTCGGTGTAACAGGCGTTCACCTGGCCGTTGTTGGGCCCGCCGGCGTTGTTGTCGCTGAACTCGTAGCCGGAGTGGACGTCGGGCGAGCCGTAGGGCCAGGCCAGCATGAAGACGTGCGTCAGCGTGTAGTTGGCGCCGTCCTTGTAGGTGAGGGTGGCGCCGTTGCGCTCGGTGTCGTGGTTGGTCACGAACACGGAGGCCTTGCCGCTGGAGACGTAACCCCAGGCCTCGCCGAAGTTCTTCAGGTACGCGAGCTTCTCGCTGCTGAAGACCCGCTTGAGGTCGTAGGCGTAGTGGAACTCCTGGACGTCGCCCGTGTTGTAGTACTCGGTCGGCTGGACCGCCTCCCCGGCGGCCCCGATGGTCTCCTGCTTCCAGTAGACGCCAGGGTTGGTGAGCCGGGACTTGATGTTGGCGAGGTCGGCCTCGTCGATGTGCTTGGCGGCGTCTATGCGGAAGCCGTCGACGCCGAGGGAGAGCAGGTCGTTCATGTAGCCCGCGATGGTCTTGCGGACGTACTCCTCGCCGGTGTCGAGGTCGGGCAGGCCGCCCATCTCGCAGTGCTGGACCTGCCAGCGGTTCGTGTAGTCGGTGATCGTGCTGGTGCAGTCGTCCATGTCGGCTGCGGAGTAGGTGCCGGGGTAGTCGTACTTGCTGAAGGACGACCCGGCGGTGCCCGTGCCGGAGGCGTTCGCCATGTGGTTGATCACCGTGTCGGCGACCACCTTGACGCCCGCGGCGTGACACGTGTCCACCATGTTCTTGAAGGCGGTGCGGTCGCCGAGCCTCGTGCCGATCTTGTAGCTGACCGGCTGGTAGGCAGTCCACCAGGAGGTGCCCTGGATGTGCTCGTTCGGCGGGGAGACCTGGACGTAGCCGTACCCGTCGGGGCCCAGCTCGCCCGTGCAGGCCTTCGCCACGGAGTTGAAGTTCCACTCGAACATCACCGCGGTGACGTCCTTGCCGCCGGGCGCGGTCGCCTGCGCCGGCGTCGGTGCCGTGACGGCCACAGCGGCTCCCGCCAGGCAGGCGAGTGCAGCGGCCACGGTCTTTCTGGCCATGGTGTCTCCAGTTCGGGGAGTGGGGTGGTAACCGGAGTCCAGCCTCGGTCGGGCAACGCGCCATGCCTGGGAAGGCCGTTCGTTGGTTCTTTCTGCAAGAAATTGCGGTCGAGACCGTACGGCGCCACCCAACGAAGGTCAACCCCTCGCGCAGCAACCCAAGTTGACGAGGCAATAGTTGAATTGAGGGGGCGAAATCTCTTTCGCAAGGGATTTCAGGAGTGTTACCTTCAACGCACTCCGGCCCCCGGCCGCGGGGTTCGCGAACGACGCCCTCCCCGACGCGCCCGGCCGGCGGGCCGGAGTGCCCAACCCCACTCCGCGAGGACTCACTTCACGCCCGGACCGGGCGCAGGACCGGGTCCGGGCCGCACGTCCGGCGGGCGCCACAGCCGCTCCCGACGCGTCCCGTCATCGCTCAGACCGCCACGAGCAACGGCTCCCACCAGGATCGGTGACTGCGGTACCAGTCCACCGTCGCGGCCAGCTCCTGCTCGAAGTCGGCCCGCGGCCGGTATCCGAGTTCCGTGGTGATCTTGCTGTCGTCCACCGCGTAACGGCGGTCGTGGCCCTTGCGGTCCATGACGTGCGCGATCCGTTCGGGACCCGCGCCACACCGAGTGAGCAGGCGGTGCGCGAGTTCGAGATTGGTCAGCGAGGTGCCGCCACCGATGTTGTACGTCTCCCCCGGCCGCCCCGCCGTGCGCACCAGCTCGACCGCCCTGACGTGGTCGTCCACGTGCAGCCAGTCGCGCACCTGTCTTCCGTCGCCGTACACCGGCAGATTGCCGCCGGTCAGCACAGTGGCCACGAAGCGCGGAATGACTTTCTCCGGATGCTGGAAGGGGCCGAAGTTGTTGGAACAGCGGGTCACCCGGACGTCCAGGCCGTGGGTGCGGTGATGGGCGAGCGCCATGAGGTCGGCCGCGGCCTTGGAGGCGGCGTACGGCGAGCTGGGCCGCAGTTGGTCCTCCTCACGGGCCGCGCCCTCGGCGATCGAGCCGTAGACCTCGTCGGTGGATATCTGGACGAACGTCCGCACACCGTGCCGTTGCGCCGCGTCCAGCAGGGTCTGGGTGCCCAGGACATTGGTGCGGGTGAACCCGGAGCCGTCCTCGATGGAGCGGTCCACGTGCGACTCCGCCGCGAAGTGGACGATCTCGTCGTGCCCGGCCGCCAACCGGCGTACCGTCCGGACGTCGGACACGTCACCCTGCACGAAAGCCAGGCCGGGACGACCGCGCATCGGGTCGAGGCGGTCGAGGCTGCCCGCGTAGGTGAGCTTGTCCAGCACGGTGACCGCGACACCGGGCGGCCCCGACGGGCCGAGCAGCGCCCGGACGTAGGCGGAACCGATGAAGCCGGCTCCGCCGGTGACGAGTATGCGAGAAGTCATGAGGTGAGCTGCACCTTGCTGTGGTCGCCGATGACGAGACGATGGGCGTGGGGAGGGCGGGGTGCCGTGGCGACGACCGCTTCGCGGCCGATGAGCGAGCCCTCGATCCGGGAAGCGCCCTCCACGCACGCGCCCCGCAGGAGCACCGAGAACTCGATCGCGCTGTCCTCGACCCGGCAGTCCTCGGCGATGGCGGTGTACGGGCCGACGCTGGAGTTGCTGATGACCGCGCCCGCTCCGACCACCACGGGACCGACGATCCGCGACCCTTCGACCACCGCGCCCTCGGCGATATGGACCCTGCCCACCAGGACGCTGCGCGGATCGACCTTGCCGTCGACACGCCCTTCCATGCGGTCCAGTACGTGCCGGTTGACCTCCAGCAGGTCGTCGACACTGCCGGTGTCGCGCCACGGCCCCGTGGTCGTCTCCGCCCGCACGCCGAGACCGTGGTCGATCATCCACTGCAGGGCATGGGTGATCTCCAGCTCGCCCCGTGCGGAGGGTTGTATCGCACGCACGGCCTCGTGCACAGCAGGAGTGAAGGCGTAGACACCGACCAGGGCGAGGTCGCTGCGGGGCCGCTCCGGTTTCTCCTCCAGCCGCCGCACCCGGCCCTCGTCGTCGACCTCCGCGACGCCGAAGGCGGTGGGGTCGGGCACCGGGGTGAGCAGCAGGCGGGCCGTGTCCCGGCGGGCCGCGGCGCGCCGGACGAAGCCGGTCACGCCGTCCTCCAGGTAGTTGTCCCCGAGGTACAGCAGGAAGTCGTCGTCCGCCAGGAAGTCCCGCGCGATCAGCACCGCGTGTGCGAGGCCGAGCGGTCGGTGCTGACGAAGGTAGGTGACGCGCAGCCCGAAGTCGGACCCGTCCCCTACGGCGCGCCGGATGTCGTCGGCGTGGGTGCCGACGACCATCCCCACGTCCTCGATGCCGGCGTCGGCGATCGCCTGCAAGGCGTAGTGCACCACGGGCCTGTTGGCGATGGGGAGGAGTTGTTTGGCGCGCGTGTGGGTGAACGGCCGCAGCCTGCTGCCGGTGCCGCCCGCCAGGACCAGGGCTTTCACGTCGCCCACCGGTGTCGCGGAGGGGGCTGGGTCTGTGGTCTCACGGATCTCTCCTCGAACGAAAGTCGCGGTGTCACCGGTTGAGCTGATCTTGACTCAAGCAGAGAGCGAGCGCCTTCCGCAAGACTGATCTGAAACTTTCAGCAACTTCTTGCAGCCATCGGGTGATTGATGTTTCACTCGGCCTCGGCGTCGCCCAACGGCGCTGTGAGGCAAGGGAGTTCGCACCGACGTCGGGAGCAGCAGTGACAGGTCGGCAGCAGCTGGAACGGCTGGAGCAGGAGGCTGGACATCTGGCACCGGGCGCCTCGGAGGAAGCGGCCGTCGGACGCCGGGTGTTCGCCGAGGGCCGCGGCGCGGTCCTCACGGATCTCGACGGCAACCAGTACCTCGACTTCGCCGCGGGCACCCTGACCCAGTCCCTGGGCCACGGGCACCCCGAGGTCGTGGAGGCGTTGACCGAGCAGGCCCGGCGCCTGTGGAACGTGCACGACTCGGCGACTCCCGACCGTGCCGCGCTCCTTGACCTGCTGGCCCGGCTGCTGCCCGAACAGCTCGACACCTACGCGCTGTTCTCCACCGGAGCAGAGGTCGTCGAGGCCGCCCTGCGTGTGGTGCAGGCGACCGCGGCGCCGGGCCGCAACCGGATCGGCGCCCTGCGCGGAGGCTTCCACGGCAAGACGATGGGCGCCCGGATGCTCGTGCACTGGGACATCGGCCACCAGTCCTTCGCCGGCAACTCGGTCCTCGGGTATTCGGCCTACTGCTACCGCTGCCCCCTGGAGCTCACCCACCCCTCGTGCGGGCTGCGCTGCGCCTCCCTCGTGCGCAGGCACATCGCCGCCAAGCCGAACATCTCGGCGCTGGTCTTCGAACCCGTCCTGGGCGCCGCCGGCGTGGTCGTGCCGCCGCCCGGCTACTGGGAGCAGGTCGCCGACGCATGCCGGTCCAACGGAGTGCTGCTCGTCGCCGACGAGGTGCTGACCGGGGGCGGACGGACCGGAACGTTCCTCGCGAGCGAGCAGTTCGGCATCGAACCCGACCTGGTCACCCTGTCGAAGGGCATGGCCAGCGGGTTTCCCTTCGCCGTCCTGGCGGGACGGGCGGACCTGCTGCACCATCCGGCGGCCTCCGGGACCGGCGCGTACGCGTCGACGTACGCGGGCAACCCGCTCGGAATCGCGGCGGCCAGGGCCACCCTTGAGGTCGTCGAACGTGACCGCCTGCTGGAACGCGTGGGCGTGCTCGGGGAATTGCTGCATGAGCGGCTGTCCTCGCTCCCGGCCCGCTTCGAGAACCTCGGTGAGGTGCGCGGTCTGGGGCTGCTGTACGGGCTGGAGTTCGTCACGGACCGGCAGAGCCGGGCACCGGCGCCGCACATCGCGCGGGCTGTGTACGCCACCGCCCTCGACCTGGGACTCAGAGTGGCCCTCGGTGGACACATCCTGCGTCTGGCACCGCCGTTCACCATCGACGAACCGCTGCTCGACGAGGGCGTCGGGCTCCTGGAGCAGGCACTGGAGCGGGTGCTGTCGTGATCGTCGCGGAGAACCTCGTCAAGGAGTTCAGGATCGCCGAGCGCAAGCCGGGGCTCGTCGGCAGCCTCGCCACCCTCTTCACCCGTGAGCACCGGATCGTCCGTGCGGTCGACGGCGTGTCCTTCACGATCCCGGCCGGCACCAAGACGGCGTACATCGGCGCCAACGGGGCGGGGAAGTCCACCACGATCAAGATGCTCACCGGCATCATGACGCCGACCGGCGGACGCTGTCTGGTCCGGGGCATCGAGCCCTACCGGCACCGGCAGGCCAACGCCCGTGGCATCGGCGTCGTCTTCGGCCAGCGCAGTCAGCTGTGGTGGGACCTGTCCGTGCCGGACTCGTTCCGCATCCTGCGGCGCATCTACGACATCCCCGACGCGGTGTACCGGCGCAATCTCGCCCTGTACCAGGAGCTGCTGGACATCGACGCCCTCGGCACCACGCCCGTGCGCCAGCTGAGTCTGGGACAGCGGATGCGGGCGGAGATCGCGGCGAGCCTGCTGCACGATCCGGCGGTCGTCTTCTGGGACGAGCCGACCATCGGTCTCGACATGGTGCTGAAGGACGCGGTACGGCACCTGGTCAACCACGTCCACCAGGAGCTGGGCACGACCGTCGTCCTCACCAGCCACGACATCACGGACATCGCCGCGATCTGCGACAGCGCCCTGGTCGTGGACCGGGGACGCGTGGTGCACCAGGGCAGCATCCGGGACCTGCTGCGCACCGCCGACCGGCGCTGCGTCCTGTTCGAGCACCGGGGTGGGCCGCCGCCCGAGCACGCCTGCGCGCAGATCGAGCAGGGGCTGCCCGGGGCGCACGCCACGTCCGCCGAGGACGCCCGGATCAGGGTCGACTATCCGGTGGACCGGTTCACCTCCCGGCAGGTGCTCGCCTTCCTGCTCGAACGCTTCGACCTGACGGACTGCTACGCGCCGGAACCCGACCTGGAGGACGTCCTGCGGCGGATCTACGGCAGTGGGCATCACGAACCGGTGCCGGCCGAGGTCCCGGGCCGGCGCCGGGAGGGGGCACAATGACCGGCTTCTTAGCGGAGAAGGAGAGCGGCGCACCTGTCCTGCCGTCCACGCGCGTCCGGCGCTACCTGCCCTTCGCCACCGGCGGACTGCAGTCCCTGCTGCAGTACCGCTCGACGTTCGTGACGACCGGGATCACGGCCGCTGCCGGCGCGGCGGTCACCGTCTTCCTGTGGCGGGCCGTGTACGCGGGCGCCGCTCCCGGCGAAGGCCCCGGCGGCTTCACCACCGAGGGCATCACCACGTACCTGCTGATGGCCCAGGTGCTGCAGATCCTGCACGCCAACCGGGTGGATGACGAGGTCGCGGCCGAGGTCTACCGCGGTGACGTCGCTGTCATGCTGGTCCGGCCCGTCAGCTATCCGGTGGTGCGGTTCTTCGCCTGCCTGCCGGTCGTCGCGGCCAACGCCGTGCTGGTCGGCGTACCCGTCCTGGGACTGTTCGCCCTGATCGTGCCGCTCACCGTGCCGCGGCCCGTGGACGTCCTGCTCTTCCTGGTGTCGACCGTGCTGTCCGTCCTGCTCGCCTTCCTCGTGAACCTGCTCACCGGGATGACGGGGTTCGTCACCACCAACACCTGGGGGGTACGGATGGTGAAGCAGAGCGTGGTCGCCTTCTTCGCCGGGCAGCTGGTACCCCTCGCGCTGATGCCCGGGCCGCTCGCGGCGCTGGCGTCAGCGCTGCCCTTCCGCGGCATGGTCGACGGCCCTCTCGTCCTGCTCCTCGGCCGCTACGACGGGGCGGCCGGCGCGGCCGACGTACTGGCCCGGCAGTTCGGCTGGGTGGCCGGTCTCACGCTGCTGAGCGCCGCGTTGTGGCGGGCCTCGCTACGGCGTCTGGAGGTGCTCGGCGGATGACCCGCACGGTGTGGCGCCGGCTGCGGCTGGCCTTCTTCCTCGGCGGGGTCGGGTTGCACCGGCTGAGCGCGTACCGCATGGACTTCGCTCTCGGGGCGGGGGCCTTCCTGGTGCGGGTGGGGCTGCAGACGGCGGTGGTGGGCCTGGTCTTCCGCCAGGTTCCCGCGGTGGGCGGCTGGACGTATCACGAGGTGCTGTTCCTGCTGGGCTTCTCCCTGCTGCCGCGCGGGCTGGACCATCTGTTCACCGACCAGCTGTGGGAGCTGGGCCGCAAACTGGTCCAGCGCGGCGAGTTCTACCGCTATCTGATCCGCCCCGTGAGCCCGCTGTTCTCCTTGCTCTCGGAGCGCTTCTTCCACCCCGACGGACTCGGCGAACTGGCCGTCGGCACCGTGCTGGTGAGCTGGTCCGGCAGTCAACTCGACCTGCAGCTCACCCCGTTGCAGTGGGCCGTGGCCCCCCTGCTGGTGCTCTGCGGCGCCCTGATCCACACCTCGGTGAAGCTGCTCTTCGCCTCGCTGTCCTTCTGGACCGTCACCAGCCTGCCGTCGATGTACGCGGCGAACCAGGTGTCAGAGTTCGCCTCCTATCCGCTGGACATCTACCACCCTTCGCTGCGCGCCCTGCTGACCTGGGTGCTGCCCTTCGCCTTCACCTCCTACGTGCCGTGCGTCTACCTGCTGACCGGCGCGACGGGGCTGGTGGTCTGGCTGCCGCTGGTGACGGCCGGTGCCCTCGCCCTCGCCCTGGCCGTATGGCGGCGCGGCGTCAACGCCTTCGAAATGACAGGGAGTTGACCACCCTCGTGATCCACGACGAACATCTCGAACCTCTGCTGCGCACCGCGGCCTGGATGCCCCGCGATCTGCGCGCCGCGCACCGCTACGAAGCAGTCGACCACGTCGAGCTGGACGACGACGAGCTGCTGCTGGTCGTGGCGGCCGTGGGCGGCCCCGCCTCGGGCGAGCGGATCGTCGTCCCCGTGCGCAGGGAGCCGTCGGGCGCCGTGACACAGGCCGGCGGCGACGGGCCCTTCGGACTCGCGGCCGTGCGCCGTGTGCTCGCCGGCGCACGACTGCGCACCACGCGCGGCGGGTACGTGGACTTCCGCCGCGCGCCCTCGGCACCGGCCGGCGAGGTGCGGTGGCTGCCCTTCGACCAGGGCTGGTCCTCCAACGCGCTGTCCCTGGTGGAGACAGGCGGCCTGCCGTACATCCACAAGACGTACCGGCGGCTGGACGAGGCGATCCACGAGCCCGAAGTGCTGCGGCTCATGAACGGCACCGGACACACGCCCGAATGGGCCGGGGACTACACGTACACGGACCCCGTCCGCGGGACCCGGCACCCCTTGGGTGTCCTCTACCGGCATGCGCCGGGGCCCGGCATCGACGCGCCGCTGCGCGAGAACCTGCGCTCGTTGTGGCCGCGGCTCGCGGAGGGCACCGCGCCGGGCGAGCTCGTACGCTCCCATCTGCGCCCACTGGAGGGGAGGCTGCGCGCGGCCGGACGATTCCTGAACACCTTCCACCGGGATCTGGCGGCACGCCTGGGCGGCCCCGCCACCGGCTACCCCGTGACCGACGCCCTGACCCGGGCCTCGGCACGGCTGGACGAGCTGGCCCGGGCCGATTCTCCCCTCCCGCACGCCGCCCGGCACGCGGCCTTCGACGCGCTCCAGTCCGAACTGAGTTCGCTGAAGGCCGCGTTCGCAGGACGGACAACCGCTCCGGGCGCCGGCCCCTGTCACGGCGACCTGCATCTGTCCCATCTGCTGTGCGCGCAGGGAGCAGACGGCACCTGGCGGATGAGCGTCATCGACCTGTCCACACCCACCCTCTCCTGCGACGGCCCCGACTACGCAGCCCAGTCGCCCCTGCAGGACCTCGTCGCCGTCCAGCGCGCGCTGGAGTACTTCGCGGCCGACGAGGCGGCCTTCGAGAGCGCCCGCCGCCTCGGCATCGATTCCACGGAGACGATGAACGGCTCCCTGGACGGCGCGCCCGGTCTGCCGCCCGCGGGACGGGCCGTGCTGGGACACGTCTTCCGCACCGCCGACGCCTGGCGCGAGCGTGTCCTGCACCTGCTGCTCGGACCCGCCCCCGACAGCCCGCTGCGGCGGCTGCTGTACCTGCGCCGGCTCCTGCACGAACTCGGCTACAACCACGACCACGCCCGCGCCTACCACGCCGCGATCGACCTGCGCCACGCACTCGCGCTGGCCTCCCCCGCCCCGACGACCCCCGCGAGGACATGACCGCCGTGAACGCGCCCCGGATGCACATCATCGAGACGTACTTCGAGTGCTGCGGCTTCGACCACACCTTCCTGCAGGGCGGCACGTCCGTGTACCTGTGGAACCTCTCAAAGACCTTCGCCGCCCGCGGCCACCGGGTGTCCATCGTCACGCCCGCACACGGCAGGCTCGACGACCTGCGGCAGCGCTACGAGGTGGAGGACCTGCCCTACGAGGACGTCTACGCTCTGCCGGTGGTCCTCGACCCCCGGGTCTGGCAGGGCTTCCCCGCGCAGGTGGACCTGGCGCTGCGCACCACCGCGCACCGCATCCGCCTGGAGGGTGTGGACCTGTACTTCCTCGTCAACGAGTACCTGAACCGGCTGCCGGACACCTTCTACCCTCCCTACTCCGCCAAGGGCCGGGACCTGGTGTTCTTCAAGCCGCTGGTCTTCCAGGTGGACAGCGTGCGGTTCCTGCGCGGCTGGTTCGGCGGTGAGAAGGCCGTCGTCCACGCGCACGAGCCGTACTACCACTACCTGCTGCCGGCCGCCCTGCGTTCGCACCCGGACAAGCTGGTGGTCAGCAACGTGCAGAGCAACATGCCGATCACCAAGAAGGTGTACGCGCCCGAAGTGGAGCGGCTCTTCGAGCTGCTCGACGTGGACGTCAAGCTCCCCGGCCCCGAGCCCGAGCCCGACGTGCCCGCGGCGGTCGTCCAGTACCAGCAGCTCACGCACCTGCACTACACCTACCCGCCCGACCATGTGGCGATCTACGAGCTGACCGCCGAGCACGCCGACCTGATCGACTTCCTGTCGCCCGGTCAGCTGGACTTCTACGCCGGCTTCAACGACACCGCGTTCGAGCCGCTCTTCAGGCAGCTGCCGATCGCCGACGTCGTGCGTCGCAACGCCCACAAGATGTTCGTCGGCGGCTGCGCCATCTCCGACCAGTGGCTGGCCTGGGATCCCGCCGACGTGGACCGGGCGGAGGTGCTCGGCGGCCTCGGCCTCGACCCCGCTCTGCCGACGTTCTTCCACAATGCCCGTTACGCCGTCCACCACAAGGGCCAGGTCGAGCTGATGCGGGCCGTGGACCGGGTGCTGAGCGAGGGCCTGGAGGCCAACTTCGTCGTCCGCTGCATCTCCGGGAACGGCATCGACGACCCGTTCTTCCACGAGGTCGCCGCCCGCCACCCGGGCCGGCTGCACTTCGAGTGGGAGCGCGTCGAGGAGGCGCGCGTCTTCGCCTGCGCGGCGGCGTCCGACTTCGCCCTGTTCCCCTCCAAGTTCGAGATGGACACCTTCCTGATCGCCCAGGGCGAGGCCATGGCGGTGGGCGCGGTGCCGATCGCCACGGACCAGCGCGGTATGGAGCACTTCCGGCACGCCGACGGCCCGGACACGGCCACGGGTTTCGCCGTGAACCGCTCCTTCGCGGAGGACGACGAACTGCTCACCGCCGCGCTTGCGGACCGCATCCGGCAGGCGGCGGCCCTGTGGTCGGACGAACCAGCCCGCTACCAGGAGCTGTCCGAGCGCGCCGCGGCCGTCGCCCGGGTCTTCACCTGGGACCACTGCGCCGACCTGCACCTGGCGGCGTTCTCCCGCCTGTGGGAGGGCCGGCCCGCCGCCCTGTCCACCGAACTCGCCCTGCGGCAAGGGTGGTTCGACCTGCTCACCGACGACCAGGTCACCCTGGCGGCCGCGATCGAGCACGGTGACATCGAGGCCTACGAGCGCCGCGCCCCGCTCGACGCGGAGGCGGCCCTGCGGATGTTCCGTGCCGCGTGGCAGCGGGCCGACTTCGCCGCCTGCGAGCGGGTCCTCGGCCGCCTCCCCGGGGCGGTGCCCGCGGCGGAGACCGCCCGGCTGCGCGCACGCTCCCGGGTGCCGGCCGACGGACGGCTGGAATACCGGCTGCCGCACGCCGAACGGGTGGAAGTCGTCGAGGCGCGGCGGGGCTCGGCCCGGGCCCTGCCGAACGTACGCACCCTGGAGCGCACCGGGCCGGGCGTGTTCACGGGCGAGGCTCCGGACGCCGGCGGCCGGCTGCTGCTCACCCTGTCCTCAGGTCGGGTGACCTGGGACGAGGTGCGTCATGACTGATCTGCGGACCGTAAGGGCGGTGCTGCTCGCGGGCGGTGAGGGTCGCCGGATGGGCCCGCTGGGCACCGGGCGGCTCAAACCGCTGGTCCCGTACGGCGGCAGCTGCCGGCTCATCGACTTCAGTCTGGCCAACGCGCGCGCCTCGGGTCTGCCGGAGGTGCTGCTGCTCTCGCAGTACGAGGAGCGGCTGCTGATGGACGACCTGCACCGGGTGTGGAACACCGGGCCGGGCTTCCGGGTGCGTTTCGGGCCGTACGACGCCGCCTATCGCGGCCGTGAGCTGCCTGCGCGGCTCCCGCGGCGCACCTGGCCGCTGGAGCGCGGCACCGCCGACGCCCTGATCCGCAAGGGCGAGTACATCTTCACCGAGGGCGTCGAGGACGTCCTCGTCCTGCATGCCGACCACGTCTACCGGTACGACTACGGCCCGCTGGTCGAGGCGCACCGCGCCTCCGGCGCGGCGCTGACCGTCGCCTACCAGCGCATCGAGAGGCGCTGGGTGCACCTGTTCGGCATGGTCCGCTTCGACGGCGACGGCCGGCTCACCGAGTTCGTCGAGAAACCCGAGAACCCCAGCTCCGACCTGGTCTTCGCGGCGTTCTGCGCCTTCGACGCCGCCGTACTGCGCCGGTACCTGTCCGACCTGGACGGCACCGACTGGCAGCACGACATCAGCCGTGACGTGATCCCCGCGATGCTCGCGGCCGGGGAGCACATCCGCGGCCACGAGGTGCACGGCCACTGGGAGGACATCGGCACGGTCGAGCGTTACCACCGCGCGCATCTGGCCCTCGCCTCGGGGCCGCGGGCGCCCCTGCCCGTCGAGCGGATGCCCCGGACGCTGCGGCCGGGGGTCGGGCGGCGCTGGGTCGCCGACGCCGCCGGGGTGCGCGCGTCGGTGATCCCGTCGGACCTCGTCAACGCCGGGCTCGTGGAGGACAGCGTGCTCTTCCCCGGGGTCCGGGTGGGCGCGGGCGCCCGTGTGCGGCGCAGCGTGGTGCTGCCCGGCGCGGTGATACCGCCCGACGCCGACATCGACGGGGCGGTCGTCCTGGAGGACGGACACATTCAGCACATTGCCGAAGGAGTGAGCGCATGACCCTGCCCGAGCAACACACCGACGAACAGCTTCCGAGCGACTACGACGTCCTGGTCGTCGGCGGGGTCGGCGTGGACACCATCGTGCGCGTGGACGAGTTGCGCGTGCCGCCGGGCGACTCGGTCTTCGTGGAGCCGCTGCGGGACTACGTCGGGCACACCGGCAACGGCGTGGCACTCGGCTGGCATGCGCTCGGCCTGCGCACCAAGTTCATCGACTTCCTCGGCGAGGACCCGCAGGGCCGTATGGTGCTGGAGCACTACACCCGCCACGGCCTCGACTTCAGCCACCTCGTCTCGCCCCACGGCACCCCCCGTTCGGCGAACCTGGTCGACCCGCAGGGCCGCCGCTTCTCCTTCTACGACGGCCGGCACCCCGCCGACCTCAGGCTGCCACGCGACTTCTACCTGCCCTTCCTCCAGCGGTCCGCCCACGTCCACCTGTCGATCATCGGCCACAACCAGGACATGTACGAGGACATCCACCGTCTCGGCGTGAGCAGTTCCACCGACCTGCACGACTGGGACGGGCACAACCCGCACCACCGCCACTACGCCCTCAACTCCGACTACGTCTTCCTCAGCGCGGCGGCGATCCACGACCGGCTGGACACCGTCATGCGGGTCGTCGTCGACGAGGGCCGGGCCCGGTTCGTGGTCGCCACCGACGGCGCCGACGGCTGCCACCTGCTGGAGCGCGGCGACGACGCGATCCGGCACTTCCCCGCCGTACGGCCCGAGCGGCCGGTCGTGGACAGCAACGGTGCCGGTGACGCGTTCGTCACCGCCTTCCTGCACGCCTTCTTCGAGGGCCACACGCTGCAGGAGTGCGTGCTGGCCGGGTCGGTGGCCGGCGCGTTCGTGTGCGGCAGCGTCGGCACCCATACCGAGTTCATCGACCTGCCGGGGCTGCGGGCGGCCAGTGCGCGCGCCGCGGCGAGCCGGTGAGGCGCCGGCGCATGCACATCATCCACTTCGCCTTCGAGTGCGGCGGGTTCGACAACCGCCTGATGCGCGGCGGGCTCTCACCGCTGGTGTGGAACCTGTCGCGCGAGTACGCCGCCCGAGGTCACCGCGTGTCGCTGGTCACTCCGGCGCACGGGCTCCTCGGCACGCTGCGGCGCGACCACCCGATCGAGGAACTCCCTTACGTCCACGAGCACAGTGTCCCGCTCGTACTGGACCCCAAGGTGTGGCCGGAGCACCCGTCCGAGACCAGCCTGGAACTGACCACCCGGGCGCACCGGCTGCGGCTCGACGGCGTGGACGTCTACTTCCTCTCCGACGCCTTCCTGGACCTGCTGCCCGACCGGCTGTATCCGCCGCCCGGCACCGAGGGCAGGGACCTGGCGTTCTTCAAGCCGCTGGTGTTCCAGGTCGCGGGCGCGCACTTCATCCAGCGGTACCTGGGGGGCGAGGAGGCGGTGGTCCACGGCTTCGAGCCGTACTACCACTACCTCCTGCCGCCCCTGTTCGCCGGCGACCCGTCCCTGCGGACCGTGAGCACGGTCGCGGCCAACGCGCCCGTCACGCAGAAGGTGTACCGCCCTCAGGTGGAACGGCTGCTGGACATGTTCGGCGTACGCGCGAACCTGGACGCCCTGGAGGAACCGCCGCCCGCCGAGGACAGCCCGGAGGCGACCATGGCGCGGGCCCTGGCCGGAACCCGGATGCACGTCGAGTACGGCCCGGACCATGTCGCCTTCCTGCCGCTGGTCCTGGCGCACGCCGACCTGGTCGACTTCGTCTCGCCCGGCCAGCGGGACTACTACAGCACCTTCCGCGACACCCCGTTCGAGAGCCTGTTCCACACCCTGCCGGTCTCCCGCATGCTGCGCGAACAGGCGCACAAGCTGCTCATGGGAGGCTGCGGGATATCCGACAGCTGGCTGGCGCGCGATCCGGCCGCCGTGGACCGCGAGGCGGTCCTTCGTTCCCTGGGCCTCGACCCCTCCCTCCCGGTCTTCTACCACGCCGCCCGCTACGCGGTGCACCACAAGGGGCAGTTGGAACTGGTCCGCGCCGTCGAGGAGGTCCTGGCGAGCGGCACCGAGGCGGCCTTCGTCCTGCGCTTCGCCACCAGCGGGGGCAGCGGGCAGGGGGCATCCGTCGGCAACGCGTACTTCCAGAGCGTCGCCGACCGTCACCCCGGCCGGATCCACCTGGACTGGCGTCTGGCCGACGAGGACACTCTGTTCGAGCAGGCCGCGTGTGCCGACTTCTGCATCTTCCCCTCGAAGTTCGAGCTCGACGGGTTCCTCATCGCCCAGGCCGAGGCGATGGCGTGCGGCGCGGTGCCCATCGCGACCGTGCAGAGCGTCACGGCGCACTTCGGGCACGCCCTGCCCCTGGACGATCCGCGGGCCACCGGGTTGTCGTTGCCCGGCTCGTTCCGCGACGACGACCCGGACCTCACGCGTGCGCTCACCGAGCGCATACGCCAGGCCGCGGCCCTGCGGCGCGCGGCCCCCGACGACTACGCCCGACTGTCGGCCAACTCCCGTTCGCTCGCTCGTGAGTTCACCTGGGTGCGGAGCGCGGACCGGCGCCTGGCGGCCTTCACGGACGTCCTGCACGAGCGGCCCAGAGCCTTCCCCGCCGAGGACGCGATCCGGTACGGCTGGTTCGACGCCCTGCCCGCCGCCGCCTGGGTCCGGCACCGGGAGCTCATCGCACGGTCCGCCGCGGCCCTGGGTGACGTGACGGCGTACGGGCGGTGCGTACCCCTCGACGAGGGCGCCTACGAACGTCTCTTCGCTGCCGCCTACGCGCGGGCGGACTTCGCCCGCTGCGCCGGCATAGCGCGCGCGGCCGGGCGGGAGGACTGGGCGGCACGGGTGCACGGGCGGTGCGCGGTGCGTCAGGATCCGTCGGACCGCCGGCACATCACGTACCGGCACCCGGAAGCGCGGCACGTGGAGGTGGCGGTCCCCGGTACGGTTGGTTCCCCGTCCGGTCTGGAGTCCCGTGCGGAGGCCATCGCCTCGGACGAGGCCGTGCCTGCGGGCAGCGGAATCGTCCTGGCGCCCCTGGCACCGGCGGGCGATGGCGTCTTCCGGGGCGTCCTGGACGGTCCGCCGCTCGCGGACCGTCTGCTCTTCATGCTGACCCTGGCCTCGGGACGCGTCACCTGGGACACCGTCCCGGTCGAGGCCCCGGCGGAAGCCCCGGCCGGCCGGTCGCCGTACCGGCTGGTGGCGACCGACCTCGACGGCACGCTGCTGCGCAGCGACCAGACCGTCTCCGACCGCACGCTGTGCGCCCTCGCCAGGGTGGCCGAGGCGGGTGCCCACCATCTCGTGGTCACCGGAAGGCCCGCCACCGCCTGCAAGCAGTATCTGGCCGCCCTCGGCTACCGCGGGCTCGCCGTGTGCGGCCAGGGTGCCCAGCTCTACGACGCCGGCGCCGACCGGCTGCTCACCTCGGCCTCGCTCGACCTGGACCTCGCGCGCCGGGTGGTCGAACGCGTCGAGGCCGCACTGGGGCCCGTGGAACTCGGCGTCGTGACGGCCCCGCCGGAGAGCCGTTTCAAGGTCACTCCCCGGTTCGGTGAACGCGTCCGGCACGGCTGGGACGTCACGACCGACCGCCGGCTGCTGTGGACGGACCCCATAGACAAGCTGGTGCTGCATCACACCAGCGTGCCGGAGGACGAAGTCGAGTCGGTGGCACGGCAGTTGTGCGGGGACGAGGTCACCGTCGTGCACTCGGTGCAGGGGATGGTGGAGGTCCTGCCGGCGGGCACCACCAAGGCAGCCGGGGTGGAGCGGGCGGCACGGCTCCTCGGGTTCGACGCGGCGGAGACCATCGCCTTCGGCGACATGCCCAACGACATCCCGCTGCTGGCCTGGGCCGGGCACGGCGTGGCCGTCGGCAACGCCCATCCGGCGCTGCGGGCGATGGCCGACGAGATCGCGCCCAAAAACGACGAGGACGGCGTCGCGGTCGTCCTGGAGCGCCTCTTCGGCAACTCGGAGCCGGCCTCATGACCGGGATCCTGCGCGAACTGGCCCGCGCCCACAGGATATCCACCGCCTACACCACCGACCGGGGGCACCGGGTGACGGTGGCCGGGGACACGCTCGTGGCCGTGCTCGCCGCGTGCGGCGTGGAGGCGGCCACCGACGCGGCGGCCCGCGCCGCGCTGGCGGCCCACCGCGAGCGTACTGCGGCCCGACTGCTGCCCGAGTGCGTCGTCGTACGCGCAGGTGCCGTGCCCCGGCTCGGGCTGCCCGGCAACGCCGCGGCGGAAGTGGAACTCGAAGGAGGCGGCGCGGCTGCCCTGTCCGGTGCCCTCCCGGCCGGCCGGCACACCCTGCACATCAGCGCACCGGGGCGAGGGGAGTCCGCGCCGCTGCTCGTCGTACCGGAACGGCTGCCCGTGCCGGACGGGCGGCACTGGGGGTTCCTGGTCCAGCTGTACTCGGTGCTCTCGCGGCGGTCCTGGGGCATGGGCGACCTCGGTGACCTGGCGGAGCTGGCGTCCTGGTCGGGGCGTGCCCTCGGGGCGGACTTCGTGCAACTCGGGCCGCTGCACGCCGTGGAGCCCGGTCCGCTGCCGGATCCGTCGCCGTACCGGCCGAGTTCCCGCCGGTACCCCGACCCCCTGCACCTCAGGGTGGAGGCGATCCCGGAGTACGCGTACCTCACGGGTGAGGCGCGGCGTACCGCCGAGCGGTGCGTCGCGCGGGCACGAGCCCTGAACGAGGGCGTGCTGCGGGGCGAGGCGCTCATCGACCGGGAGACGGTGCGCTTCCTCAAGGACGAGGCGCTGCGCGCGGTGCACCAGGTGCCACTCTCGCCCGGACGGGCCGCCGCCTTCGCGGAGTTCACCGCGCGCGAGGGCGGGGACCTCACCGACTTCGCCACCTGGTGCGCGCTGGCCGGTGTGCACGGCGGGGCATGGCGCTCGTGGCCGGCCGCCCTGCGCGACCCGCGCTCCCCGGCCGTGGCCCGCGCCCGGCAGGAGCTGGCCGCCGAGGTGGACTTCCACCGCTGGCTCGCCTGGGTCACCGAGGAGCAGCTCGCCGCCGCTCAGGCGGCGGCCACCGAGGCCGGAATGGGGATCGGCCTGATCCACGACCTGGCGGTCGGGGTTGCCCCCGAGGGCGCCGACACCTGGGCGCTGCAGGACTGCCTGGCCACCGGGATGAGCGTCGGCGCGCCGCCGGACGACTTCAACCCGCTGGGCCAGGACTGGGGCCAGCCGCCGTGGCGCCCGGACGGACTCGCCGCGTCCGGCTACCGGCCGCTGGCCGGTCTGCTGCGGGCCGGGCTACGGCACGCGGGCGCCCTGCGCATCGACCATGTGATGGGCCTGTTCCGCCTGTGGTGGGTGCCCGAGGGACGGCCCCCGTCCGAGGGCACCTATGTCCGCTACGACGCCGAGGCGATGCTGGGCGTGCTCATGCTGGAGGCGCACCGGGCCGGCGCGGCCGTCATCGGCGAGGATCTCGGCACCGTCGAGGCCGACGTACGCAAGGCGCTCGACGAGCGCGGCATACTCGGCACGTCCGTGCAGCGCTTCGAGTACCTCGGGGGTTCGGAGGGCCGGCTGGGCCCGCTGCCTCCCGAGCAGTGGCGGCACAACTGCCTGGCCACGCTCACCACCCACGACCTGCCGACGACCGCCGCCTGGCTCAGCGGCGAGCACGTCGAACTCCGCGCGCGGCTGGACCTGCTCACCCGCCCGGAGGCGGAGGAGAAGGCGGAGGCCGCCGCCGAACGCGACGGCTGGCTGGCCGAACTGGAGCGGCTCGGGCTGCTGCCCGACCCGGACGGCGAGGTCGTCGCGCTGCACCGGTTCCTGTGCCGGACCCCGGCACATCTGCTCGGTGTCTGGCTGCCGGACGCGACCGGCGACCGCAGACCCCAGAACATTCCCGGCACATCCACGGTGCACCCCAACTGGCGGCTGCCCGTGAGCGATGGCCAGGGCCGTCCCGTACCGCTGGAGGACCTGTCCGGCCGGCCCCTGGTGGCCGCTCTGTCCCGGGTGTTCGCGGACCTTCGGCGTCAACGTGAGAACAGTTGAGGAGAGACATGTCAGGCCAGGTTCTTGATCGGGTCGGCCATCCCCCGGCAGGGGTCCGCGAGGACCCCGGCGGCTTCGACCTGAGAGCCCCGGACGGCACCCGCTACCGGGTCGACGTCACCGCCGGGGCGCTCGACCCGCACAACGCCCTGCTCGCCGGCCACCTGGAGGGCCGCCGGGTCGTGGCCTTCGTCAGCCCGACCGTCGACCGGCTCTACGGCGACCGGCTGCGCGCCTACCTGGACACCCACTGCAGGCACGGCCAGTGGACCCTGCACGTCATACCGACCGGCGAGCACCACAAGACGCTCGCCGCGACGGAGAACGTCTGCGCCCTCGCCAAGGCGGACGGACTCGACCGGCACGGTGTGATGCTCGCCGTCGGCGGCGGCATCGTCGCCGACGTCGTCGGTTTCGCCGCGTCCATCTACGCCCGGGGCATCCGCTACATCAAGGTCAACACCACCCTCGTGGGCCAGGTGGACGTCGGCGTGGGCGTCAAGACGGGCGTCAACGCCCTGCAGACGAAGAACATGTTCGGCGCCTACCACCCGGCCCACGCCTCCCTGAACGACCCCGCCTTCCTCGCGACGCTCCCGCGCCGGGAGATCCGCTGCGGCCTCGCCGAGATCGTGAAGATGGCCGTGATCCTGGACGAGGACCTGTTCCGGACGCTGGAACGGCACCCGGACGCGTTCCGGCGCCCGGTCGGCGGCGACGGCCGCACGGACCACTCCCACGGGGATCTGGAGACCTACGTCCTGCGCACGTCGATGCGGCTGATGATGGAGGAGCTCTGCCCCAACCTCCAGGAACACGACCTGGCCCGGCTCGTCGACTTCGGCCACACCTTCAGCCCGGTCGTCGAGACGGCCGGCGGACACCGCCTGGAGCACGGCGAGGCGGTCGCCGTGGACATGGCGCTCTCCGCTCACCTGGCGCGCCTGCTCTCCCTGGCGGACGACGAGACCTGCGACCGCATCGTCCGGCTGCTGCGGCGGATCGGGCTGCCCGTGTTCGATCCCGGCACCTGCACACCGGAACTGATGACCCAGGCCCTGCGCGCCTCCTGGCAGCGCCGGGGCCGCAAGCTGCACCTCGTCGTCCCGACGGGCATCGGCAAGGCGGCCTTCGTCGAGGAGCTGGAGGACGTGCCCGGGGACGTCCTGACGGCCGCGTTGGAGGCGCTGGCGGCGGACGGGGAGCGGCACGATGACTGAGCCCGTGGTCAACCTGCGGAACCTGCTGGCGGGCAAGGAGCGGGACCACGGCGGTCTCGGCACGATCCTCGCCCACCGTGTCTTCGCACGCAGGCCCGGCTCCCCGGGCGCGGACTTCATCGACCTGGCCGTCCTGCCGCCGGGCACCTCGATCGGCCGGCACCGGCACGGCGCCGACCGCGAGACCTACGTGGTGCTCGACGGCGGCGGCCTGATGTACCGCGACGGCGAGGAGTTCCGGGTGGGCCCCGGCGATGTCGTAGTCAACCCCGCCTACGGGGAGCACGGGCTGCTCAACGACGGTGAGCGGGACCTCAGGCTGCTGGTCTTCGAGGAGGAACTGGGTGAGCGACGTACCGGCTGACGACGTGTTCACCGTGCTCGACGTCGGCGGCACCACGCTGCGGGTGGGCACCTACGACCCCACGACGGGCGCCGTCTCCCGGGTGCGCCGGGTACCGGTCGACGGCATGCACCGCGATCCCGGCGCACCGGTGGCGGTGCTCCAGCGGCGCGTGGTCTCGCAGATAGTGCGTGAGGTCGCCGGGCACACCGGCGGACGTCCGCCGCGGGCGCTGGGCGTGGCCTTCGCGGGACCGATCACGGCCGCCGGGCTGGTGCTCGCCGCCCCCACCGTCTGGGGGCGGCGCGGAGACCCGTTGCCGCTCGGGGAGCTGCTGACGGAGCGGACCGGCGCACCGGCCGTGGTGGTCAACGACCTTACGGCGGCGGCCTGGCGGTACGCCGCCACCGAACCCGGGGACTTCTGCCTGCTGACCGTCAGCTCCGGCATCGGCAACAAGGTGTTCCGCGGCGGCGAGGTCCTCGTCGACGCCGACGGCCACGGCGGCGAGCTGGGGCACTGGGTGTGCGACCTCTCCCCCGACGCGCCGCTGTGCGACTGCGGGGGGCGAGGCCACCTGGGCGCCATCGCCTCCGGGCGGGGCGTGCTGGCCGCGGCACGCCGGGCCGCTCGCGCCGACGGGATGTCCTTCCGCGGCTCCCGGCTCGCCGCTCTGTGCCACGGCCGCGCGGAGCGCATCGACAACCGGGCCGTCGCCGAGGCGGTACGCGCGGGTGATCCCTTCGCCACACAGGTGCTGCGCGGCACCCTCGCTCCGCTCGCCCAGGCGATCACGGGAGTTTTCACGTCGATCGGGGTGTGCCGCTACATCCTGATGGGCGGCTTCGCCCTGGCGGTCGGCGAACCCTACCGGCGCCTGCTGGTGGCCGAGTTGGTGCGGCTGGGCTGCTTCGGCCTCGATCCCGGGCAGATCGACCGGATGGTGTCGCTCGGGGTCGCCGACGACGACCACGGGCTGATCGGTGCCGGCCGGCTGCTGGCGGACCGGACTCCGGTGTCCTCCTCCCAGGCGGCGCCATGACCGGTGACAGCACCCTGATCGTGGGCAGCGGCCTGGTCGGCACCGGGATCGCACGGCGTCTGGCAGCGGCGGGTGAGACCGTGACACTCGCATCGCGCCGTCCGCCCGTCCTGCCGCCCAAGAGTTACGGAGCCCGCTGGGGCGCCCTGGACGCCACCGATGCCGAGGCCTGCCGGGGACTGCTCGACCGCCTGCGTCCCGGGCGGATCGTCCTGGTGCACGGCCCGTCCGACGTCACCTGGTGCGAGGACCACCCGGACGAGGCACGGACCGCGCACGTCGCCGTGGCGGAAACCTTCGCCGCCCTGGCACCGGACACGCGGAGCGTGATGATCTCCACCGACAACGTCTTCAGCGGTGGGTCAGCCCACAACACCGAGAGCACACCCGTGTCGCCGGCGAACGCCTACGGCCGGGCCAAGCTGAAGGCCGAGGAGGCGCTGCTCGCCAAGGCCTCCCGGGCCGTGGCCCTGCGCGTCAGTCTGGTGTACGGCCACGAGCCGGCCGACGCGGGCAAGTGGCTGAACTTCTTCGCCGCCTGCGCCCACCGGCTGCAACGGGGAGAGCGGATCGAGGCGCCTGACGACCACTGGACGACACCGGTGCTGCTGGACGACGTGGCGGAGGTGACAGCGGCCCTCCTGCACGCAGGGCACCCGCTGCCCCCGGTACTGCACCTGGGCGGCCCCGACCGCGTCACACGCGCCGAGTGGGCCACCGTCATCGCCGGGGTGCTGGGAGCGCCCACGGGCCTGGTGACACCGGTGCCCCGGGCCCGTACGCGGTACGCCTCCCGTCCGGTGAACGCCTGTCTCACCAGCGAGCTGCTGGCGACTCTCCCCGCCACCGAGAGGATCCCCGTCCGGGGTGTGCGCGAGGGCGCGCGCCTGCTGGCACCGGCGTTCGCCGGGACCTACGTCGTCTGAATCCGCACCTGCACGAGGAGCCACCCTTGGCCAAGGCGCCCACACGTTTCCGGCATGCCCGGCTGTACCTCACCTTCCGCTGCAACTCCCGCTGCGGCTACTGCAACGTCTGGCAGGATCCCGTCTTCGACGGACACCAGGAGCTGACGGCCGACGGGCTGCGCCGCTGCCTGGACGAACTCGCGGAACTCGGCGTCACCTACCTCGACATCACCGGTGGCGAACCGTCCCTGCACCGCGAACTGACCACGGCGGTACGCCATGCCCATGACCTGGGCATGACCGTGGAACTCACCACCAACGCGATCCGCTTCGCCCCGCAGGCGGCGGAGATCGTGCCGCTCGTCGACACACTGAACATCTCGCTGGACACGCTCAGTGCCGAGCGCTACCACCGCATCCGGGGCACCGACACGCTCGACCGCACCCTCACGCTGGTGGAGAAACTGAGGGCCGACGGGGCGGACAACCTCAAGCTGATCTGCGTGGTGACCGACCAGAACGTCGCGGAGCTCCAGGACGTGGTCGCCTATGCGCAGCGGCACGAGGTGGACATCTATCTGGCGCCCATGTTCAGCTACTTCGCCGCGCAGAGCGAGGTGCGCCCGGCCGGTTCGGTCCGCATGCTCAAGCTGGCCGCGGTCAACGGGCGCGGCGCTACGGCCCCGGTCACCGAGGCACCTCCGGCCGTTCCGTCGTCGCTGCTGCTGCGCCGGGTCGCGGAGCAGCGGTACGCCCCGCACACCGTGGTGAACCTGGCCTTCCTGCATCATCTGCGCACACTCGATCCGGCGACCGTGACCGCGTGCGGGGCCAACTCCCGGATCCTCACCATCGGTCCGGACGGCCGGGTCATGCTGCCCTGCTACCACGAGTGGGACGCCTCGCTCGCCTGGGAACGGCCGTACCGGGAACTGGTGCGGGACCCGGAGCTGATCCGGGTGCGCGAGGAGGAGGTGGGGCACCGCCCCGCCTGCCGCACCTGCGCGGTCTTCCCCTATCTGGGACTGCCGATGAGCCACCGGTTCACCACGCCGTTCCTGCTCCAGGCGTTCTCGCGGGAACTGGACCGCCTCAAGCCGTACGCGGCGGCCCCGACGCCCGAGCGCCGTGCGGCGCTGCTGGAGCGCAGCGACGCGGTGCTGGCGGAGGTGGAGCGGGTCTCCGCCCCGCTGCGGCCCGGGGAACACCTCGACGAGCTGTACCACTTCGAGGCGGAGGGCGGGGGCGTGCGCACCGGTCTGGCGGCGGAGCCGGTCGCGGTGGAGGAGCTGCTGGCGGACCACGTCCATGACGACTGCTGGCGGGTCCAGCGCGCCCCGCACCGGATCGTACGGCTGCTGTACGCCGAGATCCTTCCCGCGCTGGCCACCCAGGGGCAGGGCGAAGACGCCAGGCGCGCGTCCGCGTTCTCGTCGGCCGAGGAGCTCCTGGACGTCCATCTGGACTGCTGGCGGATCCTGCTCGCGGCGCTGCCCGCGGGCGGCACACCGGACACCGCCGCGCGGCAGCGGCTGGCGCGCTGGTGCGCCCGGGCCGGGCAGGTGCTGCGCGGCCACCGCGCCGCGTCGGCGCTGGCCCTGCTGGCCTCCGTCAGCACGCTGCCCGCCGCGGACATCGCCTCCTGGGGCTCACCGCGCGGACACGAGGAGGAACCTGTGACCGTGAAGTCGCTGCGCTCCCTGGCCGACCCGGAGCGCCGCGCGGAGCTGTCCTCCCTGTTCTCGCCGGAGTTTGCCCCCGCTCTGAGGGGCGAGCCGGTCGCCGCGTCGGCTCCGGCAGCCGGTCCCGTGCCGACTCCCGAGGAGGCGCGCGGCGGCCGGGGACTGGACCGCTTCGTGGCCGCGCTGCGCCACGCGGACACCGACGCACTGCGCACGGCCGTACGGCGCTGGAAGGCGGCCGCGGATCCGGTCACGGCCCCGCGCATCGAGCGGCGCCTGCTCCTCGCCGAACTCGGCGTGCGCCCGCTGTGAGTCCGGCGCACCCCCCTCCGGCTTCACCGGCTCAGCCGGTCCCCTCCCGCCGTACCCCGTGCGACGACACCCCAACGGAGCGACCATGACAAGATCACCCATCCCGTCCGGCCATGACGTCGTCGTCCTCGGCGGCGGAGTGGCCGGATGCGTACTGGCGGCCCGCCTCAGCGAGGACCCCGACCGGTCGGTGTGCCTCGTGGAGGCGGGCCCCGACTACGGACCACTACAACAGGAATGGCCCCAGAAACTGCTGAACGCCCGTGCCTTGCCGCGTGACGACGTGTGGGAGCGGCACACCGCGTTCTACCGCATCCGGGGCCGGGTCCTCGGCGGCTCCTCGTGCATCAACGGCGCCTGGAACACATGGGGTTCGCACACCGACCACGCCGAGTGGACGCGCGCGGGCGGCGAACGGTGGTCGGCGGCGGCGTTGGAACCGTACCGGCTCAGGGCCGTGGACCGTATGGGCCTGCGCACCGGCCCGGACAGCGAACTGTCCACCTGGGCCTCGGCCTCCCTGGTGGCGGCGCGCGAACTCGGCTACCGGGACGTGGACATGGGCACGCCCGGTCGGCCGGGCTACGGCCGGCCGCTGCTCAACGCGGTGGGCGGCCTGCGCTTCAACGCCGCCTTCGCCTACCTGGACCCGGCGACCCGGGCACGGCCCAACCTGACGATCCTGGGCGGTGCCCTGGTGGACCGGCTGGTCGTACGCGAGGGCCACGTGCGCGGCGTACACGTCGTCCTGGACGGCGAGCGGACGACGCTGGTGGCCGACACGTACGTACTGGCGTCCGGCACCTTCGGCTCCCCCGCGGTGCTCCTGCGCAGCGGCATCGGACCCGCCCCGCACCTGAAGGAGATCGGTGTCCGGTGCGAGGCCGATCTGCCGGGCGTCGGCGCCAACCTGTCCGACCAGCCCGGTGTCTTCGTCCCCCTGTCCCCCACGGACGACCTGAACGCGGCCCTGGCGGCCAAGGAGGCGGAGGGGGACCTGTACGTCAGCCGGATGCTGGTCCGGGCCGCCAGCGAGTACTGCCCGGACGGGGCGTGGGACCTGCACCTGCTGCCCACGGCCGGCCCGCCGCTGTTCGGCAAGCTTCCGCCGGGGCAGTACGAGGCCGGGATCTCCGCCTTCCTGATGAAGCCGGTCTCGCGCGGACACGTTCGGCTCCGCTCGGCCGATCCCCTCGAACCCCCGGAGATCGACCCCGCGTTCCTGACGGACCCGGACGGCCGCGACGTGGCGGTGGTCCGGTCGGGGCTCCGGAAGGTGGAGGAACTGGCCGCGGCCCTGAGGCCGTTGGCGGGCCCCGCGGACGGAACACCGGCCCACGCCCTGTCCGACACCGATCTGCGCCGGCGGGTGGGCACCTACTGGCACCCCGTGGGGACCTGCGCCATGGGCCCGGCGGACGACCCGCGGGCGGTGGTCGACGGGCAGGGCGCGGTCCACGGTGTGGCGGATCTGCGGATCGCCGACGCCTCCGTCCTGCCGACCGTGCCCGCCGCCAACACCCAGCTGCCGGTCCTGGCCGTCGCCGAGATGCTCGCCGACACCCTTCGCACCTGACCGCCCCCACACCACCCGCACTCACCACGGAGACCGCCATGGCGGCACAGACCGACATACGCACGCACAAGCTGGTGTACGGCTGTATGGGCCTCGGCGGCGGCTGGGACAGCCGGCCGTACACGGCCGAGGACATCCAGCACGCCGAGACCACGATCGAGGCGGCCCTGGCCGCCGGTATCACGGCGTTCGACCACGCCGACATCTACCGGTACGGCAAATCGGAGGCCGTCTTCGGCGAGGTGCTCGCCCGGACGCCCGGGCTGCGGGAGCGCATCGTCCTGCAGACCAAGTGCGGCATCCGGCTGCCCGACGGCGACCGGCCCGGGCACTACGACCTGCGGGGAGCGAGCATCCTGCGACGGGTCGAGGAGAGTCTCGTCCGGTTGCGCACGGAGGCCCTGGACGTCCTCCTCCTGCACCGGCCGGACCCCCTCGCCGACCCCAAGGAGATCGCCGAGGCGCTGGCTTCGCTGCGTTCCCAGGGGCTGGTCCGGCAGTTCGGCGTGTCCAACATGAGCGGTCCTCAGATCGCGTACCTCCAGTCCCACCTGGACGTCCCGCTGGTCGTCGACCAGCTGGAGATGAGCCTGGCCCGGCGCGACTGGGTGGAGGCGGGCGTCCTTTTCAACACACCGGCCGCGACGCAGAACGGCTTCGCGACCGGCACGCTGGAATTCTGCGCGGCCGAGGGCATCCGACCCCAGGCCTGGGGCGCGCTCGCCCAGGGCCGCCTCACCACCCACGCGGACACGCCGGTGAACCAGCTCGTCGCCGACCTCGCGGGCCGCAAGGAGACCACGCCGGAGACCATCCTCCTGTGGTGGCTCCAACGCCACCCGGCGGGCATCTCCCCCGTCGTCGGCACCACCCACCCCGGACGCATCAGCGCCTGCGCGGACGCGGTGCTGCGCGAGCCGGACCTCACCCACGAGGAGTGGTACGCGTTGTGGGTCGCCGCACGTGGCGTCCCCCTGCCCTGAAGCGGTTACCGCAGCCCCTTCGCCCGTCGTCCGCCGCACCTTCACAGCCGTCACACCGCGGCGTGCCGTGGTGCGGTGACGTCACACCGGCGGGTCGTGTCGGTGTGCGTGGGCGGGCACCTGCCGGCCGCCGCCGGGCTGCTCGACCGCTCCTCATCACCCCCGCCGCAGAGGTGGAGGCCACGCACGGCACTCCGCCGCCACGGCCCGGGTGACGAATCCCTCACCCAGCTCAGGGCGAAAGGGGTGGACCCGCCCCCTCACCAGGATCGATCGTGGGCCGCATGAACGATCAGCCCCCGGCCTCCGAGGAGGCTCGTGAGGTCCGCCATTTCTGGGACTGGCTCGGCCTTCCAGGACTGGTCGACGTCCACACGCACTTCATGCCCGAGCGCGTCCTGCACAAGGTCTGGGACTACTTCGACGCGCAGGGGCCGCTGACCGGCGGGCTGGAGTGGCCGATCACCTACCGGCAGCAGGAGGCGGAACGAGCCGATGTGCTGCGGCAGTTCGGCGTCCGGGCCTTTACCGCGATGCTCTACCCTCACAAGCCCGGCATGGCCCGGTGGCTGAACGGATGGGCGGCCGACTTCGCCAGCCGCACCCCCGAGTGCCTGCACACCGCCACCCTCTACCCCGAGCCGGGCGTCGAGACCTACGTCCGCGAGGCCGTCGAAGCGGGCGCACGTGTATTCAAGGCACACGTCCAGGTAGGGGCATACGACCCGGCCGACGAACTCCTCCAGCAGGCATGGGGCGTTCTGGCCGAGGCCCAGGTCCCCGTGGTGATCCACTGCGGCTCCGGGCCCGCGCCCGGCAAACACACCGGCCCCGAACCGATCGCTCAGGTGCTGGCACGGCACCCAAGACTGCGGCTGATCTTCGCGCACATGGGGATGCCCGAGTACGAGGACTTCCTCTCCCTCGCCGAGCAGTACGAGCAAGTGCGGCTGGACACCACGATGGCGTTCACCGACTTCACCGAGGCACTCATGCCCTTCCCCAGCCAGGCCCTGCCCCGGCTCGCCGGCCTCGGCGACCGCATCCTGCTCGGCTCCGACTTCCCCAACATCCCCTACCCCTACGTGCACCAGCTCCACGCCCTGGAGCGGCTGGACCTCGGACAGGAGTGGCTGCGGGCCGTGTGCCACGACAACGCGGCAAGGCTGTTCAGGCTGTGATGCCGTCAGCGAAGTCGGCCCGGCCCTGGCCGAACCGCCCGGCGGAGGCTGCGACCCGATGCAGAGGCGGCGTGGCCAGCTGACCAGCTGACCAGCAGAAACATGCCATCCGCTCTGATGCTGGCAACGGGCCAACCCTCGTCATACCTGTGCTGTGCTGTCGTGTCTCGTGAACATCGAACACAGCCGCCCGGGGCGCCTCCCAAACCGGCGAACAACTGCTGTCATACCCTCGATGCCGCACGAACCAGCTTGGCCCGCTGTACGAGGGACGGAGCAGCCCTCTCCCACTCGGGATACGCGAAAGCGAACCCGGCTGCGCGCAGCCGACCCGGCACCACCCGACGGCTCTTGAGCAGCAGCTCCGTGTCCGAGCGCAGCGCGAACGCCCCCAACTCGGCCATCCAGCGCGCCGCCGGCAGCCCCACCGGGACGCCCCAGGCCCTGCGCAGCGCCCGCATGAACTCGCGGTGCGGAAGGGGGCCGGGCGAGGCGAGGTTCACCGGCCCCTCCAGGTCGTCCCGGGCGATCAGGAACTCCACCGCTCGCACGAAGTCCTCGTCATGGATCCAGGAGATGTACTGCGCGCCGCCGGCCACCGGACCGCCCAGCCCGAGTCGCGCCAGCCGCGACAGTACGTCGAACACACCGCCCCGATCCGGGCTCATGACCATCGCCGATCGCAGCGCCACCTTGCGGGTTACGGGAGTCGGCGCCTCGGCCTGCGCACGCTCCCAGTTCTCCGCGATCTCGACGCTATACGCCCAGTAGTCCGGCACCCCGGCCTCCGAGCCTCCGATCACCCCGGTCGCCTCGTCGTGTGCCGCGTCGAAGCGGTGGGCGTAGACCGTCGCCGTACTCATCTGCAGCCAGACGCGCGGTGGCCGCGCGGCGGCGGCGATCGCCTCGCCGACCACCCGCGCCGAATCCACCCGGGAGTCCATCATGGCTTGCAGGTTCGCGGCGGTGTAACGGCAGGAGACGCTGCGCCCGGCCAGGTTGATCACGACATCGCAGCCGTCGATCGCCGAGGCCCAGCGGCCGAGCGTGGCCCCGTCCCATCCGATGTCGTGCGCCCGCGCGGGACGCCGGGTCAATACCGTGACCTCGTGGCCGGCTGCCGTCAGCGCACGGTCGAGAATCGTGCCCACCTGTCCGGTTCCCCCGGGCAGCACTACCTTCATCGAACCCCCTCGGCTTCGCTCGACATCAGCGTAGCCCTTCTTTTTGAACGCGTTCAACTTGGGAGTCCGGTGCCCGTCAGGCGAGACGGCCGACACGGGCGGGCGGATTGGCGTCACTTGGCGTTTGAGCATACTGATCCGGTTGACATGGCCTTCCACGACGTCGGAGTTCCAAGGCTGTGACCGGCCGGCGATGACGGCGTCGAGGTCGCATTCGAGGTGCTGGGCGAACCGCGGGAGGCTGGGCAGCTCGGTGGCGGTGGCCGCTTCGATCCATCCCGGCAGTTGGTCGCTGCCGCTCAACATCTCACGGCGCTGACCAACCAGCCGTCACCGGCAATCGCTCCCCAGGTCGTAAGTCCTGCGACGCCAGCACCTACCAGGGAGCAGACGACCTAGGAACGTTCAGCCGCCGCATGGTCAACGAGCAGCAGAAAACCGACGCCGGACGCGCGCTGACTGCTGGATCTGTCCCTGACCCCGGCGCCGCCCCCACAGGCCCGCAAGACGCGCTGACCGCGTTCCTCACCGGATACGACCAGAACGCGGCCCGCACCGAGCCGTCAGGCCCGTACGAGCGGGCCGGCGGTGGCGGCGAACGCGTTGTGCGCAGCCCAGGCAGCGTCGGCGCGCCAGTCGCGGTCGGGGCCGGTCTGTCCCCGACCGCCCGGTCCGTCAGTGCAGGGGACGGCAGAGCAGGACGTCGGGGACACCGCCCTGGCTCCAATTCCAGGTGTAGCCGACTCCGGCGACGTACTCGTTGTCGGCGCACTGACCCTTGTAGTAACCCGGTGCCCAGTCGCTGGCGTTGGAGCCGCCGCTCGCCGGACGGTTGTCGCCGCGGTCGAACCAGACGTCGCGTCCGGTCGTGGGCACCGCGGTTGCGGACGGCGCGCACAGCAGCGCGGCCATGGCCCCCTGGTGGATGCTGTAGCCGACGGCGAAGGTGTTGTCGGGGCACTGCAGCTTGCTGTAGCCGGAGGCCCAGTCGCCCTCGGTGACGTACCGCTCGTCGGTGACCGTCACCCACGCGCCGCTGCCCTTGGCCGGCTGACCGGCGTCGGTGCACAGACCGCGGGCGTCGCTCCTCCCGAGGCCCACCAGGCGCTCGGTGTCGGGGCAGTTGCCCTTGCGGTTGTAGGGGGACCAGTCGGACCCCGCCTGCATCTGCGCGAGCATCTTCGCGGAGACGTCGTAGTCGGTGTGGTCCAGGTCGAGCATGTTCCAGTGGTTCACCTGGGGGACCGGGCCGGTCAGGCTCGGCGCGGTGAATAGCTTGTTCCAGTCGGTGGCACGCCAGTCCCCGGGGTCGTTGACACTCAGCCGGGTACCGTCGCTCCGGTAGGAGAGCAGCGACCAGTTGTCCATCGGCTTGCCGTCGGCGTCGGTCCAGCCGATCAGCGGCCAGATCGCGAAGTCGGTGTCGCTGGCGGCCAGGATGTCGGTGAAGTTGCGGAACCAGGTCTGTTCCTTGGCGTCGCTGGAGCCGCGCCCGGCGGCGCCGAACTCGCTTATCCACACCGGTGCCGTGAAGTGCTGGCCGGACCGGGTGACGAACAGGGCCTCCTGGTCGACCACCTGGGCGAGCTGGTCAGGGGTGAAGTCCTCGTACCGCGGGTCGCTCGTCGACCCCGGGCCGCTCCAGGCACCGGTGTTGGCCGGGCCGGTATAGGCGTAGAAGTGGGCGGCGTACACCAGCTTGCCGGAGTTGATCAGGGTGTTCGACAGCGTGGCAACCGGGGTGAGCATCGGCCGCCCGTGCGAGAACAGCGAGCTGGGGATGCCGTACCAGTTGATGCCCTCCATGACGATCAGCATGTCGGGGTCGGCCTGGAGGATCTTGTTGGCGACGTCCTCGAAGGCGGCGTTCTCGTCGTGGGCGTCACCCAAGCCCCAGTTGGGGTCGTCCCAGGTGTCGCGTCGGACCTCGTTGCGCAGGTCGGCGCCGACCACCCGCTTGTTCGACTTGTAACGGTTCACCATGAACAGCCAGTCGGACTCCCACTGGTCGGTGCTCTGGCCGCTGTTCCAGCGCTCATTGCCGTCCAGGCCGCAGCACCAACGGTAGGACGTGGTGTGGTTGTTGAGGATCACCGCGAACCCGTCCGAAGTGAGCGCGGCGACCACGGCGTCGTACACCTGCAGCGGGGTCAGCCCGGCCAGCTGCGGGTTGGCCGCGACCGCCGAGGCCGGCACCCTGCTGGTGTCGGAGATCATCGCGTCCGCGTAAGGCAGCCGGATCGCGTTCAGGCCCAGGCTGTGGAAGTCGGCCATGATCCGCGCCATCGGCACCCGGTCCAGGCCGAGCGGCATCTTGTACGAGGGCTCGCCCGCCTGGTTGCTGGCCGGGGCGTTGAAGTCCCCGCTCCCCGTCCAGGTGCCCTGCGCCCCCTCCCAGTTGCCCGCCTTCAGCTTGAAGCGGTTGCCGTCGGCGTCGACGACGTACCGCCCACGGGTGCTGAGCGGACCGGTCCACGAGGCGGAGAGCTGCGCACCGGTCATCGGCGTGACGGTGGCAGTGGCGGTGGCCGCCATCGCGGCGGGGGCGCCGACACCGGCCGCGGCAGCGAGCAGAGCGAGGGTGGCCGTGGCTGCGAGAGCCGTTCGGCCGAGACGTCCGCTGACGAGCGTCAGGGTTGACCTGCGTGGTCGCATGGTGGCTCCGAAGGTGATAGCGGGTAAGGGAGTTGGACGAGTTAGCTGGTGTGTACATGCCCACGCCGAGGTGCGTGGACGCGGCGGGAGGCGGCAGCGCCGCGCAAGCTGCGGAGCCGTCACCGGCAGGAGAAGGGTGACGGCTCCGCCGGTGCCGGTGCCACGCCGGGGGTGGTGGTCATCGGCATCGGTTCCGTGGACGGCCGGTCAGGCGGGGAGATGCCAGATCTGGTTGGCCACCGCCCTGCAGTCCCAGATGATCAGCTGGGGGCTGATGAGGCTGGAGCCCGGGTCGTCGAGGCACTTGCCGGACTGGGGGTTCATCAGGGTGCCGTCGGCCTGGGCGGCCCACTGCTGGGCGCCGCTGCCGTTGCAGTGGTAGAGCTGGACGAGGGTTCCGTTGCTGGTGCCGCTGTGCAGGACATCGAGGCACTTGCCGAACACCTGGACGGTGCCGTCGCCGGGCAGGGTCCAGGACTGGTTGGCGCCGCCGGTGCACGGATAGAGTTCGACGGGGTTGAAGTCGGCGGTGGAGCTTCCCTTGTCGTCCAGACACCAGTTGTTGTAGCCGGTGACCGGACCGGGGCCGCTGCCGGTGCCGAAGGTGGTCGAACCCCACACGTCGGTGATCGGTGCGGCGGTCGCGGAGTTGGCCAGCTGCGGCAGCCCGTACATGTCCTCGATGGTACGCAGGACGTTGTAGTGGTCTATCGTCTCGCTGTAGCTGCCGGGCTTGACGCCGGCGCCGTAGAAGACGGTGGGGATGTGGTTGGCGGGGGTGAAGTCGTCCTCGTCCCAGGTGACGATCAGCAGGCTGTTGTGGGTCTTCGCCCAGGTCGCGTAACCGCCCAGGGTGTTCTTGACCCAGGTGTCGCCTCCGAGGATGTTCCCGTCGTGCATCGACTCGTACTGGTTTCCGTGCACGAAGGTGACGGCGGGCAGGGCGGCGTAGCCGGTGGCGTCGGTCGGAAAGCCGCAGGCCTGGCCGGGGGTCGGGGACGGGCAGTGCAGCCACTTGTCGACCGGGTTCGGGGCGGTCGCGGTGCCGGGCAGGTCGGCGAAGCGCAGCCAGGCGGCCGGGGTGGCCTCGTCGGAGTAGTCCGCGAAGCCCAGGCCGTGCTGGATCAGCTCGTTGGGCAGGTTGTCGGCGTTGACCGAACCCACCGGCGGCGGGGTGCTGTTGGTCAGGCCCTGGGTCGAGCCGGACAGCAGCGCGTAGTAGTTCGGCAGGCTCGGGTGCCACACGCCGTGCGAGTCGCTGAACGAAGCCCCCTGCCGGGCAAGTGAGTTGATGTAGGGAGCCTGGGCGGTGTTGCCGATGATGGTGCTGTAGTCCTCGTTCTCCATCATGACGACGACCACATGGTCCGGCTTGGGGAGTGCGGAGGAGGCGGAAGCGGGCGCTGCCGCACCGATCGCCGCACCGGCCGCGGCCAGCGCGGTGGCGAGGAGGGCGCGAACTGCTCGGTGGACCCGTGGTCGTGTACTGCCCGGGATGGTCGCCAATGGGGTTCCCTTCTCAAGAGATCAGGTCGATAGGTCGAACTGCTCGGGCTGGATCGGCCGTGGGCGCACGGGAGCGGTCTGGGGTACCGCCCTGACCGGAACGTGAGCCGCACTGCCGTCCCGGGCCCGATCAGCCGCGACCGGCATCGATGGCCGGGCTGCGCTCGCCTCGGGGAATGTAATGCATACTTGCTCAGCTTCGGTCGAAAATTGAGCACTCGATCAGACACAAGCGCGATGTTTCATTCGCGCGACATGATCTCGTTGACAACGCGTCACCGGTGCGGCGTTCTCCGCGCGACCCGCCGAGCGGGACGCGGGTCAGTCCGCGAGCGAGGCGAGGCGGGGCCTGGCGGCTCCGCAGGACTCCCGGACGGTGATCGCGGGCCGCAGCAGCACCTGTCGGCGGGAGTCCTCCGGGTGCTCCAGCCGGTTCAGCAGCAGCGCGGCAGCCGTACGGCCCAGGAGGTGCTTGGGCGGTGCCACGGCGGTCAGCGGGACCTCGGCGATGTCGGCGATCTCGTCGTCGTAGGCGATCAACGCCAGGTCGTCGGGGACGCGCAGCCCGCAGCGCCGGGCGGCGGCCTGTAGGAGGGCCGCCTGCCGGTCGCCGAAGCAGACGGCGGCGGTCGCGCCGGCGTGACGCAGCCCGGCCAGGCAGCGGTCGGCCGCAGCCGGGCTCCATTCCTCCAGCGCGGCCCTGAACTCGGTGCTGGAGAGGCCGAGTTCGCGGACGGCCTGATGGAAGCCCCGGCCGACCGGTTCGGTGGTGGGACTGTGCAGCCGCAGCACCAGGCCGATGGCCCGGTGGCCGAGCCCGGCCAGGTGGCGCACGGCGTCGTAGCCCCCGGCCTCGTGGTGGGTGCAGACGCTCTCGGTGGTGTCGCCCAGGCTCGTCCCCCGCCGCTCCACCAGGACGGCCGGCACCGGCAGTCCGGCCAGCCGGGTCAGGCACTCCTCGGGCGTCTCCGGGCCGGCCAGGGTGGGCACGAGGAGCAGACCGTCGGCGCCCGCGTCGAGCATGTCGGCAAGGGCTCTGATCTCCCGGGCCTGGTCGTAGCCGGAGCAGGCGATGACGGACCGCGCACCCGTCGCCGTGAGCTCCTCCTCGATGCCCTTCAGGACCCGGGGGTAGTAGAAGGCGGTGTCGGGAACGATGACGCCGATCAGCGCGGAGTGGCTGGTGGCCGCCTTCGGAGCGAGCACGTAGGTGCCCGAACCCTGGCGGCGCACCACAAGTTCCTCGGCCACCAGATCGGCGACGGCGCGGCGGACGGTGCTCACCGAGGCCCCGTGTGCCCTGGCGAGCTCCTGCTCGGTCGGCAGCCGACTGCCCGGCGGCCAGACCCCCTCGCCGATCTCCCGGCGCAGACGGTCCGCAAGCATGCGGAACTTCAGCCCTCTGATCTCCGGAACGGCGACCTCCGCCGGTCGGTGGGCCGAGCCCGTCATGCCTACTCCCTGATCCATCCCTTGTCGGAGCCTGCGCGACCGTGGGCACCGATCCCGCCAGGATTTTCCAGGATCGGTGTCCGGTCAACACCCATTCGAGCACATGACTTCCCCATGAATCGGCCCGCTGTTCAGAGCCCCGGCCGACGGCGTTCCACCAGGGCAACCACGGACCTACGTTCCGTGACACGTCCTCGCAGGATCCGGTAAAACATGTGGCCAGTCATATGCCCAGGACGCGTTGACCCTCAAAAGCCGCCGCCTTTACGGTCCAGACCACTCACATCGGGGCGGGTTCGTCGAGGAGGACGCCCAATGGCCGCAGCTCAATCCACCAGCCGCTACACCGCTTCCATGAGCCGTCGGCGACTGCTCCGGCTCACCGGGGCCGCCGCCGCGCTGGCCGGTGCCGGACAGCTGCTCCGCCCGACCGCGGCCTGGGCGGACACCTACGACTCCATGCGCGGCACCTGGGTGCAGCTGCTCACCGGCAGCGGCTTCGACCCGAAGGCCGCACCGTTCTCCACCGCACTGTCCACCCTCGGCACCAACGCGGGCTCGTTCCAGAACTCGATGGCCCCCAGCAGCGGTTCGCTCTGGCCGGACCTGCCGATCGGCACCGTCTCCGCCAACATCACCAGCAGCTACCTGCGGCTACGGACCATGGCGCTGGCGTACGTGCAGCCGAACACCGGGCTCACCGGCAGTGCCTCGCTGGCGTCTGCCATCTCCACCGGTCTCGACTGGATGCACGCCAACGCGTACACGCCCACCACGACCACGTACAACAACTGGTGGGACTGGCAGATCGGCGCACCGCAGCGGCTGCTGGACGTCTGCGCGCTGATGTACGGCCGGCTGACCTCGACACAGACAGCCGACTACTGCGCGGCGATCGACCACTTCGTCCCGACGTCCGCCGTCGCGACCTACGCGGGCACCAGCACCGGCGCCAACCGCGTCGACCTCTGCCGGGTCCTCGCGCTGCGGGGGGTGGTCGGAAAGAACACATCCGTGATCACCACCGCCCAGCAGGCATTGTCTCCGGTCTTCCCGTACGCGCTGAGCGGCGACGGCCTCTACGCGGACGGCAGCTTCGTCCAGCACACCTACATCCCCTACACCGGCACCTACGGCGACGTACTGCTCAACGGCATCGGCAAGCTGCTCACCCTGTTCGCCGGCACCACCTGGGCCATCACCGATCCGAACGTGCGGAACATCTACTCCGCCGTGACCGGTTCCTTCGCGCCGTTCGTCTACAACGGCCTGGTCATGGACGGCGTCTGCGGCCGGGCCGTCAGCCGCGGCGTGCTGCTCAGCGACCCGCTGGCGATCCAGCAGGACGACCACACCCGCGGGCACGGGGTCGTCTCAGACATCCTGCGCCTGGCGACCTCCGGCGCCGCCTCGGCCGCCCAGTCGGAGAGCTGGATGTCGATGGTCAAGGGCTGGCTGCAGCGCGACTACTACGAGTCGCTGATGAACGACCCTGGCATGGACGTCCCCGAACTCGCCCGCGCGCAGGCCCTCCTGAGTGACGCCACGGTCGCCGCCACGGCGGAGCCGGTCAACAGCGTGGTGTTCGGCATGGACCGGGCGGTCCACCGCCGCGCCACCTGGGCGGCGCAGCTCAGCATCTGCTCGTCGCGCACTGCCTTCTACGAGACCGGCAACGGCGAGAACCTGCGGGGCTGGCACCAGAACAGCGGGATGCTCTACTGGTACGGCGACACCTACGGCGACGGCCAGTACTCGGACGCCTTCTGGCCGACCGTCGACCCGTACATGCTGCCCGGCACCACCGTGTCCACGCTTGCCCTGGCCGACGCTGCAGGCGGCGCCTGGGGCGCTTCCCACCCCGACACCGCGTGGGCCGGCGGCGCGACGGACGGCACCTACTCGGCGGTCGGCCAGGACGTCCGGGGCCTGCGGTCCACATTGGTCGGCAAGAAGTCCTGGTTCCTCCTGGACGACTCGGTCTTCTGCCTGGGCGCCGGCATCACCTGCACCGACGGCGTGGGCGTCCGCAGCACCATCGACAACCGCAACCTCGGCGCCGGCAACGGCCACGTCCTCACCGTCGACGGCACCGTCCGGCCGGCCACCCTCGGCTGGAGCGAGACCTTCACCGACAGCCGGTACATGGCCATCGGCGGCATGGGTGCCTGGGTCTTCCCCGGCGGCGCGACCGTCAACGTCAAGCGCGCGGCCCGCACCGGCGCGTGGTCGGACATCAACAGCACCTCCTCGACCGCCCCGATCACCCGCAACTACCTCTCGATCTGGTTCGACCACGGCACCGACCCGAGCAACGCGGGCTACAGCTACCAGCTGATGCCGGGCGCGACCGCGTCGCAGGCCGCCGCGCGCGCCACGAGCCCGAACGTCATGGTCCTCGCCAACACCGACACCGTGCAGGCGATCAGCTGCCCCTCACTCGGTCTCACCATGGCCAACTTCTTCGCGGCCGGCAGCGCCGGGCCGATCACCGTCGACGGCCCCTGCTCGGTGCTGGTGCGGGAGCAGGATGGCAGCATGACCGTCGCCGTCAGCGACCCCACCCGGGCCGCCACCACCGTCCAGGTCACCATCGCCCGCACCGGCTACGCCTCCGTCACGTCCGGCTCCGGCATCACCATGCTGTCCACGTCCGGACAGGTCAGCCTGGTGGCGGAGACCGGCGGCAAGCACGGCGCGAGCCAGACCGCCACGATCAGCACCTCCGGCACCGCGCCCGCGACGGCCACCGCTTCGCGGCTCGCGGCCACCGCCTCCGCCTACGTCCGCGACGGCTCCTACGCCGACACCAACTACGGCAACGCGACGACCATGGTGGTGAAGAACACCAACGCCGCCGCCAACGGCTACAACCGCCAGTCGCTGCTGAAGTTCGACGTCTCCGGGCTGTCCGGCAAGGTCTCCCGGGCAGTGCTGTGGGTCTACGGCAACGTCCAGGACTCCGCCGGCGCCCAGACCACGCTCCAGGCGTTCGGGCTCTCCTCGGACGGCTGGGCCGAGACCGGTGTCACCTGGAACACCGCCCCGAGCCGCACCACCGCACTCGGCACCGGCGCGATCTCGACCGGCAACGACTGGATCGCCCTCGACGTCACCGGCGCTGTCACCGCCGCCCAGACCTCGGCCGGCGGTGACGGCACCACATCCCTCGCCGTCTTCGAACCGCTCGGCGCCGCCGGACTCGCTGCTGTCCTCCACACCCGGCTGAACCCCATCAACCCGCCGCAGCTGGAGATCATCACCACCTGACCCTCCCTTGCCCGCCTTTCCGTGACCAGGGTCAGTCGCCTACTGTGTACTCGATCAGAACATGAGCAAGTGATATCCGGGCGGTCTGGACAGCGGCCATCTTCTTCGGCGTGCCAGGCAGGGAGAAGAGGGACATGACGATCACTGCGGAGGAGCGGCGAGCCCGGATTCTCGAGGTCGTCCGCGAACTGGGCACGGTCCGGGTCACGGATCTGGCCGCCCGGATCGGCACCGCTGCGGTCACCGTGCGGCGGGACGTCGCGGCCCTTGCCGACGCCGGGCTGCTGCGCCGGTCGCACGGCGCCGTCTCCCTCCCACAAGACGCTTCCTCGCCGGAGCGGGAAAGCCGCGACCGGGTCATCGGCATGCTGGTGCCCACCGTCGGCCCGTACTTCGACGAGATCATCGACGGAGCCCGCGCCGCGGCCACCGCGGTCGGGGCCAGGCTGGTGCTCGGCATCTCCACCTACGAGTCGGCGGACGACCGCGCCCAGGTGGACCAACTGCTCGATGCCGGACTCGACGGTCTGCTGATGACCCCCAACTGGCCGCCGGGGACCGTCGCCGTGGACTCGGCGTGGATCGGCGCCCTGCCGGTGCCGACCGTCCTGGTCGAGCGCCGCGCGCCCGCGGACAGTGCCGCCGCCGAACTGGATTCGATCGCCTCGGATCACCGGCACGGCGTCCTGCTGGCCCTCCGGCACCTGCACACGCTCGGGCACGAGTCCGTGGCGCTCGCCGCCCGCCTCGACTCCTGGACGGCGGGCCAGGTACGGGTTGGCTACGAGGAGGGTGTGCGGCTGCTCGGGCTGGAGCCGCAGCCGGTGATCGACATCAACCGCCCCGGGATCGACGCGGACGGCCTCGCCGCGCAGATCGCCGAGGCCGTCGCCGAGGGCGTGCGGGCCTTCCTGATCCACAACGACCAGGAGGCGATCCAGCTGACGCCGCGGCTGCGCGCCCGGGGGCTGCGCGCACCGGACGATCTGGCACTGATCTCCTACGACGATGTGTTCGCGGCGCTGGCCTCGCCTCCGCTGACCGCTGTCTCCCCGCCCAAGCACGCGGTGGGAGCCGGGGCGGTGGAGCTGATGCTGCGCCGCATCGACAACGGACCGGAACTGCCGGTTCACCACGTCCAGTTGCTGCCGGAGCTGAAGGTCAGGAGTTCCTGCGGCGGCGCCGACGGCCGGGCCGTGTGACGGCGCCCGACCGGCCCAGCGGTCTGCCGGGCCGGTCGCCGTCCCGCCTGTCCCTCAGCTGGACATCCGGGCGAGGAGGGCCGCCCCGGGCCCGAGCAGATCGTCGAGCGGTGCGGCCTGTGGGAACCACGGAGCCTCGTACTCCCAGGACACCCAGCAGTCGGAGGGCAGCAGCCGCACGCATGCGGCGAGCGGCATCACGCCTGCGCCCAGCGGCAGCGGGGCGAGGTCGTCCGGGCCGGCGATGTCCTTGACCTGGACGTAGCCGAGGTGCGGGGCGAGGGCGGCGTAGGACTCCTCGGGCGACTCGCCCGCGAGGCAGGTGTGCATCACGTCCCACAGCGCGCCGACCGACGGGTGGGCCACCAGCTCCAGCACCCGGGCCACGTCCTGCCCGCCGCGGTGCGAGTCGTGGGTCTCCAGCAGGACCCGCACGCCCAGGGAGTGTGCTGTGTCGGCCACGGCCGACAGCCGGGTCGCCGCGCGGTCGTCGGCCTCGGCCGCCGGCCCGTCGCCGCCGCGCGGAAAGACCCGCACGTACCGGGCTCCGATGTCGGCGGCCAGGTGCAACTGGTCGCGCAGTTCGGCGATCGGCTCGGCGTCGTCGCCGGGCGCCGCGACGCCGGTGTAGCCCGCGAGGGTCAGCGCAGTGGTCCCGGTGAGGGCGAACGCCCTGGCTGCCGCCGACCGTTCGGCGGCGGTCATCCCCGGGTGCACCGCCTCGCCGGGCGCGCAGCGCAGCTCCAGGCCGGTCCAGCCGTGCGTGGTGGCCAGCCGGAGGGCGTCGGTGAGCGGGCGGCCCGGGAGGCCGAGGGTGGAGAAGGCGCGGCGCATGGCGTTCAGACCTCTGAGTGGACGGTGGTGACGGTGACCTCGCCGGGCGCGAGGACGGCCTCGTGCTCGACGCCGTTCGGCCAGCACACCTGGACGCGGTTGCCCTCGGCACGTACGCGGAGCCTCTGAAAGGACCCGGGCGCGGACCGGTCCAGCCTGGCCGCGCTGACGAACAGCGCGATCTCCGCGCGGGTGCGGCCGGTGAGCACCGGTACCGCGCCCGCCGCGCCGAAGGCGGTCCCGCCGGGCAGCCCGGAGCAGTCCGCGGAGGCGAAGCCCTCGACGCCCTCCAGGACGGAGGTCAGCCGCATGCCCCGCGGGCCGGTGGCGCTCCCCCAGGCGCGCAGGCCGTCCGCCTGCTGCTCCGCCGTGGCGCCGGCCGCCGCCCAGCCGCTGTGCCGGACCTCGGTACCGGGCTCGGCGCCGCTGACCAGGTGGGCGTGGATCTCGTCGGGGCCGGAGGCGAGGACCAGCGAGGTGACGGTGACGCCGGGCAGCTCTCGGCCGCCCACGCGCGGGCGGTGCGCGGAGGCGGCCCAGCCGTCCCCGGCGCCGAGCGGCCGGATCCGGCCGCGCTCGCTGACCTCGCCGTCCACGACCAGGCCGAGATGGTTGTCCGGGACGCCGTCGAAGACCGGCCCGGTCGCGGTGGAGTGTGCGAGGCGGGCGTAGAGCGGGTTGTCGGGGAGCACCTGGTCGGCCGGCTGGTCGTCGCTGCCGTGGTTGTGCAGGCGGACCAGGCCGTCCGCCACGGTGGACTGGATCAGCCAGCCCGGTTGTGGCAGTGCGACGACCGCGTCCGCCGTCTCGGCCGGGCCCTGCTCCTCGGCCGCCGTCCACGCCGGGTGGTCGGCGGGCAGCAGCAGGCCCAGGAAGCCCTTGCTCGCCCAGTACGGCGAGGCCGGGCCGGAGTAGCTCTGGATCATGGACGGGTACCGGCCGAACCAGCCGAGGGAGAGCAGGCCGTCGGCGTCGAGTGCTCCGCCGTCGATGAAGTAGCGCAGCGCGCCGGAGGCCAGGCGGCGGGTGGTGCCGGGCGAGAGCGGGGTGTGCCCGGTGAGGGCGCCCGCCCACAGCGGCGCTGCGGAGGCGAAGCGGTAGGTGAGCGAGCGGCCCTGGTGCATCGGCGCGCCGTCGGCGCCGAAGGTACGGGCGTGGCCCTCCAGGTGGGCGGCTAGCCGGGGGCCGTAGGTGCCGAGCAAGACCTCGTCGCCGCTGAGGTGGGCGTGCAGGAGTGGGTAGAGGTGGAAGGCCCAGCCGTTGTAGTGGTCGAAGGCGCGCGGGCGGCCGTCGGTGTACCAGCCACCGCCGAGGTACCACTGCTCGATCCGCGCCAGCCCGCGGTCGACGGCGCGCTGCCCCGCGCCGTCGTGATCGAGCCCGGCCTCGACGAGGAAGCCGCCGATCATGGCTGGGAAGAGCCACCAGTTGTTGTCGACCGGGGAGTGTTCCAGGCCTGGCGCGAGCCAGACGCGGACCTGCTCGCGGGTCTGCTCGTCGAGCCCGTCCCAGAGCCACGGGCGGGTGAGGCGCAGACCCAGGGCGATCGACGCGGCCTCCACGAGGGCCTGGCGCCGGTCGGCGATCCTCGGCCAGGAGACCAGGTCCCCGTCGGCGAGGTCGCCCTCCACGGTCGGGTTCCGGGTTCCGGCCGCCAGCCCTTCGGCGTACCTGCGCAGGACGCCGTTCGTGTCCGCGCCACCGGCCCCGGCGGCCCGGAAGGCCGCGAGCAGGAAGGTCCTCGCGTAGCCCTCCAGAGCGTCCGAACGCCGTCCCGAGATGCTCGGCCGCTCGCCGGGGAGCATGATCAGAGCGTGCTCGGGGCCGGCGTAGCGCGCCACGGACTCCAGCAGGCCGTCCGCGACGGCTTCCCAGTGGGCCCTGGTCCATCCGGTGTACGGACTGAGGGTCCGGTCTTCGGGGGGCAGCGCGATCGAGGACATGGCTGAGCTCCTTGCTCAAGGCGGGCTGATCGAATCTAGAAATCGGCAGATCATTCGTCAAGAAGATTCGAGCAAATGATCAGAACAGCCCCCATCGGGCCACTGAGCCCTCATATCCCGGATTCAGCACCTCGTACACCTGCTATCAGATCAGATCGGATCAATCGATCGTCAACTATTGACTCTGATCGAAGGCGGTCGCAGGATAGCGACACCTCGCCGACGTCGACGATTCGACGGTCGGCCAGTGGCACACTGTCCCCCTCCTCAGGAGCCGAGCCATGTCGACTACCCCTACCGCCGCTCGTTCGCGCAGAGCGCGCCTCGTGGCCGCCGCGACCGTCGGTGCGCTTTCCCTCTCCCTCGTCGCAGCCTGCGGCAGCGGGAGTTCCAGCGGCGGCAGCGCGGCCTCCGGCCCGGTCAGGATCACCTTCTGGGGATGGGCCAAGGGCACCGAGGACGTCGTCAAGGCGTTCAACGCCTCCCACAAGGACGTCCAGGTCAACTTCGAGCAGATCCCGTCCGGCGTCGCCGGCGGCTACGCGAAGATCTCGGACGCCGTCAAGGCCGGCAACGCCCCGGACCTGTTCAACGTCGAGTACGCGGCGCTGCCCGACTTCGTCAACCAGGGCGCCGTCCAGGACATCACCTCGCTCGTCCCGGACAGCCTCCGGTCGAAGTACCTGCCGCAGGCCGTCCAGTTGACCACGCTCGCCAAGAGGACCTGGGGTCTCCCGCTGGACGCCGCTCCGCAGGCACTGTTCTACCGCAAGGACCTGTTCGCCAAGGCCGGCATCACCACCCCGCCGAAGACCTGGGACGAGTACCGCGCCGACGCCGCCAAGCTCAAGAAGGCCGAGCCGAAGACCCGCATCGGCACATTCTTCCCGGACGACCCGAGCACCCTGGAGGCGCTGGCCTGGCAGAACAGCGCGCACTGGTTCACCAGCAGCAGTGACACCTGGAAGGTCGGCATCAACGCCCCCGAGACCAAGCGCGTCGCCGACTACTGGCAGAAGCTGATCTCCGACGACCTGATCCGCGTCCAGCCCTCGTTCAGCCAGCAGTGGACCGCTTCGCTGCAGAAGGGCGAGACCGCCGCGTACGTGGGCGCCGCCTGGGGCGGCGGTGTGCTGCAGTCGACCCTGGCCGGGGCCCCCGACGCCGCCGGCAAGTGGGCGGTCGCCCCGGTCCCGACCTGGAACGGTAAGCCCGCCAGCGGCATGCTCGGTGGCAGCACCTTCGCGGTCTCCAAGGACAGCAAGAAGGCCAAGGCGGCCGTGGAGTTCGCCACCTGGGCGACCACCACTCCCGAGGGCATCCAGGCCCGCATCGCCTCCGGAACCTCCTCGCTCTTCCCCGCGGACCCGGACCTGGTCCCGACCGCAAAGGCGGCGTTCAAGACCGACTTCTACGGCGGCCAGGACATCTACTCCGTCTTCGTCGACGAGTCCAAGGCGATCCTGCCCAACTGGCAGTGGGGCCCGGTCATGGGCATCACCAACAACGCCATGAAGGACGCCTTCGGCAAGCTCGGCAGCGGCGGCACCGTCGGCGCGGCCGTCGACGCCTCCCAGCAGGCCACGGTCGCCGAAATCAAGAGCCTCGGGCTCAAGGTCGCTCAGTGAACCGTCGTCGCACCGGCCCCTTCCCCCGCGCCGCCACCGTCAGCCGGCGCGGGGGGAGCGGGGCCCCCGCCCTGCTCCTCACCCCGTTCTTCCTGCTCTTCACCGCCGTGATGCTGGTCCCGATCGGCTACGCGGTCTATCTGAGCCTGTTCACCGAGCACCGTTCCGGCCTGGGCTTCGGCGAACCCGAGACGGTCTTCACCGGCCTCGGCAACTACACCCGGGCACTCGGCGACGCGGCCTACCGGACCGGCTTCCTGACCATCGTCGAGTTCTGCCTGTTCTACATCCCCGTCATGCTCGGCCTGTCGCTCCTGGCGGCGCTGCTGCTGGACTCCATGCTGGCCCGGGCCAAGCGCTTCTTCCAACTGGCGCTGTTCCTCCCGCACGCCGTGCCGGGCATCATCGCAGCCCTGATCTGGACGTACCTCTACACCCCCGGCATCAGCCCGGTGATCGACACACTTGACTCGGCCGGCACCCACCTGGACCTGCTCGGCCACCCGCTGCCCGCCGTGGTCAACATGGCCGTGTGGGAGTGGACCGGCTACAACATGGTGATCTTCTACGCCGCGCTGCAGGCCATCCCGCGCGAGGTCCTGGAGGCCGCCGTCGTGGACGGCGCAGGCCCCCTGCGCACCGCCCTCGGCATCAAGGTCCCGCTGATCCGGGCCTCGATCACGATGGTCGGCATGTTCACCGTCATCGGCTCGCTCCAGTTGTTCACCGAGCCGATGGTCCTCTATCGCACCGCGCCCGCCGTGGTCAGCTCCTGGACGCCCAACATGTACGCCTACACCGCGGCCTTCGATCACAACAACTACGGTCTGGCCGCAGCCTCGTCCGTGATGCTCGCGCTGGTGGCCGCCGCGCTGTCCTTCATCGTCACCCGGGCCACCCGTGGCCGATCCGAGCGCCGAGCGGAGGCCACCGCATGATCACGCTCTCCCACCGCAAGCGGCCCGTCGCGCACCAGGCTCCTCCCCTTCCCGGCACGCGTGCGCGGCGGCTGTGGAGCCTCTCCAGGGCGGCCGTCAACGGCGCCCTGCTGCTGTTCACGCTCTACACCCTGCTGCCGCTCGGCTGGCTGGTGACCGCCGCCGCCAAGAACACCCCGGACCTGCTGGGCGGCAACGCACTCACCGCGTCCAACTTCCACCTCCAGCAGAACCTGCACGACCTGGCCACCGTCGACGACGGGATCTACTTCCGCTGGTACCTCAACTCCCTGCTGTACGCCGGGGGCGGCGCCCTGCTCTGCGCGTTCATCTGCGTCTGCGCGGGCTACGCCTTCGAGGTCTACGCCTTCCGCGGCAAGGAGAAGCTCTTCGGCCTGGTGCTGCTGGGCGTCCTGGTGCCCACCACCGCGCTCGCTCTGCCGATGTACCTGCTCGCCTCCAAGGTCGGCATCGTCAACACTTTCTGGGCCGTCCTCATCCCCTGTCTGGTGAACCCCTTCGGCGTCTACCTCTCCCGGGTGTTCTGCGCCGGCTACGTGCCCACAGAGGTCCTGGAGGCCGCCCGGATGGACGGCGCCGGCGAGCTGCGCACCTTCTGGTCGATCGGCCTGAGGATGGTGATGCCCGGCTTCGTGACGGTGTTCCTGTTCCAGTTCACCGCCATCTGGAACAACTTCTTCCTGCCGCTGGTGATGCTCACCGACACCAAGCTCTTCCCGGTCAGCCTCGGGCTCTACTCCTGGAACACCCTGACCCGGAGCGAGCCCAGCTTCTACCCGCTGGTCGTGACCGGCTCGCTGCTCGCGGTCATCCCGCTGGTGGTCGCCTTCGTCTCCCTGCAGCGGCACTGGAAAGCCGGCCTCACCGCAGGCAGCATCAAGTGACCGCGCGTTCAGCCCACTTCGCCGACACTCCGGAGACCCCAGTGCCCGACCCGCAGACCGCGTCCACCGACGGTACGCAGGTGCCGCCAGCCGGACGTACGCGGCCGCGAGCAGTGCTGGCGATGCACCGCGAGCTCGCTGTGAGTCTGATCGACTCCCGCACGCTCGGCCGGCTCACCAGCCTCGCCGACCTCGATCCCTCACTGGTCCTCGACGACTTCGGCACCCCCGAAGCGCGCGCCGCCCTGGCCGACGCCGAGATCATCGTCAGCAGCTGGGGCTGCCCGCCGATCGACGAGGCCGTGCTGGCCGCCGCACCCCGGTTGCGTGCCGTCCTGCACGCCGCCGGTTCGGTCAAGCACCACATCACCGACGCCTGCTGGGAGCGTGGCATCCAGGTCACCTCGGCCGCCTGGGCCAACGCCCTCCCGGTCGCCGAATACACCGTCGCCGCCATCCTGTTCGCCAACAAGCAGGTTTTGCAGATCAGTTCCGAATACCGGCGGCACCATGCCCGGCGGGACTGGCACCACGCCCACCCGGACATGGGCAACTACCGCAAGACCGTGGGCATCGTCGGCGCCTCGCAGATCGGCCGCCGGGTGATGGAGCTGCTCCAGCCGTACGACCTCGAACTGCTGCTTCACGACCCGTACGTGGAGCGGGACGAGGCCCTCTCGCTCGGTGCCCGTGCCGTGCAGCTGGACGAACTCTGCATGCTCAGCGACGTGGTGAGTGTCCACGCGCCCGAACTCCCCTCCACTCGCCACCTGATCAGCCGCCGGATGCTGGCGCTGATGCCGGACGGCGCGACCCTGGTCAACACCTCCCGCGGGTCGCTGGTCGAGCAGGACGCCCTGGTCGAGGAACTGGTGTCCGGGCGCCTCAGCGCCGTACTCGACGTCACCACCCCCGAGGTGCTGCCCGCCGACTCGCCGCTGTACGAGCTGCCGAACGTGCTGCTCACCCCACACGTCGCCGGTTCGCTCGGCAACGAGCTGCACCGGTTGGGGGCCGCCGTCGCGGACGAACTCGCCTGCTACACGGCAGGCCTGCCGTTCGCCTACCCGGTCCTGCCGGAGGCGATCCACCGTACGGCCTGACGAAGCATCAGGCCGCCCTATCACCCGCCGGGGTTGTCCCACAGAGCCCGGCGGGATTCCGTTTCCCTCTCGGGAAAGCGCTTACCACGCCTCGGCGTCAACCGCCGAAGCTCCCATCGATGAGGAGAGCCTCCCTATGTCCCGCAAAGTGATCGGCGTCGTCATGAACGGCGTCACCGGTCGGATGGGCTACCGCCAGCACCTGGTCCGCTCGATCCTGGCCATCCGCGAGCAGGGCGGCCTCGCCCTGGGGAACGGCGAGGTCCTGTGGCCCGAGCCGATCCTGGTCGGCCGCAGCGAACAGAAGATCAAGGAGCTTGCCGACCGCCACGGCCTCAGCCACTGGACCACCTCGCTCGACGAGGCGCTGGCCCACCCGCTCGCCGAGATCTACTTCGACGCCCAGGTCACCCAGGCCCGCGAAGGGGCGATCCGCAAGGCGATCGCCGTCGGCAAGCACATCTACACCGAGAAGCCGACCGCCGAGTCCGTCGAGGCCGCCCTGGACCTGGCCCGCCTGTCCCGCGAGGCCGGGGTGTGCAACGGTGCGGTGCAGGACAAGCTCTTCCTGCCCGGCCTGCTGAAGCTCAAGCGGCTGGTCGACAGCGGCTTCTTCGGCCGGATCCTGTCCGTGCGCGGCGAGTTCGGCTACTGGGTCTTCGAGGGTGACTGGCAGTCCGCGCAGCGCCCGTCCTGGAACTACCGGGCCGAGGACGGCGGCGGCATGATCCTCGACATGTTCCCGCACTGGCAGTATGTGCTGGAGGGCATCATCGCGCCGATCCGCTCCGTGTACGCCCACACCGCGACCCACATCCCGGAGCGCGTCGACGAGCAGGGCCGCACCTACCGAGCCACCGCCGACGACGCCGCATACGCCGTCTTCGAGCTGGCGGGCGGCATCACCGCCCAGATCAACTCCTCCTGGGCGGTGCGGGTGGACCGCGACGAGCTGGTCGAGTTCCAGGTGGACGGCACCGAGGGCAGCGCGGTCGCGGGCCTGCGCAACTGCCGCTTCCAGCACCGCGCGGCCACCCCGAAGCCGGTCTGGAACCCCGACCTCCCGGTCACCGAGTCCTTCCGCTCACAGTGGCAGCAGGTTCCGGACAACCAGGAGTTCGACAACGGCTTCAAGGTGCAGTGGGAGCTGTTCCTCAAGCATGTGGTCACCGGTGCCGAATACCACTGGGACCTGCTGGAGGGCGCCAGGGGCGTGCAGCTCGCCGAGCTGGGTCTGCGCTCCGCGGCCGAGGGCCGCCGCCTCGACCTCCCCGAACTGGAGATCTGATGGCCGAGATCACACTTCCCGGCATCGGCGCCCACCGGCTGCGCGGGCCCGAGCCGCTCGACGTGCCTGGTGGCGCGACGGCCCACCGCACCGCCTTCGCCGCGGCCCATGTCGTCGCCGACCCGCTCGGCCCCAACGCGCCGGGCGCGCCCGCCGCCGTCGACTGGGACGCCACCCTCGCCTTCCGCCGCCACCTGTGGTCGCTCGGCCTCGGCATCGCCGACGCCATGGACACCGCCCAGCGCGGCATGGGCCTCGACTGGACCGCCACCAAGGAGCTCATCACCCGCTCCGGCGCCGAGGCCCGCGCCGTCGGCGGCAGGCTCGCCTGCGGCGTCGGCACCGACCAACTCACCCGTCCCACCGCAACCCTGCCGATGATCCTCGCCGCCTACGAGCAGCAGCTGGAGGTGGTCGAGGCGGCCGGCGCCCAGCCGATCCTGATGGCCAGCCGGGCGCTCGCCGCCACCGCGGACGGCCCGGACGGCTACTTGCGCGTGTACGGGAGGCTGATCGGCCAGTCACGGCAGCCCGTCATCCTGCACTGGCTCGGTGAGATGTTCGACCCGGCGCTGAAGGGCTACTGGGGCTCCCCCGACCTCGACCGGGCCACCGAAACGGTGCTGGCGCTCATCAAGGAGCATGCCGACCGGATCGACGGCATCAAGGTGTCCCTGCTCGACGCGGACCGGGAGGTCGCCCTGCGCCGTGTCCTGCCCGAGGGCGTCAAGCTCTACACCGGCGACGACTTCAACTACCCTCAGCTCATCCGGGGCGACGAACTCGGCCACAGCCACGCCCTGCTGGGCGTCTTCGACCCGATCGCCACCAAGGCCGCCGCCGCCCTGCACGCGCTCGACGCGGGCGACCTCGACCGCTACGACGCGCTGCTGGCCCCGACCCTGCCGCTGGCCCGGCACCTGTTCGCCACGCCCACGTACCACTACAAGACCGGCATCGTCTTCCTGGCCTGGCTGGCCGGCCACCAGGACCATTTCACCATGGTGGCCGGAGCGCAGAGCGATCGCTCCGTGCCGCATCTGGTGGAGCTGTTCCGCCTCGCCGACGCGGCCGGCGTCCTGCCCGACCCGGACCTGGCCGTCCACCGGATGCGCCGGTTCCTCGCCATGGCGGGGGTGGAAGCCTGATGCGGCTGTCGCTGAACCAGATCACCACCAGGGACTGGAGCCTGCCCGAGGCCGTCCAGGGCTGTGTCGACGCCGGAATCCCGGCGATCGGCCTGTGGCGGGACAAGGTCGCCGAGACCGGCGTCGCGACGGCCGCCAAGCTGGTCCGTGACGCGGGCCTCGCCGTGAGCACCCTGTGCCGCGGCGGTTTCCTCACCGCCCAGGGGGCCGAGCAGCGCCGGGCCGCGCTGGCGGAGAACTTCCGGGCCCTGGAGGAGGCCGCCGAACTCGGCACCAACACCCTGGTGATGGTGGTCGGCGGGCTACCCGAGGGCAGCCGGGACCTGGTCGGCGCGCGCTCCCGGGTCGCCGAGCTACTGGCCGAACTCGCACCACACGCGGGCGACTTCGGTGTCCGTCTGGCCATCGAGCCGCTGCACCCGATGTTCTGTGCCGACCGCGCGGTGGTCTCCACCCTCGGCCAGGCCGTCGACCTCGCCGAGCAGTTCCCGGTCGAGCAGGTCGGCGTGGTCGTCGACAGCTACCACGTCTGGTGGGACCCGGAGTTGGAGCGCCAGATCGCCCGCGCGGGAGAGCGGATCGCCTCGTACCAGGTCTGCGACTGGACGCTGCCGCTGCCCGCCGACGCCCTGCTCGGCCGGGGCCACGTGGGCGACGGCCGGATCGACTTCCGCTCCATGACCGAGCAGGTCGCCGCAGCCGGCTACACCAGCTGGATCGAGGTCGAGATCTTCAACGAGCAGGTCTGGCAGACCCCCGGCGAGCAGACGCTGCGGACCATGATCGAGCGTCACCGTGCCCACGTGGAAACCCCGTGAAGGTCGTCCTCGCGCCCGACTCCTTCAAGGGCACCGTCAGCGCCGCCGACGCGGCCCGGGCGCTGGATGGCGGCTGGCGCTCCGTCAGACCGGCGGACCACCTGGTGATCCGCCCCATGGGCGACGGCGGCGAGGGCACCCTCGCCGCCGTCGCGGCCGCCCACCCCGGAACCTCCCTGACCGGGGTGGGCGGCTGCACCGGCCCCGACGGCCGTCCCGTGGACGGGGAGTACGCGCTCCTGCCGGACGGCACCGCTGTGGTCGAACTCGCCACCGCCAGCGGGATCACGCTGATGGCCGAACTCGCCCCGCTCACCGCTACCACGCGGGGCACCGGCGAGCTCATCGCCGCCGCCCTCGACAGGGGCGCGCGGCGGCTCATGGTCGCCCTCGGCGGCTCCGCCTCCACCGACGGCGGAGCCGGCCTGCTGGCGGCCCTCGGCCTGCACCTGCTAGACGCCGACGGCGTACCCCTTCCCGACGGCGGTGGTGCGCTCCCCCATGCTCACCGGGTCGACCGCGGCCGGTTCCGGGCCGCGCCCCCCGGCGGCGTGCAGCTGCTCACCGATGTGGCGAGCCCGCTGCTGGGTCCCGAGGGTGCCGCCGCTGTGTACGGCCCCCAGAAAGGGGCCTCCCCCGCCGACATCGAGCTGCTCGAAGGGGGCCTGACCCGCCTCGCCGAGCTGCTCGGCGGAGACCCGTGGCGCCCCGGAGCGGGCGCGGCCGGTGGCGCCGCCCACGGCCTGATGGCCGCCTGGGGCGCCACCGTGATCCCCGGCGCGGCGGCCGTGGCCGACCTGCTCGGCCTGGACGAGGCGCTGGCCGGGGCCGACCTGGTCGTCACCGGCGAGGGCCGGTTCGACGCCACCAGTCTGCTCGGCAAGGTCGTCGGCGAGGTCCTCTCGCGCGCCGACCGGGCCGGGGTCGCCGCCCGCGTCGTCGCCGGGGAGTCGCCCGAGGAAGGCGTGCTGACACTCAGCCGGCTCGCCGGCGACCCGGATGCGGCTCGTGCCCGTGCGATCCACTGGCTCCACCGGGCCGGCGCCGCACTCGCCACCGAAGCCGAAGTGCGGGACTGAGCGTGACAGGAGACCTGGAACGGCGGTACGGATCAGCTCATCCGTACCGCCGTTCCGGGTTTCTCCCGCCGCCCCGTTCAGGCTCCGCAGGAACCCCGGATCTTGAGCGCGGGCAGCAGGTCGATCCGGCGCAGGGGGAGGCCCGAACCGCCGTCCAGGCGCCGCAGCAGCAGCTCCACGGCGGCCGTGCCGACCGCGCGCTTGGGCGGGGCGACGGCCGTCAGCGCGGGGACGGCGAGGGCGGCGTAGACGTCGTCGTACGAGATCAACGCAAGGTCGTCGGGAACCTTCAGGCCACGGGCGCGCAGCAGCGGGGGCAGCTGGATGGCGGCGTGGTCATTGTGGACGAGTGCGGCCCGGACACCTGCGGTGATGCCTTCGGCGATCCGGTCGGCCAGCGTCCCGACGCCGCAAGGATCGGGGCCGGGGCCGGAGGAGTCCAGGTCGACGGGCGGCTGCGGTTCCAGGCCGAGCAGGCGCACGGCCTCGGCGTAGCCCACCCGGACCTGATGTGACGTCGAGGTGTCGTTGCGAGCGCACAGCGTCACGGAGCGGTGGCCGAGCGAGGCGAGGTGCCGCAGGGCGAGCAGGACACCGTGACGATGGTCGGAGCCGACGGCGTCCAGTACCGAGCCGGGGCCTCCCAGGGCCGCCCGGCGTTCGACGAGCACGGCGGGCACCGGCAGCTCGTCGAGCCAGCCGAAGCCCTCGTCGCGGCCCTCGGGGCCCCAGTTGGGGGTCACCAGCAGTCCCTCGGCGGACGACTCCAGCAGTCGCCCGACCTGGGCGCTGTCGTCCCGGGACTCGTACGGGGCTATGCCCAGAACCAGCCGCGCGCCCGCAGCCATGGCCGCAGCGCGCGCACCGGCGATCACCTCGTCGAAGTAGGAGCCGACGGTGGGCACGAGCATCCCGATCACCCGTTCCCGGTTGCCGGGGCCGGCCGTCCCGGCATCCTCGGGAAGCGAGACCGCGCCGTGCGACCGACGCAGGATCCCTTCGCGGGCGAGTGCCGCGATGTCACGGCGGAGGGTCACCGCGGGGACTCCAAGACGCCGGGCCAGATCCACGATCCGGACCGTCCCGAGCTCCCGTACGGCGTTGGTGATCCACACGCGCCGGATCCCCGCCGAGACGGCCACGTGGTTCCCTCCCCTGGCGTCCGACGCCGACCTGTGCGGATCCGATCAGATCGAACTCTATCATTCGATCACCAGCAGATCAAAAGGCTGCCTGAGATCGAGGACTGCATCTTTCGACTTGATCAGTCGATCGAAAGGACACCGCAGTCTGCTGCGGCGCTGCCCGTCCTCGTGCAGGGTCCGGCCGTCGGCGGCAGGGCGTTTGCAGCTGCCGGGACTCGCGCAGCCTGGACCGCCGTGCGGTCTGGTGGGCGGGTCAGCTCTGCCGTGCAGTTGATCGCGGAGTCCCCGCGCCCGGCAAATCATGTGCCAATCATGTGCTGTCGGCCTGTTGCCCAGGGCATCTGTCGATCCTAGGTTTCTCCGCGTCAGGTGGACCGCTGCGAATCGACCACCATTCCACGGTCTGGCGTGGGAATTCTCCCTCCGCCGAATTGCGCGGCGGCATGTCGCCGCGGCAGCCGACCAAGCTTCCCCGAACCCCACGTAGAGGATGCGCATGCTGTCTCGAACTGCGCGGCAGGCACGGGCCGTGCTCGCAAGACTGGTACCGATGGCGTTGGCGGTCACCGCCATCGGCGCGGTGACCACGCCACCCGCCGGCGCGACGACACCGGCGTACACGATCACGACCGGTGCCACCGGTAGCTATGCCTATGCCGACGACACGCCGGCGTACCCCTTCATCGACAGCGACGGGAAGTTCTACTTCCAGTCCTCGCACTCGTTGTACGGCGGCAGCAACAGTCGCTCCTGGCAGTTCTGGACCGGGTCGGACATCGACACCAACGTCACCAGGGCCGCGATCTCCTCGGCCCCCGACAACGCCGACACCACGGTGCGCTGCAACAACAGCCCGACCGGCGTGCTTTCCACCTACGATCCCAAGGGCTCCCAGACCTCGGGGTATGCCGAGCGGAACTACTGCGACCTGATCGGGGTGTGGGTCGACCCGGACTCCGGCACCTGGTACGGGGCCGTGCACAACGAGTTCACCCCGTCGCCGTTCCGCGACGGTCTGCACTACGACTCGATCGACTACGCGCGGTCCGGCGACCACGGCAGCACGTGGACGGTCGTGGACCACATCATCACCTCGCCGTTCGCCACCTGGCGTGAGAACGACCAACTGTGGACGATGGCCTCCGACGGCAGCGTCCACGTGGGCGCCGGCCAGTGTCTGGACGTCACCGGCGGCGGCACGGCTGCCGGCACCGCGGTCGACAGGTACGGCTGCAACGGCAACGCCAACCAGAAGTGGACCGTCACCAACGGCACCCTGGTCAACCCGGCCTCGAACCTGTGCCTGACCGCCTCCGGCACCGCTGCCGGCGCCACCTTCACCATCCAGACCTGCAGCGCCTCCGGCTCGGCGACGCAGTCCTTCACCACGCCGGCCGCCGGCGCCGCCGGGCAGATCCACCTCACCGGCACCCCCGCCACCTGCGTCGACGCCTACACCACCGTGCAGTTGGCCGCCTGCAACGACCCCACCAAGGACGGCCGCGCCCAGTTCCCGAACCAGACCTACTACTACGGCGACGGCGACCCGAAGCTGTTCGTCGACTACGCCTCCGGATACTTCTACCTCTACTACGACACACAGATCCTCAACCAGGCGGGCGGCGGCCGGGTCGACCTCGGCCACGTCGCGCGGGCCCCGATCTCGGACAAGATGGCGCCGTCGTCGTGGAAGAAGTGGTACGGCGGCACCTGGACCGAGCCCGGCACCGGCGGCAAGGAGGCCGACCTGGTCCCCTCCGACGGCACCAGCCCCGGATACCTGGACGACGTCTACAACCCGAACAACACCGGGACCACCGCGCAGCAGCTGAGCGCCGGCCAGCTGCCCAGCGCCCCGCCGCTGGCCTGGGTGGACGTCGCCTACGACGCGTACCTCGGCAAGTACATCAGCATGGCCCGCCCCGAGAACCCGACCACCTCCACCCCGCTGCACGTCTACGCCACCTCCGACCTGTCCACGCAGAAGTGGGAGGACATCGGCACGGTCACCAACCCCAGTGGCGCCGCCTGGTACCGGTCACTGCTGGACGGGACCAGCAAGACCGCCAACTACCTGGTCGGCAAGACCTTCCGCAACTACTGCATGTACAGCTGCACCGCCACGTCGGGTACCGAGTGGGTCAGCACCACGATCGACACCGCGCCGGGCAACCTGCCCGTCCCGCCCGTCAGTTCCGGCACCCCCTACCAGATCGCCGCCGGCGACGGCCAGTACCTGGCCCAGTCCGGGACCGCCCTGACCACCACGGCCGACAGCAACACCTCCGCGTCGCAGAGCTGGAAGTTCACCGCCACCGGCGACGGGTTCTTCACCATCGCCAACGCTGCCTCGGGCCAGAACATCGGCGTGAACGACACCGCCGACTCCGGACGTGTCTGGGGCGCCCCGCTCAAGCTGGGCACGGGCACGAGCGTCGGCTGGCAGTGGTTCCTGCAGACCGTCCACGACGCGGGTCTGCCGGCCGGAAGCTACCGCCTGGTCAACCGCTACAGCGGCCAGGCCCTCAGCCTGACCTCCGGCGCCGGCGGCGTTGTCACCGCGCCCCAGCGCGACTGGGCCAACACCGGCACTTCCGGCGACACCCACCCGGTCGACGCCCAGACGCTCACCTTCCCGGCCGGTTCGTCCAACCTCATTCCTGCCGGGGACTTCGAATCCGGCAACCTGGCCGGCTGGAGCGTCCACAGCGCCGCCGTCGTCACCGACACCGCGGCCCACAGCCCCGCCCACGACCTGCACCTCAGGTCGGGGGCCGGTGATTACGCGACGATGGAGTACACCGTCACCGGGCTGTCGCCGAACACCACATACACCTACTCCGGCTGGGTCCGCGCCGATTCGGGCAGCTCCACCAGCTTCGGTGTGAAGAACTACGGAGGCGCACAGGTCACCAGCCGCACCTCGGCCACCGGCTGGACCCGGTTGTCGGACACCTTCACCACCGGTGCCACCGACACCTCCGCCAGGGTCTTCTGCTACCTGCCGTCCGCATCGGCCACGTCCACCTGCGACGACCTCAGCCTCACCGTCGGCTAGCCAGTCGCCCTTGGGGAAGCCCTGAGGCCCGCGCGGCTCCGCGCGGGCCTCAGGGCTTTCGTTCTGCACGGCCGTGTACTGGGGGGCTCCCCTGCTCTCGGCCGCTGCTTTGCGGGAGGAGCGTTTCGACGCCGACCGCCGTGGTCGGGCCAGGGCAGGTGATCCCATGGCGCGTGCGCCCACCCTGGAGGGGCGGCCGGTGCTGACAGGGTTCCGCCACCCCTTGCGCGACCGTTCCCGTACGGCCCGATCGTGGACGCCCTTGGCCAGCCACGCTGAGGGCCCGCGGGCGGAGCGCCTGCGGGCCCTGTTGGCGATCCCGTACACCCCTGAACGATCAAAACAGATCGATCGATCCACGATCACTAATTGCGCGCATCTGATCTGATGCGATATATCTGCTCCATTCCAGATCACTTGACCTAACAGGGAGGTCGCGATGAGTCACGTCGCCGAAGAGATCGCCAGCCAGCCCGCCTGCTGGCGCCGGGCAATGGGCCTGCGCCCGTCAGGCCTGCCCGAGCCGGGCGAACGGGTGGCGGTGCTGGGCTGCGGGACCTCGCTCTACATCGCGCAGGCCTACGCCGCGCTGCGCGAGTCGGCCGGGCTGGGCGAGACCGACGCCTTCGCCGCGTCCGAGTTCCCGTCGGCCCGTCGCTACGACCGGGTCGTGGCCATCACCCGCTCCGGCACCACCACCGAGGTGCTCGCCGCCCTCGCCCGGTCCGCCGGAGTGCCGACCGTCGCGCTCACCGGCGACCTCGCCACGCCGATCAGCGAGGCCGCCGAGACCGTGGTCGACCTTGGGTTCGCGGACGAGAAGTCGGTCGTGCAGACCCGCTTCGCGACCACCGCCCTGGTGCTGCTGCGTGCCCACCTCGGTCTCGCGCCGGCCGACCTCCCGGAGCAGGCTCAGTCGGCGCTGGCCGAGCCGCTCCCCCAGGGCGCCCTCCAGGCGAACCAGTTCACCTTCCTCGGCGGCGGCTGGACGGTCGGCCTGGCGAACGAGGCAGCGCTCAAGCTGCGCGAGGCCTCGGGATCGTGGACCGAGTCCTACCCGGCCATGGAGTACCGACACGGCCCGATCAGCGTCACCGGCCCAGAGAGCCTGGTGTGGTTCTTCGGGGAGCCGCCGACCGGGCTGCTGGACCAGGTCCGGGCGACCGGAGCGGCTGCCTCGGTCTCCTCGCTCGACCCGCTCGCCGACCTGATCCGCGCCCAGCGGCTCGCGGTGGAGTTGGCTGAGGCCCGTGGGCTGGACCCGGATCAGCCGCGCAACCTCACCCGCTCGATCGTCCTGGCCCAGGCATGAGTGAGCCGGGCAAGGGCGTGAGCCCCGTGGACGACCACCGCGCCGCGATCGCCGACGGACCGGTGATCGCCCTGGACGTCGGCGGCACCGAGATCAAGGCCGGGGTCATGGCGGCGGACCGCTCGCTGGTGCACAGCGAACGTCGCCCCACCGGGGCGGAGCAGGGTCCGGACGCAGTCATCGACGCTGTCATCGATCACGCCCGCGACCTCGCCGACCGGTACGCACCGGTCGCGGCCGGCATCGCGGTGCCCGGCCTCGTCGACGAGGAGGCCGGGAAGGCCGTCTTCGCCGCCAACCTCGGCTGGCGCGATGTGCCCGTACGGAACTGGCTGGCCCACGAACTGGACCTCCCAGTGGCCTTCGCGCACGACGTCCGGGCCGGAGGCCTCGCCGAGGCCAGGCTCGGCGCCGGCCGGGGCAGTCGCTCCTTCCTGTTCGTCCCGGTGGGCACCGGGATCGCCGCCGCCGTGATGGTCGGCGGCCGCGCCTGGACGGGCATCTCGCAGTCGGCCGGTGAGCTCGGCCACCTGACGGTCCGCCCGGACGGCGAGCTGTGCCGGTGCGGCAGCCGCGGCTGCGTGGAGACGCTCGCCTCCGCCTCCGCCGTCGCCCGCCGCTACCGCAGTGCCACCGGCCGGACCGGACTGAGCGCCAAGGACGTCCACCGGCGCGCGCGAGCGGGCGACGCCGTGGCGGCCGCGGTCTGGGGGGAGGCCGTCAACGCCCTCGCCGACGGGCTGAGCGCGGCCGTCCAGCTCGTCGATCCGGAACGGATCGTCATCGGCGGTGGGCTCGCCCGAGCCGGGGAGTCGTACCTCGGCCAGCTACGCAATGCACTGGCCGCCCGGCTGACCTTCCGCGCGGCACCGCCGGTCGTCCCCGCCAGGCTCGGCCACCAGGCCGGCTGCCTCGGTGCGGCGCTGCTCGCCCGGGACCTCGCCGACCGCCGGGCGCCGCTCCCCCAGCACGCGTCCACCGCCGCCGTAAGGACGTTCTCGTGATCCTTACCGTCACGCTCAACCCGGCGCTCGACATCACCTACCGGGTGGACCGGCTGCTCCCCCGCGCCAGCATCCGCGTGCGCGATGCGGCCGGCCGCGCCGGGGGCAAGGGTGTCAACGTCTCCCGCGTCCTGCATGCGCTCGGCCACCCGACGGCCGTCACCGGCCTGGTCGGCGGCCCGACCGGCGAGGCCGTCCGCCGCGACCTCGCCACCGCCGGTCTCACCGACCACCTGGTGGCAACCATGGGCGAGACCCGCCGCACGGTCGCGGTGGTGGACGAGCAGGCCGGGGACACCACCATCCTCCTGGAGCCCGGGCCGCCGGTCTCGCCCGCCGAGTGGGCGGCCTTCCTCGACCGCTTCGAGCAACTGCTGGACGGCGCCGCGGCCGTGGTCCTGTCCGGCAGCCTGCCGCCCGGCCTGCCCGCCGACGCGTACGGCGTCCTGCTCCGCCTCGCACACAGCCACGACGTGCCCGCGGTGCTGGACGCGGAAGGGCCCGCTCTGCTCGCCGGGCTGCCCGAGGAGCCGGCGGTGATCAAGCCCAATGCCGACGAGCTCATCGCCACCACCGGGCAGGCCGATCCGCTCCGCGCGGCACAGTCCCTGCTGACGGCAGGCGCCCGTGCCGTGGTCGCCTCGCTCGGTCCGGCCGGCCTACTCGCCGTCACCCCGCAGGGCTGCTGGCGCGCCCGCCCCCCGCGCCGGATCGCGGGCAACCCCACTGGCGCGGGTGACGCGGCCGTCGCCGCGCTGGCGCTGGGCGTGGTCGGTGGCACGCCGTGGCCCGCCCAGCTCGTGGAGGCCGTGGCACTGTCCGCCGCAGCGGTCGCTGCGCCGCAGGCCGGTGACTTCGATCCCGGCGTCCACCGGAGCCTGCTGGAGCAGGTGACCGTCGAACGCCTCACCCCTCGCGAAGGAGTTCCCGCATGCCGCTGACCGGTACCGGCGTGATCGTCGCCCACGCCGTCGACGCCGCAGGTGGCGTCGGCGCGTTCAACGTCATCCAGCTCGAACACGCCCAGGCGATCATCGCCGGAGCCGTGACCGCCCGGACGCCGGTCGTGCTCCAGCTCAGCGAGAACGCCGTCCGCTACCACGGCGGTCTCGACGTCATCGGCGCTGCTGTGCTCGCCGCCGCCCACGCCGCCCAGGTGCCGGTGGGCGTCCACCTCGACCACGCCACCAACCCCGACCTCGTCCGCCAGGCCGTCGAACTCGGCTTCTCCTCAGTCATGTTCGACGCGTCGGCACTGGAGTATGCGGACAACGTGCGCGCCACCGCCGACGTGGTGGCCCACTGCCACGACGAGGGTGTCTGGGTGGAGGCCGAACTCGGCAAGGTCGGCGGCAAGGACGGCGTGCACGCCCCGGGCGCCCGTACCGATCCGGCCGAGGCCGCCGCCTTCGTCGCCGCGACCGGCGTGGACGCGCTCGCCGTGGCGGTCGGCACCTCGCACGCCATGCTCACCCGTGACGCGGCGCTCGACTTCGACCTGATCACCGCGCTGCGCACCGCCGTCCCGGTGCCGCTGGTCCTGCACGGCTCCTCCGGCGTGGCCGACGAGCACCTCACGGCCGCCGTCGGGCACGGTATGACCAAGATCAACATCTCCACCCACCTCAACCAGGTGTTCACCACCGCCGTGCGCCAGACCCTGGCCGACGAAGCGCGGTTGGTCGACACCCGCCGCTACCTCGGCGCCGGGCGCGCGGCCGTCGCCACCGAGGTCGCCCGGCTGCTGGCCGTCCTCGAGGCGCCCGCATGGGACGCCTCGGTCCTGACCTCCTGACCCCACGCGCGGGCGAGTTGCCGTCGACCAGGGCGGGAGTCCGGATGACGTCGTCAGGTGCAGTCGCCGGTCACCCAGGCGATGGGCAGGGCTGAGGCGAGGGCCCGCAGGATCATCCCGCGGGCCAGTTCGTCGGCGATGTGGTGCGCGGCCGCCGTCCAGGCCCTCGGGCTCGGCCTCGCCGACCTGCTCTCGCTCGCCCACAACGAGCCGGCGCGGTACTCGCGGAGCCCGGTGGGCCGGGGCCGCACGTCGCCCACGGCGCAGTACGTTCGTTGGCGAGCCCGTAGACGACGGCCTCCTCGGCGGTGAGCACCTTGTCCCGGTCCATCTCCGCGCGCAGCGTCGCCACGTCGTGATGCGTGTGCCGGGACAGGACCATCTCCTTGGCCGCGAAGCTGCGGTCGGAGACGTCCCCTGCCTGCCGTCGCCGGCCGGCTGGCCGAGCAGCACCCGCACGTGCTGGAGCACGAACCGTCGCCCGGGATCTCCGCCGGCCGGCAGCACCGCAATCAGTCCGGGACGTCCCGCCAGAGCGCACCGACCTGTACCCGTCACCCGATCGCGTCGATGAGCTGCCGTTTCGTCCTCGCCGACGGCCGACCCGACCGCGTGGGCACAGGCAACAGCGGTTCCAGCCGCGCCCATTGCTCACCGGTCAGGTCAAGCCGCCTTGTCACCACTAGGGTGGCCACGAGCTCTCCGGTGTTCAGGTTCTTCTTGGTCGATGCACCCTCTACCGGAGTGGGGCGAGGCGGGCCTTGAGCAGACAGAACTCATTGCCTTCGGGGTCGGTCAGGACATGCCACTGCTCCTCCCCCGTCTGGCCGATGTCGGCCGGGCGCGCACCGAGCTTCAGAAGGCGTTCGAGCTCGGCGTCCTGATCGCGGTCGGTGGCGTTGACGCCGATGTGCAGCCGGGATTTCCCCTTCTCCGCCTCATCCCTGCGACTGAGGATGATCGTCGGCTGCGGACCACCGAACCCTTCGCGCGGCCCGATCTCCAACGTGCCGTCGTCCTCGCGATCGAGCACGGCGAAGTCCAGGACCTCGCACCAGAACCGCGCCAGCACCTCAGGGTCGCGGCAACCGAGCACGAGCTCACTGATACGACATGCCGTAACGAAAACCTGCTCTCAGCCTGGGAACTGCCGGGGAGGCCACACGCGAACGAACCTCATGGGCTCCCCGCAGTGAAGACACCGCCTCGGCGTGAGACTTCCGCCCCGGGATGTTCCCGCCGCACCGCGCACGAGGGGGCGGGAGGCCATCGCCGGACTCATCCGGAAGCCGTCAGCACGACTCAGCACGCTGACGTGCCCACGAAAGTGAAGGCGGCGGATCACCTCTCGCGTCGGCGGGGAGGCGCAGACGGCAGGCGCCACCGTCGCGATCGCCGGCCGCACCGCAGTGCCCGAGATGGCCGCCCGGCCGAGGCCTCCCCTGCGTCCAGCGGGCAGTTGTGACGCGCGCATTGCGATCACATGGCAGGAGCCTTCGAAGACTGGCAGTGAAAGTGATCACGCCTCCAGAATCACTCCTCGTCAGGCCAGTTCTCCTCCGACTCAGAGGAATCGGGCCGGGCACCTCAACACGAGCACAGCGTCGCCGGACCGGTCGCCTGCTTCCATCCACCCGTCAGAAGGCCACGACGATCATGCCCAGAACCGGCACACCTCCGCCGGCCCTCCACGCGGCCCACGCGGCCCACACCGCCGCAGCCCGCGCCACGACCGCCGTATCGGCGCCCGGGAAGGCGGATCCATGCTCCGCCATGTGATACGCAAGGCGGCAGGTTGGCTGGCCATGATCGTGGTCGCCACGAATGTCACGTACGTACTGGCCGCCTGGTTCCTCGACCCGAGGTCGAACTACAAGGGCACACGCCCGGTCCGCACCGAGGCGGAGATCGACCGGGCCCTGGCGCCGTACAACCTGGACCCGCGGGTGCCGCTGGTGGACCGGTGGTGGCACTGGTTCAGCAACGTGGTCTGGCACTTCGACTGGGGGAAGTCCCCGGTCGGGGCGTCGGTGAACTCCGAGATCGGTTTCCGGGTGCTGGTCAGCGGCCAGCTGGTCACCGTGGCCACGCTCTTGTCCGTGGTGGGCGGTGTCGCGCTCAGCGTGTCCACCGCGTCCCGGCAGTACGGCTGGTGGGACCGGACCACGCAGCTGGTGTCGGTGTTCTTGCTCAACATCCCCACCGCGGTCGCCGCGTTGGCGGTCGTCTTCGCCGGCGTCTGGCTCAACCAGAGCCTCGGACTGCGCTTTCTGTATGTTGCAGGGGAGAAGTCTCCGACCGTCGAAGGGCTGTTGCCGACGGTGGTCGACCGGGTGCAGCATCTGATCCTGCCGACGCTGAGCCTGACCCTGCTGGGGTACGTCGGCTATCACCTGACCCAGCGCACGCTGCTGCTGGACGCCATCGACTCGGACTTCGTGCGCACCGCGCGGGCCACCGGGCTGACCCGCGCCCAGGCGATCCGACGCCATGCGCTGCGCACCTCGCTGATCCCGACGGCCACATCGGTCGCGTTCGGCATCCCCGCCATCTTCACCGGCGCGGTGATCACCGAGACCGTCTTCGGCTGGAACGGCATGGGCCAGTACTTCATCCAAACCATCAGCAAGAACGACGTGCACGGCGCCGTCGCGGTGGCGGCGTTCGGCGCGGCCATGACCGCGATCGGCGCGATCCTGGCCGACATCGCCGTCGTCCTCCTCGACCCACGGGTGCGGGTGAGCTGACATGGCAGCGACCCTGACATCCCCGCCCGAGCTGCCCTCCCCGGACACCGCCGACGGCGACCCGGCTCCCCGGCTCGGCGGCGGCCGGCTGTACCTGCGGCGGTTCGCCCGCAACCGCGGGGCCCTGCTCGGAGTGGCGCTCTTCGCGCTCCTGGTGCTGTTCAGTGTGTTCGGCGGTCTGTTCACACACTTCGCGTACACCGACGCCGACTTCACCGCGCTCACCCAGCCGCCGAGCGCGGCCCACTACTTCGGCACCAACCAGGGCGGCAACGACGTCTTGGCCGAGTCGGTGCACGGCCTGCAGCGTTCGCTGGTGATCGCGGTCAGCGTGTCGGTGCTGACGACCGTGGTGGCCGCGGTGATCGGCTCGGGGGCCGCCTACCTCGGCGGGAGGGTGGAGAAGCTGACGCTGGCGGTCATCCACTTCCTGCTGGTGGTTCCGTCGTTCCTGATCCTCGCCCTGGTCTCACACCGTCTCGCGGGCGACTGGCGGGTGCTGATCCTCGTGCTCACCCTCTTCGGCTGGATGTCGACCGCCCGGGTCATCTGGTCGATGTCCACTTCGCTGCGTGAACGCGACTACGTGCTGGCCGCCGAGTTCATGGGGGTACGGCCGTGGCGGATCGTGGTGCGGCACATCATCCCCAACCTGGGTTCCCTGCTGGTGGTCAACCTGACCCTCGGCGTTGTCACCACTGTGCTCAGTGAGACCGCCCTGTCGTTCCTCGGTTTCGGTGTCCAGACCCCCGACGTTTCGCTGGGCACCATGCTCGCCGACGGATCCGGCACCATCACCAGCGCCCCGTGGCTGTTCGCGTTCCCCGCTGGTCTGGTGGTGCTGCTCACGGTGTCGATGACACTCGTCGGCGACGGGCTGCGCGACGCCCTCGACCCCACCTCGGTCTCGGCCTCGGGAGGCACGCGATGACGCACGCCCTCACACCGGCCCCCGAATCGCCGTCGCGCGACGCCGCGCAGACCCCGGTGCTGTCGGTCCGGGACCTGCGGATCTCGTTCCCGTCCGAGGCGGGACGGGTCGAGGCGGTGCGCGGAGTGAGCTTCGACGTGCTGCCCGGCCGGACGCTCGGCATCGTCGGCGAGTCGGGCTCGGGCAAGTCCGCGACCGCGATGGGCGTCATGGGACTGCTGCCGCCGACCGCCCGGGTGTCGGGCGAGGTGCTGCTGGGCGGCCTCGACCTGGTCGGGCTGAACGACAGGCAGCTGTCCCAGGCGCGCGGCAAGGACATCGGCATGGTCTTCCAGGACCCGCTGTCCGCGCTGACCCCGATCTTCTCCGTCGGCCGTCTGCTGTCCGACGCGCTGCGCGTGCACCAGGATCTGACGAAGCAGGCCGCGTGGAACCGCGCGGTCGAGCTGCTGGATCTGGTCGGCATCCCCGAACCGCAGCGCAGGGCACGGTCGTTCCCGCACGAGTTCTCCGGGGGGATGCGCCAGCGTGTCGTGATCGCCCTCGCGATGGCGAACACACCCTCGGTCATCGTGGCCGACGAGCCCACCACCGCCCTCGACGTGACCGTGCAGGCCCAGATCCTGGACGTGCTGCGGACCGCGCAGGCCGAGACCGGTGCGGGGGTCGTGCTGATCACCCATGACCTCGGTGTCGTCGCCGGGTACGCCGACGACGTCGCCGTGATGTACGCCGGGCGGATCGTGGAACAGGCCGGCGCCGACGAGCTGTTCCGGCGGCCCACCATGCCTTACACGATCGGGCTGCTGGGCGCGGTGCCCCGTCCCGATGCCCGGGCGGACAGGCCGCTCGTGCCGATCGGCGGCGAGCCCCCGTCGCTGGTGGGGCTCCGGGCCGGGTGCCCCTTCGCGGACCGGTGCCCCGCCGCACTCGACCGCTGCCGCACGCAGGAACCCGCGCCGACACCGGTCGCCGGTCACGGGCAGGTCGCCTGTCTGCGCGCCGACGAGATCGCCGACGGCCGGCTGGAGGCGGATTCGCTCTTCCCGGCCCCCGAGGACGTCGAGTCCGCCGGGGAGGACACGAACGGCACCGGCGCCTCAGGGGAGGTGGTGCTGCGGGTGTCCGGCCTGGCCAAGACGTTCCCGGTCACCCAGGGAGCATTCCTCAAGCGCCGCGTCGGCACGCTGCACGCGGTGAGCGACGTCGGCTTCGAGCTGCGGGCCGGCGAGACCCTGGGCCTGGTGGGCGAGTCCGGCAGCGGCAAGACCACAACGCTGCTGGAGATCCTGCGGCTCAGGCAGCCGGAGCGCGGCCGGATCGAGGTCGCCGGCATGGACGTCGCCGACCTCGGCTCCGCCGAGCGGGTGCGTGAACTGCGCCGCGCGGTGCAGATCGTCATGCAGGATCCGATGGGCTCCCTCGATCCGCGGCTCCCGGTCTTCCAACTGCTCGCCGAACCGCTGCAGGCCGTCGGCGGCAGCCGGGCAACGATCCGCGCCCGGGTGACCGAACTTCTGGACCTGGTCGGCCTGGACGCGTCGGTCGCGGACCGCTTCCCGGCGGCCCTGTCCGGTGGCCAGCGCCAGCGCGTCGGCATCGCCCGCGCCCTGGCGACCGAACCGCGGATCATGGTCCTGGACGAGCCGGTCTCGGCCCTGGACGTGTCCGTGCAGGCGGGCGTCGTCAACCTGCTCGCCAGGCTCAAGCGCGAACTGGGCCTGGCGTATCTGGTCGTCGCGCACGACCTCGCCGTCATGCGGCACTTCTCCGACCGCATCGCGGTCATGTACCTCGGGCACATCGTCGAGACCGGCAGCACCGAAGCACTCTTCGAAGACCCGAAGCACCCGTACACCGAGGCACTGCTCTCGGCGATCCCGGTGCCAGACCCGCAGCGCGAGCGCTCCCGTGAGCGGATCGTGCTGGAAGGCGAGCAGCCGAGCGCGTCACGCCTGCCGCAGGGCTGCGTCTTCGTCGACCGCTGTCCGCTGTACCGGCTGCTCGACCACGGCTTGCAGGAGCGGTGCCGCACCGAACGGCCCGTCCTGGGCCCGGCGGCATCCGGCTCCGGACACCGCCACGCCTGCCACGCCCGCTGACCGCGGGCCCCATCAAGTCGACGCCGCACCCCGATGGTGTCGCGGAACCAGTTGAAGGAATGAGGATCCACTCCCCCATGCGACCGAGAATCGCCGTCCCCGCAGCCGCCCTTACCGCGGCCCTCACCCTCGCCGTCACGGCCTGCGGCTCCTCCGGCTCCGGCACCCCGGACACCGGCAAGGCATCCGGAGGCGCGACCCCCGCCGCGGCTTCGGCAAAGGTCGACTACAACCCGCAGCCCTACGACAACATCAAGGACGGCGGCACCTACACCACCGCCGGCAGCTTCGACGACCAGGGCAACCCTTTCAACGCCAACGCCACGCTCACCGCCCTGCGCGTCTGGGCCTGGTACAACCCGGACGTCATCACCTACTCCCCCACCGGTGAGACGCGGTACAACCCCGACTACCTCAGCAACGTCAGGGTCACCGTCACCGGCGGCAACCAGCGGGTGGTCCTCACCCTCAACCCCAAGGCCACCTACAACGACGGCACCCCGATCGACTGGCGGGCCGTCAAGGCGACGTGGCAGGCGAACAACGGCACGAACAAGAGCTACAACGCGACCAACACCGAGGGCTACAGCCACATCACCTCGGTCACCCGCGGCACCGACGACAAGCAGGCCATCGTCGACTTCCAGGGCGTCGACCCCTGGTGGTCGAGCCTGTTCACCACGTTCCTGCACCCCAAGGCCGCCACCGTCACCAACTTCAACGACGCCTACGTCAAGAAGGCCCACCCCGAGTGGGGCGCCGGCCCCTACACCGTCGGGAAGTTCGACACCAAGACCGGCGACCTGACCTTCGTGCGCAACCCCAAGTGGTGGGGGAAGAAGGGCAAGCTCGACAAGCGCGTCTACGTCAACCTGGAGTCGAACGCCGCGGTCAACGCCTTCAAGAACGGCCAGATCGACTACGCCCCCACCGGCGACGCCGAGGGCCTGAAGCAGCTCACCGGCATCAAGGGCACCCAGATCCGCCAGGGTGGCAGCCCGTTCGCGTACTCCTTCTACGTGAACGCCAAGTCCCCCAACCTGAAGGACATCCAGGTGCGCAAGGCTCTCCTGGAGAGCATCGACCGGACCCAGATCGCCAAGATCCAGTTCCAGGGCCTGGGCGGCTACAGCGAGCCCCTGCCCGGCTCCCTGCTGCTCTTCAGCTTCCAGAAGGGCTACTCCGACAACGTCGGCGCCGTGATCAAACATGACCCGGAGGCTGCCAAGAAGATCCTGGACGCCGCCGGCTGGAAGCCCGGCAACGACGGCATCCGTGAGAAGGACGGCAAGAAGCTCACCGTCACCTACACCCTGCGTAGCGGCGACCCACTGGAGAAGGCCACCGCCGGCGCCCTCGTGGCCATGCTCAAGCCCGTCGGCATCCAGGTCACACTGAAGAACTCCACCGACGCCGATTTCGCCAAGATCCTCACCGACCGCAGCTTCGACATCTTCCTCGTCGGCAACCGCGAAACGGACCCATTCGGCACCCGCTACCTGTGCCAGTTCTACTGCACCGACAGCGACTCCAACATCGTGAGCATCGGCACCCCCGAACTCGACAAGGAGATCCACGCCGTCTCCGCGATCGCCGACCCCGACAAGCAGATCGCCCAGGCCAACGCCGTCGAGCGCAAGGCACTGGCGCAGTACGGCTACCTGCCCCTGTTCAGCGGCCCGTCCATCTACGGCGTCAAGAACGGCCTGGCCAACGTCGGCGCCACCATTTTCGGCACCCCCCTCCCGGAGACCGTCGGCTGGCAGAAGTAGCCCCTTGCGGCCACACCGATACCCGACAACTCTCCACGCATCGCCGTACCGGTTTCACGCCGGTACGGCGATGCGTGCAACTGAGGCTGATCCTATGGAGTGGACACCCTGACAATGGATCTTGATGGTCCAGGGAGGGATGTCCAGGTGGGACGCAAGTCTCCGTACCCGGAGGAGTTCCGGAAGGACGCGGTCTCGCTCTACCGCGCCGCAGGCGGCAAGCGTACATACGCGACGGTGGCCGCGGACCTCGGCATCACCTGGCCGTGGCCGCCCGCGACGGCCAGGTCCACAGCATCGTCGTTCACATGGACAGGGGCGCGCAATATGGATCGGCCGCCTTCGCCGAGGTCTGCCGTCGGCACGATCGCGGCTCGCGCCATCGCCCTCCCACGCACTGGCATCCCCAGGGCGGCTCAGCAGCCTGGCCGCTCCAGCCCAGGCACCAGCCAGTAGTCACGGCTTCCGGGCGAGTCCGCCGTGTTCGGCGATGACGTCCGGGGTGGGCGAACCAGGTTCTGGACGCCACTGCGTGACCGAGACGACGCCGGGCTCTATGAGTTCCAAGCTGTCGAAGAACGCGGTGATCTCGTCGACGGTGCGCAGGATGTACGGGGCGGCGCCGCTGTTGTTGTAGGCGTCCTGGGCCTGCTCGAAGACGGGGTCGATGCCGCGTGATCCGTCGTTGATGGAGAGGTAACTGCCCGACGGCAGGGCGTCCATCAGCCGGGTGACGATGGAACGGGCCTGATCGTAGTCGGCGACGTGTCCCAGGATGTTGCTGAGGATGAGCGCGATGGGGCGGCCGAAGTCGAGCGTCTCGGCGGCGGCCGCGAGGATGCGGTCTGGGTCCGTCACATTGGCGTCGATGTATGCGGTCGCACCCTCGGGAGAGGAATAGAGCAGGGCACGGGCATGGGTCAGGACCAGAGGGTCGTTGTCGACATAGACGATCCGCGCTTCGGGGGCGAGACGCTGGGCGACCTCATGAGTGTTCTCGGCGGTCGGCAGGCCGGTGCCGACGTCCAGGAACTGCCGGATGCCCGCCTCCGAGATCAGGTACGCGATGTTGCGGCGCAGGAAGGCACGGCTGCTGCGGGCGATGGTGACGATGCCAGGGAAGACCTCGGTGTACGCGTCGCCGGCCTCCTCGTCCACGGGGTAGTTGTCCTTGCCACCGAGCCAGTAGTTCCAGATGCGGGCGGAGTGCGGAACCGACGTGTCAATCTTCTGGCGCATCGCTTGCTCGGTGGTCGTGGTCGGGTCAGTCATGAGTCGCGTCCGTCTTTCAGCCAAGGCGTGGATCATTCAAGGCACAGCCTACGTCCGAACCCCCGCCTCCCACTTGTCAGTTCGGGTAGAACGTCGCCCGCGTGAGGGCTGTCGACGATCAAGTTTCCCGGCTCTGTCGGGGCGCCCGGCACGCGCCGCGTGTTGGGCTGCGGGTCCGGCAGCGCCATGCCCCTGCGCAGCAAGGTCATCCGCCCTGCGCACAGACTCAGTTGATCAGCGAGCCGTGCGCCGGCCCGTCCGGCGAGTGCGAGCCCGACGCGTTCCAGGACGTGGGCCAGCCGCGTGGTGATGCGTGCATACGGGGCGGCCGGCCGAGCGAATGGCTCGGCGAACGTGGAGCAAGCCAGGCCGGGTCTCCGGCTGGCGCACGGCCCGCGTGAGTCACCAGGAGAGACGATCCTTCGCGCCGGCTCAGCGCGCCGGGTGGTAGGTCGCGATGATCACCCCACTGCTGGTCGGCTGGGCGCTCACCAGCTGCAGCTTCTTCAGCGCGGCGTCGTCGGCGAACAGCTTCTTGCGACCCTCGCCGGCCACCACCGGGTGGATCAGCAACACCAGCTCGTCCAGCAGGTCCAGCTCCAGCAGCGAGCGCACCAGCGTCGGGCTGCCCGCGATGGTGATGTCCTTGCCCTCGCCCGCCTTGAGCTCGTTGACCGCAGCCACCAGATCGCCCTTGATCAGCGTGCTGTTCGACCAGTCCTCAACGCTGTCCAGGGCCGAGGAGACGACGTACTTGGGCGATTCGTTGATCCACTTCGCGAAACCGGCGTCCTCACCGCTGGTCACCGTCGGCCAGTATCCGGCCCACTCGGTGAAGGTCACCCCGCCCAGCAGGATCGTATCGGCCGTCTCCAGCGTGCGGGCCAGCGCCGCACCCATCTCCTCGTCGAACTCGAACTGCCACTCGTTGGGCGACTGGGCGACACCGTCGAGCGAGACGAACAGACCCGAAACAACCTTGCGCATGATTCCTCCATGATGAGTCCGGAGTCTTGTCCTCGCCCCGGCCCGGACGGTGCTCCGGCCGGGACGAGCCGACCCCGTCGGCTACGTCATGAAGGCTAGGCAGGCGCCAAGGGTCAGGTCTTGTACAGAAGCGACAGCGGCTCCGCCGCGTCCGGTGCGCTCAGCTGAGTGGCGGTCCGCCCCACATACCGCCTCAAGGACCGTGCCAGGTGAGGCTGGTCGAAGTACCCCAGCCGGTGCACGACCTCCTGGGCCGGCGCGCCCTCCTGGACCAACACCGCCGCCTGGCGGGCGCGGTGGATCTGCCGGATGGCGCCTCGGGCCAGGCCGGTCGCCGCGACAAAGCGCCGTTGCAGAGTGCGATCGGAGACATCCGGGCTGGCGCCGTCGAGGACAGCGGGCACGACCGGGTCCAGGTCCACGATGCCCTCGCGCACCATCCGCAACACGAACGCCTCGGCGTTGTCGTAGTCGGGGACGTGCCAGGCCGACCCCTTCAGCCACAGCGAACGCCGCGTCACGTCGGGGATCGCCGCATTGCCGCCCACCAGTCGGCTGACCGGGATATGCGGCATCGACGTACCCAGCGCGAAACTGATCCCGAAGAAGACAGCGTCCCCGGGGACCGGGGCGCGGGACGCCTTCGCCTCCGGACCCAGCACAGCCGCCTGCACCTGACCGCGGTGCTCCCAGAACACCAGCTCCCAGTGCGGCGTGGCGACCGACATCATCCGGCTGACGTCGTCGCTGCGGCTGCGCCACACCCGCTCGATGTACGGCAGCTCCGACGGTCGGCTCTCAATCACCAAGCCCAACCCGGTTCCCCTCCCCTGGCCACACACCCTGCCCCGGACCGCCAGTCTGTCACCTCCCTCACACGCGCACCGGGGCGGGCGCGGCGGTCAGTGCGTTGCGGGAGCGGACGCGCAGGGCCATGGTGCGGGTGATCACCGCGGCTACGGCCATCAGCACCAGGCCGTTGGTGACGATCGCGTCGACCTGGGTGGGCAGTGCGCCGTGCTGGACGAACCAGCGGCCCAGGCTCATGGTGAACCAGTGCGAGGCGCCGTAGGAGAACAGCGTCCGTGCCGCGGAAACGGTGATCCAGATGGCGGCGTAGTCCCAGCCGCCGATGGTGGACAGGGCGCCGTCGGATGTCTGCCGCGTGATCTTCAGGCGGCTGGCGACGGCCAGGCCGAGCAGGATGCCCGCTGCCAGGCCGACCATCTCGATGGTCAGGCCGATGCCGCTGGTGAACAGGGTGTGCATGAAGAGCGGGACGATGACGGCGGCGGTGATCAGCGGCCGGGTCAACCGCTTGCGGGTGACCTGCTTCAGGCCAAGGTCGGCCAGGAGGGTGGTGGTCAGGACGGCCGCGTTCACCAGCAGCGCCTGTTCGAAGGCGGACATGGAGACTCCTCGGGGGCGTGGCGGAAAGGGGTGGGGTTCGGGATCTGCGGGCGATTCCGGCGAACCTCGACGAGTGTGCGTCCGCCAGGCCGCGCGGGGCCTCCGCCTGCCGGTCGAGGAGGGTTGAGTCGGTGACGTCCACCCTTGTCCACCCGTCGGTGGAAGCGAGCGGGCACCGGCTCGCTTAGCGTGATCACATGCAGCCTGGCTCCCGGCCCGATCCGGCCGCACACGACCGGCAGGCCACCACCGGTGACACATCCCGTCGCCCGTCCGGAACGCGCGCCGAGCTGTGGACGATGGTCCTGCTCCGGCCCATCGCGTTGGCCGCCGTCGTCACCGCGCTCGTGCCGCAGCGGCAGTTCCAGTGGAGCACGGCCCACCTCGCCGCATTCCTGCTGCTCGCCGTGGCCTGGCTGGTGTGGTCCGTGGTGGCCGCGCGAGCCGCATTCGCCCTCGACCTGGTGCCTCAGCGCACCACGGCCGCGCTGCTGACCGTGGTCGTGGTGTCCGGCAGCGTGCTGCTGACCGCGGCGCCCGGCGCCCAGCCGGTCTCCCTGCTGGTCGTCCTGGCGACGATCGCGGCCAGCGCCGACCTGCCCATGCTGATCAGCGCAGGGGTGCTGACCTGCGGCGCGCTCGCTCTGGCCGCCGGTACGGCCCTTGTCCCGCACGGGACCCACACCCAGGCCCTGGCGGTGGGGAGCGCGGTCCTGCTGGCCGCCTACCTGGCCGGGGTGACCCGCCGCAGCATCCGTATCCAGCACCTCCAAGCGCGCCGCCTGCTCGCGGAAACCCAGGAAGCGCAGGAGGAGCGCCAGCGCGCCGCAGCACTGGCCGAGCGCACCCGCCTCGCCCGGGAGATCCACGACGTACTGGCCCACTCCCTCGGTGCACTCGTCATCCAGCTCGAAGTGATCGAGAACCTGCTCGCCGCCGATCCGGCCGACGTGGCCCAGGCGACCGAACGCGCCGCCCGGGCGCGTCTGATCGCGAAAGACGGCCTCACCGAGACCCGCCGCGCCATCGCTGCTCTCCGTACCGACACCCCGCCCCTGCCCGAGGCCCTCGTCTTGCTGGCCGCCGGCCACCACACGGCCACAGGCCGCGCCGCGGACTTCCAACTGCACGGCAAGCCCCGCCCCCTGGGAGCGGAGGCCAGCCTGGCGCTCCTGCGCGTAGCCCAGGAGGCTCTGGCGAACGCCGCCAAGCACGCCCTGGGCCGACCGGTGAGCATGACCCTGGAGTACACCGAGCACAGGGTCCGGCTCACCGTCGTCTCCCACACGGCACCGGACATGGCCTCGACGGCCCCGGAGACGGCCGAGCCCCGTACCGTGGAAGGCAGGTCCGGCGGCTACGGCCTGGCCGGGATGCGCGAGCGACTGCTCCTGGTCGGCGGGGAGCTGACCGCGGGTCCCTGCCCGGAGGGCTGGCGAGTGGCCGCGGAGGTGGAGGCATGACAGTACGAGTCGTGGTCGCGGACGACCAGGCAGCCGTCCGCGAAGGACTGATGACCCTCCTCGACATGGTCCCGGGGATCGACGTGGTCGCCGGCGCCGCCAATGGCGAGGAAGCCCTCGCCCGCACGGAGGAACTGCGCCCGGACGCCGTCCTCATGGACCTGGTGATGCCCGTCCTCGACGGCGTGGAGGCCACCCGCCGAATCACCTCCGAACTGCCCGGCGTCGCCGTCGTGGTGCTGACGACACTGGCCGACGAGGGCAAGATCATCGACGCTCTCCAGGCCGGCGCCCTGGGGTACCTCACCAAGGACGCCGGCAAGGACCAGATCGCCCGTGCCATCCAGGCGGCGGTCTCCCGCCAGGTCACCCTCGACCCCGAGGTCCAGCGCCGGCTGCTCGCCGCAGCCGTGCGCGGCCACCAGGCACAAGACCTCCAGGACCAAGACGATGAACGACGGCGGACGCCGCCCTCAGCTCTCCAGCTCACGCCCCGCGAGGAGGACGTACTGCGGCTGCTCGCCACCGGACTGCCGAACGCCGCCATCGGCCGCCGCCTCCTCATCGGCCCCGCCACGGTCAAAACTCACGTCAACCACCTGTTCGCCAAACTCGGCGTCACCACCCGCGCCGAGGCCGTCGCCTGGGCCCACAGCCACGGCTACGCCACAGACAGCACCGATTGATCGCGGCGACGGCCACGGCAGCAGCTCCCCGATGGGCAGGGCTGCACCCTGTGGTCCGGAGCTGACCGGCCGGGCCGCATGCACGATCAGACATCCGTCCGAACCGAGGGCATCGCCGAACAGCTCCGCCTGCACCCGCAGGCGAAGGCCGAGGTCGACGAGGGCTACCGGGGGCCGGCCAACGAGTTTCGCCCGCTGCAACGCTTCCTCGGACGATGCAAGCCCGGGCGACCGCCAGCGGCAGAGCTCCGATCGACGCCGGCCGGTCGACCACGACCTCGGGCTCAGACGGACACCAGGGCCGCCAGCCCCAGGTAGACGCCGCCGACCAGCCGGGACAGCCGCCGTTCGCGGCGCGGTGTGCCGTGCAGTCGACCGGTGAGCGCGGCACCGAGCAGGGCGTAACCGAGGTCCAGGGCGAGCGCGACGGCCAGGAAGGTCACACCGAGGAGCAGCATCCGGGCCCTGGTCTGCCCGGGGGACAGGCCGGTCGGCAGGAACTGCGGGAGGAAGGCCAGGAAGAACAGGATCACCTTGGGGTTGAGCAGGTTGACCAGGACCGCGTCCCGGTAGACCCGGAGCAGTCGGCGCCGAGCGGGAGGGACGGCCTCGGCGGCGGGCCGCGGGCGGCTGAGCAATGTCCGTACGCCCAGGTACGCGAGGTAGCCGGCGCCCGCGTGGCGCAGCACGGTGAAGGCGAGCGGGTGGTCGGTGATCAGGGTTCCCACCCCGCCGACGGCGGCGAGGACGTGGACCAGCGTTCCGGTCTCCACGCCCAGGGCCGAGACGAGGCCGGCCCGCCGTCCGTCCTGGACGCTGCGCGTGACGATGTAGACCAGGTTGGGCCCGGGCACGGCGACCAGGAGCAGTGAGGCCAGCAGGAAGGCGGCGAGCGAGGTCATCCGCGGTCCAGCGCCGTCCGCAGCAGGCCCAGCGGGGGCGCGCCGAGGTCGAACAGAGCGGTGTGGAAGCGGCGGAGCGAGAAGCCGCCGCCCCAGAGCTTCGCGGCCTGTTCGCGCGCGTCGAGGATGGCGAACTTGCCCCAGGTGTACCGGCCGTAGGTGGGGTCGAACAGCCCGCGCTGCGCCTCGTGCCAGGCGGCGGGCCCGACCAGCGAGACGTCCGCGGTGAACCGGGCCGCCGCGTCCGCCAGGGACATCGCCCCGGTATGCAGCCCGATCGCGCAGGCGAAGCGGGTCACCCGGCGCAGCGCGTCCTGGGCGACCGCGACGGCGATCCGGGGATCGCCCGCGCGAAAGCCCTGTTCCAGGGCCAACTCCTCGCAGTAGTGCGCCCAGCCCTCGATGAAGGCCTCGGAGTGGAGCGTGCGGCGGACCTCGCTCGGGGCCCGGCGCAGCGCCCGGCCGTGGCTGGCGTGCCCGGGGGCCACCTCGTGCACGGCCATGTTGGGCATCAGGGTCCGGTTGAAGCCGGTCGCCAGCCACTGCTCGCCCTCGGCGTCCGACCAGCCGGCGTCCGGGAGGGTGACCCGGAAGCTCGCGGGGGCGTCGGCCTCGTACGGAGCGGACGCGAACAGGCCTGCCAGTGCTCGGCGCTGGGAGTCGGGCATGGGCTGGACAGCGACCTCCACGTCGTGGTGGGGCACCAGGTCGAGCCGGGCGGTCCAGGCGACCGTCTCGTCGACGAGCTCCGCGAACTCGGCCAACAGGCCGTCGGTGTCGGGGTGGTCGGCCTGCAGGGCCCGTACGGTGTCGGCGGGCGCGGCCTCGGGGTCGATACGGCGCAGTGACTCGTCGAGCAGCGCGCGCAGCCGGTCGCGTTCGGCATCCACCCGGGCGGTCAGCGCGGGGAGGTCGACGCTGCAGGCCTCGGCCACGCCGAGCAGCCGGGCGAGCGCGGGGCCGCCGAGCGCGGCAGATGGCGGGCCGTCGGCGGCGGCCCGCTCCAGGTGGGCCACCAGCCGTGCGTGCGCCCGGGCTGCGGCGGTGTGCACCGGGCCGCCCTCGGGGTCGAGGTGGGCGACCAGGCCGCGGGCGAGCGGCAGGGTGGCCTCGGCCAGCGGCGCGGGCACCCGGTCCAGGGCCTCGACGGCCGCGTCCACAGCGTCCGGCCACTGTCGCAGATGGGCCGCCCGGGCGGCGTCCCGCTCGGGTCGGGGCGCGTACGGGCGGTCGTAGCCGGACAGTTCAAGGTTCTCGATGTGCCAGATCGGGTTGCTGCGGTGCAGTTTCAGCTCCCCGAAGCGGACCCGGAGGGCCTGCTCGGCGGCCGTCGCGTGCGCCTCGTCGTGCGGGTCCGCATATGGCGCGGTGCCGGCCGGGCCGCCGAGGGCGGCGAGGCCGCGGCGCACGCCGTCCGGGGAGAGGTCCTGGACGGAGCCGTCGTACTCGTGCCGTCCGGCGCCGTCCCGCGCGGCGGGGACGGACAGCTCGCAGACGGCGGTCAGCCGGGGGTCGAAAGAAGAGGTGATCGTCATACCGTTAGCCTCGGGCGGCGGCGGTATGCGATCCCGTGCCAATGGAGGGGGAAGTGGACTGGAATCGGGGGACCTCCGAGCCCGCCGTGCTGATCGACCTGCTGGGAGAGTGGAGTTCGGGCGGGGGCCCGCTGTACCGGCGGCTCGCGGAGGCGTTGACCTACGCCGTGCGCTGCGGGGACCTGCGGGCCGGCGACCGTCTGCCGTCCGAGCGGCGGCTGGCCGACGCGGTCTCGGTGAGCCGGGCGACTGTGGTCGCCGCCTACGACGAGCTGCGCGCCGCGGGCCTGGTCGACACCCGCCGGGGCAGCGGCACCCGGGTGTCCGCGGCGGCGGCCGGCCACCGGACCCCAGAGGACGGGCGGGTGCGCGGTGGCCAGGCCACCGCGGTGATCCAACGGCTGGTGACGGAGCTGCCGGACCTCATCTCGCTGGGGCAGGCGGCCGAGACCGGCGGCCCGGACCTGGCCGGGGCGCTGCTCGACGTGGCCCGCGAGGACCTGCCCGGCCTGGTCCGCGACGCGGGCTATCACCCGGCCGGGCTGCCCGCGCTGCGCGCGGCGATCGCCGACCACCACAACGTGCAGGGCCTGCCGACCGTGCCCGAGCAGGTCGTGGTGACCACCGGGGCCACGCAGGCGGTCACCCTGATCGCCCGGCTGTACCTCGGGCGGGGCTCGACCGCGATCGTGGAGTCCCCCGGCTGGCCCGGCTGCCTGGACGCGCTGCGGGCGGCCGACGCCCGGCTGATCGGCGTCGAACTCGACTCCGACGGCATTCGGATCGACCGTCTCGCAGCCGAACTCGTCGTCCACCGCCCCGCGTTGCTGTATGTCACGCCGACCTGTCACAACCCCACCGGCACCCTGATGTCCGCCGGACGCCGCCGCCGGGTGGCTGAACTCGCCGCCCAACACGGCGTCATCCTTGTCGAGGACAGCGCGCATGCCGCGGCCCTCGCCCCCGGGCAGGCCCCGCCGCCGATCGCCGCGCACCCCGCCGGGGGAACGGTGCTGACGGTGGGCTCGCTGACCAAAGCGGTCTGGGGCGGGCTGCGGATCGGCTGGATCCGCGCGCCGCGGGAGACCGTTGAGCGCCTGGCCCGACTCAAGGCGCTCAACGATCTCGGCAGCCCGCTGCTCGACCAGGCCCTGGCCGCGCGCCTGCTTCCCGGGCTTCCCGCCCTCGCACCCGAGCGCGAACGCCTGCGCCAAAAACGGCTCGCCACCATGACCCGGCTGCTGGGTGAGCACCTCCCGGACTGGCAGTGGCAGCCCCCGCAGGCCGGCTCCGTGCTGTGGATCCGGCTCCCCCCGGGTACCGACGCCCACGGCTACGCCCAGCTGGCCCTGCGCCACGGCGCCGAGGTCATCCCGGGCAACACCATGGACACCACCGGGGCCCACGACGACTTCCTCCGTCTGCCGTACTCCTTCACCCCGGACACCGCGACGGAACTGGTCACCCGCCTCGCCGCCGCCTGGGCAGCGCTGCCCCGCAGCGGGTGCTGCTGACGGACGGGCAGCTGGTCTGGGGCGGCCCCGACTGGACGACAGGACGGTGCCCAACGGCATCGTTGGGAGGTTCCGCAGGGGGGTCGCCCATCGAGTCGTCCTGGTCATGGTTCCGGGCGACGACGAAGCGTACCGCCGAGCCGGTCACGAGCTGAACACCCCCGCCCCCGCCCCGACTGTGCGGCAGCCGGCCCCCATCAACGGGGACCGGCTGCCGCACAGTTCAGGTCTGCCCTCGCACAGTCTGCGTGCCGTGCATCCAGTTCTTATGCGGTCATCAGGCGGCGACGGTCTCGGTGTCCTCTGCCTCGTCCGACGCAGCCGCGGGGGTGGCGTTCTTCGGGCCGCGCAGGGCGATGTAGACGAACAGCACGCCCATGACGGCGACGCCTACCCACATGGACTGCTGCCATCCGTCGACGTAGGACTGCTTTGCGGCGTGGAGCAGGTCCTTCGCGTGTGAGCCTGCGCTGCCCGAGACCTCGACGGCGTTGGCGATGCCTTCCCGTGCGGTGTCCGCGGTCCCCTGAGGGATGCCGTGCAGCTTGTCGTCGATGGCGTTGCGGTAGCCGGCCGTCAGGATCGCGCCGAGCATGGCGACGCCGAGTGCGGTGCCGAATTCCCGGGTGACGTCGTTGAGGGCGGAGGCGACGCCTTGCTTCTCGCGCGGCAGGGAGCGGGTGATGGCCTCGGTGGAGGGCACCATGGACAGGGCCAGGCCGAGGCCCATGACAATGATGCCGGGCAGGATCGACAGGTAGCCGCCGTCGACGGAGACGAACAGGGCCATGAGCGCCAGGCTGACGCCGACCAGCGCGATTCCCGCGCTCATGGTCGCTCGGGGGCCGATCTTCGCGGCCAGCTTGGGGGCCAGGCCGGAGGCCACCATCATGGCGATGGCCAGGGGCATCAGCCCCGCAGCGGCCTGCAGTCCCGTCCAGCCGGCCACGGCCTGGAGGAACGGGAAGAGGACTACGGCGATACCTCCCTGGACGGCGAAGACCACGACCAGCGTGATCGAGCCGCCGGCCAGGCCGCGCTCACGGAACAGGCGTACGTCCAGCAGCGAGGCGTCCCGGCGACGCAGTTCCCAGGACACGAAACCTGCCGTGGCGACGAGGCCGACGACGAGGCTGATCAGAGTCCTGGCTGCGGTCCAGCCTCGCTCCGGTCCCTCCTGCAGGACGAAGACGACGGCGGCCACGGCGACGATGGACAGCAGTGCGCCGACGGTGTCGAAGGCGTGGGGGGAGCGCTCGCGGGAGTTGGGAACCGTCTTCAGCGTCATGGCCAGGGCCACGACGACCAGGGCCACGGGCAGGGCGAACAGCCAGCGCCAGTCGGCGACGTCCACGAGAAGGGCGGAGAGGAACATGCCCAGGATGCCGCCGCCTCCGGCGACGCCGGTCCACACGCCGATCGCCTTTCCGCGCTGCTCCTCGGGGAAGCTGGAGGTGATGACGGCCAGGGTGACGGGCATGATCGTCGCTGCGCCGATACCGCTGACCACGCGCGCGGCGAGCATCACCTCGGCGTTCGGGGCCACAGCCGACACAACGCTCGCGACGCCGAAGACGGCCAGCCCGGCGATCAGCATGGGCTTGCGGCCCAGGCGGTCGCCGATCGCGCCGAGCGGCAGCAGCAGTGCGGCCAGGGCGAGGGTGTAGATGTTGATGATCCACAGGACCGTGTTCTGCGAGGTGTCGAAGTCGACGGCCATGTGCGTCTGGGCGACGTTCAGCCCGGACACCGACGCGATGACGGCCATCAGCGCGATCGAGACGGTGGTCAGGATCGCGCGCAGCTGACGCGCATCCAGCGCGCCCCCGCCGCTCCCGTCAGCGGGTGCCACCGGTGCAGGGTTCGTACTCATGGATTCCTCTCGAAAAGGACATGCAGAATCAGCGCCGGAGGACCGGTCGCCGAGTGGATGGGAGGTGGGTGCGGGCCCGGACGCCAGGTGGTGGTGGCACCCTGTGGTGCGGCGAGGGCCGCGTTGGTGTCAGCGGTGGCGGCAGGGCGTTGATGTGGGTGGCGGCCAGGGCGTCTGCAGCAGCGGAGGCGCCGACCTGGGCGGTCAGCTCGGTGGCGTTGCCAGGCCACCCACACGCCCGGCACCTCGGTGGTGCCGGCCATGCCGGAGGCGAAGCGGCGCCCCGTGTTGTCGGGCAGCTCCTCCATCAGCAGCTTCAGGCCGTCCGAGCCCTCGGTACGGGCCTGCATCCGGGTAGCGACCGCGGGGGTGCGGTGGGCCACGAACGTGCCGTCGGTCAGGCGTACTCATGCGGTGCCGCCGCCCTCGCTGTTCATGACTTCCTGCACCGAAGCCCGCGGGGAGCATCGAGGCGGCGAAGACGCCGGCATAGGGGCGACGATTCACTGCAACTCACCTGCGGAGGCGCCGGTTTCGGCGGCCAGAGTTGGGAGGGCGACGTGCAGGATCGTCGCATCGAATGATGACGAGGGACGCTGATCGTCAGACCGATCAGCGCTAACCCGCGATTTCTGACAGCCATAGGTAAATGGTAGCAGCTCCCAGTTGATAGTGGGTGGAGTTTTTGGGGAGTCTCGCCATGTGCTGAGGAATGGCGCGGACATGACATCCAGGGCCGCTGACCGAGCAGCCGGGCCGCTGATCTGACCGCCGGACCGGCCGGTGACCTTCCCCCCATCTGGTGCCCGCGCCGGCCCGACCGTGCAGCAGCATCTCCCGGCAGCTGCACCGGTCCGTCCCCCCGGCGTGGCTCCACCCCGTGCGGGCACCGGCGCGCATGGCGCTCTGTCAGAGGCACGCCGAGCTGCAATTCCATGGCGGCAATATGCCTATCCGGTATGCGAGTTCCGCAGGGCAGGCCTGCGAAATCTGCGCTTGTCGCATCCATCGAGGTGCACCAATCTGGTGCGCATGACCACACCGCACACGATCGCCGTCCTCGGTCTGGGGCGCATGGGCGGCGCGATCGGGACTCGACTGGCCACCCAGGGCTGGGACGTCGTTGGCTGGACACGCTCAGGGCGCGCATCAGGCGCCGTCAAGATGACCAGCGACCCGAACGAGGCCGTGGCGAAGGCCGACCTCGTGCTCCTGGCGCTGTTCGACGGCCCTGCCTGCCTGCAGGTCCTCGACGACGTCCGTGAATCGCTGCGAACGGAGACGATCGTGCTGAACACCAGCACGATCGCGCCCGCCGAAGCGTCGAAGCTGGCCCGGCAACTCGGCCCCTCATACGTCCACGCGCCCGTGCTCGGCTCTGTGCCGGCTGTCTCCGCCGGCGCCCTGCAGATTCTCGCCGCCGCTCACCAAGACGCATTCGATCGAGTCCGACCGATTCTGGAAACGCTGGGCACCGTCCGGCGCGTGGACGACGCCTCCAGTGCCGCCGCGCTCAAGCTGATCGCCAACAACAGCCTCGCCGGCGCCGTCCTCGCGCTGCGTGACTCACTACGGCAAGCCGACGCCCTCGGCCTGCCCCGTACCCACGTGCTGGACGTCCTCGAACTCGGCCAGCTCGGCGGGCTCGTGGCCCGCAAGCGACCCTTCCTCCTCGGCGAGCCGACCGCTGCCACGGCCGAATTCACCATCGGTGCGCTGGCCAAGGACATGGCTCTGCTGGCCGCCGCGTCGGACACCCCCTTGCGCAGCGCAGCGGGCCTGGCCGACTCTCCTGCCGCCCCCGAGGCCGATATCGCCGTTGCCGCCATGGTCCCCGCCGTGGAGGACGCCGTGCTCGAACCGCTGCGCGCCTACATCCGCGGGCACGCCACCGGCGATCCCACCCACTTTCGCGACGCGTTCCTGCCCACCGCCCACATAGAAGGGATCCGGGACGGCGCATTCGTCTCGTGGCCCCTGGACGAGTACTGCGCTCTCTTCCGGGGCCAGCCGGCCCCGGACGAACCGACCCGTTCCCGTCGCATCGACGCCATCGATGTCCACGGCACCGTCGCGACCGCGACGATGACGCTCTCGCATGGTGCGGACACGTTCACCGACATCTTCCTGCTTGTCCGCGCCGACGACAGCTGGCGCATCGCCAACAAGGCCTATCACCGGCACTCCTGAGAGGGCGGGAAACAGCCCTTCGCCCGTTTCAGCGTCGCGTCGGGATCAGGCGTTCCGGGCCGGTGAAGTCGGTGTTGCAACAGCTGATCCCTCGCCACCGACCAGACCCCCGACTCGCCCTGGCCCTTCGGCGCCGCCCTGCGGGGGCTGTCCGGTGAGGTAGCGGTGGCAGGCTTCGACGCCCTCGCGTTTGCTGCGGGACAGGCGGGCCTGGTCGGCCTGGGCGATGATCTCGGTGGAGGCCCTGTTCCGAGCCGGTGCGGCCCTGGATCCGGACCCGCTGACCGCGGACCCCGAGGTGCTGCCGGACGCGCGGCTGCGGGGGCGCAACAGCCCGATGTGGCTGGTCCGACAGGCGCGAACGCCGGCATCGGGCTGTTCTCGGCCATCTCCGCTCAGCACCGGGACAGCCCGCCGCAGCAGTTGGAGGCGTTCGTCCGGGCCGTGGCGGGCAGCGGGGTCCGCGTCAGGACCCCTCATCCGCCCCGCCGACGGCGACAACTTCCAGAACTGGCGCGGGATGTACCCCGATGTGCTGGGCTGGCTGAGTACAGAACTGTCCCCGCCCGCCGCGGGCCGGTAGGGGTCAGAGAGAGAACGCGCCTCAGAGCCGCACCGGGCGCACCGGGCGCACCGGGCGGACCGGGAGCGCTTCGACACTGTTGCCGATGAAGCTGCGCTGGCGGGGCAGTTCGGCCTCGGGGATGGCGAGGTCGAGGTCCGGGAAGCGGGTGAAGAGCCGTTCCAGGGCGATCGTGGCCTCGAGGCGGGCGAGCGGGGCACCCACGCAGTAGTGCACACCCTGGCCGAAGGAGAGGTGCCGGGCCGCGCCGGGCCGGGTGACGTCGAAGCGGTCGGCGTCCGGGCCGTGGAAGGCCTCGTCGCGCCCGGCGGCGGTGTAGCCGGCGAGGACCGGGGTGCCCTGCGGGATCACGGTGCCGCCGAGGGCCAGGTCGCGGGTGGGGTAGCGGAAGGGGAACCAGCTGACCGGGCCGTCCCAGCGCAGCGTCTCGTCCACCACGTCCGACCAGGTGGCTTCGCCATCCAGGACCAGCGCCAGCTGGTCGCGGTGGGTGCACAGTGCCCGTACGGCATTGCTGATCAGGTTGAGGGTGGTCTCGTGGCCGGCGACCAGCATCAGGCGCATCGTGCCGATGAGTTCGGCCTCGCTGAGCCGGTCGCCGTCGTCCTCGCGGGCGGCTATCAGGGCGCTGGTCAGGTCGTCGCCGGGGGCGGCCCGGCGGGCGGTCGCGATCGTGCCGAGCAACTCGACGAGCTCGCGTACGGCAGCCATCACCTCCGCCGGGGTGGTGTCGGTGGCGATGACCACCGTGTAGGTGAGGTCGTGCAGCCGGCCGCGGTGCTCGGGGTCCACGCCGAGCAACTCGCAGATGACGCTCATCGGGAGCGGGAGCGCGAAGTGGGTGCGCAGGTCGGCGACGCCGTCCGGGTCCTCGGCGGCGGCCCGGCCGAGGTCGTCGAGGAGGCCGGCGGTCAGCTCCTCGATGCGCGGCCGCAGCCGCTCCACCTGACGGGTGGTGAAGGCGTTACCGACGAGGGAGCGCAGCCGGCGGTGGTCGGCGCCGTCGGCGGTGTGCATGCCCTGGGCGTTGGCGAAGACCCGCAGCGGCCAGTCCGCGGGGATCGTGCCGTCGTTCAGGGCCGGGCAGTGGCGGGCGTCCTTGGCCACGTCGGGGTGGGAGAGGAATTCCTTGAGCGCGTCGTGCCCCAGGACGACCGCTGCGGGCACCCCGCCGGGCAGGACGATGTCCGCAACGGGCCCCCGGGCCCGCAGGTCGGCGTTCAGGGCGTGCGGGCAGCCGCCGGCGGGGTCGACGACGTGGGCGTGCGCGGGAGCGGGGGTGTGGGAAGACAAGCCGGGACTCCTGATCGTATGGACGAATACCGGCCAACAGTGCGGTGTCGAAGGCCGGTTGTACAAGTCCGTCCCGCCGGCACCTCGGCCGAGGGCCCGGTCCGTCCGGGCCACCTGAGGCGTCGAGGTGACAGGTGGCCGGGCTGGTGTCGGGGGCCGGGGCCGGGGCCGTCAGCAGTGAGCCTCAGATGCGGAGCGTCCCGGGGAACGCGCCGTGGCCGACGCCTGGTGCAGTGAGGGCCAGCCAGCCATGGCCGCGTACTTCGGCGTCCGGGCCGACCTCGCCGGGATCGACCGAGAGGTACCCGCAGGCGGACCGGGCACCGGTGGTGCCCGCGTTGGACGGGGCTTCGTCGTACTCGGGGTCGAAGTCCGGGTCGTCGACCGCGAGGGTCTCCCACGGCAGCGGGTCGCCTTCCCATTCGGGGTCGCTTTCGGCGGCGTACCGACGGATCACCCGGCCGTTCTCCGCGACCATCCACACGTCGGAGCCGCCGGCGTCGTCCAGGAAGAAGAACTGGGCTTGGCCGCAGTGGACACTGACCCGTTCGACCGTCTCGATCATGCCGTCCCAGGGGTCGCCGACGAGCAGGTCGAAGGGACCGAAGACGAGGCGCCAGCCGTCCAGCTCCGGGGTGACGAAGGCCCGCCCCACGGTGTGGCCGGCGCCGTCCGGCCCGGGCACCCGGATCTCCTGGCTCTCCGCCGCCTGGACGCCGGCGGTGACCGTGACGGGCCGCCGGTCGTGCAGGTCCAGGGCCTCGAAAACGCCTTCGTACGACGCCCCGGGCACGGCCATCCACCAACCGCTGAGGGTCGACGACGGCAGCTTCGGGGTCTCGTGCGGGATCTTCACCCGTATCAGGCGCTCGATCGCCGCGCGGTCGCGGTCGTCGAGCGCGTCGGCGCCGCCGCCCGCCACCAGCGCCGCCATCGCGCCCCGCCGGGTCCTCGGGGACGCGGCCGGGTCGCGGCGCAGGGAGCGCAGCCGCGGTCGGAAGGAATCGTGCAGCAGGCGGGCGTAGTCGGAAGCCTTGTACGGGATGAGGCGGCCGCGGGCGTGGCAATCCACCAGGGCCCGCAGTCCGGCCTCGGAGTCCGTCCGCAGCCTCAAGAGCCCCTGGAAGCCGTTGCCCGACTTGCCGTAGTCCGGATCGGCCGCCAAGGCCGCGTACTGGTCGGCGGAGCGCTCGTCGAACACCCCGAGGAGCCGGCCCGCCTGCCAGTCCGTCACCTCCTTCCGGCCCCACGCCGCCAGTAGGGCGTCGAAGGCCGGCGGCCCGATGCGCCTCAACACTCGTATGACCGGCTCCAGATCAGCGGTCCGCTGCACACCGGCCAGACCCCGCAGCAGCGTCGGCACCACACTGTCGGCCTGCTCCGCCAGCCGTGCGACCGCGGCCTCCACGCGCACGGCGTCGTCGCTGTCCAGGTCCTCGAGAAGGGATTCGATCTTCATGCGGCAGCACAGTAGCCCCGGCCACTGACCGCGTCCTGCTCGGGCCGTGGGCCGGGGCTGCTCACGCCGCGAAAACGCACAGCAGGGCCAGGCCGGTGACACCAGCCGCGACCGACCCGAACTCCCGCCAGGAGCTGAGCACAGAGTTGACCGGACGGACGGGCCAACTAGGGCCCCTCTTCAAAGCCGCTCAGTGTCCCGGGGTTCTGCTTCCGCCAAGCTGATGGGCCCGCTCCTACCTGCTGTGCCGCGCCTCTCGTAAGCGGTCAGTTCCTCCGCATTGCCGATGAAGGCCGGGCCGCAGCGTGGCGGCAGGCGATCGATGACCATAGCTACTGCGGCCTGGGCGCTGTCCGTCTCGGCGATCCGCGGGCTGCTCCGACTCGGTCCTTCGACGTAGTACCGGCCCTCGCTCAGTGTGCCGATGTAGGGGATGTCCCAGGTGTGCCGGATCTCCGTGCACCTGCTGAAGTGCAGCTCCCACATACCGGTCCAGGGGTAGAGCTGACGCAGCAGCGGCTCTGCATGCGCCTCCCGCACCAGCTCGGCAAACGGTTCCAGAAGAGGTGATCCCTCCGGCCGGGCGGGTTCACCAGCAGCGGCGAGGATCTTGTGCCAGGCTGCCTCGACGATGTTGGTCACACCATGATTGTGCGGGGGTCCTACGCCCCTGTCATCAGAGATCACTTGTTGGTGGATCATGGCCGACAGGATTTCACCCAGGCCCTCCAACAGATCCAGGCCCGATCCAGGCCCGAGCTGATGCGGCCGGCGCCCTCGACTGGCTCGTCCAGATCGACTCCACCATCGTGCGAGCTCACCAGCATGCCGCCGCCACGGGGTCTGCGCGCAGGCGCTGCTGAAACGCATCCGCGTCCCACGCCTCGGTCCCGGCCGCCCACGCTGCCGCCCCCCACCTGCGAAGCGGCAGTCAGCCTGGCGTCGTTCCTGCGCTGGGCAAGATCCGTTCGAAGGCGGGCCCTAGCTCAACCGGACGGTGTGACCGAGGACCACACGCCGAACCACTGCTCGGCGCCGTACTCCTCGAACCGCGCCACCTCGGTGAATCCCAGCTTCGCCGCGAGGCGCATCGCGCGGTCGTTGACGGTCTGGGTGCAGAGCACCACCGGCTCGTTGGGGAGTACGTCGGCGAACCAGTCGAGTGCCGCTGCGCACGCCTCGGCGGCGTACCCGCATCCCCACGCTTCCGGCAGGAACATGTAACCGAGTTCGGCCTCCCCGGCATCCGGACGGACGTGACCCGGACGCTCTGCATCGCGCCGATCGAGCGTGACCACACCGATCATCGCTCCGTCGAGATCGATCACGAAAAGGCCAGGTCGCCGCCCGGGCATGTCAGGCACCGCGCGTTCGAGCTCATCGCGCGGTCGAGGGCCACCGATGTAGGTGCCCACCTCTGGCGATGCGAACAGTTCGATGAACGCCGCACGGTCCCGGGCCTCGGACTCGCGGAGCACGAGCCGTTCGGTCCTTGTCGGGGCAGGGGGCCAGGCGACGGGTCCGAGTCCAGTCATGGCGGGCAACCTATCGCACACTCGTGAGAGTGATCCGAAAGAAAAGGCCTAGCCCGTCACGTGCGCACGAGCCCCCAAGTCGGCATCCAGACAGACGCGCCATCACCGCCCGCACGTCCGAGGTCGCGAGACCACAGCAGGCGTGCGGTGTCCGCACGCAGTCTGGTCGCCGCTTCCCGCTCATCTTCCGCCCCCGCAGATGATGCAGATCCTGCAGTCCCGCCACGCTGCGCGCCCGCGGAATGACCAGGACATCACCGACGCGGCGATCGGCCGGCTCCTTGCCCCGGTAGGCAGTGCAGGCGGCGGACTTCGCCGGATCGTCCCAAGCGAACTGGTCCGGTGGGTGGCCGTGAACGTTCTCCACCAGAGCCTGCACGTCCTCCGGGATCGCGATCGGTTGCTCGCCCTGCCGCACCAGGGCCTCAGCGGAACCAGCACGATCAGCCGGGGCTCCGTCGCCCAGGCGGGCCGCTTGCGACCGTGCGGGCGCCTGCGCACCGCCCACCAGGATGACCACGTCTGCATGCAGTGCCGCGGCAGCTTCGAGCTATGCGCTGGTCGACGGTGTCGGTTCCCGGCGGTGCTCCAGCCACGTGCGACTCAGGTCATCCCAAATCGTTTGGTATCTATCGAAAACCTCGCCAAGCTGGTCATAGGTGAGTTCATCGACAGGCGTTGATGCCACCAGGTATTCGAGGTCATCGGCAAGGCGCTGGAACCGGTGCTGCGCTTCCTCCATCAGTACCCACCGGGAGCGCCAGTTGAAGAACGGTTCAACGGCGCCCAGCAACGTCCCCAGGGCCACCAGCGCAAAGGCCAGACCAGCCCATGTGTTGAGGTTTTGCAGACCCAGAATGATGGTGGACGCGGCGGACAGCGCCAGCGTCAGTATTTTGGTCACCGAAGCACTTCTACGGAATCTCTGCTTCTTGCCGCGGGCGTAGCCGTTGCCTTGCCGGATCTTGTCCAGCAGGAGTGCGGCTGACTCCTCCGGGCTGAGACCCACGCCTGGTCCACTGTTCGGCTGCACTCCGCCCCCAAATACTCGTCGCCACTTTGCGGCTCGACCCGGCAGACGCCGACCTGCAACTGTGCGGTTCCGCAGTGGGGACGTATGTGCAGGGGCTGATGAAGCAGGCCGAGCCGGACCAGCAGCGGGGGTGTCGGCCGCCGTCGAGGGCAACTCCTGGGCGCTGACGAACGGTTGGCCGGGGCGTCGGCGTTCACCGGTAAGTGAACGGTGAACGCCGATAAATGATCTGGCTTTCGACGCCAAGTGGGAGTACATCGCCGGATAACCGGAGCTGCCGCCCGACGCGGTCGAGTACGTCGCCGAGCAAGTCGGGGTCGCGGCCGCTCAGCTGGCGTTCTACAGACTGTTCAGTGAACCCGATGCGGGTGGCCGTCACCGCCGGGGTCTCTCGCGGCGGTGACGTTTGCACTGGTCATCGGCTCGTACGGGGCCGGGAGCCGTAACACCGGCGGAGGTCGTGGCGGCTACGCGGGGCGGCGGGTGCGGTAGGCGGCGGTGAGAGCTCCGGACTGCTTCGGGCTAGTCGGCCCGGAGCAGGGCATGCAGGTCGGCGGTGTCGACGATGTGTGCCCGTGAGGGGAGAACGTGATGGAGCAGGACGTTGTGGACTTCGGCGTCGGGGTCGGCGACGCCGTCGGACAGGACGTAGAGCTGGTAGTCGCGGTCGGCCGCGTAGATGACGGTGGACAGGACGGCACCGCTGGTGCTGATGCCGGAGACGACCAAAGTGGTGATGCCGCGCTCGCGCAGCTGCTGGTTGAGGTCGGTGGTGGACATGCCGCCGTAGCGGGTCTTGCGCACGATGATGTCGCCGTCCTGGGGAGCCAGGCGCTCGTGGATGGCAGTGGCCGGGTCCTCGTGGTGCATGACACGGTGTTGGGCCAGCGGGGCGAAGGACTTGTTGACCGCCGGGATCGCGTCCCAGTCGGCCTCGGTGAAGCCGACGCGTACGTAGGCGATGGTGCTGCCCGTTGCACGAACGTCGGCGATGGCCCCTTCCATGCGACCGAGCAGGGCCTCGCGGTCCCCGCCTTCGGGCAGCGCGGCCACGATAGCGGGTTGGTAGTCGATGACGAGAAGAGCGGTGTGCGCGGGGTCGAGTGCGGGGGCAGTGCTCACGCGAGTGTGCTCCTTGCTGGTGGTGTGCCTGGACGGTGTGGACGTGCGCCGGCGGATCAGCTGCGGCCTGCCGGCTTCAGCGGAGAGTTGCGGTGCGTCATGCGTGCCTACGGGACAGTTCCGGCTCGTGCTGAGACGTCTGGTCGCGTCGGGGAAGCAGGAGCGGGGTGGCCAGGATGAGCAGTCCCGCGACCGTGAGAGCGGTGCGTGGGCTGGTGACGTCGGCGAGCAGCCCGCCGAGCGCGGTGAAGACGGCGATGGACGCCTGCTGGCCGATCGACCAGGCCGACAGGGTGCGGGCGACGAGGTGCTTGGGCGTACGTTCGAGCCGGTAGGTGGCGAGCACCGGGGTGTACAGGCTCATGTTGATGATGATCGCCAGCTCGACGGCCATCACGGTGACGAGGCCGACGACGCCGGGACGGACGAAGGCCAGGCCGATCAGCCAGACGGCACGCAGAGTGCCGACGGTCCGGAAGACCCGCTGCCGGCCGTAGCGAGCCACGACACGCTGGGCCAGCCGGGAGCCGATGAGTCCGCCGAGACACGGGGCGGCGAAGGCGAGGCCGTACTGCCAGGGTGGGAACCCGAGCTGGCGGAGGAGGAGTACGGCCAGCAGCGGCTCGGTGGCCATGATCAGACCGGAGACGAGCATGTTGTTGAGGTAGAGCGCCCGCAAACCGGGATCGCCCATGATGTGTCGCCAGCCGTCGAACAATGCGCCGGCCCGGACCGGGCTTTTGTCGGTTGGCTGCGGCGCTTCCTCTCGGTCGTGAATCGCGGTGATGCCCAGCGCGGAGAGCAGGTAGCTGAGCGCGTCCGCCACCACGGTGGTGACCGGCCCGAACAGACCGATCGCCGCCCCGCCCAGCGGTGGCCCGACCGCGATGGAGCTCCAGTTCGTGGACTCGAACCGCGCGTTGGCCACGAGCAGATCGTCCTGCCGGACGAGGGCCTTGAGGTAGGCGCCGCTGGCCGCGTTGAACGCGATCTTGGCCGCGGCGACCACAGCCGAGATCACGAGCAGCTGGATGAAACCGAGCCGGCCGAGGGCGTAGGCGACCGGGATCGTCGCCATGGCCGCGAACCGGGTCAGGTCCATCGCGATCATGACCGGGCGCTTGCGCCGGAACTCCACCCACGGCGCGAGTGGTACCGCGATCAGCGCACCCACCGCGGGCCCCACCGCGGACAGCGCGGACACCTCAGCCGAGCCGGCATGCACCACCAGCACGGCGATCAGTGGTAATGCCCCGAACCCCAGCCCGGACCCGTACGCGCTCACCGCGTACGCCGCCCACAGCCAGCCGAACTGCCGGCCCAACGGCCTCCTGCCCACCATGCTCAGCGCGCCCCTCGATGTCCTACTCGAACAAACCGACGTTGACCGGTGAGAGCTAAGCGGGCGGCACAACAGCAGGTCAAACAACTGCCTTACCTGCTCTTCACAACGATCCGTTGTTCACTAAGGTGGGTCGGCGTGGATCTCGAAGCCGTACGTACCTTCGTCGCCGCCGCGGAAGCGGGCCAGTTCCAGAAGGCGGCTGTCGACCTGTCGGTCACCCAGCAGGCCGTCTCCAAGCGCATCGCCACGCTGGAGCGCGACCTCGGCGTGCGGCTGTTCACCCGCACGCAGCGCGGTGCCGAGCTCACCATCGACGGGCAGGCCTTCCTGCCCCACGCGCGCGAGCTGCTGCGCGCCGCCGAGCGCGCGGTCGCGTCCGTGCGCACCGGCCGCCGTCCGCTACGCGTCGACGTGATCGCCTCACGCGTCGCGCCGTCGGGCCTGATGCGCGGCTTCCACCGCGCGCACCCCGAGATCGACCTCGACGTGGTGATGCTGTTCGACGTCGAGACGGCCGTCACCGCCATCCGTTCCGGTGCCATCGACGCGTCCTTCCGCGCCGTCGCCATGCCCGGCCGGCCCCTTCCCGAGGACATCGAGTCCGTCCGCGTGCTCGACGAGCCGCTCCAGCTCCTCACCGGCCCCGCCCACGCGCTGGCGTCCGCCCGGTCGGTGACCGTCGCTCAGCTCGCCGGGCACCGGATCTGGATGCCAGGCATCGTCCCAGGTACCGAGTGGGCCGCGTACTACGACGACCTCGTCGCCGAGTTCGGCCTCACCATCGAGGCGACCGGCCCGAACTTCGGCTCCGACGCGCTCCTCGACACCGTCGCCGACACCCCGGCCCTGGCCACCTTCATGGGCGAGCTGACCCGCCTCGTCTGGCCCGCCGGCCACGGCCTGCGCCGCATCCCGGTGACCGACCCGACGCCCGTCTACCCGCACTCGCTCCTCTGGCACCGTGACAACCCCCACCCGGCGCTGGCCGCCCTCCGCGCCCACCTCACCGCGACGGCGACCGGCCACGACGCCGCCGGGACCTGGAGGCCGGGCTGGGTGATTCCGCGCTGAACGTTCAGCGGCGGGCGTCGCCGGGGGGGCGAGCAGGCTGGTCAGCAATGGGATCTGGAGGCAGTTGGAGCCGATACTCCTCTGCAGAGCACCGGCGGTCACCACCAGGCTGGACCCCGCGGAGAACTGGCGACAGTTGAAGAAGCGAGCCCGCCAGTAGGCAGTCGCACAGTCCTATCGTTGGCCGATGCGCGCACGCCATATTGACCGCCCAGCCGAACTCGACGTGGTCCGTGAGTCCTATGACCGCGTGGCCGACAACTACGCCCACATGGTGGTGACGACGGGAGTGATGTTCGATCGGTTGGCGATCACGGTGCTGCCGCCGGGACCGCGTTTCCCTGCCCAGCTGCGCTTCTGGGTCAACGGCGAGGACGTGGTGGAGCAGGCGGTGGGCCCTGGGGGCCGCGGGACTCTGGCAGCGGAAGCATTGCCCGTCGGGCTCCCCAGCCCGCTGCGGGCGACGTCTGAGCCGCGCCGCGTGCAGTTGGGCGAGCCGGAGTGCACCGGGGGGTGCTGCGGCTTCCTCTCCGTGGCCGTGCAACGCATGGGGAATGTCGTCCAGTGGTCGGGCTGGCAGGTTCCTCACAGGGAGGGCCCACTGCTGGAATTCGACTTCGACGCGAGCGAGTACGACGCAGAAGTGGCCCGCGCTGAGTCAGCTTCCGGGTGGCGGTCCTTGGCATGACTTGGGCACGAATCGAGCCGTTGCTGCGAGACCGATCCCCCAGGCGGGGCGGGCGCCGACGGGATCACCGGCAGGCCATCGACGCGTTCGCGTGGAAGTTCCAGACCGGGCCCACGAGCCGACGGCCCGCAGGGCAGCCGGTATGTACTCGTACGCCGAGCCGCTGTCGCGAGCAGCTCGGCACACTGGTTCCGTGGGCAATGGCCGTCGGGTGATCAGCTCCGGCCGGGCCGACACGACGGGCGGACAGCAGGACGTCGATCGGGGTTGCCGCAGCCGAGCGAGACGGCGACCGCCTCCGCGGGCGGCACGTCGCGAGCGCCGGCGGCGTACAGGGGCGAACCGAAGTTCTCGTCGGCCTCGACCGGCTCCGACCCGCAGCAGGCGGTGCCGCCCTCGGTGACCTCCACGGCCGCCGCCGCGTACCGCTGGCGGACGGTCTCCTGCTCTGTATTGACGCTCATTGATGCAACCTTGTGCCTTGAATCGAAAAGCGTCAACATAGAGGCATGTCGAAACAACAGCTTGAGGTGATCGGCCAGGACGCCGCCTGCTGCCCGGTCATGTCCGCCGCGCCTCTGGACGAGGACCAGGCCGCCGACCTGGCCAAGGTCTTCAAGGCCCTGGGCGACCCCGTCCGGCTGCGCCTGATGTCGATGATCGCCTCGCGCGGCCCTGGCGGCGAGGTGTGCGTCTGCGAGCTGACCCCGGCCTTCGACCTGTCCCAGCCGACGATCTCCCACCACCTCAAGCTCCTACGCCAGACCGGGCTCATCGACTGCGAGCGGCGCGGGACCTGGGTCTACTACTGGGTGCTGCCCGGCGTCCTGGACAAGCTCGCCGCGTTCCTGAGCACCGCGCAGCCCGACGGAGCCGACGCGTGAACGCCTCTCTCGCCCGCCGGGTCGCCGCCGAGACACTCGGGACCGGGCTTCTGGTGGCCGTGGTGGTCGGCTCCGGCATCCAGGCCACCGAGCTGTCGCAGGACGTCGGCGTGCAGCTGCTCGCCAACTCCCTCGCCACCGTCTTCGGCCTGGGCGTGCTCATCCTGCTGCTCGGGCCGGTCTCCGGCGCACACTTCAACCCGGTCGTCACCCTCGCCGCCTGGTTCACCGGCCGCCGTGATCCGGACGGCCGTGATCCGGACGGCCTGGCCCTGCGGGAAGTCGTCGCATACGTGCCCGCCCAGATCACGGGCGCGATCGGCGGCGCAGTCCTGGCCGACGCCATGTTCGCCAAGCCGCTGGTCAAGTTCTCCAGCCACGACCGGTCCACCGGTCACCTGCTGCTGGGCGAGGCCGTCGCGACGGCCGGGCTGATCCTGCTGATCTTCGGCCTCAGCCGGATCGGCCGCGCCGCGCTCGCCCCGGCCGCCGTGGCCTCCTACATCGGTGCCGCGTACTGGTTCACCTCCTCCACGTCCTTCGCGAACCCGGCGGTGACCATCGGCCGGGCGTTCACCGACACCTTCACCGGCATCGCCCCTGCCTCCGTCGCCCCGTTCATCGCGGCCCAGTTGCTCGGCACTGCGCTGGGGCTGGGGGCCGTCGTGGTGGTCTACGGCCGCCCTGCACCCGCCACGGATGAGGTCGTCGTCCCGCACGGCGAGCCGGAACGCGCCGCCTCCTGACCTATCCGTTCTCCCGAGAAAGCCCCCTGCTCATGAGCGCTCCCGCCACTCCGCGTCCGTCGGTGCTGTTCGTCTGCGTCCACAACGCCGGCCGCTCCCAGATGGCCGCCGCCTTCCTCACCCACCTCGCCGGTGACCGCGTCGAGGTCCGCTCGGCCGGCTCGGCTCCCGCCAACTCGGTCAACCCCGCCGTCGTGCAGGCGATGGACGAGGTCGGCATCGACATCTCCGCCGAAACCCCGAAGATCCTCACCACCGAGGCGGTCCAGGCCTCGGACGTCGTCATCACCATGGGTTGCGGCGACACCTGCCCCGTCTTCCCCGGCAAGCGCTACCTCGACTGGAAGCTCGACGACCCGGCGGGTCAGGGCGTCGAGGCCGTCCGGCCGATCCGGGACGAGATCAGGACCCTGGTGGAGGGCCTGATCGCGGAGATCGCGCGGGCCTGAACGGCGAGGTGGGCAGCGACGACGCGAGTGCCCCCGTCCGCGGGCGACGTATGAGTCGCTCTTCGCGTGCAGGTTCCGTCGTGGGGGCGGTCACGGCTTGACCTTCGAGCGACCGCATCCGGGTACCGCGTGTACGGCGAGGACGCGGTGGACCGGCTGGCGTTCATCTCCTCGGCGAAGCTGCTGGGCCTGGCGCTGGAGGAGATCCGCGAGCTCCTGGACGTCCGTGAGGAGGGTGTGTGCGCTTCACTGCGTGCCCGGATGCTGCCACTGGTCGCTGATCGGATCAGGGACACCGACGGCCGGATCGCGGAGCTGCGCGCCTTCTCCGCACACCTGGCCCGTGTTCACACCACGCTGTCCGGCCCGGCGCCCGAGGGTGCGTGCGGGCCGGACTGCGGCTGCACCACAACGGGTGCTCGCCCCGTCGGGCCCGTGCCGGTGGCGCTCTCCTTGACCCGCCCCACAACGGGCCCTGCGCCCGAGCCGGAGCAAGAGACGTGGCGGGATGTCCCGGTCGCCTGCACCCTCGGTGGCGCCGAGCTGGGCTAGCGCACCAAGCAGTGGCGCACGCTCATCGGAATGTCCGACCGACGGGAAGAGGCCGACGACGGAGCGCGGCTGTCCTTCCCGCCGGACGCCGACCTCGCCGGCCAGATCGCGGCGCTCGCCGCCGCCGAGCAGAGCTGCTGCGCCTTCTTCGACTTCACCCTGCACCTGACCCCCGAAGCCCTCCAGCTGACGGTCCGCGCACCAGAGGGTGCCGCCGGGATACTGGACGACCTCTTTGGAGCACCCGTATGACCACCACCCCGTCGGACGCCGGAGCGGCTGCGGTGGCCGCGTGCGCGGTGTGCGGCGCGGGACCGCTCCTGGCCCTGTTGGGCGGGGTCGGGGCTGCCTCCGCGATCGGAGCCGTTTGGGTGCCCGCCCTCGCTGTGCTGGCCGTAGCCGCCGTCACCGGGCTCTTCGACGACGACGGGCAGCCGCCTGCGGGACAGCGCCGCCCCGCGCCGACCTCGGCATGCCCACCGCCGGTCCTCTGCACGAGGACGGCGCGCCGAGGGGCTGAGGCTGCGCAGGACCGGTCGCGTGGTCGCCCAGCCGCGTCCGAGGAACAGATCTGACCGGGCCGGTCAGGTAGTTCAGCTCGGATGCTCCGCTTCCGGTTCGCCCAGCAGCTCGGGAATGACCCGGACGTCACCGTGCCCGGTCGACCGTGGCCATGGCCAGGGTCTTGGGCATGATCTCGTCGAAGCCGGGCGGGTGGAGGTTGCTGCTGACAGCGACCGGGCGAACTTCGTAGGCGGCGTCGACCAGGTAGCCGCCCTCGGTGAAGGTACCGAGCCGGATCAGGCGGGTGGCGCTGCGCCTCCCACCGGCCTTGTAGGAGCGGCGGCGTCGGTGCGCTTCACAGGCCGTGTCCTTTCGGTGCGTTTACGGCGCCTCACACGCGGAAGCGGGCACCGACGCCAGAACGGCTTACCTGTGGATAGATTCCGTGTGTCTGGGTGGGCGGGTACGCCTTTGCTGGGTGAAGCTGAAGACGTGAGCATCAGTAGCGAGCGCCCGGTGAGTGCTGAGCAGATCTACGCAGCGCTAGCCGCTCTGGCGGCTGAGCCGGCGGCAGATCCGGAGAAGCGGCCCGAGGGGCCGCAGGAAGAAGACCGCCTGCACCTGCTGGGCAGTCTGCTGGCGAAAACGGAGCTCGAGATCACCGCCGCGACCCGTCTGACCGAGGAAGAAGAGATCGAGGACGTCCTTGAGACCTTGCTCGGCTGGTGGGAACAGCTGGAAGCGGATCCCGGCCTCGCGGTCAACGTCGTGACGAACAGGTTGCAGCGCACTGCGGTGCAGGTCTCCGAACCCGAGGCGGAAGAACTGCCACCCGGCCGAGAGGCCGCCTTCGCCGCCGTCATGACGGCGGTGTACGCGCTCAGCGCTCAACTCCACGCGGAGCGCGGTGATACGGAGGGCACCCGACACGCCCTGAGCGGGGCGGAAGAAGCCCTCATCGACATCCTGCAAGGCGTGCATGACCTACGCGTCGCCATCGGCGACGCGCCCGGGCCGGAGGACGAAGCCGACAGCTGACCCAAGCGGCGGTAGGCGGGCGCTGCCGACACCGGCGGCGTGCTGCCACCACCACAGCTGGGCTCGCCACAATCGCCCCGAGCGGCGGAGTGGATTGCCACCCTTGCGCCTCCTCCAGGTGGAAGGGCTGCGATCGCGGTGAAGGCCAGGAATGGGCGGCGATGTCGGCCCAGGTGCGTGGAGTCCTCGATGCCGCGGCGGGCGATGCGCCGGGCGATGCCGCGCATGCGTAACCATCGCCGCAGGTGGGAGCAGCCGTAGCCCTTGTCCGGTCCAGCTCACTCTGGCTGCAGAGTTCGTCGAGGATCAGGCGATGCAGTTTGGCCCACACGCGAGCCTGCGACCACTCGGTGAACCGGCGGAACGCGGTCACGCCCGATGGGCCAAAGCCGGGCGGCAACTGGTTCCACGTGCGGCCTGAGGTGGCAACGAACACGATCGCCGCCAGGACCTCCCGGTCGCCGTGCCGTCTGCGACCGCCACCCTGCGGTCGGGAAACCAAACAGTGACCGGGCCCGTCGGCGGCCTCAGTCTCGTGATCGCCGGGGCCGAGAACATCACAGCGGACTGCCCAGAGGCGGGGACTTCGTCATGCGCGGCTGCGACAACCAGCTGCCTGGCCTGGGCATTCATCATTCGTTGATCGCCCTGACACATCTTTGTCGAGCCAGCTGCGCACGACCTCCGCACGAGGAAGTGCGTGACATCTCCACCCGGAAAGGGGGTGCAGTGATGAAGCTTCTCTTCGCCATTCGCAACAAGGTGTCCGCGCAGAAGAGCCTGAAGGCCAGTGCTTGGTACTTCTGGTACTAGGCCGAGTGGTCGTCCCCGCCGCGAGGCGGGGACGACGCCGCCTGCCGTCGCCTGCCCCCTCGGCCTCCCCGGAGACTTCCATGCGCGCCACGGTGTTCCACCCACGACTCGCCGCCCTGTTCCGGGACCACCTCGGGCAGGACGTCTTCCGGCTCGAACCCGACACCATCGGGATCGCCGGACACGAGGTCGCCGACCGGATCCTCGCCGCCCGCCGGGCCACCGAGACCGAACGGCCCACGTTCAAGCCGCTGCACGGGCGCTCGATCCCCCGCAGCGAGGCCTCCTCGGTGATGCGGACCATCGGCGGCGATGTGCGCGAGGCGCTGAAGAGGACCCGCCCCCGGCCCGAGGACGTCGATCTGTCCGGGGTCTGGCCCCTCAGGGGACATCTGTTCCTGCGAGACCTGATACTCGGCCAGGACCCCTACCGGCTGCGGATCCTGATGAGCCGCAACCTCGAACTGACCCCCAAGCTCACCTGGACGGTGATCGCGGCGGGCGCCGCGCTCCCGGGGCGGGTCGGCCGGCGGGGAGCCCCGCTGACCGCGATCGCGGGCCTGACGGCCGACGCCACCGGCTATCACGAGCGCCGCTACGCCATGGGCATGTACCGGCGCGCGGCGGCCCCCGTGTGCTTCACGGTGTCCACCCTCGTCGCGAACGCACTGTGGCTCGGCTCGCCGTTCGACCCCGAGACGCCGAACCGGCACATCCTGTACGAGGCCATGCGGCTGCTGCCGCCGTCCTGGAACATCCTGCGCAACGCCTGCCCCGAATACCCCGAGATCGACGAGCGCATCGGGGCGGGCGACGACGTCCTCCTGCTGCCTCTCCTCTCGCACCGGGACCCGAAGCTGTGGGAGGACCCGGACGAGTTCCGCCCGGAGCGCTGGGAGACCCTCGACCCGGATACCGCTCCCGGCTACCTCCCCTTCGGCCACTCCTCCGAGCGTTGCTGGGGCCGGCACATGGTGATGCCGCTCGCCGAACTGCTCCTGGACCTCATCCGCGCATCGGGCCTGGAGGTAGCCCCCGGGCAGACCTCCGCGAAGGTGCCCCTCGTCGGACTGCTCGGCGTGGAGGACGTAGAGGTGACGAGGGTGCGCCGTGCCGCTGCCTGAACCGTCCGACAGAACCGAGAGGGTGGACGGGTCCTTCGCCTGCCACCCGCACGAGATCTATCGGCGCTGGCGTGAGACGGGCGGGGTCCGCAAGGTCCGCTTCTCCGGTGCCGCGCCTCTGGCCGGCTGGGTCGTCACCGGGCACGCGGCCTGCCGGGCTGCCCTCGCCGACCCGCGGCTGAGCAAGGACGGCGCGACCGAGGCGTTCGCCCGGTACGCGGGACTGCCCACCGGCGGTCCGGGCGGAGCGCTCACCACCCATATGCTCAACTCCGACCCGCCGCGCCACACCCGGCTGCGCCGTCTGGTGCAACAGGCTTTCACGCAGCGGCGGGTGGCGGAGCTGCGCCCCAGGATCGAGGCCCGGGTCACCGCACTGCTCGACGCCCTGGACGGGAGGGACGAGGTCGATCTGATCGGCCGGTTCGCGCTCCCGCTGCCGCTGGCGGTGATCTTCGACCTGCTCGGCGCGGACCCGGGCGACCCCGGGATCCTCCAGGTCCGGGGCCACACGGTGACCGGGAACGAGGGCGACGGCGAGGTGTCCGTTCCGACGGCCGAGGCGATGCTGGACCGGCTGCGCGCCCTGATCGAGCAGAAGCGGGCCCACCCGGGCGACGACCTCCTGTCCGCTCTCGTCGCTGCCCGCGACGACGGTGACCGTCTCACCGAGGAGGAGGTCACCTCGATGGCGTTCCTGCTGGTGATCGCGGGCCACCAGACCACCGTCAACCTGATCGCCAACGGCCTTTACGCCCTGCTCTCCCACCCCGGGCAGTCGGCCGCAGTGCGCGCCGACGCCTCGCTGATCCCCGGCCTGACCGAGGAAGTCCTGCGCCACGAGAGCCCGTTCGGCATCGCGAGCCTGCGCTACACCACGCAGCCGGTGACGATCGAGGGCACCACGATCCCGGCCGGGGAGTTCGTGCAGATCGCGCTGCTGGCCGCCAACCGCGATCCGGAGGTCTTCGCGGACCCCGACCGCTTCGACCTCACCCGTGACACCTCCGGGCACCTGGCGTTCGGCCACGGCATTCACCACTGCCTGGGCGCCCCGCTGGCCCGCCTCCAGGCCGAAATCGCCTTCGGTCACGTACTGCGGCGCTTTCCCGCTCTGCGCCTTGCCGACCCGGACCGCGCCCCCGCATGGCAGGACAACCCCCGGCACCGGGGACTGCTCACCCTGCCGGTCCGGCTGCGCTGACACCGGACGCCTTCCCCTCAGGCGCGCGCCGGCCGGAGCTCAGGGGGATGCGCTCGAGGGCGCGCCTGCGCTCCTTTTTCACCGCGCGATCCGCTGCTCTGGGCGCGACGCGACCCCCGGTGTTATTCAATGAGGTGTGCGGTCAGGGATCTCGGGGCCCCGTCGCACGGGTCCGAGTACGGCCCCGGCGCTGCACCGGGGATTTCTGAGAGAGCCGCATGGACTCCACACCCTCCCCCTCGTCCTCTTCGCCGTTCGACCTGGTCAGCGGCGCCCTGGGGCGCTACATCCCGCGCGGCGGAGCGGCAGCGGCCACCGGTCCTGCCGACGCGCAGGGCGACGGCATCACACGCCGACGCGTACCCGACAACCCGGCAGCCGGCGGTCAGGAGCAGATTCTCGGCGCGGTCAACCTGGACAGGGATCTGAGAATCACCCGCTGCAATCTGGACGCCCCCGTATTTGCGGGTCTGGACGCCGTGGCCGGGAGGCCCTTCGTCGATCTCCTGCCCCCCGGGGACGTACCGACGGTCACACGGCGGTTGCGGCAGGTCCTGGAGACCGGTGAGGCGCATGTCGCCCGGATCCAGCGCCTGCGGCGCGGCGACGGGTCGGAGCTGGTGGTCTCGTTGAGCATCTTGCCCGCCGCGGTGCCTCAGGAGGGTCTGACCGTCTCCGTGATCGCGATGGCCAGGAGGCTGCACCTGTACGCCGCCGAGACCGCGATCGGCACCTCGCTGGACATCGGCGAGACCGCGCAGTCGCTGGCGGAGTCCCTGCTGGCTTGGGGAGACGTGGCCGCCATCGACCTCGACTTCGCCGTGTGGACGGGCGAGGGGGTCACCGGGCAGGCGCAGGGGCGCATCCGGCTACGGCGGGCGGCCCTGGTGCCGGACCGGGCGTGGCCCGAGGGCTACGTGACTCCGGGCGACGATCTTCCCAGCGACGCGAGTCGTCTGCTGGCGCAGGCGGTGCAGCGGAACGACGCCCCGCAGGCCATCGTCATCCCCGACCGGGAGGCGGTCGAGCGGGTACTCGGCAGTCCGCAAGTGATGCGTGCCCTGGTGCCCGGCGACCGGTCGGCGGGTGTGGCGTGCATACCGCTGGTCCTGGACGGCGCGCCGCCCGTCGTGCTGGGCCTGGCGGAGGTCTGGCGGCGGGCGGACTGCCCCTTCCGCGACAGCGAGCTGCTCGACCTGCAGGAACTGGTGGCCAGGACCGCCCATCACGTCGACCTGGCCCGTCAGCACCAGCGCGAGCACACGCAGGTGCTGGCGTTGCAGCGTCGGCTGCTGCCCCGGATGGGCGGCGACACCATCGAGATCGCCAGCGTCTACCAGCCCGCCACCCCCGACAGTGCGGGCGTCGGCGGTGACTGGGTGAACAGCTTTCCGCTGCCGGACGGCCGTACCGCGCTGGTGGTCGGTGACGTCGTCGGGCACGGCCTGGGGGCCGCGGCAGTCATGGGCCAGCTGAGCATGGAGGCCCGCGCGCTGCTGTCCGCGGGGCTGGCGCCCGACGAGGTGCTGGAGCACCTGGACGAGACCGTGACGCTGCTGGACGACGCGGAGTCCGGGCTGGCGGCCGGCTACAGCGCCCTCGGGTCGACCTGCTGCATCGCCCTCTACGACCCGGTCAGCCACCATGTGGCGCTGTCCAGCGCCGGCCACCTCCCCCCGGTCCTGGTGTCCCCGGACGGGTATGCGGGCCCGATCGCGGTCCGCCCTCATCCCGGCCTGGGCGCCGAGTTCGCGCTGCGGGAGCCGTTCGACGTGCACACGTTCGGCGCACCACCGGGCTCCCTGCTCGCCCTCTACACCGACGGTCTGGTGGAGGATCCGGTCGTGTCGATCGACGAGGGGATCGACAGGCTTGCGGACGCCGTGTCCACGGTGCACCCCTGGGACGCCCTGCAGCAGGCCGCACGGCGCGTCGCCTCCGCGCTGGCGCCCGAGCCCCAGCGCGACGACGTGACCCTGCTGCTCGCGCGCATGATCGGCTATCGCAAGGGGGACACCGCGACCTGGCGGCTGCCCGCCCGCGACGACGCGCCCGCCCGTGCCCGCGCGCAGGTCTCCGCCCTGCTGCGGCAATGGCGCACCAGGGACGACACCCTGGACAACGTGCCGCTGCTGGTCAGTGAGCTGGTCACGAACGCGGTGCGCTTCGCCACCGGGCCCATCACGGTACGGCTGATCAGGGCCGGTCACGGCCTGCTGTGCGAGGTGGGCGACACCGGCAACGGCAGGCCACGTCTGAGCCGGGGCGGCATCCTCGACGACGGCGGTCGTGGCCTGCACGTCGTGCACAGGCTCACCACCCGGTGGGGGGTGCGGTGGACGGACACCGGCAAGGTGGTCTGGGCGGTAGTCGCGAGGTGACGTAGCTGCGGGGCGGGGGCGCGACCGTCGTCTGGGAGCGCGGCGAGTGTGCGGGCGGCGTGCGCGCAGCCGGCGCCACCGACGGTACGGACGGCGCCCTCGGCGTACCGCTGTCGTGACCGATGATGCGGGTGGCCCGTTTGCTGGTGGGGGTGGCGCGGGCTCGCGCTACAGCCACTCCCCTTCCAGGGCGGTGGCGGTGAGACCCGGTGCCGCCGCGTACAGGACGGCGCGATCGCCTGACTTCTGCCCGGCGTCGTGCGCCCGCCGCATGATGTCGAAGACGGCGGCGCCTCCGCGGTTGCCACTGGTGTAGCTGTCCCGGCTGTAGTCCAGCAGCCCCGGCGGCCACGCGTCGGGCATCGTCTGCTCCATGTACTCCAGCACCCGGGTCCCGCCGGGGTGCGCGAGCAGCACGTCAGGGTGCCAGGAGTCGGGGTGGTCCTGGTAACGGACGCGCAGCCACTCCCACATCGCGGTGACCGTCTCCTGTACGGCGCGCGGCCCACGCCGGTCCATCACGAAGTGGGTGCCGTCCGACCGCGTATCCAGGCGGTGCAGGTCCTGGGTGCCGGGCAGGGTGTAGTGCCAGGCGGCGTCCAGCCGCAGCACCGACTCGCGCCTCGGGCGGCCCGTGACCACCGCGGCGACCGCGGTGTCCGCAAACAGCAACCGGACTATCAGGGACTCCAGGGTGTCGTCCGCGGGCTGGTAGGTCGTGCTCAGCGCCTCCGCGATCACGACCAGGACCACGCGGTCGGGGTCCGCGGCCACGAGATCCGCCGCCAGCGCCAGGGAGCGGGTCCCCGCGACACAGGCCCACTGCGTGGCCGGCAGCAGCTTCACGTCGTTGCGGAGCGGAAGCTTGTTGGCCAGGGCGATGTCCAGACCCGGAAGCGCCGGGGTGGTGGAGTGACTGGTGATCAGGCAGTCGATGTCTGCGGCGTCGAGCCCGGCGATCTGCAGGGCCCCGCGCGCCGCACGCTCCCCGTAGGACTGCACGGCCTCCCAAGCCGGCGCGGTGCGCTCCTGGACGGTCTGCGGCGCAGGTATCGCCTCAAGTGCGGCGATCACACGGTCCACGTCCTGCTGGGCGAACCCGTCGCGTGCCAGCGCCTCTTGGGCCGCCCCGATGCCGACATCCCGCAGGCCGCCGCGGTTGCCGCGCGCGACGGCCGCCTCCAGCGGCAGCATCCACCCGCGGGTCTCGATGCCCGTACTGGCCGCGATGCCGTCGATCCGCGGCGCCCACGCCGCGTGCGGGTGCCGGTCGCGCACCTCCGCCACGATCTGGCTGGTCTCCACGGCGTGCTCGCCGTGTATCACGGCAGGCGGACAGAGGTAAGCGGCCATGATGGGCACCTTTCGAGGGGGAACGATGAGGAGCATCACAAGTGCTATGTCTTGGGCCACTTTGAACTTCGTGCCCAAGAGAATGCCGATGAGCTCCACTTCGGGAGTCGGTAGCCGTTTCGAGCATGGACGCTAAATGGACATATGCGCTGTGATTAAGACAACTTGGACGACCCTTTGAGCGCGTGAGACGGCACACACCACTGAAACAGGGGGCCTCAGAGCGGTTCCGCAGTACCTATCTGACGTTCCATCAGACAGGGACAGTGTCTGGTCTCACTGTCACCGAAGCCGGGAGACACCCCTGGCGGCACAGGCAGCTCGACCACATGCACTCTCCGCGACCGGGAAGAGGTACACCGGTCGCCCGCTGCGCCGTGTGGACACCGCGCTGACCAGCCCGCAGCTCTGGCTGCTGGATCGTCCTCTTCCTCCGACTGGCGCGGAGAAAGAGGTGTTGGTATTGGCTTCGGGCTGGCCTACGGGGGTGAGCTGCACGAACGCCAGAACCGTGCAGAGGGGTGCTGAAGCCCTCGGTGCACCTCTCGGCGCGACGGTACAACCACCGTCCAGGCGGCGGTCGGGCCCACCAAGGTCAGCCCGTGCCCCGTTACGTCGCCCATCAAGAGGGCCGTCCGCCCGATGGGCAGGGCCATCACGCCGTGAGGGGCGTACTCGGCATGCACCAACAGGCCCGGCGTCGCCGAAGTCACGCGCGGCAGCAGGGTGCGCTGCAACCGAGACGACATGCTCGCGCTCGCGCCCGTACAGACGGGCATTGTCGATGAAGACGGCAGCCTTGAAGGCGAGCTGCTCCGCCAAGGCCAGGTCGGTGCCGGAGACAGTACCGGTGGAGCAAGGTCTCGTGCGGCTTCTCGGCGTAGACGAAGGTCTCGCCCACCGGTGTCGGCTCCAAGGAGCAGAGCTCCTCGATGACGCACCCGCCGTGGCCCGCATAGCCAACCGGTCCGGCGGCAAAACGCCTCTGCTCCGTCGGAACCGCGCGTTCGCGCCGACCGCCCGGCCGAGCCCCGGCTGGGCAGGCGCCGTCTGCCGCTCCGCCGTTCACTCTTTCGGCCCCTAACAGGACTCCCTGCCTCTTGGTGCCCAGTGTGTTGCATCACGGGGGGGCGTCGTAGGTTCCCGCTGGCCCTGCCGGAGTCGCGCGGAACAGGTGCGACACGAACAAAGCCGACGAGCCGGGTCCGGGGCAGGCGGCCGACTCGTATCCGTCAGAGCGCTATGCCCTCATTGCATAGATATTCTATGAAGTGTGATCGAGTCCGGACGGCCACGGCTCCGTCGTCGCCATGGCCGGGGGAGGCTTGTGCGGCTGTCGCCGGTCATCCTGACCGCCGTCATCGCCAGCCTGGCATACGCCACTCCCCCGGACATGGCCTTCAGCCGCCTCCTGCCCGCGGCGCCGGCCCTCGCCGCCGCCATGTGGCCGGTGCTCCCCACTGTCCTGCTGGGGACGGTCTGCCTCCTTCTGATGATCGGCCTCAGCCTCGTGTTTCCCGGTCTTGGGACGTGGTGGACGGCTGCGGGGATCATCGCGGTCACCGTGGCGGCCGCGTACGGAAGTCATGTCCGGCTCCAGCGGGAGCGGACCCTCTTTCAGGTGCGGCTCGTCGCCGACGCGGCGCAGCAGGTTGTGCTGAGTCCTATGCCGCGCCGCTTCGGGAATGTCGAGATCGAGTCGCTGTATCTCGCTGCCGCGGCGGAGGCCCGTATTGGCGGGGACTTCTACGAGGTGGTCGACACACGATACGGGGTCAGGCTTCTCATCGGTGACGTGCGGGGCAAGGGCCTGCCGGCAGTGGGGGAGGCCGCGGCGATCGTCAACGCCTTCCGGGAGGCGGCCTATGGCGAGGCCGACATTGTCAGCGTCGCGCGCCGACTGGACGCCAGCAGCACCCGTTACAACGCCGCGTTTCCCCCCGAGGGGCCGATGGAGCGCTTCGCCACCGCCCTGCTCGCCGAGATCCCGCACGGGGGCAGACGCATCAAGATCCTCAACTGTGGACACCCCCCGCCGCTGCTCCTGAACCGCGGGGAAGTCCGTACCCTCGAGCCCACCACCCCCTCGCCACTGCTCAACCTCGCGGAGCTGATTGGCGATCACTACAACGTCGACACCTTCGACTTCGCCCCCGGCGACCTGCTTCTTCTCTATACGGACGGGGTCGCCGAGGCCCGCGCCCGCGACGGCGAGTTCTTCCCGCTGGCGGCCTGGATGCGCCGACAGCCCCCGACACCGCCCCACGAGCTGCTCACGGCTCTTCACCACGACCTCCTCCGCTACAGCAAAGGACGCCTTGACGACGACATCGCCGCCCTCGCCGTGCGCCTGTGTGAACCCTCGGAGTAAGCCCGGCCCAGATCGCGGCCATGTGATGCCTCCGACGCCCCGGCATGGGGAGACCATCCGAAGGGCTCACGCATCCCGCAGAGAACGTAGAGCGGTCCGTTCGGCACTCGGGGTGATCAGTGGTCCCACGGACGGCGAGTGGGCGATGAGCGATCCACTGCTGCCGATGGGTGAGCGCGGCCCGATTCCCGACCTGCGGACGCTGGTCAGTGGGCCGCGGCCGGGGTCTTCAATGCTCGGCCAGGCCCGAGTCCCGCCAGGCCTTCTGCAAGACCCTTTAGGCTGCGTCCATGACGGCTGCCCTGTTGACATGTCGCGACCCGCTGCGGCCTCGTCGTCCGGAACCGCACTTCTCGGCAGCGGCCGAGACCGCCAAGGCCCTGGGGGGTGACGTCGCACTCATCGATCACGACGCCCTGATGCGGGGGCATGCCGAAGAGGCCGTGGCTGGCGTGCCGCGCGGTCTCGGCCCGCTCTGGTACCGAGGCTGGATGCTGCCGGGCAGCCGCTACGCCCGACTGACGGACGCGCTGGCCGAGCGCGGCAGCCCCTTGGCGACCGATGCGCTCCGCTACCGCAGAGCCCATGAACTGCCAGGCTGGTACGAGACGTTCGCGGCCGTGACCCCCCGCAGCGTCTGGCTTCCGGCGGAGCCGGGGCTCACGCTTCCGGCAGCGCGCCTGGCCTCGCTCGCCGCACCGCTGGGCCACGGGCCGGTCGTGGTCAAGGACTACGTCAAGTCCCGCAAGCACGAGTGGGACGAGGCGTGTTTCGTGCCCGACGCCGCCGACACGGAGCGGCTGGCGGCCGTGGTCAGGCGCTTCACGGAGTTGCAGGAGGACTTCCTTGCCGGGGGGATCGTCCTGCGCGCTTTCGAGGACTTCACCGGCGACGAGCTCCGGGTGTGGTGGATCGACGGCGAGCCGTCCCTGGTCACCCTGCACCCGGACGCCCACACGGACACGGACACAGTGTCCCTGCCAGGCCCGGAACTTGCCCGCGTGGCACCGCTGGTGCGCGCCCTTGACTGCCGGTTCGTCACCACTGACCTGGCCCTGCGTTCCGACGGCGTCTGGCGGGTGGTGGAAGTCGGGGACGGCCAGGTCAGCGATTTGCCCGCTGCGGCGGACCAGCGGCGTCTCCTGGAGCCCCTGCTGAACTCGCCGTCGAGCTGACGATCGGGGCTGCCCTTCCGGAGCCGGTCGTCGAAGACGAAGAGGGGCGGAGTACCTGGACTGCGCCGCGTGCGGTATGAGGAAGTCTGCCGGGTCTTCGCCCCTCCGGTCGGGCATGAACCGGCGCTCAGTCGTGGATGAGGGTCGCTCAACCTGCGCTGCGACAAGTCAATCCGGTTACCCCGTCGTTCGTCTAGATCATGGGGCGGCGCTACTCACGATCTCCGCCAGCTCGTCAGCCGACTCGGAGGTCAGTCGGTAGAAGCCCTGGAGGCTGACCGAGCGCTCAAGGCGGCCATCCACCACGTACTTCAGACCGCGGGTCTGGCCCCGGCGGTTACGCCAAGTGAGTCTCGCCAAGAGTTCACCAGGGATCGGCATGTCGAAGCGTACGGGCGTCGCGTCCACGTGCACTGCGGCGGCGCCGCAGCCGCCGGCGCCGAGCATCGACCAGTCACCGTGCCCGGGAAACGCCGGATCCTGCCACGTCGTGGGCATGGTGCCGCAGCAGTCGCGCCGCTCCATGTCAATCACCCGCATCCGGCTCACCGCATACACGACGCACCGGTTGACGTGCAGTGCGTACACCTCGTCCCCGGCTCGGGCACCCGACCATGCGGGCAGGGAGGAATGTACGCCGCTGAAGGCGACCGGCGGCCGCTCTCCCACGCGACCCGCACTACGCAGCGCACGGCACGTGTCATGGGTCCACAAAACGGTGAAGGCATCAGACATGCCGTGATCCTACGAACGAGGACTGACAATGATGATTGCTGTGGCTCCGCTCGGAGGTCTGACTCCAGGAGTGACAGGCGCTTCGGCTGTCCTTCGGATGAGGGGGCAGCCTCGGCGGTAGCGGTCCATCCCCCGTGAATTCAGCTGGATTTGGATCTGACCGCGGTGCCGTGAACGCTGGGTCAATGTGCTCATCAGACCCGATGCTGACCAAACGCGTAGCTGACCCGGTCAGCGGGCCCATCTGTCGTACGCGGGCGGGGTCTCTCCCCGCAGCAGGCTGATGAACTCGCGACCGCACGCCAGCCCGGCGGCGAGTCCGTTGAAGACGCCGATGTAGGCGGTGCCGTCGGGCCCGACCAGTCCTGCGCCACCACGTTCCGCTCGAAGGCCCCAGAGCCGCCCTTGCAGGCGTGACGAGCGCCTGGCCGGTGCTCTCCAAAAGGCGGACGTCCGGACAACTGACCTGTCCGGACGTCGCTATGGCTGGGCCCGCTGCATCCGCAGCCTGGCCAAGACTGGTGATCCTCGCGCTCAGGCCTGGGCCGCTGGCCGCTTCGGCAGAAGGAAGACGACAATGCCCGCTATGACAGCGATGACGAACACCCCGAAGGACGCGACGGCAAAGGCGTGACCGGCGGCGGAAACCCTGCCGTCTGCCGCGGGATGGAACGAGCCGAAGAAGACCGCTCCGATAACGGCAACGCCTAGCGCTCCGCCACACTGCTGGGCCGTGGACAAGACCCCTGACGCGACACCGGCCGACTCCGGCCTGACGCGGCTCAGCACTGTATTGAGCGCCGGTGTGATGACCAGTCCGCCACCGACGCTCTGCAGAACGAGGGCGGGAATCACGAGCAGCGGAGTGATCCGCGGGCCGGACACCAGCAAGAGGCCGGCCACCAGGTAACCGCTCGCCATTATGATCGCCCCGACCTCAAGGACACGTCGTCCATATTTCGGGATGATCCGGCTCGCCACCATGCTGAACACGAAGAATGCGGTGGCTGCCGGCGCGTAGACCAGGCCCGCGCCGAGCGCCGACATGTCGAGGCCTTGCTGCATCGTCACCGACAAGGCCAGGTAGTACGAGTAGATCAGCGCGTACAGGGCCAGGACGAGAATGATCCCGAGCGAGAACGAGCGCTGTTTGAACAGCGTCAGCGGTACCAGCGGATCCCCGCCCCGCCGTTCCAGGCCCCGCTCGACCGCGACGAACAAACCGAACGCGACCGCGCTGCCCGCGAAGCAGGCCCAGACCCACCACGGCCAGCCTGCCTCCTGCCCCTGGATCAGCGGGAGCACCAGGAGGAAGAGGGCCGCGCTGAGCACCAGGACGCCGGGCATGTCCAGCTTGCGGGTGGCAGCCGAGCCTGTCTTCGGCACGTATCGAACGGCGAGCAGGAACAGGGCAATCCCGATCGGCACGTTCACCCAGAACACCAGGCGCCAGCCGGAGTCGAACAGGTTGGCGCCGATCAGCAGTCCGCCGATGAGCTGTCCGCCGATGGTGGCCATACCCATGACGATGCCGACCACGCCGTACACGCTATGCCGCCTCACCGTCGGCACCAGCACGGTGACGTACGCGAACACCTGGGGAACCATCAGGGCCGCTCCCAGGCCCTGGATGACACGCGCGGCGATAAGGCTGCCTGCGTTCGGTGATAGCGCGCAAGCGACTGATGACAGAGTGAACAGGGCCACCCCGAGAAGGAAAATCCGCTTGCGACCGTACAGGTCAGCCAGGCGAGTAGCGGTGATGATGAAGACCGCGTAACTCAGCTGATAACCCGCCAGAACCCACTGGACATCGCTGGCGGAGGCACGCAGGTCCGCCACGATCGAGGGGTCGGCGACCACGACGATGAACGAGTCGAGGACCGCCATGAACAGGGCGGACAAGACAACCGATATCGTCATCCACGGAATGGCGTCAGCTTTCGCGGCCACTGACGGCGGGCTGGCTGATTGCTGACTACTTGCCACGATAGGAAGCCTCTTTATTCATCAGGGTCCGGCAATGCATGGATCCGGGAAGCTCGGCCGGCGCGTTGCGCCAGGCGGCGGTCAGGCCCGGGGCGAGGATTACCCGACGGTGAGCACCAACTTCCCCGTGGTCCTCCCGGTTTCACCGAGCTCGTGGGCCTTGGCGGCGTCCGCCAGCGGGAAGACGGCGTCGACGTGGACCTTCAGCCTGCCGGTGTCGACCAACTCCGTGATGGCCAACAGCGCTCGCTGGTCCGGCTCGACCAGCATGAAGCCCGAGCGGATGGAGCGCGCGGCCGCAGCCGAGGCGAGCGCCTCGGTCTCACGGGCCGGGAGGGTGATCAAGGTGCCACCGTTCCGCAGGACCGACAGCGAGCGCTCCTGGTAGTCCCCGGCGATCGGGTCGATCACCACGTCCACATCGGAGACCACCGACGCGAAGTCGACCGCCGTGTAGTCGATCACCTCGTCCGCACCCAGCCCCCGCACGAACTCGTGCTTGCCCGCGCTGGCGGTGCCGATGACGTACGCGCCGTACGCCTTGGCGATCTGCACCGCCAGGTGCCCCACGCCACCTGCCGCGGCGTGTACCAGGACTCGCTGCCCCTCCCGCAGGGCCGCCGTGTCCACCAGGGCTTGCCAGGCCGTCAGCGCGGCCAGCGGCAGGGCCGCCGCCTGCACATGGTCGAGTCCAGCCGGCTTGGGGGCGAAATGGCGTGCCGGAGCGGCCACGTACTGCGCATAGCCGCCGACCATCCGAGGAAAGCCCGGCATGCCGTACACCTCGTCGCCCGGCCGGAAGAGTGTCACGCCGCGGCTGACGGCCTCCACCACACCCGAGACGTCCCACCCCACGATGCCATCACCCGGGAGGTACAGGACACCGACCGCCCGGGTCTTCCAGTCCACCGGGTTGACGCCGGCCGCGTGCACCCGGACCAGGATCTCCGTCGGGCCGGGTACCGGCCGCTCCCGTTCGACGACCTTCAGGACCTCCGGCCCGCCCGGCTCCTCGAAGGCCACGGCCAGCATCTTCTCCGCCATCCCGAATCATCCCCCATCTCGTTCGCGACCTCGTTCGCGATCTCGTTCGCGGTTGATCCACAGACTGACGCCGCCGAACAACCGAAACGAGTGGCCAGATTGACAATAAGTGAGAGAATCTGGCCATGCAGCAGACCATGCACCGCGTCGTCGTCCTCGCCCTCCCCGGCGTCATCCCCTTCGAACTCGGCATCCCCGCCAAGACGTTCGGCCTCGCCTACGGCCCGGACGGGAACCGGCTCTACGAGGTGCTCACCTGCACCCCGGACGGCCGGCCGGTGCAAACCAGCGAGGACTTCTCGATCGCCGTCGAGCACGACGCACGCGTGATCGCCACCGCCGACACCCTGATCGTGGCGCCCATCAAAGACCCGATCGGCGGCAGCGACCCGCTCCCGGAACCGGTCGCCACCGCTCTGGCCCAGATCCGGCCCGGGACCCGCCTGGTGTCGATCTGCACGGCCTCATTCGTCCTCGCCGCCGCCGGACTGCTCGACGGCCGGCCCGCCACCACGCACTGGATACACACCGAGCGCTTCCGCAAGCAGTACCCTCGGACCCCGCTCGATCCCGATGTGCTCTACGTGGACGACGACGACGTACTCACCTCGGCCGGCGCCGCCGCCGGGATGGACCTCTGCCTGCACCTGATCCGCCGCGACCACGGCAGCGAGATCGCCAACCAGGTCGCCCGCCTTTGCGTCGTTCCGCCGTGGCGCGACGGCGGGCAGGCCCAGTACATCGCCCGACCCGTCCCCGACAACAGCGCAAGCGACACCGCCGGGGCTCGTGAGTGGGCCCTCCAACAGCTCCACCGGCCCATCCAACTCGCCCAGTTGGCCACCCAGGCGGGCATGAGTGTGCGCACCTTCAGCCGTCGCTTCCTCGCCGAGACCGGCCAGACCCCCGGCCAGTGGCTCACCGCCCAGCGGCTCGAACTCGCCCGCAGGCTGCTGGAGTCCAGCGACCTGCCGGTGGACCAGGTCGCCGAGCGCGCCGGATTCGGCAGCGCCTCCTCACTGCGCCAGCACCTGGCCGCCGCGATCGGCGTCTCACCCGCCGCGTACCGCCGCACCTTCCAGGGCCGGAACCGCGACCTGACCGGCCGTCAGCCGGTCAACGCCGGTGGCTGAGCCTGGCTCCCCGGCCGTTCCTCGACGAGCTTGCCGAAGACGATCAGTCGGCCGCGTGCGCTGAACTCCTGCCCGTGGCAAGGCCTGTGCTGCCTCGAAGGTGCGGAGTACTGCGTCCCGGCCCGGCGTGCGCGGGAAGGGCACAGAGGGTGAGAACTGCGATCGCGCAACAGGAGAGATCACGCTGCCGCTGAGCGATTGACGGAAATGAATCCGGGCGGGCGATGACGGCGGGTCAGGAATCGAAAGTGATGTGCAGGCTGGACGAATAGGCCGGACCATCGTCTCCGCTTTGCCGGGGGTGTGCTGCGCCCTCTGGCCAGACAGACACAGCACGCCAGCGGTACCCGTCCTGCTCGGCCTGCTCGGCCGAAAACCTGACAGACTGACCGGCGGTCAGCTCGCGGAAGCCCTCAGCCTGAATAGCCGAAAAGTGTGCCCACACCCCGTCCGGAAGAGCATCGGAAGCAAGGACTCCCCATCCCTCTTCCCTGCGCCACTCAAGCACGCGGCCGTCGAACACGTCTTCGGACGTGGCCTCAGACATTCTCCCTGTCCCCCTACGGCATCGGCGTATCGCCGTTCCATCGCGCACTGTGGTCAGCAGTGTTCGACCAAACGGGGATCAACACTAGCATTGGCCCGGTTGCGACAGGCGCCTGTCGGCTGGTGAGGGCTGGAAGTGCTGCTGGCACGGGCTTATCGCGAGCATCTGCAGCTGCTGTCTGCCCCTTACGGCCGTTCTCCACAACGTCTTGCGAGAAGAGCCGGGGAACTTGACCAGGGTCCGTCTCTGCGAACTCAGTTATGAGTGGTCGGGCCTTCAGTTGGCCACCTAGGATCTGCCCCCATGTTCGCTGATCTGCAGTGCGTGGTGCTGGACTGCTTCGACCCGATGGGCGCTCAGCGAGGACTGGGCCACGCTGCGACCGGACGGAGTTGGCGGACATATGCCGATCCCGCCGGCCATCCTTTCTGAAAGGTTGTTGTATGTGGGTTCAGCGAGTGATCGAACTGACCGGGTGGAAGCCGCTCGGGATCTCCGTCGACTGGACGGCGATCGAGGCAGAGTTGGGGGTTCCGCTGCCGGCGGATTACAAGGAGCTCTACGAGGTGTTCGGCGGCGGCGTCTTCAGTGATTGCGTCTACTTTCTGGGGCGCGACGGGGGCCTCGCGTTCGACTTCCTGAGACAGTGGCGGGCCGCCCTGTCGGCCGATCAGGACAGCGCGCTCGGAGACGTCTCCGCCGTCGATCCCTATGCGGTCTACGCGCCGGGCGGCAAGGGGCTGGTTGAGTGGGGCTCCACCGAATGGGCCGACGAGTACTGCTGGCTGATCGATGCCGAGCGGCCGGGCGAGTACCCCATCCTTGCGCGGGCCGATGACGTCGGCCCATGGCACCGTTACGACATGTCCACCGCGGAGTTCCTCTACCGCGTCCTTGCCGATGCCGATTTCCAGCCGTTCGGAGTGGCGCAGTACGCGCTCAACCCGACCTTCGAGCCCGGCTCCGGCGACGACGAGTGAAGGTGTGTCGCATCTGGAGCCGAGCTGGAAGGCGCCCTCATGCCTGAGGCGTCGATCGACCTGATCCGCCTGGGCCGTCTTCGGCCTGGCGGCATCCGATCCGGCCGTTTCCCGCCTCATCAACGCCCTTGCTGCCTCGGGCGAGAAGGCAGCCGTTCCGGCTCGAACGGCAAGGCTCAGTCCGCAGCCGCCCGCTCCCCGGCCGGGCGCCGACGCCACGCACGCTCCGTGAGCGAGGGCGGCTGCCAGACACCGTCGGCCTGATAGAGATCGGTGCCGGGCGCCACGATCTCGTCGATGCGGTCGAGCACCGCGTCGTCCAGCAGCAGGTCGGCCCCCTTGAGCAGCGAGGTGAGCTGGTCCATGGTGCGCGGCCCGATGATCACTGACGTGACGGCCGGGTGCACCAACGGGAAGGCGACGGCCAGTTCCGGCAGGGTGCAGCCCACCTCCTCAGCGAGAGTGACGAGTTGCTCGACCGCCGCGAGCTTCGCGGCGTTGCCCGGGAGGGCAGGGTCGAAGCGGTGCGGAGTGAGCCTGGCACGGCCGGCGGTGAGGTCGACGGGCCGGCCCTCACGATAGGCGCCGGACAGAAATCCCGAAGCGAGCGGCGCCCAGGTCAGCACTCCCATCCCCAGGCGCTGCGCCGTCGGCAGCACGGACCGCTCGACACCGCGCGCGAGAATCGAGTACGGCGGCTGCTCTGTGCGCAGCCGCATCAGACCGCGCCGCTCCGCCACATGGTGAGCCTCCACGAGATCCTCGGCGGGGAACGTGGAGCAGCCGAACGCCCGGATCTTGCCTGCCCTCACCAAATCGCTGAGAACGGACACCGTCTCCTCGATGTCGGTGGTGTGGTCGGGACGGTGCACCTGGTAGAGGTCGATCCAGTCCGTGTCCAGGCGCCGCAGACTGTCCTCGACCGCTTTGAGGATCCAGCGGCGCGAATTGCCACTTCGGTTACGTCCCTCCCCCAGCGGAAAATGCACCTTCGTGGCGAGCACGACGTCGTCGCGTCTGCCCTTGAGTGCCTTGCCGACGATCTCCTCGCATTCGCCGGCCGAGTACATGTCGGCGGTGTCCACGAAGTTGATCCCGGCGTCGAGCGCCGCATGGACGATGCGTGTGCAGTCCTCATGGTCGGGGTTGCCAACGGCACCGAACATCATCGTACCGAGGCAGTGGTTACTGACCTCGATACCGGTCTTGCCGAGGAAGCGATAGCGCATACCGATACTCCGTCGCAGGCAGGGGGTGGGTTGGGAGCGTCAGCCTAGGACTTGGAGTGCACTTGACGGCAAGCGCACGACGAGGCTCCGCCGGACCCCGTTGCCAGCGACGCCCGAAGCAGTCACCGCTGCCCGCGCAGCAGCGACCCGAAGGCCCCTACCCTGCCGATCAGTTGACCGCCCATCGAGGACGCCGCTCCGTGGTCTCCTCCGTCACCGGCGACGCCGAAGAGGGCCGGGTCTCCCTATCCTGGTCAGTCAGTTCGCCCCGCGTCAGCCGTGGTGCTGATCGGAGGCCTGGCCCCCGCTGGGGGCCGGGGTTCTGATCCTGCGCTACACCCGCCCACGCTCGGCGCGCGGCGGTACGGCAAACACCGTGGCCGCGGCCCGCTTGGGGGGTTGGCCGTCAACGTGCGACGAGCAGCACGGTGATCGGCTGCGCCCTTCCGGCTGCACCGGATGCCGGCCAGTTCACAGACTTGCTGAAGTCCGTGGACGAGCAGCCGCTGCTGCTTGCTCAGTGGGCCGAGAGGCCGGTGGGAACGGCGCTCGCGGGGCCATCACAGACAACGAGGTCACAGCCCGTAGAGCTGTGACCTCGTCGCCACAACCGCAGTACTAGTAGCCCAAGCCTCCTCGGATCTTGTCCCAGGTGAGCGACCAGGACAGCTGGGACTGGGTCACCGGCGGCTCGACGTGGTCGCGGAGCTTGTCGCCCATCAACCCCCACGAGTAGTCAGCGAGGCCGGCCTTGACCCCAGCCCAGATCATCCCGTTGGAACCGGTGGATTCGCCTCGCTGAGTCATGATCAGCCTGCCGTTCTTCTCCGAGGTCGTGAACGTGATGACCGAACCCGGATCGTCGAAGTAGTTCTGGGAGATGACGACGAAGCTCGTGCTGGTGGGCGTGGTGTGCACCCGCACGACGCCGTTGCCGCCGACGTACATGCCCCCGGGGATGAGCTCGCCGGGCTTGAGACGGCACTCGGCCCCTTCGGTCAGGGAAGTGCAGCCCTCGACCGGGAAGGGGAAGAACTGCAGCGGATGCTGCTGGAAGTCGCTCATCAGTTTTTCGGGGCTCATCCATCGAGACGATCCCACGTCTTCGGTGTGGGTGTACGCATGCGCTATCGGCGCCAGTTTGTTGCTCGGCGGAATCATGTCGCCGTACGGCCCCGGCTGCGACCCCGCCGGGGCCGGAGTCGGCCTGGGCTTCCAGGGTCCCGGGCCCCGGTCGCTGGACGTCGAACCCGACGGCTTCTTCACGCAGTACGGGCACGGGTCCACCGGCGGCTTCGGCTTGCACCACATACACGGGTTGTACGGCCCGTACACCTTGCCCGACGTCCAGTAACCGTTGAGGTCGGTGTGGCTGCCGTCCTCGTGGTAGCAGCCGCTGTTCGTGCAGCCGGGCCCGTGGTCGATCCACGCCGAGTCCGGGTTGTCGACCGAGCAGCCGTCACAGAACAGCCCGCTGGGGTCGCTGCCGTTGACGGGGTTGTTGTCGCTGTAGGCGTAACCGTTCCACGACTGCGGGTCGTCCGAGTCGAGCAGCGGGTCCGAGCTGATGAACCGGCCCGTGCTCGGCTGGTACTGGCGGGCGCCGAGCAGGGTCAGCCCGGTGCCCGGGTCCAGCCGGCCGCCGACGAATCCCCGGTCCCCGGCCCACGCCGCCGGCTGGGCGCCGCGCGGGTTGCCGAAGGGATCCTGGGCGCGTCGGCTGACCGCGCCCGAGGAGAGGTCGACGCTCAGCGTGTTCGTGCCGTGATGATCGGCGGTCTGGACGGTGAACGCCCCCTTGGCCGTGCCGGCCCCGACGCGCACGATGGTCATGCCGCCCGGGATCGGGTAGTAGCGGGTGCCGGTCTGGGCGCCCGTGGCGGTGTCGACGCTCAGCTGGTCGTCGCCGAGGTTCAGCACGGTCGTGCCAGGGCTGTGGCGAACGAGCAGCTTTCCTTCCGTGTCGTAGAGGTAGGTGGTGGTCGACTTCGGGATGGTCCACTGCTGGGCGGAAGACGGCGTGAGGGCGCAGTCGTCCAGGACCGGCTTCGTGCCGTCCGCCGTGGCGCCCTGGGGCACGGTGAGGCAGCGGGTGGAGTCCGGGTTGTAGAGCGTGCCGTCGCTCCGGGACTTCCAGGTCTGACCGGGGCGGCCGTCACAGCCGCGCAGCTCCACGGCGCTGCCCGCGAGGGTGCCCGTGGCGGTCACGCACTTGTCGGCGGTGATCAGCCGGTCGCCGGTGACGAGGTACTTCTGCCCCGCGGCCGAGCCGCAGGCGGCGATCCGCAGGGCGGTGCCGTCCGCCGTCCCGGTGCCGTCCAGGTCCAGGCACTTGCCGGCGATGCCCTTGATCCGGTCGGCCGTGGTCACCGATGCCGGCTTGCCCTCGCTGTTCCAGGTCACCTCGGCCGTGCCCGAGGCGGGGTCCTGGTACCGGGTGGTGTTGCCCATCGCGTCGTACTGGTACCGGCCGGTGCCGGTCACCGTGGAGCCGGTCTTCGTCTCCGCGGTCAGCAGCGCGTGCGGGCCGCCCGTGCCGCCGCCCGTGTCCGGCGCGGTGGTGGGGGCGTTGCGCTCCCCGGCCGTGCCGTACGTCTGGGTGACGGCGACGTCGGCGGCGCGGTCGCCGGCCGGGTCGTGCCGGACCAGCGAAGTGCGGTTGCCGGTGAGGTCGTACCCGAACTCGTCCCAGTAGGCGGCGGGTCCGCCCACTGTGGCGGTGCTGGGCCGGCTGTTGGCACACTCGCCCTGGTCGAGGGTCCGGTACTCGGAGGCGGGTGGTACAGAGATGCCGCCGGTGTCGGTCCAGGCCTCGGCGAGCCGGTTCAGCTCGTCGTAGCGGAAGCACTGGCGGTCACGCAGGGAGGGCGTGTTGTCCGGGAGGTTGGTGATCGAGGTGATCTTTCCGGACGGGTCGTAGGTGTAGTCGGTCTGCTGGACGGATCCCTTCAGCGCGGTCTGCTGGTCGACGAACTGGCTGCGGACCCGCCCGGTGGACTGGTCGTAGTCGGTCGTCGAGACGACCTGCTTGCCCCAGGGGTTCACGGTGGATCGGACCACCCGCCCGAAGGCGTCGTACTCCGTCTGCACGTCATAGGTGGTGGCGCCCATGTACGAGAACATCTGGCCGTAGTCGTTGAGCGAGTACGCGATGTCGTCCCGGGGCAGACCGCCGAGCGCGGGCAGCGTGCTGCTGACTGGCGTGCCCGTCACCGGGTCGTATCCGCTCGCGGTCGTGTACGTGAAGGTGGTGCCGGCCTGCTGGCCGACCTCAGGACCCGGGACGGTCAGCTTGCTGCCCAGGGGCCGGTAGCCGTCGTCGTAGCCGGTGACGGCCGTCGTGTACGCCTTGCCGTCACGGCCCCCGACGTACCGTGTCGAGCTCGCCGCCTTGCCCTTGCCGTCGGGGACGGTGTCGAAGGTCCAGCCGGCCAGCTGGTGTTCGGGCGTGATGTCGCCCTCGTACAGCCCGGTCTTGCGCCCGAGCAGGTCGTAGCTGTAGCTGAGGGTGGTGCCGCGGGCGTCGGTGGTCGTCGCAAGGCGCGAGGCCGCGTCCCAGGTCTGCCGGGAGACGCCCTTGTCGGGTTCCTTGTGGCCGGTCTCCCGGCCACGCAGGTCGTACTCGGTGGACCAGGTGTTCCCGGCCGCGTCCGTCCGGGTCAGCGGCTTGCCGTCGGCCGTGTACGTGTACCGGCTGATGACGGCGTCGAGGGCCGAGCCGGTGGCGGTGGCCGTCCGGTACTGCCAGGTCTCGGTGCGGCGGCCCCGGGCGTCCGCGAGCGTGGTGGTGGGGAAGCTGCCCTTCGGCGGGACCACGTCGACGCGGTCGGCTCCCTTGTACGTGGTCGTGGTGCGGTTCTGCTCCACGCCCAGGGACCGGAAGGCGCTCACCACGGCGCGTCCCCGTCCGTCGTACTCCGTGCGTGTCTGGGCGGGGATGTCGCTCTCCGCCGTCGTCACGAGCGTCTCGGACGGGGCCGACGCGTTGTTGAACCACGGTGCGTCGGTGAACGCCGTACGGCCCTGTGAGTCGTAGACCGTGTCCGAGATGAGCCGGCCGGCTTTGTACGCGGGGTTCTTGGGCGTCTCCTGGATCTGCCGAGTCCGCGCGAAGCCGTCGATGAGCCGCACGGACGTGGTGTAGACGGGGGTGTCGCCGTCCTGGGTGAGCGTGGACGTGGTGATCGTGGACGGCACTCCGGCCTGGTTGGACACCCGGTAGGCGAAGGTCAGGTTGGCCGGGGTGGCCGGGTCCTGGGCTCGTCCGGGCAGCCACACGGCCGTGCGGCGGCCGAGGGCGTCATAGGTCTGGGAGGTCGTCTTGAGGTTGGCGTCGGTGGTCCGCAGCGGCAGGCCGCGCCGCGGGTCGGTGACGGTGACG